>JBCCGI010000014.1:0-135881 GCA_039029355.1 Planctomycetota bacterium
CCTCGAGCTCGACGGCACGCTGACGATGGACGAGACCGAGTTCGATGAGAAGCTCGCGGCGAACCCCGACCTGCTCGCCTCGCTCTTCACCGACTCGGACAGCGGCCTGATGGTCGCGCTCGAAGACGCGATCGAGGGAATGGTCGACGACTCGACCGACGTGTTCGGCAACGAGCTGCCGGGGGCCTTTGAGCGGCGCCGCGACACGCTCGAGAGCCTCAACGACGACCTCGACGATCAGATCGAGCAGCTCGAATACAACATCGGGCAGAAGGAGGCGACGCTCATCCAGCAGTTCAGTGCGCTGGAGGAGCTCATGGCGGGGCTCAATTCCCAGGGGCAGTATCTCGCCAACGCGCTGAGTCAGCTCTAACCACGTACCCAACCGAATGAACTCGTACACCTCCGCCGCCGACGCTTACCGGCAGGCGACTTTCGAGAACGCTCCTCCGATCAAGATCGTGAGGCTGATGTACCAGGGGGCGATGCGCTTCCTGGACGAAGCACTGACGATGGGCGCCGAAGCCGACCCGACGCGCTTTCGGGATCGGCTGAACCGCGCCGAGGCGGTGATCGTGGAGCTTCGTATCTCCCTCGAGCCGGACTACGCGCCCGAGCTTTGCCGGGAGCTGGAACGCCTCTACCTCTTCGCGGAAGACGCGATCCACCAGGCGATTCAGAGCGGCGATGTCGAGCCGCTCTACGGCGCGAAGCGCGTGCTTTCGTCGCTGTTCGAAGCCTGGCAGGAGATCGAGCTCCGCGAGCAAGACAAGGAAGCCGCGTAGCGATGACTTCGAGCCTTGAGACACTCCAGGAACTCGCCGGCGAGCTGCGTGCGCTGCTCGACCAGATCGGACCCGAGAACCCACAGCCCTCGGGCTGGGAGTCGACCTGGGGCCGCTGCCAGGAGCTGTTCGAGGCCTACCGAGCGAACGAGCCCGACGCCGGCTCTCTCGACCCGGACGCAAGCGGCGAGCTCGTGCAGACGCTCGAGGACGTCGTCCGCCTCAACGCGGTCGCGGTCAGCCTCGTCTGCCGCGAAAGCGAGCGCCTCTCGGGCGACCTCCGCCGCTTGGCGGAGGTGAAGCGCCATGTGCGGACCACGGCTGCCGCCGCCGCGCCGACCGGCGGCAGCTGCGACCTGAGCGGCTAGGGAGCCTTCTACCCGCGGCGCGGGTGTCGCAGCGGATAGGCTTGCCGTCCGGTGGCGGACCTCCTGTTCAACGTGGCGATGCTGGCGGTCGACGCCCTGGCGCTCGGCCTTGTGCGGCGCCGACCGCGCGCGGCCGGCGTGGCCGGCGGAGCGCTGCTGGCGGCGGGCGCCTGCTTCGGGCTCGCCGTCGCCTTCGCCGCGGCGCTCGGGTGGCATCCCATCTTCGCCACCATGCGCTTCTGCGCGTGGGGCACCTTTCTGCACGGGACGCTTCTGGCGGCGGGTGGAGCGTGGCTGCTGCGGGAGCGGCGGTCCTGGCGGATCGCGCTCGCCTCGCTTGCGCTCGCGCTCGTCGCGGTCGCCGCGGATGCGTTCCTCATCGAGCCCACCGCGCTCGAGCTGACGCGGCATGAGCTGCGCTCGGCGAAGGTCACGCGGCGCCTGCGCATCGGCGTCGTCGCCGACCTGCAGACCGACGCCGTCGGCGGGTACGAACGCCGCGCCATCGAGCTGCTGCTCGCCCAGGAGCCCGACTTGATTTTGCTCCCGGGCGACTATGTGCACGTCCTCGACCCCGACGAGCGCGAGCGCCAGTGGGCCGCGGTGAACGCGCTCTTCCGCGAGCTCGACCTGCACGCGCCGCTCGGCGTGTACGCCGTCCAGGGCGACGTGGACCCACGCGGCTGGGAGCGCGTGTTCGATGGCCTCGACGCCGAGCTCTTCCGAGCGACGCGGGCGGTCGACCTCGACGAGCTGCGGATCACCGGGCTCTCCTACGACGACGGCTCCACGACCTCGGTCCGTGTTCCGGCGGCGGAAGACGGGCGCTTTCACATCGTGGTGGCCCATCGCCCCGGCTTTGCGTTCGGCGACGTCGAGGCGGATCTCTTGGTGGCGGGGCACACGCACGGCGGGCAGGTGCGGTTGCCGCTGCTCGGTCCGCCGATCACGATGTCGCGGGTTCCGCGCGCGTGGGCGGCGGGGCGAACCGAGCTGGCGGGCGGCCGGACGCTGATCGTGTCGCGCGGGGTGGGGATGGAGCGCGGCCACGCACCGCGGCTGCGCTTCCTGTGCCGGCCCGAGGTCGTCGTCATCGACGTTCTGCCGGCGGCGGCCAGCGCCGACTAGGCGCGGAGCCGCGCTGCGGCCGGGCTTAATTCCGGCCTGCGCCGCAACCGCAGCGTCGCGCGGTCGGGTTCACGGGTTTGCGGCAGGCCTCCCGCCTCTCTCGCGAACCCCAAGCAACAACGAGGATCCGATGGAAGCTCCCAAACCCTTCCTCTCCGAGCCCGATCCGCACATCGAACGAACGCCACCGGAATCCGTCGAGTTCGAGGAGTTCCGGCGCCTGGCACGCGGGCTGGTGAGGCGGCTTGGCGGCAAGTCCGCCGTGGCCGCCGGCACCGCCGGCCTGACGTGGAGCTCGCTCCTCGGGACGGCCTCGGCCTCGTCGCCCGCGCCCGTGAACGGGGACTACGACCCGCTGCTCGTGCGCCTCGTCAACCGGGTGTGCGGCTACTTCGAGCAGGACGAGTACAAGCTCGCTCTCGACCTCGGCTACGAGGGCTACCTCGACCACCACCTCAACCCGGACGCGATCGGCGACCAGGAGCTCGACGACTACATCGCGAACGAGCCTGGGCTGCAGCTCCTCATCGACGAGGACACCACGGAGAAGATGCTCTATCAGATCGATCCTTCGGGAACGGTCCCCGCGCAGGTCATGAGCAACCTGACCCTGCTGCGGCGCATCCTGTCCAACAAGCGGCTCTTCGAGCGCATGGTCGAGTTCGCGGACGATCACTTCAGCATCGACATCAAGGCCAAGAGCCTTGGGATCATGAAGCCGATCGACGACCGCGACGTCATCCGCAAGGAAGCCCTGGGGAGGTTCTTCGACCTCCTGAAGGGCAACATGTACAGCCCGGCGATGCTCGTCTATCTGGACAACTTCCAGAACAAGGAGCCGGTCTTCCAGGAGAACTACGCGCGCGAGCTGTTGGAGCTCCACACGCTCGGCGTCGACAACGGCTACGACGAGGACGACGTCAAGGACGTGGCGGCGTGCCTGGCGGGCCTCTCGATCAACCTCGACGACGAGTCTCCGGACCTCTACAAGTACCTGCACGTGCCGGCGTACCACGGGACCGCGCAGGCCTACAACATCCTCAGCGTCGAGCCGATCTCGATCACGGTCGGCACCGCCGAGGAGCAGGCCGAGGAGATCCTGGTCGGTCTAGCCAACCATACGAACACGAAGACCTTCCTCGCCGAGAAGCTCGTCCGCTGGCTCCTGGACTACAACACGCCGTCCACGCTGGTCGACGTGGCGGTCGACGCCTACAACGACAACGACGGCCGGATCTCGGAGATCGTCCGCGCGCTCCTCGCGCAGGACGTCCTGCAGGGCGTGGTCAACAGCGGCAGCCTGCTGCTGAAGCGGCCCGTGCAGCACGCGGCCGGGCTGATGGCGCAGATCAACGCGATCGTTCGCCCGTCGCAGAGCGCGACGAGCCCCGGGCTGACCGTGCTACCGCTGGGATCGCTGCTCGACGAGATGCGTCGCGCCGGACACACCCCGCACGAGTGGGGGCCGCCGAACGGTCCGCCGCAAGCCGCAGCGCCGTGGGCGAGCGGCGTCGACGCGCGCTGGCGCGTCGCGTCGAAGATCCTGAGCGCGCCGCAGACCGAGATCTGCGACGGCGACACGGGGCCCGAGCCCTGCCCCAACGAGCTCCCCGGCATCAACGTCGAGAACCTCGCGCTGGCTCAGCTGCTCGGCGTCTTCGAGGTCAGCAAGACCGCCGAGCGCCTCAGCGAGGTGCTCACCGGGGGGATGCTCCTCCAGAACGAGCTCGACGCGATCCAGGAGTACGTCGACGAGACCGTGGAGATGCTGATCGACGGCCAGATCGAGGACCCGTTCATCATCGTGCGCGAGAGCATCGCGCTGACCGCCTCCGCACCCAGCTACCAGCTCTACTAAGGCAAGTCATGAAGCAACCGAACCAAGAGAAGGGCAGCGCGAGGAAGCGCTACGAGCTCTCCCGCCGGCGGTTCCTCGCCAACAGCGGCGCGGTCGCGAGCGCGGCTGCCGCGTCGACGCTTTGGACTCCCAAGCTTGCGATCGGCTCGCAGGGCACGAGCGTCAGCCCCACGCTGATCGTCATCTTCCTGCGCGGCGGAGCCGACGGGCTCACGTGGGTCGCGCCTGTGAACGACACCTACTACTCGGATCGCCGCGTCGTGGGTCAGACCCGTATCGAGCCGCCCGGCGCCGGGGCTCGGGGCTGGCTGAACGAGTCCGACGGCTGGGCGCTGCCTCCGGGAGCGGTCGACGAGGCGACCAGCGTGGACCTCAAGGTCCCGTACGGCAACGGCGACCTGGTCTTCGTGCACGGCACCGGGCTGACGGGCAACGGCCGCTCGCACTTCGAGGCGATGAACTTCCTCGAGTGGGGCATCACGCCCGGCACTCTGCCGCCCGGCACGCCCGGCTGGTTTGCGCGCTACATGGAGGCGCGCATGTCGATGGGAAGCCTGCTCGGCGTGGGCCTCGGTCCGACGCTGCCGGTCTCGCTGGCCGGCGCGCCGAAGACGAAGGCCGTCGACGACCTGCAGCAGGTCTCGTTCCCCGGTTGGATCGAGACGGCGGGCTTGCGGCGCACGGCGATCGAGGACTCCTACTCCGGACACCCGAACCTGCTCCTGAAGACGGGCGCCGCGGACGCGTTCGCCGCGCTCGACGCGCTCAGCAACGTCACCTATGGCCCCTGCCCGGCCGACTATCCGCGCTATCCCGCGACCCAGCAGATCACGCCGTTCGCGCAGTCCATGTGCGACCTCGCGACCCTGCTGAAGAGCGGCGCGGTCGAGCTGGACTCCGCGCACCTCAACTTCGGAGGCTGGGACCACCACAACGCCCAGCGCCCGCTCGCCGGTCCCGATCCCGACACCTTCTTCACGATGTCGTGGGACGTCTCGAAGACGCTCGCCGCGTTCTACAACGACATGGGCGGCTCCGCGGGCACGTCGAAGTACATCGTCGCGGTCGTCACCGAGTTCGGTCGCCGCATCGCTGAGAACAACAGCGAGGGCACCGACCACGGCACCGGCGGCGTCGCGATGGTGATGGGTGACGGCGTCAGCACCGGGGCGTTCGCGGGCAAGGTGTTCTACCGCGACTGGGACGTCCAGGAAGGGATCGAGGAGCTGCTCGATCCGACTCATCCCGAGGATCTCAAGATCACGCACGACATCCGGCACGTGCTGGGCGAGATCCTGAACCGGCGCTACGGCATCGGCGGCGTGTTCCCGAACTTCCAGGTGGAAGAGCAGGGGATCGTCGGTATCGCCTAGCCGGCCGAGGTTCCGGAGGACGGCGGCCCCGGCCCGGGGCGGCGCGCATGGGGGTTCCGGGGGGGACCGCGCGCCGCCCGAGGGCGGGGCCGCTCGTCCGCCGGCTTCCCGGGTTGAGGTGCCCGCGGCGAGCCGGCGCTCAACCTTTCGGGGGATCCCGTCGAAGTCTTAGGCGCCCCCGCGGTCGAGGGCGCCGGGCCGAGCGGCTCGGTGTCGAGATCTTCGACAGGCATCCGGCGCCTCCCCACGCGCTTGGTGTCGCGCTCCACGACGGCGGGAGACCACCGCCATGCTCCCCAACCTCGCGTTCCCCGCGGCCCAGACGGCCGACCTCTCCGGGCTTGCCGGAGCGGAGGGGCCCGACCTCACCCGCTATTTCCTGGTCTGCGGCTTCCTGCTGCTGCTGATCCTCGCTCTGGCGCTGGGCTTCCGGCGGCTGAGCGCGGCGGGCGGCGGGCGCCGAGGCTCACGGCGCGCGCTGCAGACGCTCGACGTGCTGTCGCTCGGCAGCCGCCAGCGCGTGGCCGTGGTGCGCTGCTACGACCGCAGCTATCTCCTGGGGCTCGGAGACAAGGAAGTGCGCCTCCTGGCCGAGCTCGACGCCGACGAGTCCGAGCCCGCCGAGGCGCCCGACGACACCGCGCTGAACGCGGTGGGGCACACCGCCGGCGGCTTCCTGGACGCCCTCCGCAGCCGCGCGGGCGAGGTGCTGCCTACGCCGGCCCGGGGACGGGCGGCGCGCACCGACTCCCAGCTCGGGAAGGGGGTGCTGGGATGACCACCGGGCTGCTGCGGCTGATCCTGCTGCTTGGCGTGTTCGCGCTCGGCGCGGCACCCGCGCTCCATGGGCAAGAGGTGGGCGAGGCCGTCGAGGCGGCGGCGGGGCTGGCCGAGTCCGCGCTCGAGGCGGCCCAACCCGCCGACGACGTGGGCACCGACGAGGCCGAAGGTGGCGGCTTGCGCTTCTCGACCGCGATCGAGATCGCGCTGCTCCTCACCGTCCTCTCGCTGATCCCCGCCGCGCTCATCACGGTCACGAGCTTCACGCGCATCGTCATCGTGCTGTCGTTCGTGCGCCGCTCGCTCGGAGTGAACGAGCTGCCGCCCAACCCGGTGATGATCGGGCTGGCGCTGTTCCTCACCTCGTTCGTGATGGCGCCCGTCGCCTCGCGCGTCTATGAGCGGGCCTACGTGCCGTACGAGGCCGAGGAGCTCGAGGGCGAGGCCGCGGTCCAGACGGCGTGGGGCGAGCTGCGCATGTTCCTGCTCGCGAACACGCGCGAGGGCGAGCTGCGCCTGTTCGCCGACCTGGCGCGGGTCGAGCCCAAGGACGACGGAACCGAGCTGACCGCCGCGGACCTGCCGTTCCAGGTCGTGGTGCCGGCCTTCATCCTCAGCGAGCTGAAGACCGCCTTTCAGATGGGCTTCCTGCTGTTCCTGCCCTTCCTGCTGATCGACCTGGTCGTGGCGAGCGTGCTGATCTCCATGGGCATGTTCATGTTGCCGCCGGTGATGATCTCGACGCCGTTCAAGATCCTGCTCTTCGTGCTCGTGGACGGGTGGCACCTGGTCTGCGAGTCGCTGGTCACCTCGTTCCTCGTCACCTAGCCATGAGCGATCTTGACATCCGCGTCGTCGACCTCGCGCGCGAGCTGCTGGTGACCGCGCTGATCCTGGGCGGGCCCGTGCTGCTCGTGGGGCTCGTCGTCGGCGTGGCCGTCAGCTTCTTCCAGGCGCTGACTTCGGTTCAGGAGCAGACGATGAGCCTTGTTCCCAAGATGCTCGCGGTCGCGGTCGTCGCGCTGCTGCTCCTCGCACCCGCGCTCGGCGTGCTGAAGGACTACTGCATCCGCGTCTTCTCGCAGCTCAACTCGTTCGGACTGAGCTAGGCGATGCTGGTGCCCGGGACCCTTGAAGCCTTCGGGCTGTACGCGACGCGCTCCAGCGCGATGGTCGTGTCGGCGCCGATCCTCGGTGTGGGGACCCGCTTCTCAAGCTACAAGATCGGGCTGATCGCCCTGGTCTCGCTGTTGATGTACGGCGTTACCGGTGCGCCGCTGGACGCGGGCGTCGACACGCTCTTGTACGCGGCGATGATGCTGCGCGAGGTGCTGCTCGGGCTGTTCCTGTCGTTCGTGCTGCACCTTGCGATGCTCGTCGTTCGCGTGTCGGGGCACATGATCGGCCAGGAGATGGGCTTCCTGATCGCCCAGCAGGTCGACCCCGCCACGGGCGTGCGCTCGTCGCTGATCACGACGATGTACGAGTCGATCTTCCTGCTCGGCCTGCTGGCCCTCAACGGGCACTTCCTGCTGTTCCGCGCGCTGGCCGACTCCTACGAGCGGGCGCCGATCGGCGGCATCGAGTTCAGCCGCGGCTTCACGGCGCTGGCGGCGGAGATCTTCGGCGACATGTTCGCGGCGGGGCTGGTGTTTGCCGCCCCGGTGATGGTGCTGCTGGTGCTGGTCTCGGCGCTGATCGGACTGCTGTCGCGGGCGGTGCCGCACCTGAACATCCTCGAGATCGGCTTTTCGATCCGGATCCTGCTCTCGTTCGTGGCCATGTTCCTGTTCGCGCCCCTGCTCGCCCCGGCGATCGAGAGCGTCTACGACGCCTTCGCCCGCTGGCTCGACGCCGCGCTCGTGGTGATGGAGGGCTAGCGTGGCCGACCAGGAAAAGGACCAGAAGACCGAGGAGGCGACGCCGCGGCGGCTGGCGGAGGCGCGCGAGAACGGTCAGGTCGCGCTGTCGCAGGAGCTCGTCGCCGCACTCATGTTGTGCGCCGCCGCGACGTCGATGGCGCTCGGCGGCGGCGAGCTCGCCCACGCGACCGGCGACCTGGCCGCCTCGTCACTCGGCTCGCTCGGAACGCTAGGCACGACGGAGCTCGACATCTGGTCGTCGGCCGCGATCGTCAAGCGCTCGACGTCCGACGTCATGCTGCCGCTGCTGGTGTTGTTCCTGCCCGTGCTCGTCGTCGGCGTGCTGGCCGGGTACGGCCAGGTGGGCTTCCGCATCACGCCGAAGGGCGTGGCCCCCGACCCGTCGAAGGTCAGCCCGATCAAGGGCTTTGGGCGGCTCTTCAGCGTGCGTTCGGTGATGCGGACCGGGATGTCCGCGGCGAAGATCCTCGCGATCAGCCTCGTCGTTGGCGGCATCACCTACACCCAGATCGACGAGATCGCGCGCGTCGGGGACAACGAGCTGGGACCGCTGCTCGCGGCACTTGGGCGCGTTGCTTTGACCGCGGTTGCGGGCGGTCTGATCACGATCGTCGCGCTCGCGCTGATCGACCTGATGTTCCAGCGCTTCCAGCACGCCAAGGAGATGCGCATGACCAAGCAGGAGGTCAAAGACGAGCACAAGACGACCGAGGGCGACCCGAAGATCAAGGCCAAGGTGCGCCAGATCCAGCGCGAGATGGCGACGCAGCGCATGATGGCCGACGTCCCCGAGGCGACGGTCGTCGTGACCAACCCGACGCACTACGCCGTCGCGCTTTCCTACGACCGGCCGCAGGGCGGCGACGACGGCGCGCCGCGTTGTGTGGCGAAGGGCAAGGGCCACGTGGCGCGTCGCATCAAGGAGATCGCGCGCGAGGCTGGCGTCGTGTTGTACGAGGACGTCCCGCTGGCGCGCGCGCTGCACGCCGGCGTCGAGGTCGGGGCGGAGATTCCCGAGGAGCTCTACGCCGCCGTGGCCGAGGTGCTCGCGTACGTCTACCGCCTGGAGGGGAGGATGGCGTCCGCCTAGGGCGCTGAGACGCGATGGCCGACAAGCCGAGCACCGGCGCGCCGCTCGAAGGCATGGGCGAGCTGATCCGCCGCTACGCCGATTGGGTGATGGGCATCGGCGTGCTCGGGTTGATGGTGACCCTGCTGACGCCGGTCGCGCCGGTCTTCCTCGACGTGCTGCTGGCGTTCAGCATCACCGCGTCGCTCCTGCTGCTGCTCGTGACGATGAACGTCCGGGCGTCGTCCGAGCTGTCGACGTTCCCGACCATCCTGCTGTTCGCGACGCTGTTCCGGCTTGGCCTGAACGTCGCCAGCACGCGCCTGATCCTGACCGAGGGCGAGGCCGGCACGATCATCACGGCCTTCGGCCGCTACGTCGTGGGGGACAACCTCACCGTCGGGATGGTCGTCTTCCTGATCCTGGTCATCATCCAGTTCGTCGTCATCACCAAGGGCGCTGGAAGGGTCAGCGAGGTAGCCGCGCGCTTCGTGCTAGACGCGATGCCCGGCAAGCAGATGGCGATCGACGCCGACCTCAACGCGGGGCTGATCGACTCGACCGAGGCTCGCCGGCGCCGCGAGGCCATCACCACCGAGGCCGAGTTCTACGGGGCGATGGACGGCGCCTCGAAGTTCGTGCGCGGCGACGCCATCGCCGGGCTCATCATTACCGCGCTCAACCTGATCGGCGGCATCGCGCTCGGCATCGCCGGCGCGATGAGCATCTCCGAGGCCGCCGAGCGCTACTCGATGCTGACGATCGGCGACGGCCTCGTCAGCCAGATCCCCGCGCTCCTGGTGTCGACCGCCGCCGCCATCCTGGTGACCCGCGCGACCAGCCGCGACACGCTGGGGCACAACCTGATGGCGCAGGTCGGCGGGCGCCCCAAGGCGACCGTGATCGCGGCGGGGATGATGTTCGTCATCGGACTCCTGCCCGGGATGCCGCTCGTGCCGTTCGCGTTGCTCGCGATCGCACTGCTGGCGGTCTGGCGCGCCACGCGTGGCGTCGAGGATGCGGCCGAGCTCCTTACCCCGACGCCGGAGGTCCCGTCCGCGAGTGCCGCGGGCGAGGAGGAGGAGGCGGAGCGCCCCGACGAGACGCTCGACCTGCTGCAGGTCGACCGCGTCGCGCTCGAGATCGGCTATCGGCTAATCCCGTTCGTGCAGGACAAGAAGGGCGCCGGGCTGCTGGACCACATCTCGCAGCTCCGCAAGCGCTTCGCGTCGCGCGAGGGCGTGGTGCTCCCGCCCGTGCGCATCAAGGACAACGTGCGGCTGGATCCGGGCGCCTATCGCATCCTGATCGGCGGGCAAGAGGTGGCGCGCGGCACGATCGAGCCCGGCTGCCACATGGCGATGGACGGCGGGAGCGCGACCGGCAAGCTGCGCGGCAAGAAGACCGTCGACCCGACCTTCGGCCTGCCCGCGGTGTGGATCCCCGAGGGCAACCGGGACGAGGCCGAGCTCATGGGCTACACGGTCGTCGACCCGACCAGCGTGCTGATCACGCACCTCTCCGAGATCATGCGCTCGTCGTTCCCCGAGATCCTGAATCGCGACGACGTGAAGGACCTCGTCGAGAACGTGAAGCGGACGGCCGGCGCGGTGGTCGAGGAGCTGATCCCCGACAAGATGGGCTACGGCGAGATCCAGCGCGTCCTGCGCAACCTGCTGTCCGAGGGCGTGCCGGTGCGCAACATGCCCGCGATCCTCGAGACGCTCGCCGACCACGCCGACCGCACCAAGGACCCGGAGACGCTGACCGAGCTCGTCCGTCAGCGGCTGGGTCGCGTGCTCTGCGAGCAGCACGCAGACCGCGATGGGACGCTGCACGCGGTCACCCTCGACCCGGCGGTCGAGTCACGCCTCGCGGCGGCCGTCGGGACCGGCAACGATCCGGACGCGGCGCCGGTGAGCCCGGCTCTCCTGCAGGTGCTGGTCGAGCGCCTGGGCGATTCGCTCGCCGAGGCCACGCGCAGCGGCAAGGAGGTCGTGGTGCTGGTTCGATCCAACGTGCGGCGCTTCGTCAACGAGCTCGTTCGCGCCTCGCTGCCCAAGGTCTCGGTGCTCTCCTACAACGAGGTCGTTCCCGCACGCGCGGTCGAAACGGCCGCGGTCGTGAAGCTGGAGGACTGACATGCAGATCCATCGCGTTCGCGGAAGGAACCTGACCGACGCGCTGCAGCGCGCGCGCGCCGACCACGGCGAAGCGGCGGTCGTTCTGAGCCAGGAGGCGTTGCCCGGCGGCGGCGTGTCGATCGCCGTAGCCGAGCCCGAGGGGGCGGGTGACGGCCGCCCGCGCACCGCGCCGGCGAAGCGGCTCGACCCGGGGCTGCGCGACGTGCGGGCGCGGCTGGCGCGCTATGGCGCGTCGAAGGGGCTGACGGAGCGCATCTCGGGCGTGATCCAGAAGAGCGGCGTGAAGGGCATGTACGCGCTCGACGTCGCGGCGCGGGTGATCGGCAAGGCCTTCCAGGCGCAGCCCTCACCGAAGCGCGACGGCAGGACCCGCATCCTCGCGTTCGCGGGTCCGAGCGGCGCCGGCAAGACGACCACGATGGCCAAGATCGGCCGCCGGCTCGTCGAGGGCGGGCGCAACGTGTTCTTCGCGAGCCTCGACGGCGTTGGCCTCGGTGAGCTCGAGCGCGTCTCGACCGACGCCGACCGCCACGAGATTCCGATCCGTGCGCTGGCGTCGACGGCGCAGCTCGACGAGCGCGCCGCCGTCGAGGCGGGCGTCGACGTCGTCTTGCTCGACACCCCGGCGACGCCGCTGCGGGATGTCGAGCGGCTCGGCGTGCTGCGCGATGAGCTGTCGCGCCTCGGGCGGCATGCGGTCGCGGAGACGCATCTGGTGCTGCCGGCGACGGCGTCGCGCGCGACCCTCGACCTCGCGATGCGCGCCTTCGCGCCGCTCGGGCCGAAGGCGGTCGTGCTGACGAAGCTCGACGAAGCGCCGCACCCGACCGCAGCGCTCGAACGCTGCTTGCGCGCGCGGTTGCCGGTCTCGTTCCTGTGCGACGGGCCCGACGTACGCGATGGCCTGCGCCGCGCCCGCGGAGATCACTTCGCCGACCTTGCGCTGCGCGGGAGGATCGCCCGGTGACCGAGCGCCTTCACGGGGTGCACCTGCCGTGCCCCTTCCTGCTCGTCACGGGCGGCAAGGGCGGCGTCGGCAAGAGCACGGTCGCAGCCAACCTGGGCGTCGAGCTGGCTCGCCGCGGGGTCGACACGCTGCTGGTCGACCTCGACCTGGGCCTGGCGAACCTGGACGTGCTGCTGAAGCTCGAGCGTGTCGGCGACGTTGAGGACCTCCTCACCGGCCGGCGCGAGATCGAGGACTGCGTCGTGCGCGGCCCCGCCGGCGTCCACGTCCTGGCGGCCTCCGCCGGAGCGGCCGAGCTGGCACGCCCCGACGCCGAGCGTCGCCGCGCACTGCTCGACGAGGTCGCGCGCCTCGCGTCGGCGTATCAGGTCGTGATCGGCGACAGCGCCGCCGGGATCGGCGAGGACGTGCTGGCCTTCGCGGCGGCGGCCTCGCGCGTGCTCGTCGTGACCTCGCCCGAGCCCGCGGCGGTGACCGACGCCTACGGCGTGATCAAGGCGCTCGACGGCTGGGCGGCCGAGGCCGGGGTCGAGGTGCCGACGCCCGACCTCTTCGTGAACTTCGCCTCCGGGCATGAAGAAGCACGCCGGGTCGCGAAGAACCTTCGCGACGTGGCCGCGCGTTTCCTGGCGCGCTCGCCGCGCTTTCTCGGTTGGATGCCGCGCAGCCGCAGTGTGCTGACCGCGGGCCTCGGTCAGCAGTCGTTCGTCCTGACCGAGCCGGACAGCCCGGCATCCCGCTGCCTGCACCGCCTGGCCGAGCAGGTCGGCGGCCGCGCCGCCGCGGTTTCGGCCCTCAAGGCTTTGGATTGCCATGTCCGATAGGAGCAGCGGATCGATCTCTTTCCGCCAGGCCTGGCGCCCTCTCGAGCGGCGCGCGGCGGTCGCGGCCGGGAGCTTCGTCGCTCTGGTATCCCTCGTTCACCACGTTCCGGTGTCCGTGGCCTCGCTGCGCGGGGCCGGGGCCTTCGCCGCCGTTTTTGTGGTCATGAAGGTGGGCTGCCTCGCGCTCGAGTCCTCCTTGGCCTCCGACTTGCGTGCGCGGGAGGGAGACGAGAGCCAAGAGCCATGACCCGCGCAATCAACAAGAGCCTCCACCGTGCAGCTGAGCGGAGGCCTCGATGAGCGAAGCTCCCGAGGCACAGAAGATCCTGGATCGCGCGGATCGCGACCAGCTGATCCTCGAGCACGTCCCGCTGCTCCATCACATCGTGGGGCGGATGTCGTGGGACCAGCCCGGGCGCGTGGAGCGCGAGGACCTGCTCGGCTTCGGGATGCTCGGGCTCATCGCCGCGGCGGACTCGTGGGAGCCGGAGCGCGGGCTGAAGTTCTCGACCTACGCCTATCCGCGGATCCGCGGGTCGATCCTCGACGAGCTGCGCAGGCTCGACTTCCTGCCCCGCGGCCGGCGCGAGAAGGTGCGCTCGGTCGACCGTGCCGTCGCGAAGCTGGAGCAGGAGCGCGGCGTACCGCCGACGCCGGACGAGATCGCCAGCGAGCTCGGCATCGAGGAGTCCGAGGTCGACGAGATCCTCCACAGCGCGCGCCTCGCCGGGACCGTCTCGATCGAGCAGGGCCCGTCGGAGGACCTGAGCGGCCTGCTCCGCGACCCGTCCAGCGACGACCCGGAGGGGACGGCCGAGTGGCGGGAGATGAAGGACATGCTCGTGCGCGCCATCGCCGCGCTGCCCGAGCAGGAGAAGACGGTCGTCACCCTCTACTACGGCGAGGAGCTGCTGCTGCGCGACATCGGCGAGGTCATGGGCGTCACCGAGTCGCGCGTCAGCCAGATCCACAGCCGAGCCCTCTACCTGCTGAACCGCGGCCTGAAGCTGGAAGGCGGAAGCCGCTAGCGCGGAGGCAGCCCATGGATGCAAACGTCGGAAGGATCCCCCCGACCCAGGTTCCCGCGACCGGCTCGGTGGCGCCGCTGCGCCAGCGGGATAGCTCGGCCGAAGACGGCCGCAGCTTCGAGCAGGAGCTGGAGCAGCGCTCGAAGGGCGACTCGGCGGCCTCGAAGGACGACGCTGCGCCCGCCGCGTCGCGCGACCCGCGTCCGCGCGAGGACGAAGACATCGGAGGAGGGCTCGACGTCCTCGCCTGAACCATGCAGATCATCAAGCGCGACAACGTACGCCTCGAGGCCGCGCCGCCCGCCGCCGCGGCCGCCCGCGCGGGCGAGGGCGAGGCCCGGTGCGCCCCGCAGACCGACGCGCGCCTACTGCGCGTCGACGGCGTCGTGCGCGCGATCGAAGTCACCTGCTCGTGCGGCGAGGTCACGGTGCTCGAGCTCGCCGTCCAACTCGACGCCGACGCCGACGCCGCCCCGGGCGGATCTCAACCGACGAACGAGGATGCGCAATGAAGCCTAGCCTCTCCCGTGCCGCAGCCGTGGGCGCCGCCCTGGCGTGCGCGCTCAGCTCCTGCGGAACCCCCCTCGTCTTTCACCAGCACCCCGGCGCAAACGGGCCGGGCACCTACGCCGCGCCGGCCGGGGGCACGGCCGCGACCTATCCGACCGACCCCTGGGGGCGTCCGACGCAAGGCGCGCCGACTCAGCAGACCGGCGCGCCCGAGGGGCTCCCTCCGCAGGAGTACGCGCCCTACTACCCCGATTCCTATCTGGAGAGCATGCCGGTCGCCGGTCCGTCGCCGCGCAACCCGGTGAGCGGAGGGGTGACCGACGGAGGCGTCGTGCCCGCCGAAGCCGAGGGTGCCACCGAGGTCGCCGCGTCGACGCACGGCGTCGAGCCGACCGAGTCGGGGCGGCTCTACATCCTGGAGCTCTACCAGCAGGTGCTCGACCAGCGCGACTCGCTCGAGATCGAGGTCGGCGCGCTCCAGTCCGAGCTGGAGGCCGCGAAGATGCGCATCGCGCAGCTCGAAGGGACCACGAGCACGAGCTCGACCGCGGTGACGGAGCTCGAGCAGGAGAATCAGCTGCTGCGCTCGGAGAACCGCGACCTGGCGGCGCGCCTGACGACGGCACAGATCCGGCGGCTCGAGGCCGAGAAGCTGCTGCTCGAGACGAAGATCGAGGTCCAGCGCGCGATGATCGAGGCCACGTCCGAGCCGAAGGGCACGGGGCTCGCGCTCCGCGACGAATAGTGCGTACCGCGCTGCCCACCGCCGCGCTCGCGCTCGCGCTCTCGGCCTGTGCGTCGACGGTCGCCCCGATGCCGACCCTCGCGACCGCGCGGGTCGTCGACGACTTCGACACCTACCGGCTCGGCCGCGTCGGGCTGATGCCGTTCGAGGGCGAGGACCTGACCGACGAGCAGAGCGCCGCGCTCGAGGCGGCGTTCTTCACCGAGCTGAGCCACTCCACGCCGTTCGAGCTCGTCACGCTGGACACCGCCGACCTCGAGGAGATCCGCGTCAGCGAGCCCTACCGGCGCGGCTGGTACCGCCCCGAGACGATCCTCGGGCTCTCACGGCGCTATAGCCTCGACGCCGTGCTGTTCGGCACGGTGACGCAGAGTCAGTTCTTCCCGCCGCAGAAGCTCAGCGTTCAGGTCGACATGGTCGCCGCGGAGACGGGGCTGGTGATCTGGTCCTCTTCGGTCCACCTCGACGCATCCGAGCGACGCGTCCGCGATGGGCTAGAGGCGTACTTCACCGATCCCGACGGAAGGGAATCCGACGAGGGACAGGACTGGCGCCTCTCCCTTCTCTCCCCCTCGCGCTTCGCGCAGTTCGCGGCCTTCCAGGTCGCGACCCTCCTCTAAGCTCCTCCCCGAGCCTGCTGGGCGCTAGGCGTCCTGGTCGTCGACCGCCGCCGAGCTCACGCTGTCCGCGCTCGTCTCGAAGGCGATCGACGCGGGCCCCTGCAGGATGCGCTCCGCGGCGCGCTCCAGCCTCTCGGGCGAGTGCAGGTTGCCGCTGCGGTAGGCGTGCTTGAGCCGTTCGATCTTGGGGCGCGAGCCATCGTCGTCGCCGCCGGCAAGGGCGGTCCGGGCGCGCTCGAGGGACTCGGGCGAGATGTCGATGCGGTCGCCCTGGGGGCTCTCGACTTCGTCGTCGGTGCGGGCGGCCTCCTGTCGCGCATGCTGGACCTTGCTTCGGGTCCTACGCACGAGATCGACCATGGCGTCCCGGTAGCGTTGCTGAGCGCGGTTGGCGCTCTGGCCTTGATTTCCGATTTCCATATTGAGTGAGGCGATCCGGTTGAGATCACCGGTTGAGTTATCGGACGCGCCGGGAAACGAATGAGAGGGATTTGAAGAAAATGCTTCTCCTCCATCCCAGCCTTGGGTCGAATGGATCTTGTGGTCCTAACCTCATGTAGGAAAGGGGTTTGCAAAGGGCTGTTCGCGCTCGCGAGCGGACTGCTCGCGGCGTCGCTTTCCGCTCAGGGAAGCGAAAACCGCGTCGACTACGTGCTGTCTGCCCAGCTCGACGGCGAGACCAAGGTGCTCACCGGGCAGGCGTCGGTCTCGTGGACCAACCGCAGCAACGACGAGGTCGCGGACGCTTGGTTCCACCTGTACTGGAACGCGTTCGCCAACAACCGCTCGACGCACCTCACCGAGTCGAAAGGGATGTTGCGCGACCACGAGATCGAGGAGGGCTGGGGCTGGTCGCGGGTCACCTCCGTCGCCGCCGTCGACGCGTCGGGAACGCGCGTCGACCTGATGCCGACCTTCCGCTACCGGCGCCCCGACGACGGCAACGAAGAGGACCGCACGGTCTTCAGCGTCGACCTGCCGGCAGCGGTCGCGCCCGGCGCGAGCTTCACCCTGGAGCTGGAGTGGGAGTCGCAGATCCCGCGCGTGCGGCGTCGCGCCGGCTACAAGGACGACTTCCTGCTCGCCGCGCACTGGTTTCCGAAGCTGGGCGTCTACGAGAACGGGCGCGGCTGGAACTGCCACCAGTTCCACATGAACACCGAGTTCTTCTCGGACTACGGCACGTACGACGTCGAGCTCGACCTGCCGCCCGAGTACCACGGAAAGGTTTTCGGCTCGGGCCGGCTCGAGAGCGAGACGATCAAGCTCGGCCGCAACATCGCGCGCTTCTTCGCGCCCTCGAAGCTCGACCGCGGGCGGAGCGACGCCTTCGGCGAGGCGCCGGTCGTGCACGGCTTCACCTGGACCGCGGATCCACGCTTCGTCGCCAAGACCACGACCTTCGAGCCGTCGGCGTGGATCGACCGCTTCCCCGACGAGGTCGCCTTCGCGCGCGAGCACCTGGGCGACGAGGCGATCGAGCTGCGGCGCGTGGACGTCACCACGCTGATGCACCCCGAGCGCTCCGACCAGGCCGAGCGCCACTTCGAGGCCACGTCCGCCGCGCTCTTCTTCTACGGGCTTTGGTTCGGCGAGTACCCGTACGAGCACATCACGGTCATCGACCCGCCGTGGGGCGGACGGGCCGCGGGCGGGATGGAGTATCCCACGCTGTTCACCAGCGGGACGCGGCTCTTCACGACCGAGGACATGTACCAGCCCGAGAGCGTGACCGTCCACGAGGCGGGGCACCAGTTCTGGTACGGGCTCGTCGGCAACAACGAGTTCGAGGCCGCGTGGCTCGACGAGGGCTTCAACTCGTACACCGACTCCGAGGTGCTGTGGCGCGTCTACGGTCCACGGCGCGGGACGACGACGTACGCGGCGGTCCCGGTCGACGGCGTTCCGCTGGCCTCGCTCGACGCCGACGGGAAGATGGGGCAGCTGCTGTCGCTGCGCGAGATCCCAGCGCCCTTCGGCCTGCCGGTGCGGCCGGTCCAAAGCTCGGGCCTGCTCGACTGGTGGCGCGATCAGCCGGCCTTCACGTTCGTGCGGTCGTGGAGTGACCCGCGCTGGAACGACCGCACGCGCTACCTCGGGGACGCCGGCTCCGACCCGATCGACACCTGGGCCTTCGAGCACGTCGATCGCCCGAGCTACGGCGCCAACAGCTATCCGCGCACCGCGGTCGCGCTGCGCACGCTGCAGCACGTCGTCGGCGACGGGCCGTTCCTGCGCGGCATGCGCCACTTCGCCGAGGAGTGGCGCTACCGGCACCCCTATCCCGACGACTTCTTCCGCACCTTCCAGGAAGGGGCCGGCGTGGACTGCGCCTGGTACTTCGAGGAGGTCTTCCGCACCACCCACCGCGGCGACTGGCAAGTCGAGGTCGATCAGCGCCGCAGCCCGGGCGACCTCGGGCTCTTCCAGGGCGAGGGCGGCGAGTTCCTCGAGCGCCCCGCGCTCGACGACGAGGGCGGGGACGACGATGCGCCGTGGCAGGTCGAGGTGACCCTGCGCCGCGACGGCGCGCTCAGCCTGCCGATCCCGCTGCGCCTCACGTTCGACGACGGCACGGTGCACGAGTTGGTGTGGACGCGCGAGGAGCAGCTCGAGCGCGCGTGGAAGCGGCTCTCGTTTGAGGGGGATGCGAAGCTGATCTCCGCACAGCTCGACCCCAACCGGCGCGTCTTCCTCGACGCGGACGTTTCGAACAACGCCTGGTACGACGCGGTCGACCCGGTCACGCCCTGGCGCTGGGGCGAGCGCGTGCTCGCCCAGGTGCAGACCTACCTGCACTGGATCGGAGGCCTCGGGGGATGAGCCACGGCGAGACCGAAGCCGAGGTCGTCCGCGGCCCCGTGTTCCTCGCGGCCTTGCGCGCGGCGGCGGCGCGCGTGCCGGTGTGGCTGCTCTGTTGGCTGGTGCCCCTCCTGCTGGCGGCGGCTGTCGCCGCGCCCTGGGTCGACTGGTTCGCGGAGACGGCGGCCAACCGCTACGAGCCCGGCGACTCCGAGGCCGGCGCGTCGGGCGAGGTGCTGGCCACGCTGCGGGAGTCGTTCCGCGCCGACCACGGCGCGGCGATGGACGCGCTCGGCGCGCGGTCGGCGCAGGTCGCGGCGGTGCTCGGTCTGGTGGCGATGCTGTTCGGCGCCTTCTCGGCCGGCGGCTGGCTGCAGGTGTTCCTCGAGCGCGCCTCCGGCCACTCGGTGCGCCGCTTCCTGTGGGGCGGCTCGCGCTACTTCTGGCGCTTCGTGCGCGTGTGGCTGCTGACGCTGCTCCTGCTCGCCGCGGTGTCCTGGATCGTGCTGTCGTGGCCGTGGAACACGCTCGTCGCGGGCATGCTCTTCGGAGCGCCGGGAGGCGAGACCGAGGTCTTCACGTCCGAGCGCACGGCCGTGCTCTACGGCTGGCTGCAGACCGGCGTGCACGCGCTCCTCTTCGCGCTGGTGCTGGCCTGGGGCGACTTCACGCGGACGCGGATGGCGCTGCAGGATTCGTCGTCCGCGCTGCTGGCGGGGTTGGGCACGGTGATCCTGATCCTCGTGCACCCCGTCCGCACCCTGCGCCCGATGCTGCTGATCCTGATCGTCGAGGCGCTGGTGCTGTGGGGCGCGGGCTCCGTCTCGTGGGGCCTCAACGCCGGGCTCGGCGACGGGGGCGGCTGGGGGGCGGTGTTCAGCCTGTTCCTGGTCGGCCAGCTGGCCCTGGCCGCGCGAGCGATCTGCCGCGGCGCGCGCTACCACGCCGCCGTCCGCGTGAGCCGCCGGGTGGTGCCGCCGCTCTCGCGTCCAGATCCGTGGGCCAGTCGCGTCGGCGGCCCCGGCGGGCCGCAGTATCCGATCGACGAGAGCGACGACTACGGCGTCTCACTCTAGGGTCTCTGGAAGCGGCTTCCGCGATGGGGACTTCCCCGCGCCCGTTGGATAGGAATGTTGTGGTTTTCCTCCAGTCGTAGCTAGGTCCGCTCCGATGGATAGCGCGGTCCCCGAAGGGCGCGACTCACCCCCCACAGACGCCCGTCGCAGGCAGCCCCACGAGCTCTTCACCTCGGCTTACTTCGTGCTGCCACGCTCCCGCGGCTCTTCGTGGGACCCTCTTTTACGCGTGGACGGCGCCGCTCCCGGCGCGGGATGCGGCCTCCGCGGATCGAAAGGAAGACGAGGCGCCGGCGAGAGGGTCACCGACGCCCCAACGGACCGTCCGGCGCCCCTGAGCGACCACCGGTCGAAGGTCGCGGGCGAGGCGCTTTACGAGGAGCGGGGCTCCGTCCACCCGTAGGTACGAGCTCCCGCGCGCTGCGGATTACCCGAGTCGCCGGTTTTCCAGGACTCGCGCCCCACAGCTACACGCGCAGGCCGAGGTCCAGCCGCAGCTTGCGGTCGACGTCGAGCTCATCCTCGGTCACCCGCGCGCGGTACGCCAGTACCTCAACGCCCGCCTCGGCCGCCTCGCGCAGCGCCTCGCCGTAGGCCGGGTCGATGTCGTCGGCGGGGCGGAACGTCGTGACGTCGGAGCGGCTCACGAAGAACAGCTGCACCGCGCGGTGACCCTCCTCGACTACGCGCGTCAGCTCGCCCAGGTGCTTGCGCCCGCGCTCGGTGACGGCGTCGGGGAAGAGGCCCGCGCGTCCGTCGACCAGCGTCGTGTTCTTCACCTCGACGTAGCACTTCTCGCCGCGCCGCGTGCGGTGGTCGGTCAGCAGTACGTCGATGCGGCTGTTCGTGCCGTACTTCACCTCGCGCTTCGCCTCGCGGTAGCCGCGGAGCGGGCCCAGGCTCTTGGCCTGGATCGCCTCGAACACGACCCGGTTCGGCAGCCCGGTGTCGACGTTGACCCAGGTCCCGTCGACCTCGATCGCCTGCCACGTGTAGCGCAGCTTGCGCTTGTCGTCGTGCGAGTCGCGCAGGAGCACCCGCGCGCCCTCTTCCTTGCATCCCAGCAGGCTGCCGGTGTTGGGGCAGTGCGCGGTCAGCACCTCGCCCGAGGGCAGCTCGACGTCGGTGAAGAAGCGCTTGTAGCGCCGGAGGAAGCGGCCGATCAGGGGGGGCTCGTCGAAGCGCATGGGGCAGGATTCTGAGGGATGCGAGGGGCCGCGTACAGGGCCCTGACACGCGTCTGGGCCGCCGATCGCGCCGTCGCGCGGCCCCTGGCGCTATCCTCTGCATGATGATCCACGCCGCCGCACTCCTGCCCCTCATCGGTCTGCTCCCTCCCGCGGCCCCCACGACGCCGGAGGACGACGATGTCAAGACGGTCGAGCGGACCGGCGACGGCAAGCCGGTCTGCGGCCTTGGTCGCGAGTTCCACACCGGCCGCCGCGGCGAGCTCAAGGAGCGCCTCGGCGACAGCGGCCTGTTCGTGATGCGTGGCCTGCCGGTGCCGCGCGACTACCTGCGGTTCACCCAGGACAAGATGTTCTGGTACCTCACGGGCATCGAAAGCCCCGACGTCTCGCTGGTCATCGACCTCGAGACCGGCGAGGAGATGCTGTTCCTCCCCCCCGCGAGCACGATCTGGGAGACCTGGAACGGCGAGCGCTGGGACATCGGCGATGACTGGATCGGCGAGCTGACCGGCTTCAAGAGCATCCTGCCCGATAAGGCGCTGCTCAAGACGATCGAGGAGCGGCTGAGCGAGGGCGAGGTGATCTGGACGTCGCTGCAGCCCTACGTGTCGATGACGAGCGCCTACGACTCGGCGCGCTCGTTCCGCGACGCGCGTGAGAAGGACCCGCTCGACGGGCGCAAGTCGCGCGAGCACACGCTGAAGGAGCGCTTCGAGGAGCGCTTCGGCGTCGAGGTGAAGGACGCCAGCCCCACGCTCAACAAGATGCGCTGGGTGAAGCAGCCCCAGGAGGTCGAGGCGATCCACCGCGCGTCGCGGGCCGGCGCGGCGGCGCTGGTCGAGGCGATCCGCTCGACGCGCCCGGGCGTCGGCGAGTGGGAGATCGCCTCGCTCATGACCTTCGTCCACGTGCGCGAGGGGGCCTCGGGGCCGGCCTACAGCGCGATCGTCGGCTCCGGTCCGAACTCCTGCTCACTGCACTACCTGGCCGCGGCGCGCGAGATGCGGGACGGCGAGCCGCTGCTCGTCGACTACGGGCCCGAGGTCGACCACTACGTCACCGACATCACCCGCACCTGGCCGGTGGGGGGCAAGTTCGAGGGGCGGATGAAGGAGCTCTACGAGGCCGTCCTGGCCGCCCAGGAGGCCGCGATCGCCGGCGCCGGGCCCGGCATGACCCTGCGCGACGTGCACGCGCTGGCGGTCGAGGAGCTCCGCAGCCGGGGCTTCGCGGGCCTGCTGAACCACGGCGTGTGTCACTCCGTAGGCATGGAGGTCCACGATCCCGGCCCGCGCGGGGGCGTCCTCGAGCCCGGGGTGGTCTTTACCATCGAGCCCGGGGCCTACGACGGGAAGCTGGGGATCGGCATCCGCATCGAGGACGTGGTGGTGTGCACCGAGGACGGCGTGGAGGTGCTCTCCGACGACGTCCCGAAGGACATCGCCTCGATCGAGGCGTTGATGGCGACGGACGGCGCCCTGGACCTGCTCCAGGATCGCGGGCAGTAGTTGCCAAGCCGGCGGACGGCCCTAGAATCCCCGGCGATGACCTCCTTCAGCGAATGCCAGGGAATCGCTTCGACGGCGAAAAGGCGCCTCGAGCAGCTGAAGGAGGGACTTTGACTACGCTCGGTCCGAAGCACGGCTCGTCGAGGTAGAAGAGCTCCAATCCTCGCCCGACTTCTGGAACGACCAGGAGGGCGCCCAGAAGGTGATTTCGGAGCTGAAGCGGCTGCGCGCGGGCGTCGAGCCCGTACGGCGCGCCGAGGCCGCGCTCGAGGAGATCGGCGTGCTCGTCGAGATGGGCGAGGAGGCCGGCGAGGACGAGGTCCTGCCCGACCTGCAGGCCACCGTCGCGCTGCTCGAGAAGGAGGTCGGCGATCTCGAGTTCCAAGTGATGCTCGGCGGCGACCACGACATGAACGGCGCCTACCTCGCCATCAGCGCGGGCGCGGGCGGCGTGGACGCCTGCGACTGGGCCGAGATGCTGCTGCGCATGTACATGCGCTGGGCCGAGGCCAAGGGCTTCGAGCTGGGCGAGGTCGACCGCATCGACGAGCCCGAGGCCGGCATCCGCAGCGCCACCTACCTCATCCGCGGCCCCTACGCGTTCGGCTACCTGAAGGCCGAGACCGGCGTCCACCGCCTGGTGCGGATCAGTCCCTTCGACGCCCAGGGCCGGCGCCAGACCGCCTTCGCGTCGGTCGATGTTACGCCCGAGTTGGAAGAGGACGACGACATCGAGATCACCGACGCGGACATCAAGATCGACACGATGCGGGCGGGGGGCGCGGGCGGCCAGCACGTCAACAAGACCGAGTCCGCGGTGCGGATCACCCACCTGCCCACGGGGATCGTCGTCCGGTGTCAGAACGAGCGCAGCCAGCACAAGAACCGCGCTACGGGGCTCAAGATGCTCAAGGCCAAGCTGATCAAGCTGAAGGACGCGGAGCGGGACAAGGAGATGTCGGCTCTCTACGGCGAGAAGGGCGAGATCGCCTGGGGCAATCAGATCCGCTCCTACTTCATGCACCCCGAGCAGCGGGTGAAGGACCACCGCACCAACTTTGAGAAGGGTAGTATTCAGGCTGTGCTCGACGGCGACATCGACGGCTTTATCGAAGAGCTGCTGCGGCGACGCGGCGCGTCGTAGTCCCGCCAGGGCCTCCTGACTCCACCCGAACGACACCATGGCTCCCCCCCAGAACCGTTCTGGAGCGCGGCGCTTCTCGCTCGCCGCCTTCACCGCCGCCGTGGCGGCCGCGACGGCGGCCTTCTTCTCGAACTGCGGAGGCGCCTCCGAGCCGACCTACGAGCGCGTCGACGTCTCCGCGCGCTTCGGCGAGGCCGCGGCCCCCTTCGCCATTCCCTCCGGCGGCCGGGTCGAGGCCTCGGTACCGCTGCCGGCCGGCGCGGCTCTCCTGCTCGAGGCGCGCGGCGCCGAGGCGGGTTCGCTCGAGGTCGAGCTCAGGCGCGACGGCGCCTCGCTGCTCTCGGAGACCCTGGCGGTCACCGCGGCGGGGGGCGAGCACGAGGTCGACCTCGGCGCGGTGCTCCCCGGCGACACCCTGGTCCGCCTGTCGGTCCCGGCCGGCGGCCCCGCGGTCGAGGTTGCGGCCGTTGCCCTGCGCGTCGAGCAGCGGCCGCCGAACATCATCCTGATCATCATCGATACCCTGCGCGCCGACGTGCTGATCTCGAAGCGCAAGCTCGTCGATACCCCGAACATCGACTCGATCGCGCGCGACGAGCAGGGGGTGCCGTTCACGCATGCCTTCTCGCACGCGCCGATGACGCTGCCGTCGCACACCGCGCTGTTCTCGTCGCGCTACCCGTTCGAGAACAAGGTGCTGAACAACGGCCAGACCGTGCCGCCCGACCTGCCGCTGTTCGCCGACCACCTGTCGAAGCTGGGCTACCAGACGCGCGCCGCGGTCAGCCTCGGCACGCTGTGGCCAAACCTGACCGAGGACACCGCGCTCGACCGCGGCTTCGACGTCTTCCTGCACGCGCCGGGGCACGTCGCGCCGGCGTGGGAGGTGCAGGAGATCATCGACCAGGCATTGGAGGGCGTCGACCCGCTCCAGCCGCTGTTCTTCTTTGCGCACTACTGCGACCCGCACGAGCCCTACAACGTGCATGGCGTCCGCGACGACGGCACTCCGTCCTTCGAGGCCACGCTCTCCCTCGACGGCGAGGAGATCGACACGATCACGACGTCGGACATGACGTACTTCAAGCGCGAGTTCGAGCTCGGGCCGGGGAAGCACCGCTTCGAGCTGAGCTCCGAGTTCAAGTCGAACGTGCGCATCCTGAAGGTCCGGCGCGACGGCGTGAGCATTCCCGTCAGCTTCGTCGAGGGCGACGAGGTCCTGCCGCTGCGCAGCGGCACGCGGCGCCCGCTGAAGCAGGCGACCTTCGAGTTCGACGGTCCCGAAGGCGGCACCGCGACGGTCGAGATCGATTCATGGATCACCGACTGCCCGCTCGGCAAGACGGTGCCGTACCGCTACTTCCGCGAGGTGGACTACGTCGATCTGGAGATCGGCAAGCTGCTCGACAAGCTCAAGGCGCGTGGGCTCTACGAGAACAGCATCGTGCTCTTCACCTCGGATCACGGCGAGGCGCTCGGCGAGCACCGCTTCCAAGGGCACGTGGAGAACCTCTACGAGGAGATGCTCCACATCCCGCTGATCTTCAAGCTCCCCGCCGGCTCGTCCGATACCGAAGTGCTGCGCGAGAAGATGACCGACGTGGTGCGCCACGTCGACGTCGTGCCGACGCTGCTCGACCTCGCCGGGCTCGCGGACCTGCCGGGCCAGCGCGGGCTGTCGCTGCTGCGCGAAGGCGACCGCACGGTCATCGCCGAGACTCACTCGCCCGAGGCGAAGGAGAACCAGGTGATGATCCGCGACGCGGACTACAAGCTGATCTACTACCCCGATCGCGGCGAAGGGTCGTTTGAGATGTTCGCGCTCAATGACGATCCCTATGAGCTCAAGAATGTCTTTATGACCGACGGCTCGAAGCGCCCCGACTGGCAGGACGACCTGCGGCTCATCGCCGAGATCTCCGCGAACGCGGGGATACGTCTTGAGGACCTCTCGGACGACGACCGTGCGCGCATGGAAGCGATGGGCTACTTCGGCGGCGACTGATCCGCGTTGGTGGGGAACGGGCGGCCTGCTAGGATCCGCGCTTCCCCCTCCCACCCGCATCAAGAGCCATGAACACCCGAGTCCAGCGCGCGCTGATCAGCGTCTCCGATAAGTCCGGAATCGAGGGTTTCGCGCGGATGCTCGCGCAGCGCGGCGTCGAGCTTCTCTCCACCGGCGGCACCTACGCCAAGCTGAAGGACGCGGGGATCGACGTCCGCGAGGTATCGGACTACACCGACTTCCCGGAGATGATGGACGGACGGATCAAGACGCTCCACCCGAAGGTGCACGGCGGTATCCTCGCGCGGCGCGACCAGCCCAGCGATGCCGACGCGATGAAGAGCCACGGCATCGAGCCGATCGATCTCTTGGTCGTGAACCTCTATCCGTTCCAAGAGACGGTCGCCAAGCCGGGCGTCGCGCGCGCCGACGCGATCGAGCAGATCGACATCGGCGGACCGACCATGGTGCGTTCGGCGGCCAAGAACCACGCCTTCGTGGGCGTCGTCACCGACCCCGCGGACTACGGCGCGGTGCTCGACGAGCTGGAACGCAACGACGGCGCGCTCTCGGACGGGCTGAAGCGCCGGCTGGCCCTGAAGGCCTTCGAGCTCACCGCGCGCTACGACGCCGCGATCAGCGGCTGGCTGCACGGGCAGGAGGTGGCTGACGGCGCCACCGACAGCGCGTTCCCCGAGGGCGCGTCGCTGGCCGGCGAGCGCGCGTTGTCGCTGCGCTATGGCGAGAACCCGCATCAGAACGCGGCGCTGTACCGCATCCCGGGCGGCGAGCCCAGCGTGCCCGGCGCCGACGTGCTGAACGGCAAGGCGCTCTCCTACAACAACATCGTCGACCTCGACGCCGCGCTGGCGCTGGCCAAGGAGTTCGACGAGCCCTTCGCCGCGGTCACCAAGCACAACAACCCGTGCGGCGCGGCCTGCGCGGCCACCCTGGCCGAAGCGATCGAGCACGCCTGGGCCGGCGACCCGGTGTCGGCCTTTGGGTCGGTGCTTGCGATGAACCGCCCGGTCGACCTCGCGACGGCCAAGTTCCTGACCGCGGGCGGCCGCTTCGTCGAGGCGATCGTCGCGCCGTCGTTCGACGACGACGCCTTCGCCGAGCTCACCCAGGGCCCCAAGTGGGGCAAGAACGTGCGGCTCCTGGCCTGTGGCGAGTTCGGGCCCGCGTCGCGCGACGCGCGCGACATCGAGCTCAAGCGCGTGGTCGGCGGCTTCCTGCTACAGGACCGCGACCTGAAGGCCGAGGCGTCGGACGACTGCCGCGTGGTCACCAAGACCGCGCCGGAGGACGAGCAGCTGACCGCGCTGCTCTTCGCCAACAAGGTCGCCAAGCACGTCAAGTCGAACGCGATCGTGATCGCCAAGGGCACGCGCGTGCTCGGCGTTGGGGCGGGGCAGATGAGCCGCGTCGACTCGGTCGGCTTGGCGATCGAGAAGTCGGGAGACGAGGTCGAGGGCTCGGTGCTCGCCTCCGATGCCTTCTTCCCCTTCCCCGACGGCGTCGAGAAAGCGATCGAGGCGGGCGTGCGCGCGATCCTTGAGCCCGGCGGCTCGATGCGCGACGAGCAGGTGATCGAAGCCTGCGATCAGCGGGGCGTGCCGATGGTGTTCACCGGCTCGCGCCACTTCCGGCACTAGGGGCTCAGCGTCCCTCGGCGTCCGCGACCTGGTCGGCCTCGGAAGGCACGAGGTGTCCGTAGCCGACACCATCCATCCAGTCGTAGACGGTGCTGAGCGGCGTGACGAGCCCCATGTG
Organism: Planctomycetota bacterium; assembly: GCA_039029355.1. Taxonomy (GTDB): domain Bacteria; phylum Planctomycetota; class UBA1135; order UBA1135; genus JBCCGI01. The sequence goes on from JBCCGI010000014.1 coordinate 27,584, forward strand.
CGGCACGATCGTCGGCCGCAGGGCGCCGTGCGTGTAGATCTTCGAGAAGAGCCCGAGCAGCTGGTGGTTGTCGGCGTCGAAGATGCCGCCGCCCGAGTTGCCGATGTACGTCGGCGCGTTGATCATCCAGTAGTTGACGTCGTCCACCAGGTGGTGGAGCGTCGAGACCTCGCCCGGCGTCGGGATCGGGTCGTTGCCGAGCGGGCAGCCGACCGCGTAGACGCGGTCGAAGATGCGCGTCGACTCGACGGCCTCGCGCGGCGCGAGCTCGGTCCCGAAGGACACCGGCTCGTCGGTGTCGAGCCGCAGCACCGCGACGTCGATCGCCGCGTCGTGCGCGCCCAGCGTCGCGGTCTCGAAGCGCAGGGAGGAGTCCGGCAGGTAGATCGTGACCGGCACCGGGTCGTCGAGCTCGCCCTCGAGGATGTCGCGCACGACGTGCCAGGCGGTCAGCACGTAGGTGTCGAAGCGCTCCGCGCCCGTCGCGTCGCTGCCGGCGGAGCGCGAGCTGAGGAGCACGCCGCTCCCCACGCTGGTCTCGCCGGCCAGCTGCACCGTGGGGCCCACCAGCTCGTTCCACATGCGCACGACGTCGCGCTGGTCGGAGGCGAGCGTCGCGCCGACCTCGTCCAGGCGCTGCGCGCTGAGGGCGGCCGAGTCCTCGGCGGCGTCGAGCCGATCGCGGAGCGCGTCCCAGACCTCGCTCAGCTCGCGGTCGCGCTCGGCGATGCGGGCCTCTAGGGTCTCGGGACCGAACGACGCGGTGCTCTCTTCGAGCACCTCGAGGCTGGAGCCGTGGGCTTCGATCGCGCCGCTGATCTCGTTGAGCATCGACTCGGCGCCGTGCAGGCGCTCGTCGATCGCGACCGCGGCGGCCTGACTGGCCTGGGCGTCGAGCAGCTCGGTGCGGATCGCTTCGACCTCGGCCTGGACGGCTTCGAGGGCGCGCTGGAGCTGGGCGCGCTCGCGCGGAGCGCTGGCGACCCGGCCTTCCAGCTTCTCCATCCGGGAGCTGAACCCGTTCCAGGTGTCGTTGCCGACCACGCCGCCAAGGGCGAGCATGCCGAGAACGAGGGTGCCGACGAGCAGACGGGGGGACGAGGAGGAGGATTTCGAGGTGCGCATCGAGTTGTGGGGGCGGGCCCACCGGGCCCTGCGCGGGGGGGAAACGCCGCGCCCCACCGCTATCGGAATTCCAAGATCCTGGAATTCACCCCCGCCTTCTCCACAGCTCGCATTCACGCCTGTGGAGAACCTAACCCCCTCTCCTAAGGCGATTTAGGCGCGCTTTCCACCAGGCGATCCACAATCCGTCCCCGGGTGTCTCGGGGCGCCGCAAGGCCCTCGGCGGCCCCGAGGGCCCGCGCTAGCGCAAAACCCGCACGTCGAGAATGCGGTCGCCGACGTCGATCCGGTCGAGCGTGTCTCCGCCGGAGCGCAGCTCGCCGAAGATCGTGTACCGCCCGTCGAGGTGGGGCGTCGCCCGGTGCGTGACGAACAGCTGGCTGCCGCCGGAGTCGGGGTCCTCGTTGCGCGGCATGCCGAGCGAGCCGCGGACGTAGCGCCGGGGCGTGAACTCCTGGGGCACCGTGCGGCCGTTCCAGGCGCGCCCGCCGCTGCCGTCGCCGCGGTAGTCGCCGCCCTGGATGACGAAGTCGGGCACCACGCGGTGGAACACGAGGCCGTCGTAGTAGTCCTGCCGCGCGAGCTGCAGGAAGTTGTGCACGTGCATCGGCGCCTCGGTCGGGAGGAGCTCGAAGACCATCGGCCCGCGCGTCGTTGAGATCTCGACGATCGGGTTGCGCTTCCAGCGCGGGAAGTCGCGGCCGGGGACGGGGGCCTCGTCGATGGCGGCCTCGGGTGCGCGCTCCTCGACCGCCGGCGGGTTGGGGAAGGTGTCGAACGAGTCGCGCAGCGTCTCCGCCGCGACCCTCCGCACGTGCGGCTCGGGGTGCGCGAGCGCCTGGCGGACCAGCTCTTGAGCCTCGTCGCCGCCGATCGCCCCCAGCGTGCGCAGCGCGCTGAAGGCCACCTCGGTCGCGATGTCTCCGGTCGACGTCGCCAGCGCCTTCGCCACCGGCGCGACGTCCGACGGGTCCGGCATCTCGGCCAGCGCGAGGACCGCGGCCAGGCGCAGCCCGTTGTCGGCCTGGGCCAGGGCGGCGTGGAGCAGCTCGCGTACCTTCGGCGAAGGATGCTTCGCCAGGCTGGAGAGCGCCGCCCCCGCGACGCGCGGGTGCCCGTCGGTCGCCAGCTTCCGCAGCAGCGGCACCGCGTCCGCGGCGTCGAGCTCCGCGGCCGCCTCGGCGACGCCGGAGCGCAGCACCGGATCCTCGTCGACGGCGTAGCCCTTGATGTAGTCGAGCGCGTCGTCGGACGGCAGCACCTTCGCGAGCGACGCGATCGCCGCCGACTGGACGCTGGGTGACACGTCGCGTGCGCCGCGGGTGAGCTTCGGCACCAGGCGTTGCGCGTCCTCGAAGCTGCCCAGGGCCTCGAAGGCGCGCCGGCGCACGTGGACCGAGCTGTGCTCGCACGCCTTCAACACCGCGGCCATGGTGTCGGGCGACGGGTGCGCGGCCAGGCCGATCAGCGCCTCGGCCGCGACGCGCCAGTCCGGGTCCTCGGTCGCCTCGACGAGCGCGGCGAGGCTGCGCTCGCCCGGCTCGATCGCGGCGAGGCCGCGCACGGCGTAGAGCCGCTCGAGCGGGACCTCGGAGCGCGCGAACACCAGGAACGCCGCCCGACCCAGGTCCGCCTTGCGGCGCTGGAGCGCATAGAGCGTGCGCCAACGCAGCTCCGCGTCGACCTCGGTCCCCGGGCTGCCGGCGGGAAGCAGCAGGTCGAGCAGCAGGCGGTCGACCTCCTTCGCGTTCGGGGCCTCGGTGTCCCACAGCGCCATCGCTAGCACCGCCGCGATGCGGACCTCGAGGCGCTGGTCGCGCAGCGTGAGCGCCACGGCGCTCCGCAGCCCGTCGTGATCGAGCGTGCGCGAGGACTCGACGACGCGCACCCGCAGCTCGGGGTCGGCGTCGTTCAGGTAGGCCGCCAGCAGAGCGCCGGTCTCGGGTGCCTGCCGCTGCCCCAGGGCGAACACGGCGGCGCGGCGCACATAGACGTCGCCATCCTCGAGGCGGTCCACCAGCGCCCGCGTGACCTCGTCGCCGAACTCGGGGTACGGCAGCCGGCCGAGCGCGACGGTGGCGCGGCGCCGGACCTCGACCTCGCCGCTGCTCGCGAGCTCCTGCAGCCGCCCGCCTCCGGTCGAGCGGTCGTACTCGAGCTGCGCCACCTCGACCAGCTCCGGGGCATCCGAGAAGGCGATGCGCGCCCCCACGACCCGGGAGCCCCTCTGGGAGCCGCCGTCGCGGACCTCCGTCGAGCTGCAGGCCGTCAGGCCTCCGAGCCCCAGCAGAGCCGCCATAGCGATCCAACGCGGGCGCCGGGGGGGGAGGGCCCCACGCGCCGCCGCCTCTCGGCCCTTTTGGCCGTCGACCTGTTTCTCGTCCACGTCCTCGCTCCGCACCGTGTTCGTGACCTTCAGAACGGGTTACTATGACGGGTTCCTGGCGAGGGAAAAAGCCTCGCCCACCCCCTTCCGAAGGGCAACACCATGACTTCGAGCCCCATTCCCGAGATCCTGGACGACCTGCGCCAGGGTCGCATGGTGATCCTCGTCGACGACCCCTCGCGTGAGAACGAGGGCGACATCACGATGCTCGCCGAGCACGTCACCGCCGAGCACATCAACTTCATGGTGCGCGAGGCACGCGGGCTGATCTGCCTGCCGATGTCCGGCGGCGTCTGCGACCGGCTGGGGCTGCGGCCGCAGGTCGAGCGCAACACCAGCCGCATGGGGACCGCGTTCACGCAGTCGATCGAAGCGGCCTCCGGCGTCACCACCGGCATCAGCGCCGCCGACCGGGCGCACACCATCCGCGTGGCGTCCGACCCCGACGCGACGCCGGACGACCTGGCCTCGCCCGGGCACATGTTCCCGCTGCGCGCGCGCGAAGGCGGCGTGCTGGTGCGGGGCGGCCAGACCGAGGGCATCGTCGACCTGGCGCGCCTGGCGGGCGCCAAGGTCCACGCCGGCGTCGTCTGCGAGATCATGAACGACGACGGCTCGATGGCGCGGATGCCCCAGCTGGAGGTCTTCGGCGCGAAGCACGGGCTGAAGATCGCCACGATTGCCGACCTGATCGCCTACCGCCGCCAGAACGAGCGCCTGATCGAGCCGGTCGTCAACGACGTGATGCTGCCGACGCGACACGGCCAGTTCCGCGCGCACCTGTTCCGCTCGACGGTCGACGGCGCCGAGCACGTGGCGCTCACCCGCGGCCTGTCGGGGCCCGGCCTGGACGGCCCCTGGGAGCCGGTCGACAAGGTGATCCCCGTCCGGGTGCACTCCGAGTGCCTGACCGGCGACGCCTTCGGCTCGATGCGCTGCGACTGCGAGCCGCAGCTTCACATGGCCATGGAGCGCTTGGCCAACGAGGAGCGCGGCGTGCTGCTCTACCTGCGCCAGGAGGGCCGCGGGATCGGGCTCGCCAACAAGTTGAAGGCCTACGGCCTGCAGGATGGCGGGATGGACACGGTCCAGGCCAACCACGCCCTCGGCTTCCCGGCCGACCTGCGCGAGTACGGCATCGGCGCCCAGGTCCTCCACTACCTGGGGGTGCGGCGCATGTCGATCTTCACGAACAACCCCAAGAAGATCCACGGCCTGGCGGGCTACGGGCTGGAGCTGGTGGATCAGCTCCCGCTCCCCACCGTGCCGACCGACGTCAACCGGCGCTACCTGGAGACCAAGCGCGAGAAGCTGGGTCACCTGCTCGACGACGTCGTGCCGCGTCCCGGGGCCGCCCTGGACCCCGATACCAGCCGTAACTAGCCGTTTGGCGGTAATTTAGGGGCCCGAGGGAAGTCTTTTGCCCCTCGGGCTCGCTCGGGTGCCCCGCGCTGCGTTGACTTCCCGGGAATAGACCGGGGCCGCGGGGCGTCTCTCGCGGTGCCATGGGGATCTTGGTCATGGAACAAGCCGCCCAGGAAGACGCGACGCTGGTGCAGGAGACGATGGAGGGCAACCAGCTCTCCTTCCAGCTCCTGGTCGAGCGCTACCAGGACCGGATCTTCGGCCTGGTGCGCCACTACACGCGGAACGCCGTCGAGCTGGAGGATCTGGTTCAGGACACCTTTATCAAGGCGTTCCACCGGCTGGAGACCTTCCAGCACCAGTCCTCGTTCTCGACCTGGCTCTACCGCATCGCGGTGAACACGAGCCTGGACTTCCTCAAGCGCCGCGGACGGAACCCCGTCCAGTCGGTCGAGGATCCCGAGCTGGTGGGCGCGGCCGGCCTGGCCGGGCGCGGGCCGCGCGAGGTCGCGGCTCCCGACGCCGACCTGGAGCGCCAGGAGGTCGCGGACGTGACCCACGAGGCGCTCGAGGAGCTGCCCGAGATCTTCCGCACGGTCCTGATCCTGCGCGAGTTCGAGGAGATGGCCTACCAGGACATCGCCGACCTCCTGGGGATCTCGATCGGCACCGTCGAGTCGCGGCTGTTCCGGGCCCGCGCTCGCTTCAAGGAGGCGCTGCTGCGCCTTCATCCCGAGTTTGGACAGGATGGTAGGTAGATCCGTGGAGCTTACCTGTAAAGACGCCGCCCCTCTGGTGCCCAGCTACCTGGACGGGGAGCTGACCGAGCCGCAGGCGGCCCCCCTCCGCCAGCACCTGCTCGGCTGTGTGGCCTGCCGCGAGGTGGCCAAGGACGCCAAGGCGCTCTCGGCTTGGTTCGAGCCGGGTTCGGCCGTCCAGGCGCCCGAGGGCTTTGCCGCGCGCGTGGCGCGGCGTGCCTTCGCCGGGGACCTCGGCGAGGGGCCCGTCGCGGCTCCCGAACAGGTCGAGCCGCCCGCCCGCGTGCAGCCGGCGGTGCCGCCCGGCACCGCGACCGCCGGCGCCCAGCCCGAAGAGGGCGCGCTTCTCAGCTTCGTGCTGCGGCTGACCGCGGCCGCGGCGGTGCTCCTTCTGACGCTGGCGGCGGCGATTCAGTTCGGCGACCGACCGGCCACGGGCGAGGACCTCCGCGCCGACTGGGACGACATGAGCCTGGAGGAGCGGTACGGCCTCGACGACCCGGCGATGGAGGAGGCCGAGCGCAGGCGGACCGCCCCGCGCGGCGGCCGTCCGACCGAAGACCGATGAGCTCAGCCCGGGTCTGGATCGTGATTCTCGCCCTGACCAGCTTCCTGGCCGGCTCCGCGGCTGGTCTCCTCGGGGCGACGCGGGTCTCCCCGCCGCCGCCCGCGGTGGACCGGGCCCCCTATGCCGACTACGTGGCGCTCCTCAGCCGCACCTACGAGCTGGAGCCGGAGCGCGTGATCCGGCTGCGCCGCTTCCTGGAGAACTACTACCGCTCCGTCGATGAGCTGAAGTCGCGCCACATGGGCGAGGTCGAAGACGAGCTGATCGCCTTCGGCGAGACCTGTCGGCGGCAGATCCGGGACCTCGTGCTCCCCGAGGAGCATCGGGCCTCGTTCGATCGGGATACGGCCGCGCTGTTGCCCGACGATTCCCTATCCTGGGCGGCCCCCGAAACCGGGGGAGAGTGAGCTATGGCCAAATCCTGCGGAATCCACATCGGACAGCGGCGCTTCGCCATCGTCGTCCTCGACGGCAGCGCCAAGAAGAACAAGGTCGTCTTCCAGCGCGAGGGCGACATCCCGCCCGGCGAGGACCCGATCCTTGCGACGGCCCAGGGCCTGAAGGAAGCGTCCAAGGGCGTCAAGGTCCCCGGCGAGAACATCGGGCTGGCGGTCGACTCGGGGCTGGCGGCGTATCGCACGCTCAACCTGCCCTTTGACGACAAGGCGAAGATCGAGGACGTCGTCAAGTTCGAGGTCGAGAGCCAGCTGCCGCAGTGGGACATCGACGAGGTCATCGTCGACTTCCTCACGCTCAGCTCGACTCCGGGCGTCGAGTCGAACCTGCTGATCACGGCCGTCCCCAAGGACCGCCTCGAGGCGCGCATCCGCGCCTGCGAGCGGGCCGGCCTAGAGCCGTACGAGGCCGAGCTCGACACCACCGCGCTCTTCAACGCGGCCGAGCAGGTCGGGCTCCTGGGCGAGGACGGCGCGCAGGTGCTGGTGCACGTCGGCGACGCGTCGACCTCGGTCGTCGTCGTGGACGGCGGGCGGCTGCACGCGATGCGCTCGGTGCATTCCGGCGCCGAGCCGCTCGTCGCGGCCGCGCCTCCGCCGCCCTCCGACGACGAGGAAGAGGACGGCGCCGAGCTGCCGCCCGAGCCCGAGATCGACCCCGCCGCGCTCGCCCAGCGCCGCGCCGAGAGCGCGAGCCGTCTGCGGCGCGAGCTGGCCCGCACGCTGTCGGCCGCGAACACCGACAACCCGGTCGAGGGCATCTTCGTCACCGGGCTGCAGCTGCCCGAGCTCTTCGACGGCCCGATCCTCGACGTCGAGATCCGGCCCTTCGACGGGCTGCCGGGCGAGGGCGACGACGTGGGCGAGTGCGCGGTGGCGTACGGCGCCGCGCTGCGCCGGCTCGGCGGCGGATCGCTGAAGGGCACGCTGCGCCGCGAGGAGCTGCGCTACACGGGCAAGTTCGAGCGCCTCGAGCTGCCGCTCGCCGTGCTCTGCCTGCTGCTGGTGATGTCGCTTTGGGTCCACCTGACGATCGTCAACCGCCAGATCCTTTGGCGGGGTGAGGGCGACCTCGACCGCGGCCAGCGCGGCGACCTGCAGATCTGGCTCGAAGCGTCGAACGCGTACATGCTGCCCAGCGCCGAGGACGACTACCCCGGCGTGCTCACGGTGCCGCCGGAGGAGATCGCGGCGTACTGCCAGGCGGCGGCGTCGGGCAGCGACCTGGACCGCACGAAGATGCAGGAGCTGCGGAACATCGAGCGGCTCCTCACGATCGAGCTCGATGAGGTCAACCGCGAGCTGGGCCGTACCAGCGAGGTCGAGCATCCCCAGTCGGCGCTCGAGGCGCTGACGACCGTGCTCGAGCTGGTCAACGGCATGGGCGACGAGATCGGACGCGTCGGGCTGCGCCAGCTCGCCTCGAACACCGCCCAGACCAAGGCCGGCAGCGAGGCCTACGTGCAGGTGAAGATGGACATGGACTTCTTCGCCGAGGCGGACCTGGCGGCGACGCGCCACTACAACAACTTCGCCAACGCGCTCGAGGACCAGCCCTGGTGCCGCAAGTTCGAGCGTAAGCAGACCAAGGTGCTGGATGGCGGTGGTGGCATCTACGTCGACGGCCTGACGATCGAGGTCGACACGACGCGCATCGAGCGCGACGACGACGAGCAGGAGCAAGGCCAGTGATGCGCTTCTTCCGATCCCTGAACTTCCCGCGCGCGATGATCCTGGGCAGCCTGATCGGTGCCGCGATCATCGGCTACCTCGCCTACCAGCGCACGGCCGAGCTCAAGCAGCTAGAGACCGACCTGAAGGACGCGCCCTTCGTCGTCAAGTCGATCCAGATGAAGGCCAAGCAGCTCGACGACGCGCTCAAGGCGGCGAACCGCGAGGGCCTCTCGTCCGGCCAGGACGACCCCGAGTACTACATCCGCCAGCGCGCCCAGGTCGAGAACGTCGGCATCGGGCAGGTGGACATCAACCCCTCGAAGAGCTCGCCCGCAAAGGACGTCGAGGACCTGAAGTTCAAGATCCGCCCGACCGAGCGCTCCACGCGCTTCCTGCGCGGCTCGATCGCGAACTTCCTCTACAAGCTCGAGCAGGACAGCCGGCGCGTGAAGGTCACCTCGATCAAGATCGACCCGATCGACAAGCTGAAGCCGGGCGAGATCAGCGACGACTACTGGACCTTCGAGGCCGAGCTCACCTCGCGCCGCAAGGTCGAAGGCTAGGTGCCGCTGCGCGCCCTGCTGACGGCGCTCGGCGGCGCGCTGCTCGCGTCGTCGGCCGCGGCGCAGGACGTCGGCGATCGCCTGGCCGCGGGCGAGGCGGCGCTCGCAGGTCTCTCGGGCTTCACCGGAGCCGGCGCCGAAACCTGGACCGACCTCCAGGGCCGCGTGGTGCTGATCGAGTTCTTCGCCCACTGGTGAAAGCCATGCGCGGAGCAGGTCGGGCACCTGAACGAGCTCAGCGCGAGGTTCGAACGGTCGGGGCTGACGGTGCTCGCGGTGACGTCGGAGGAGGCCTCGCTGACCGAGCCCTGGATCGAGCAGCACGCGCCCAAGTACGGCTACGCGTACGACGGCGACGGCGGCCTCGCCCGCTGGTTCGGCGTGAAGCCCCTGCCCGACGCGGTGCTGGTCGACCCCGCCGGGACCATCGTCTGGCGCGGCAACCCCGCCGACCTGCGCGACCGCACGATCGAGCGCGCCCTGCCCGGCGCGCTGACCGAACCGCTCTGGACCTGGCCCGACTCCGCGGCCGCGGCGCGCGCCGAGGTGCGCGCAGGGCGGTTCGCGAAGGCGCTCGAGCTCGCCAAGGGCGACGAGGCGACCGCCGCCGGCATCCGCCGCATCGTCGCCGCGCACGCGACGGCGCTTGAGGCGGCTCACGAACGCGGCAACGTGTTCGCGACGAAGGAGCGCGCCGAGCTGCTCGCGGCCTCCGCCGACGGCCTCCCCGAGGCCGCGCGCGCCGCCGAGCTCCTGGAAGCCATCGCCGCCGACGACGCCGCCCAGGCCGTGCTGGCGGCACAGATCGAGATCCGCGCGCTCCGCGGCGAGGCGCGCAACCTGCGCAAGCGAGCCGACGCCGACCGGCTGCTCGCACGCCTCGACGAGCTGATCGCCGAGCACCGCGGCACGCACGCCCGCACCGAAGCGCGCGAGCTGTCGCGCGCTGTGAAGCGCCGCCTGCCGAGCTTCCGCTGAGCCGGCGCTCCGCGACCACGGCCGTGCACGCGCGGACTCGGGCTTCCCCGGGGTGCCCGCGCTCTTGAGCTTGGAGTAGCGTGATCGCCGCGCGTCGGACGAGGGCGAGCCCGCATCGACGCGACGCCGGACGAATCCGTTCCGTTTGGAGAGAGAGGTGTCTTGCCCATGATCCCCGCGCTTTCCGCGATCTTGTCCCTGCTGCTCGCGATCCAGACCTCCTGCGACGAAGCGGTCCTCTCGATCGTCATCGAGGCCGGGACGAGCGAAGCGGTCCTCTGGGCGCCCGAGGGCCCCCCAACCCTCGGTGGACCGTTCTCGCTCCAGCTCCGCGGAGGCGCTCCCGGAGCCCGCGCCTTTCTCGCATGGAGCGACGAGGAGCCGGCGGGCGCGCCGGCCCGTGGACTCGGTGGACTGCTGCTCGATACGCCCTACCCTCTGGCCACCGTCGTCCTGGATCACGAGGGCAACTCGCCGGCCGTGCCGATTCCTCCGGCTGTGCTGGAGGGGCTCTGCGGTATCACCGTCCTGGTGCAGGGGCTCGTCGACGACCCGGCCAGCGGCCAGCTTCGGCTGACCAACGGGCTCGAGCTTCGGCCCGGGATCGCCGCGGAGCCGTTCTTCGCGGGCACCCACGTTGCCGCCGGCGACGGCCCGCGGGACCTCGCCCTCGGCGATCTCGATTCCGACGGTCGGGTCGATGCGGTCGTCCTGAACTGGACGTCCGACGACGTCAGCGTGTTCAGCGGCGACGGCGCGGGAACGCTCACGGCTCTCGGTGCCTTTGCGACCGCGGACGCGGCGGATGGGATCCTCCTCGGGGACCTCGACGGGGACTCGGCGCTCGACGTGGTGGTCGCGAGCTCACAGGTTTGGGTTCATCCAGGGCTAGGCGGCGGCACGTTCGGCGCGGCGTCGACCTACGCGGCCGGGGCCAGCCCGACCCAGGTCGTCGGCGGGGACCTGAACGGCGACGGCTGGACCGACCTCGTGATGCCGACGTTGAGCGCGGACGTGGTCGCGGTGCTTCTCGGCGAGCCCGGCGGGAGCTTCCAGCCGTTCACGCACTACCCGACCGGAGAACGCCCACGCTCCGCGAGCCTTGCCGACCTCGACCTGGATGGAGCGCTGGACGTCGCCGTCGCGAACGACGGATTCGGCTCGACGCCCGGGAGCGTGGTCGTCCTCCTCGGCGACGGGGCTGGAGGCCTTGGGAGTCCCCTGACGCTCGCCGATGGACCGGATCGCGCCTTTGTCGTCGCGACCGAGCTCAACCAGGACGGGTTCGTCGATCTGGCTGTCGTCAACGACGACACGTCCGGGCTCTCGGTCTTCCTCGGCCAAGGCGGCGCCAGCTTCGCGCCCTCGACGACCTACTCGGTCGCCGCGTTCCCCGTACAGGTCGTGGCCACCGAGATCGACGGCGACGGGAAGCGCGATCTGGTGATCTCGTCCTCGCTCACCGACTCGATCCAGGTCTTGCGCAACACGGGCGATGGCCTGCTCGCGCCGCTCTCGACCTACCCGGCGGGGCAGAACCCCGGCGGTCTCGCGACGGCGGACCTGTCGGCGGATGGCAGCCCCGACGTCGTCGCCGCGAACTCGAGCTCGGATGACATCACGGTCTTCACGAACATCGTCGGCGACTGACCGACGATCCTCCCGCCGGCGGCGGTGAGCGGGCCAGCCGGCGGCGTGGCCCGCTTCGCAGCCTCTACGCCGCTTCCTTGCTCTGCTCGGGCGTGGCGTCCGAGCGGCCGTAGGCGTGCATCGCCAGGTCGAGGATGTCGCGCCGTCCGACGGCGGGCACCTCGAGGATCTCCATCTCGGGCGACTCCATGAGGGCGTAGAAGCCGTCCTCGTCGCGGAGACTCTGGTAGAGGTCGAGCTTGTGCGCCAGCGAGACGAGGGCCGCGCTCTTCGGGAAGTCCTCGTTCTCGTCGAACTTGTGGTGGCAGCCGGTCACCGACGCCAGCTCGTCGCCGAGCTGCCAGCTCTTGGCGAGCTCGGAGCCGACGCGCTCGTGGAAGCGGTGGAACACCTTGCCGATCAGCGCGCGGCTCACCATGCGGCCGCGACGCGACTCCTCGTCGAGCATCGCGAGCAGCGGCAGCTTGCCGATGTCGTGCAGCAGGCCCAGGAGGAAGGCGTTGTCCTTGTCCATCCCGACCTTCGGGCCGATCGACCAGGCGATGCGCGCGACCGAGAGGGCTTGGCGCCACACGCTCTTGCCGTAGGAGGCCACCCCGCGGCCGGTGAGGATCGTGCCCTTCACCGAGGCCGAGAGGATCAGCGTGCGCACCGCGCGCATCCCGATCCGCATCACGCCGTCGTGAATCGAGCGCACGGGCTCTTGGCCCCCGTAGAGGGCCGAGTTCGCCGTCCGCACGAGCTGACCGGAAAGGACCGGGTCGCCGGAGATCATGCGCGAGATGTCCGCGATCTCCGCCCGCGGGTCGTTCGTGAGGTTCATGATCGCCACGCTCGTCGAGGGGAGCTGAGGCAGCTCGAGCTTGCCCTCGCCGATGCGGCGGTCGATCTCCTCGAGCAGGGCCTTCTCCTCCTCCTGAAGCGACGCTCGCTGGCACGCGGAGCCGTCCAGGGCCGCCGCGCGCTTGCGCCCGGGCAGGTCCTTGAACTCTCCATCGATGACCGCCGGCTGATCTTGGCCGCCGCGGCCCTCGGGTTCTGGCTGTCCCTGCTGCGGCGCGGGTGCGCTGGCGCGGGCGGCAGCGGTGGGTACGGACGGGGACTTCCGGGCGGCGGGCTTGGCCGGGGCCGAGCCGCCTCCGAAGAGGGACAGGATCTTTTTGATTAGCGAAAGCAAGGGCAGGGGCTCCTGACCCGCTTTCGACCAATCCTGTGGTTCGCCTGAGCACAAACCTCCGCGAACCGGAGCGAGCCGCGCCGCGCGAGCGCTGTGCAGCGCTCCGGAGGGGGCGAGGTCGCCTCCGGAGCCCCAGGCGGGCGGGGGCTCCGGGGTGAGCGCGGGGCCGGCTAGCTGACCAGCTCGGCGCGCGTGCGCTCGTGGTACTCCTGCAGGTTGCGCACCTCGAAGTCGCCCCGGTGCAGGGCCTCCAGGGCGCTCACGACGGCGCGGATGCCCGCCAGCGTCGTGATGCAGGGGATCTGCGCCTGGACGGCCGCGGCGCGGATCGAGGAGTCGTCGCGGCGCTCGGTCTTGCCGTAGGGCGTGTTGAGCACGAGCGCGATCTCGCGGTTCTTGATCATGTCCACGATGTGCGGACGGCCCTCGTGGACCTTGTTGACGCGCTGCACCGACAGGCCGTTGGCCTTCAGTGCGCGCCAGGTGCCCTCGGTGGCCACCAGCTCATAGCCGAGGCTCTGCAGCAGGCGCGCCTCGGCGACGATGTGGCGCTTGTCGCGCGACTTCACCGTGACGAGCACGCGGCCGTGGCGCGGGAGCTTCATGCCGGCCGCGGCGTAGGCCTTCAGGAAGGCGTAGCCGAGGTCGGGGTCGATGCCCATCACCTCGCCCGTCGAGCGCATCTCGGGCGACAGGTTCGGGTCGGACTCGGGGAACTTGTTGAAGGGGAAGACCGGCGCCTTCACCGAGAAGTACGGCGGGATGACCTCTTCGGTGCAACCCAGCTCTTCGAGCGTCTTGCCGCACATCACCTTCGCGGCGAGGCGCGCGTAGGAGACTCCGGTCGCCTTGCTGACGAAGGGCACCGTGCGCGAGGCGCGCGGGTTGACCTCGATGATGTAGATGCGGTCGTCCTTGATGGCGTACTGCACGTTCATCAGACCGACCACGCCTAGCTCCAGCGCCATGGCCTTGGTCTGCTTCGCGATCTCGTCGATCAACACCTTGTCGAGCGTGTGGGGGGGCAGCACGCAGGCGGAGTCGCCGGAGTGGATGCCCGCTTCCTCGATGTGCTCCATGACACCCGCGACGACGACGGTCTTGCCGTCGCAGATCGCGTCGACATCGACCTCGATCGCGTCTTCGAGGAACTTGTCGACCAGGATCGGCTTGTCGGGCGAAGCGTCGACGGCCTCGGTCATGTAGCGGTCGAGCGTCTCGTCGTCGTAGACGATCTCCATCGCGCGGCCGCCCAACACGTAGCTGGGGCGCACCAGCACCGGGTAGCCGATGTGGCGCGCGATCTCGAAGGCCTCGGCCGCGGTGGTGGCGATGCCGTTCTCGGGCTGGCGCAGGCCCAGCTTCTCGAGGAAGGCCGAGAACTCGCGCCGGTCTTCGGCGCGGTCGATCGACTCGACCGACGTGCCGATCAGCGGCGCGCCGGCGTCGTGCAGGCCGGCGGCGAGGTTGAGCGGCGTCTGGCCGCCGAACTGCACGATGATGCCCTTCGGCGACGCGGTGTCGACGATGTGCATCACGTCCTCGTGCGTCAGCGGCTCGAAGAACAGGTGATCGGAGGTGTCGAAGTCGGTCGACACGGTCTCGGGGTTCGAGTTGACCATGACCGACTCATAGCCGAGCTCTTCCGCCGCGAAGGCGGCCTGGCAGCAGCAGTAGTCGAACTCGATGCCCTGCCCGATGCGGTTCGGGCCGCCGCCGAGGATCATGATCTTCTCGGCTTCGGTCTTGCGCGCCTCGGTCTCGTTCTCCCAGGTCGAGTAGTAGTAGGGAGTGACGGCGGCGAACTCGGCCGCGCAGGTGTCGACCAGCTTGTAGACCGGCTCGACTCCCAGCTCGGTCCGCAGCGCGCGGATGTCGGCCTGGCTCTTGCCCGACGCCGTCGCGATCTGGACGTCGGAGTAGCCGTGCTTCTTGGCCTGCACGAGCAGCGCCTTGTCGAGCGGCCCCTCGCTAAGTTGCGCCTCGAAGTCGATGAGCTGCCTGAGGTTGTCGAGGAACCAGCGGTCGATGCGCGACAGCTCGAAGACCTCCTCGACCGTCCAGCCGCTGCGCAGCGCGACGTGGAGCGCGCGAACGCGATCCGGGTTCGGCACCCGGAGCGCGCGGGCGATCGCGTCGCGGTCGGTCGTCAGCGCGGTCATCTTCTCGCGCGGGTTCAGCCCGAAACCGACCATCCCGGTCTCCAGGCCGCGGAGCGCCTTCTGCATCGACTCCTTGAAGGTCCGGCCGATGGCCATGACCTCGCCGACGCTCTTCATCTGCGTCGTCAGCACAGGCTCGGCCCCGTGGAACTTCTCGAAGGCGAAGCGCGGGATCTTGGTGACGCAGTAGTCGATCGTCGGCTCGAAGCAGGCCGGCGTCTCCTTGGTGATGTCGTTCTGGATCTCGTCCAGCGTGTAGCCGATGGCGAGCTTGGCCGCGAACTTCGCGATCGGGAAGCCGGTCGCCTTCGAGGCCAGCGCCGACGAGCGCGACACCCGCGGGTTCATCTCGATGACGACCAGGTCGCCGTTGTCGGGGTTGATCGCGAACTGGCAGTTCGAGCCGCCGCACTCGACGCCGATCTCGCGCATGATCGTGATCGAGGCGTTGCGGAGGTTCTGGTACTCGCGATCGGTCAGCGTCTGCGCGGGCGCCACCGTGATCGAGTCGCCGGTGTGGACGCCCATCGGGTCCATGTTCTCGATGGCGCAGATGATGACGACGTTGTCCGCCTTGTCGCGCATCACCTCCATCTCGTACTCCTTCCACCCGTGGAGGTACTCGTCCACGAGGATCTCGGAGTTCATCGAGAGCGAGAGACCGCGCGCCGCGATCGTCTCGAACTCCTCGACGTTGTAGGCGATGCCTCCGCCGGTGCCTCCCAGGGTGAAGCCGGGCCGGATCACGCAGGGCAGCCCGATCTCGGCCAGGCAGCGGCGCGCGTCCTCCATGTTGTGCGCGATTCCCGAGCGCGGGTTCTTCAGCCCGCAGCGGGTCATCGCGGCCCGGAACAGGTCGCGGTCTTCGGCCTTGCGGATCACGTCCGAGTTGGCGCCGATCATCTCGACGCCGTGCTTGTCGAGGATGCCCGCGTCGTAGGCCGCCAGGGCGGTGTTGAGGCCGGTCTGGCCGCCCAGCGTTGGCAGCACCGCGTCGGGCTTCTCCTTGGCCAGGATCTTGTCGAGGACCTCCGGGGTGATCGGCTCGACGTACGTCGCGTCGGCCGTCTCCGGGTCCGTCATGATCGTGGCGGGGTTCGAGTTGACCAGCACGACCCGGTAGCCCTCTTCGCGGAGGGCCTTGCAGGCCTGGGTTCCGGAGTAGTCGAACTCGCAGGCCTGTCCGATGACGATAGGCCCGCTTCCGATGATGAGGATCGATTCGAGGTCGTCGCGACGGGGCATTCGGGAGCCGTCAGGAGAGAGGGGGTGGCGCGGGTCGGGGACGTTTCCTCGTGTGAGGATAAACTTCCCGATTGAAGCAAACGCGACCCCCGTTGTCGACCGCGCGACCCCCGGAACGGAGCGTCAAAACGGGTTTCGTCGCGTCAGGGAACGAGCTCGGCCAGCTGCGCGGCGCTCACCTCGACCCCGCGGCGGATCTCGCCGGCCCGCACCGGGAGCACCAGGCGCGCGTAGGCGCCGCCCGCCTTCTTCTTGTCGAGCCGCGCCGCAGAAACGATTTCGTTCGCGGGCAGCGCAAGACCGGCGCTGGCGCGCAGCTCCTCGAGGCCCGCGGGCAGGCCGAGGGCGTCGAGCAGGGCGCGCAGCCGGCCCGGCAGCGCGGCGTCGGCCAGCAGGCCTAGCCGCTCGCTCGCCCGCGCCGCCAGCCCCAGGCCGGCGGCCACGGCAACGCCGTGGGGGATCTGCCCGTAGCCCGCCACGTGCTCGATCGCATGGCCGAAGGTGTGCCCGAGGTTGAGGACCTCGCGCGGGCCGGCCTCGCGCTCGTCCGCGGCGACGACGGCGGCCTTGGTGCGGACGGCGGGCTCGACCGCGCGGCCCAGGGCGGCGGCGTCGGCCGCGCGCAGGGCCGCCGCGTCGGCCTCCAGGGCGGCCAGGAGCCCCTCGCCGGAGATCAGCGCCGTCTTGACGAGCTCGCCGAGCCCCGACGACAGCTCCTCGGGCGGCAGCGTGCCCAGGGTCTGGGTGTCGGCCAGCACGCCCGAGGGCGTGTGGAACACCCCGGCGAGGTTCTTGCCCGCCCGCAGGTTGACCGCGGTCTTGCCGCCTACCGACGAGTCCACCTGGGCCAGGAGCGTGGTCGGGCACTGGAGGACCTGGACCCCGCGCATGTAAAGGGCGGCCGCCAGGCCCCCGACGTCGCCCACGACGCCTCCGCCGAAGGCGATCAACAGCCCGTCGCGGCCCAGCTGCGCGGCCGCCATCGCGTCGAGGACGCGCTCCAGCACCTCGAAGGTCTTTGAGCCCTCGCCCGGCGCGAGCGTCAGCCGCGGAGCCTCGCCCAGCGGTCCCAGGCGGTCGGCGTGGAGCTCTTCGACGTTCCGGTCGGTCAGCACCAGCGCGCCGCGGCCCGCCACCTCGTCCGCGAGCCGGGCCAGCGCCCCGCCGCCGATCCAAACCCGGTAGGGCCGGCCGGCGGCGACGTCCACCACGGCGAGCGACATCGGCTCGATCGACCCCCGGCCTAGGCGGTCGCTTCGCGCCGCGCGCGGCGCCGCTGCGTCAGCCGCGACTGCAGCTCGCGCGAGCTGCGCTTGTCGCGCGTGAGCAGGAACGACAGGAAGATCAGGAGCCCGACCGCCGACGCGGCGATCACGTAGCCCATGTAGGAGAACATCGGGTCCTCGTCGGCGTGGAAGCGCTCGATGTCGGTCAGCACGAAGACCGGCGCGACGTTGACCCCGCCGACGCTGGGCTCGTACGCGTAGTTCTTCAGGAAGAAGCCGCGCGCGGTCACCAGCTGCGAGAGCTCGGCCTGGTCGTACTCGAACGGCCCGACGTAGTGGATGACGTTCTTCCACAGCGCGTTGCCGATCCAGCCCTCGGTGTAGCGCTCGATGCGCGCCGGGTTCTCCTTGGCCTGCTTGATCGTGATCGACTGCAGCCGGCTGACCGGGATGCGGAACGGCTCGCAGCGGAACGCGCCGCCGTCGGAGCGCACCTCTTCCAGCATGGCCTTGTCGAGCAGCGGCGCGGCTTCCCAGTCGACCGAGTCCGGCTGGACGTCGCGCGCGTACGCCATCAGGTGCCAAAGCGGCTGGAACGGCAGGCCGCTGATGCCGCTGACGTCGTCGTCGACGATGTCGATCATCAGGCGCTCGTCGACCTCGGTGACCGCGCCGAAGTCGGCGTAGGAGCGCCGCAGCTCGCGTCCGACGAGCAGCGGGCCGTCGAGCCACTTGCCGCGCTCCTCGGGACTCTCGTCGCTGAACATCTTCAGGAAGAGCCCGTCCACGCGCGCGAACTCGCCCAGCACCGAGCCTTCGGGCTTCTTGACGGTGAGGAAGTATGCGTAGCTGTCGTCTTCGAGCTGGAGCCGGCCGAGGTACTGCGTTTCGCTGCCGGGCCCCTGGCGGCGCTCCTCGAGCGAGTCGATCCAGCCGCGGGCGAAGAACGGCTCGCCGCGGAACGCGCTGGGATCGGCAACGATCTCGGCGCCGCGCGCCGCGTTCAGCTCAGGCGCCTCGACCACCTCGTACGAGTACGCGGTCATCTGGCGCGCCGAGCGCAGCGTCTCGGTCACCGCGTCGAGCTCGAGCATCACGCGGTCGGCGCCCTCGGCGTCGGCGACCAGCGCGTCGAGCGCGGCCTTGTCGACATCGGGGCGGAAGGCGACCTCCTGCGGTGCCTCGCTTTCGGCCGCGGGCAGGTCGCCCATCTCCTCGCTGCGGTAGCCGTCGGCCGCCTGGACGCTGTACCAGAGCGACACGCCGACGACGACCAACGCGATCGACATCAGGATGAGCTTCAGCTTCTCGCCCTTCGAGACGCCGGGGGTCATCGGGATCTTGTCCCGCTCGGGTTGCTTGAACTTCACCATCGACTCGTCTCCTCACCCACCGCCTCACGGCTGCGCGCGTACTCGCGCGCCGCCTCCACCAAACCCTCAAACAGCCGCCCGTGTGGGGTCTCCGGCGCGGAGAGCTCCGGGTGCCACTGCACGCCCAGAGCGAAGGGGTGGTCGTCTCGCTCGATCGCTTCGATCAATCCTTGGCTATCCGTGGCCGCCACCCGCCAGCCGCCAGCGGCGGCGCCGATGGCCTGGTGATGCCTCGAAACCACGGACAGAATCCGTACTCCCAGAAGCGCGGCCAGTTTCGTTCCCTGGGCGAGCTCGACCGGATGCTCAACCCCCCCGGAGTGATTCCCGGCCTCCGGGCGGTCCTCCGGCAGGTGCTGCAGGAGCGGGCAGGGCCCGGTCAGCGCGAGCACCTGCATCCCGTAGCAGATGCCGAGGGTCGGGATTTCGCGCTCCAGGCAGGCCTCCGCCAGCGCGAAGTCGAAGTCCTGCTTGGGCCCGTGGGTCGGCGTGGCGGCGGGGTGGGTGGCGCCGCGGCCCAGGCGCTCCATGTCGAAGTCATCTCCCCCGGAGAAGACGACGCCGTCCACACGCTCCAGGAGCTCTCCCAGGTCGAGGCCGACCGGCGGGATCACGACCGGCACCCCCCCGGCCTGCACCACGGCGTCGGGGTAGCGCTGGCGCAGCGTGACCTTGGGGCCGCCGGCGGACTCGTAGAGGCCGTTGATGGCGATTAGCGGGGCGCGGCTCATGCCGCGATTCTATCCGCTCGGCGCTGCCGATAGGATCTCCGCGCGATGCCGACCGAACCGTCCTGGCTCAGCGTGGTGGTAAATCTGGCCGCCGGCTTCCTGCTGCTCTTCAAGGGGGCGGACTGGATGGTCGACGGCAGCTCGCGCGTGGCGCGCCGTATGGGGGTCAGCGTGCTGGTGATCGGGCTCACCATCGTGGCGTTCGGCACGTCGGCTCCGGAGATCGTCGTGTCGGGCCTGGCGGCGCTCGAGGGCGACGCCGACCTCAGCATCGGGAACGTGCTCGGGAGCAACGTCGCCAACATCGGGCTCGTGCTCGGCGCCTGCGCGCTGGTACTGCCGAAGGTGCTGGAAGCGCGCTTTCAGGTGCGCGAGCTGTTCTGGCTGTTCGCCTCGCTCGGCCTCCTGTGGTGGACCTTGAGCGACCTCGCCCTGAGCCGCGCGGAAGCGGGGATCCTGCTCGGCGCCTTTGTGACTTACAACGTGACGGTGCTCGCCGGCCCGCGCGAGGAAGTCGACCCCAGCGACCAAGAGGGCGCGCTGGGCGGATCGCTGTTCCGCGCCTTCGTCGGGATCGCCGCCATCGGGTTCGGCGCGAAGCTCGTCGTCGACGGCGCCGAGGGCGGCGCGGTGCGCATCGGGCTACCGCAGAGCGTGATCGGCCTGACGATCGTCGCGATCGGGACGTCGCTGCCCGAGCTCGCCGCCGGCCTCGGCGCGGCCTTCAAGGGCGAGAAGGACATCAGCCTCGGCAACGTGATCGGGAGCAACGTCTTCAACGTGCTCGCGGTGATGGGGATCGTCGGCGTGATCCAGCCGCTCGAGCCGGAGCGCTTTTCCGAGGAAGGCGCGGCCAACCTCGAGCGCGCCTTCCGCTGGGCGCTGAGCGAGGATTTTTGGGTGGTCCTTGGCTTCAGCCTCCTGGCGGTCTTGCTGCCTCTGCTCGGCAGGCAGAGCCTGGGACGGCTCAAGGGAGCTATCCTGCTGCTCGCCTACGTGGGCTACAGCGCTTGGCTGTACGCCTCGCGCGGCCTCGGCTAGCCACCAGGGAAGGCGGCCAAGCGGCGGATTCCGCCGGGTTTCGACGTTTTCCCTGTCAGGCGCGCAACGACTCGTGCGCCACGGACATCGGTCCTGCGAAACCCCGCTCCGCCCGCCCCGGGCGGCGCGTCCCCTTAGGAGAAGATCTAGGAGAACTGGAGAGAACGAGATGAAGCTGCCCCAACACGTCTCGCCTGTCGCGATCGCCCTTGCCCTCGTCGCCGCCCCCGCCTTCGCCAGCGGCAACGTCCACGTGGTCGGCCCGGTCGCCGGCCCCGGCGTCGACTTCACGAACCTTCAAAGCGCCGTCGACGCCGCCGCGGCGGACGACCTGATCCTGGTCGAGTCCGGCAGCTATGCCGGCTTCACGGTCCAGAGCAAGCCGCTGACGATCACCGCCGACCTCGGCGCCAGCATCGACATCTCGGGCACCGTGCGCGTCGAGCTGCTGGACGCCGGCGAGGTGGTCGTGCTCAGCGGCCTCGACGTCGACGCCAACGGCGCCGGCACGGCCCTGTGGCTCGAGTCCAACGTCGGCCCGGTCCACGTCGAGCGCTGCACTTTCATCGGCACCGGGCTGCCGATCTTCATCCCGGGCCACGCCGTCCAGCTCGCGAGCTGCGACAGCACGACCTTCACCGACTGCACGATCCAGGCGACGACGGCCGGCTCTTCCGACGCGGGCGTCCTGTCGCAGTCCTCGGACATCCGCCTCTACGAGTCGGTCTGCGTCGGCGCCTCGGGCCTGTCGAGCGCCAACGGCGGCGCGGGCTGCCGCGTGATCGGCGGTACGCTCTTCGCGTCGGGCACCACCTTCACCGGCGGCACCGGTGGCGCCGGCGGGGTCAGCGGCCCGTTCATGATCTGCAGCGACGGCGGCCCCGGCGGCACCGGCCTCTCGCTCGAGAACAACCTCTTCACCGGCGACCCCGACGGCACCATCCTCGACTGCTCATTCAACGGCGGCGCAGGCGGCGCGCCCGGCGGCCCGGAGTGCTCGACCGGCCCGGCCGGCACCGGCTTGGACGTGCAGGCGGGCCCGCTCACCACGATCCAGGTGCCGGCGCGCACGTACGAGGTGACCTCGCCGATCCGTTCCGGTGAGCCGGCGACGCTGTCGTTCCACGGCGCGGAGAACGAGTTCGTCTTCCTGCTCGTCTCGAGCACCCAGACGCCGTTCTACACCGGCCTCTTCAAGGGCGTCTGGCACCCGGCCACGCCGTACTTCCTGGTCTTCGTCGGCAACATCCCGGCCAGCGGCGACCTCGACGTCGTGACGACGGTCAACCTCGACCCGTCGCTGCAGTGCGCGGTGCTGCACGAGCAGCCGCTCTACTACCAGCTATCGACGGAATGGACGCTGGGCGCGCCGCGTCCGAGCGTGATCCTCGCCAACTCGTTCTAGGCCGCGCCGCGAACCGCGGGCCTCGCAGCGAGGGCTTCGGCCCTCGGCGGGGCCCGCTTGCGTTGGAGCTCAGCGTTCCCCCGCGTCGTCGCGGTCGAACAGCTCGGCGCGGTCGCGCCGCAGCAGGTGCGGCCGGTCGCCGTCGTAGGCGAGCCAAAGCTCGTCGCCGACGACCGCCAGCCCCTCGAGCTTGCCGTCGCTGCGGCCCGCGTCGATCGGATCGCCGTCGGGGTAGAAGCCGGTGTTGGAGGGCGCGAAGACGTGGATGAGCGAGTGCCCGTACGCCTCCGACGTAGCGGTGCCCGCCGCGCCGGGCTTGACCGCGGGGTTCGACGCGACGAGGAGCCGCTCGCTGACCTCGTCGTAGTCGAGCGCGGTGATCCCCGCGCCGCCCAGGTCGAGCCGCTGGGCGCGGATGGCCCCGATCGGATTGCGCGGGTGGCTCGGAAGCGGGAGCGTGAACAGCACCGCGTCGCCGCCGACCCTGGGGAACTTCAGCCCGAGGTACAGGACGCCGTCGCGGCACGCGGCGCCTTCGAGCTCGAGCGCGAAGGGGTGGCGCTCCTTCTCCTCCTTCTTCCACCAGGGACGCCCGTCGAGCAGCGTCCGGCCCTTCTTGTCGCGCGTGATGCGGATCCCGGCCGCGGACAGGCCGCTCTCGAGCAGCGCCGGCGTGAGGCGGTTCTCGAACGTCTCGGCGCCCGGCGTCAGCGCGCGACCGACCAGCACCATCTCGTCGGGCTCGTCGAAGCGGCGGTGCGACGTGATCGCGTAGACGAAGCCGCGCCGCGCGTCGTAGGCGACGGCCTCGAGGTCGGTGACGGGCACGTCGAGCGCGAGCTCGCCCTCCAGCTTCACGCCGCCTTCGTCGTCCGGCGCCAGCAGGAACACCCGCGGCAGCTCGTCGTCGACCGCCAGCACGAGCGGGCGCCCGTCGGCCGTCTCGAGCGAGGTGCGGGCCAGGCCCGAGGGCTCGCGCAGCAGCGGTTCGCGCGCCGATTGGCCCAGCGCGGCGAGCCCCAGCAGCAGGGCTCCGCGCGGCCTGCGCGTCGAGCGTTCGTCGTTGGTCATGGCAACGTTCTTGCGGTTGGGGAATTCCACCGTTCCCGCAGCCTCGAATTGTAGCGCCGCTGCCGTTCGCGCGGCGTGAAGCCGTCTCAGTGCGTTTCAGCGCGCCGCGAGCCGCCGGCCGAGTGCATTGGCATTAGCCTGGGTCGCATGACGACGCTCGTTCTCGCTTGGCTCCTGCTCGCCTTGCCTCCCGCCCCGCAGGAGGACGCTTCGTTCGAGCAGAGCTACGAGGCGATCCAAGCGCTGCTGACCAAGCGGCGCTGGCAGGAGGCCTACGCCGCCTACGGCGCGCTGTTCGACGCGCATCCTGAGGCTCCCGAGGCCCTCGCGCGGCGGGCCGAGATCGAGCAGGACCTGCAGCGCTGCGCGTTCTGGTCGGAGCACGACGAGCCGAAGCTGAAGGAGCTGGTCGAAGGTCGGATCGTGCGCTTCGACCGCTCTTCCGGTGAGGTGCGGCTGATCTACAAGCCGGACCAGCTGGGGGACTTCGAGCGCGAGCGGGAGGGCAAGAACACGCTCTTCCTCCACCCGCTGGTCTTTCGCGGCCCCTGGAAGGTCACGCTGAAGGGGCCGTGCGGTGCGCTCGGCCCGTCGACGGTCTACGCCTTCGCCGGTGAGGGGGACGTGGGCTACGCGCTGACCGTAGGCGCGCGCACGGCCGGCTCGTTTCTGTACTACAAGCACACTCTTGCCCGCTTGGGGAGCGGTGGCGCGAGCGAGCTCGGCTCGGAGGACCCCGAGGAGCTGGACGAGGGCAAGATCGTCGAAGCGAAGTTCTCCGTCAGCGGCTCGAAGGTGCGCTTCGACTACCATCGCTCGAAGATCTTCAGCGTGAAGCGGGAGTCGCGCACGTACGGGCGGTTCGGGTTTCAGGTCTCGCTGACTCAAGCGCTTAGGGCCGGGCAGCCGCCCTTCGATACGCTGACGATCGAGGGGCGCGTCGAGAGCTCGTGGTTCGACTCCCTGATCGACGCCGCGGTGCAGGAGCAGTGGGGGGAGTTCGCCGGCGCGTGGGATCCGGCGCAGCACATGCCGGCCTGGCTCGTCTCGGCGCCGCGGCGCGAGGCGGGTCCGGCGAAGCTGAGCCAAGCCGTGTTTCCCGTACCGGCCGACGTCGACGTGGTGGCGACGGCCCATCCCAAGAGCGCCAAGCACACCGCCTACGTCGACCGGGCGCTCTCGACGGGCCGGTATGAGAAGGCGGCGCGCTATCTGGCGCGCGAAGAGGACATCGAGCCGACGCTGCGGGCCTATCTCCTCGGCATGACGCTGCTGCTCGACCGGCGCTACGCCGAGGCGGTGGAGCCGATCCGCACGCTGCGCGAGGGTCAGCCCGAGTCGCTCACCGCGGGCTACATGGAGGCGGTTGCGCTCGCCCAGCTCAAGCGTGGCGAAGAGGCCGAGGCGGCCTTCCGCCGGCTCGCCGAGACCCACCCGAAGAGCTGGGAGGCGTGGTACGGCTGGACGTCGCAGCTGCTCTTCCTCGGCCGCCCGCACGAGGCGCGCGAGGCGCTGCTCGCCGGCCAGGCGGCCGCGGAGGATCCCACTCAGCTCTACCTGTACGAGGAGCGCGTCGCGCTCGCCGTGAAGGGGCCGGTCTGGGACCGCACGGCCGAGTACGAGGCTGGCCCGTTCTCCGTTCGCTCGGACCTCGACGTGAAGGCATGCCGCGTCGCCGGCCGCGAGGCCCGCGATGCATGGGATGAGATCCTTGGTCTGCTCGGGCCCACGCCTGCGGACGAGGCCTCCGACTTCCCGCTGTTCGTCTTCTCCGGCGAGGCGGGCTATCGCACCTACGTTGCGGGTGCGATGAACGCGGACTCCGAGCACACCGCCGGCATGTACGACCGCCAGCTCAAGCAGATCCTGGTCTGGAACGCGCCGGTGCGCGACACGATGCTGCGCACGATCCGCCATGAGGTGCTGCACAAGTACGTCGATGAGCGGCTCGGCGATATCCCGACGTGGTTCAACGAAGGGCTGGCCGAGTACATCGAGATCGCCGAGCAGCCGAATGGCAAGTGGAAGGCGGGCGAGCCGCACCCCGTGCATGTTGACGCCTTCGCGAAGCGGCTGAAGCTGATCAAGCTCGAGGACTTCGTCTTCCAGTCGCCGCCCGAGTTCTATGCCAACGCCGAGGCCAGCTACGCGCAGGCCTGGGCCCTGGTGCACTTCCTGCGCGAGACCGGTCCCGCGAACCGGGCTCGCTACGACGCGCTATGGAGCGCGCTCGAGCAGCGCCTGGACAACCGCTCGGCGTTGGCGCGTGCCTTCGAGGACGCCGACTGGCGCGAGCTCGATCGTGCCTTCCGCGCGCACGTGGGCGAGCTGGTGACGGCGCGGGATTAGTGCCCCGGTTCAGAGCTCGTCGTCCCTTGCCGTTGCCTGTCGGCTCCTGGCGGCGGCGCTCCTCCTCGGCGTAGCGCCCTGGATACGCGGTCGTCGTCGCGCCTTGCTCACCGTCAACGGCAAGCGACGACGAGCTTCTGAATCAGGACACCAGCGCGCGGCGCTCAGCTGCGGACGAGCCAGAACTTGTAGACCCAGGCGCACATCGCGATCGAGCCCAGCGTCCACAGCCAGGGCCCCGAGCGCCACATCTGGAAGCGCGCCCACAGGTCGCGGCCGCGCACGTGGCCGACGATCGCCCAACCGATGAAGCCGAGGCCGCAGAGCCAAACGACGAAGCCGAAGGGCTGGTTGTGCAGCGAGTCGAGGAAGCGCCCCTGGGTCGCCATCGTGACCGACGTGGTGACGCCACAGCCGGGGCAGGGGAGGTCCCAGAGCTCCATCGTCATGCACGGCTTCATGCCGAGCTGCTCGTGCGTTCCGACGCCGCGCGCGTCGGGTCGCAGCACGACTCCCATCACGACCAGGCCGAGCGCCGCGATCGCGGCGAGGAGCAGGATCAGCCAGTGCTCGCGGCTGCGGCCCGCCCACAGGACCGGCTCTTGAGGCCCGTCGCCGCCATCGCGCGGCGGAGCGCCTTCCAGCGGGCCCTCGGGGGCGGTCTGTGAGGTCGAAGCGGGCACGGAACACCCAGCCTAACGCCAGGTGGGCGCGCTACGCGACCGCGCGGAGACTATTCCCGCCCGGCTCCCGCCTAGCCCGAGAAGTCGTAGATGTACGACAGGCGCGTCTTGTTGAGGATGACGTAGCCGAGGCCCTTGAGCAGCTCCAGGTCCCGGTCGCCCTCGAGGTTCATGCCCCGGATCTCGGGGTTGTGCATCACGAAGAAGCGCCGCGTCGCCTTGTCGGTGGCCTCGTAGCTCTGCGCGCGGATGTCGCCCGCGAGCTCGACGTTCAGGTTGCCGGTGTAGAACACGCGCACGCGGTGGGTGTCGTTGCCGCCCTGGGTCAGGCGCGCGGCGTGCGGGTCGCCGGCGGTGTCGATCAGCTCATGGGCCAGCAGGATCTCATCGATGTTCACGTGCAGGAGCGGCGTCTGGATCCGGTCCTTCGTGTTGAGGTCGATGAGCGTCGCGTCGCGAACGCGAATGAAGTACTTGCGGTACTCGTCGAGGACCTGACTCAGACGCGTGTACTTGTTGTCGATCTGCCCCTTGATGAGGAAGGCGTCCGTCAGGAGGAGGTCGGATACGATGGTGAGCATGAGGGGTCCTCGGGGGACGAGGGGATCCTGCTGCGGACCGCACCCACGAGGTGCAGCGACCCGGTCACCAGGACCCAACCGTCCGGCTGGGCGCGGCCTACTGCCGCTTGGAGTGCATCCCCGGGCGGGGAGGCCTCCGCCGCGATTCCGAGCCGGCTCGCGAGCGCGAGCAGCTCTTGGGGAGCGCGATAGGGGCCGTCGCCTGCGGACGTACAGAACACCCTATCGACGCGGTCCCGAAGCACCTTGAGCAGCCCGGCGGCGTCCTTGTCCAGCCCCACTCCCAGGAGGGCCTGGGGCCGGCCCCGCAGTCGAGAATCCCCTTCCAGGTCGTCGAGCACGACCCGCAGGCTGGAGGGAACGTGGGCGCCGTCGAGCACGACCGGGATTCCCCGCAGCTGCAGGCATTCTCCGCGCCCGGGCAGACGGGCCGCCTCTTGGACCGAGGCGTCGTCCACCAGCTCCGGCGCCAGGGGGGTCGCCCCGCGGCCCGCCCAGCCGCGGGCCGCCAGCTCCTCGACGGCCGCGGCGGCCAGGGCCAGGTTGCGCGCCGAGAGCGGTCCGTTCTGCGCCACGTGGCGGAGGGAAGCCCCGGCCGCTGCGACCGCCGCCAGGAGCGGAGGCGCGGCCTCCGCGTCGTCGGGCGCGATGCCGGTGACGACCGCGCACGGGTGGCGCACGATGCCGGCCTTCTCGCCGGCGATGGCGGCGCGTGTCGAGCCCAGGATGGCGGTGTGCTCCAGGTCGATGTTGGTCACGACGCAGACCTCGCTCCGCACGACGTTGGTCGAGTCCAGCCTGCCGCCCAGGCCGACCTCGACCACCGCCAGGTCGAGCCGCGCCTCGGCGAAGGCCGCCAGTGCCGCCGCCGTCAGCACGTCGAACCACGACGCGTCGCGCGCCGAGGTCCCGTGGCGCGTGGCCGCGTCGCGCGCGTCGAGCGCCCCCTCCAGCGCCCCCGCGAGGCGGTCGGGAGCGATCGGGCGCCCCTCGACGGCGACGCGCTCGACGACGCTCTCGACGTGAGGCGACGTGTACAGCCCGACGCGGTACCCGGCGCGCGCCGCCGCCGCCGCGACCAGCGCCGACACCGAGCCCTTGCCCTTGGTGCCCGCGACATGGACGGCCGGAAAGGCGTTCTGGGGGTCTCCGAGGCGCTCCAGCAGATCCCGGACCGGCCGCAGATCGACCCGGCGCACCGCGCCCGCACCCGCCGCGCCTTCGGAACGGTCGGCGCGCTCTAGGTTTACGAGCTTGTCGAGGCGCGCGAGCACCCGCTCCAGCGCCGGGGAGAGCGCCCCTGGGCGGCTCAGAAAGCCCCTGTTCCTAAAGCGATCGTTCATCGCGGGATCGTGCCCTGGACCTCCCGGCCGTCTTGGCCGACAAACTAGGGGTGATGATCTCCTGCATCGTAGCCGCCGCCCTCTTGCAGCCGTACCACCCTCCCGCGCCGGCGGCCTGGCCGGCCGTGGGGCGAGCGGCACAGGAGGGGCAGGGCCGCCAGGGCACTCCTCCCAAGAAGAAGAAGGGCAAGGGCAAGAAGAAGAAGCAGGGCAAGGGCCAGGGCGGAAAAGACGCCAAGGGCCAGGACGACGAGGAAGCGCCGCCGCCGAAGCCGCGCTCCGAGGTCGCCTCCGAGCGCCTGCGCGACGTGGAGCTCGACCTCGGCGCGGTCCTGATCGAGCGCCATCCGTCGCTCGCCCGCCGCCGCGGGCTGCCTCCGGCGGACGAGAAGCCGCTGGAGATCGGCAACCAGACCGGGCTCGCCTGGCAGAGCACGTTGGAGCGCAGTGCCGCCGAGCTCGCGATGGTGCCCTGGGAGGACCTGGAGCCGCTGCGCCGGCTCGACTTCGAGTGGATCCGGGCCTGGATCCGCGCCGAAGACCGGCTGGACTCGCTGGTTCCGGCCGAGCGCTGGAGCCCCGACCGCTACCTGCGCGAGATGCTCGATCTCCTGCGCGGGCTGGTCGACGCGCCCGACCTGGCGCCGCCGCGCCGGATGGCGCTCGTCACGGCTCACCTGCGCACGATCCCGAAGTTCCTGCTGCAGGCGAAGGAGTCGCTGGTCTTCCCCACGCCGCAGGCGAGCGCGTATGCCGCGCTCCTCGCCGGCGAGCTGGAGTTCATGCTCACCGCCGAGCTGATTCCCGCGCTCGAGGAGCGCGGCCCGCCGGCCGAGGCTTGGCGGGCGCTCGAAGACGCGAACGACGACGCGGTGCTCGCGATCGGCGCGTTCCGCACCTGGCTCGGCTCGGTCGCCGCGCAGGACGAAGGCACGCGCGTTCTGGGCTCGAAGGGCTGGCACCGGCTGGTGTCCGAGCTGTCGGGTTCGGAGCTCGAGCTGGCACCGCTGAAGATCCGCCTGCTCCGCGACATCGCCGCGCTCGACACTTCGCTCGGCCGCTACCGCCAGGCGCCGCCGCCCAAGCCCGAGCAGCTGACCGAGGCCGCGCTCTGCCGCGTGCAGGACGAGACGCTGACCCAGGCGTGGGAGCTACTCATCGCGCTGGCGATCGTCGAGGGCGAGGAGCCACAGGTCAGCTGCCGGGAGCGCGTGTCCTACTCCTTCCCCGCTCCGATCGTCGCGATGCGCGGCGGCATGGAGGCGGGGCTGGTGTTCTCCTACCGCGGGCTCGGCTGGGCGCGCGGGGTGCAGGCGTCGCGTTTCGCCCGCATGGGCGTGCCGAACCAGCGCGCGCTGCTCCTGCAGTACGGCTTCCCGGGCGAGGCCCTGTGGGAGCACTGGTCGCGCACCAGCGAACGCCTCGCGCAGCGCACCGCGTGGAACCGCTGCCAGCGCGAGGCCTGGGGCCTGTACGCCGCCGACTGGGTCGTGCGCGCCAAGCCCACCATCAACCCGTTCGCCGGCGACGAGGCGCTCGCGGCGGAGATCCGTCGCAACCGCCTGTTCGAGGCGGCGCGCATGTACGCGGCGCTGCTCCTGCACACCGATCGCCGTGAGGAGCAGGACGTGGTCGAGGAGTTCCGGCTGCTGACTTCGGTCGACGCCGAGACGGCGGCGTTCGAGGTGCGTACGGCGCTGATCGATCCGCTGCACGGCGCCGGCTATCTCGGCTACATCGAGCTCCGCGAGCTCGAGAGCGAAGTGCGCGGACTGTTCAACTCGGTCGAGGCGCTGCGCCGCACCGCGCGCCTCGTCATGGTCTCGCCGAGTGCTCCTTCGCCGGCTCTCCTGGATTACGTCACGATCGCCGACGAGGCGAAGCGTGCGAAGGCGCGCAAGGGCAAATCCGGCGAATCGGGTGACGCGGGCCGAGCCAGCGGAGACTCGACGGAGAAGGCAGAATAGCTCCAGAACGACGCCTCCGCCGGGCCGATAGAACCCGTGTCGCGCACGTCCACCGGCGACGCGCGTTCGCAGAGGCCCCCTCTCGTCCTCATGTCTGAGCTCATCCACCGGATTCGTGTCTTCGTGTTCCGCTACGAGCGGAGCCGTCCCGAATACCTGCTCCTGCGCGGTGCGCAGGGCATCGAGGCCTTTTGGACTCCGATCCACGGCCCGATCGGATTCGGCGAGAAGCTAGAGACCGCGATCCGGCGCGAGGTGATGGATGACGTGGGCATCTCCAAGCCGAACGAGCTGATCGATCTTCAGATGCCGGCGCGTTGGCTGGTCGGCGACGAGGAGGTCGTCGAGTGGAACTTCGGCTTCCACACGAGCAGCCACGACGAGCGCCTGCGCCTCGACCCCCGCTGGGCGGACTTCCGCTGGTCGGAGTTCACGGCCGCCTACCCGTCGCTCGAGCTCGAGATCGACCGCGCCGCCATCATGAGGCTGCACACGATGCTGCACGCCGCCTGAGCGCGGCTTGCGGCGTCAGGAGAACAGGTCGAGC
Source organism: Planctomycetota bacterium (assembly GCA_039029355.1). Lineage (GTDB taxonomy): Bacteria > Planctomycetota > UBA1135 > UBA1135 > JBCCGI01. The sequence continues at coordinate 58,007 of JBCCGI010000014.1, forward strand.
GGCTTCGTCCCAGCGCCGAGCACGTCGGCGGTGCGCACGCCGAAGCAGGCTTCGATCGCGGCGCCGTAGACGGCGCGGAAGTCGGTGGTGTGCACGAGGTCGCCGCCCTCGAGCTCGACCAGCGACGGGTGCGCGCCGTGCAGGCCGCCGCGCACACGCGTGCCGGCGACGAACATCGGCCCCGCCGCGCCGTGGTCCGTGCCGCGCGAGCCGTTCTCCTGCACGCGGCGCCCGAACTCCGAAAAGGCGAGGACGACGACGTCGCGGGTTTCCTCGCCGGAGCCCAGGTCGCGCAGGAACGCCGACAGCCCGTGGTCGAGCCGACGCATCAGGGTGTTGTGCGGCGAGCGTTGCGAGGAGTGCGTGTCGAAGCCCCGCAGCTCGACCGAGAGCACCCGCGCGCCCACGTCGCCCCGCACCAGCGCCGCGGCCGCGCGGAGGTCGAGTCCGAACGAGTCGTCGGGGTAGTCGACCTTCGGACGGTAGCTCGCCGCCGCAGTGCGGATGGCCTTGGACGACTCGCGGGCGTCGGAGAGCACGCCGCGTAGGAAGTCGAGCCGGCTCTTGCCGGACGGCTTGCGGCGCTCGTCGGCGTCGTAGCCCGCGACCTCGTCCTCCTTGCCGATCCAGCGGTAGCCCTCGGGCACGACGAACGATGACGCGCCGTGCACGGGCGAATAGAGCGAGAACGGCACGGTTCCGCCGATGTGCACCAGCCGCGAAGCCTCGGTGCGGTCGCCGAAGGCCGCCGTGCAGAGCCGCCCGACCCAACCCTGCCCCGCCGCACGGCCGCGCAGATCGGCCGAGTGCCAGATCTCCATCGACTTGAAGTGCGAGCGGTTCGGGCGCGGATAGCCGCAGCCCTGCACGATCGCGATCCGCCCCTCGTCGTAGAGGCCGCGCAGGCCGCCGAGCGCGGGGTGCAGGCCGACGTAGTCGTCGAGCGGCAGCACCTCGTCCTGGTCGATGCGCGTCGTCGAACGCGCGGCGTGGTACGCGTCGTCCGCGTACGGCACGACGGTCGAGAGTCCGTCGTTTCCGCCGGAGAGCTGCACCAGCACCAGGACCGCACCGTCGCCTTCGCGCTCGGCGTCGGGATCGGCCGCCAGCAGGCGTGGACCGCCGAGCGCCCAAGGGCGGCCGGCCATGCTGCCGAGGGCTCCGAAGGCGGCCGCGGCGCGCAGCGCCTGACGGCGATCGATGCCTGCTTTGCGCTTCATGTCGTCTTCCGCCTAGTTGAGCTGTGCCTCGGGGAGGCTGAGCATGAGGTGCGCGAGGTCGCGCAGGATCGGCTCGGCGACCTCTGGCTTCTTGAGCAGCTGCCCGTTCTTGATGCCCTGCGAGCGACGCTTCTCGCGCAGCTCCGCGACGAGGAAGTCGCGCGTCTCCTTCGACAGAGGCAGCGCCAGGAGCTCGTCCGCCAGGCAGCGCACCATCGCACCGTCCTTGCGCTTCTTAGCCTCGGCCAGCCGCGTGGTCAGGTTGATGCGCGGGCGCCACTTCATGCTGCGGAGCCCCTTCAGCGCCTGCAGGTCGCCGAGCTTGCGCGAGGGCGAGCCCTGCGGCTCCATGGCGTCCGCCTGCATGTCCTCCATCGCGACCGCATCGCCCATCTCGTCCATCGACGCCGCCGGGTCTGCGCCCCACCCGCCTCCTGCGGGCTCCATCGCGGCGTCGGGGGCGGCGTCCGCGTCCATCTGCGCTTCGTCTTCGAGCGGCCCGTAGTCGTTCACGATGTCGTCCACATCGACGACTCCCAGCAGCACGCCGGCCAGGTTGCCGCGCTGCATGAAGCTCGACGTGCTGATCCACGCCTCGCCTCCGTCCCAGCCCTTGACGCTGGGAGGGAAGAACAGCCGCTGCCCAAGCGCGGTGCCGCTGGCCAGAAGGAAGCGCGACGGCGGCTCGATGCCCAGCCGCCGCGAGGTGCTGACCAGGTGCTCGACCGGCCCGGCGATGCGGTTCCCACGGATCTCGTCGCGGTAGAAGGCGGGGTCGTTGAAGAGCCGGCGCAGGAACGCGGTCACGTCGTAGTCGTTGGCGGCGAGGAAGTCGCCGTAGAACCCGGCGCGGTCGGGATCGGGCTCGACGCCTTCGAACCACGCGAGCAGCTTGCCCGCCAGGAACGCGCCGCAGGCGGGCTGCTCGAGCAGGATGCGAACCAGGTCGTCGCCGTCGAAGGGGCCGGTGCGCCCGAGCACGGTCTTGTCGCCGTCGTCGTGGCGCTTCTTGATGACGCGGAACTTGCCGCCCCCGTCGGACCACCCGGTCAGCGTGCGCGCCGCCTCCTGGACGTCGCGCTCGGAGTAGTTGCCCTCGCCCAGGGTGAAGAGCTCCATCAGCTCGCGCGCGAGGTTCTCGTTGGGGCTCGACTTCTTGTTCTCGTCGTTGTCGAGGTACTCGAGCATCGCAGGGTCGCGGACGACCCCCTGCAAGAGGTCCTCGAAGCGTCCGAGCGCGTGCGCGTAGAAGAGCTCGTTCTGCTGGATCATCTCGAACGAGTTCTTGACCGTCTGCTGCGAAGTGGCGAAGTGCCCGTGCCAGAAGAGCGTCATCTTCTCGCGCAGCGGATCCTCGCCGGACAGCATGCGCTCGATCCACCACGCGCCGTAGTCGGACAGCTGCTCGTCGTCGGACCGGCGCTTGCGCTTGCGGACTTCGCGCTTGGCCTTGGCGTCGAACTCGATGACCTCGCTCATCTTCCGTTCGGACCGGCGGGCGGCGACGTTTTCGAAGAAGTACTCGCCGCGGGGCACCCGGCGCTCGAGCAGATCGTCGACGAAGGCGGCCCGGCCGAGTGCGACGGCGCGCTCGACCTCGTCCGGGCGCGCGCCAAAGCCGGCCCGGTTGAGGAGGTGCTCGGCGAGCTCGGCGTTCCAGCCATCGGCGCGCTGGACCGGTTCGGTGCGCTCCGGTGCGGGCTCAGGCGTGGCGGGGTCCTGGGGCGCGGCGACCGGGAAGAGGAGCGGAGTGAGGAGGAGGCTGAGCATGACGCGTTCCCTGCCGGAGTCTCGGCGGCCTCGGGTCGGGCGGGGCCGGAGGGGGCTCCCCATCGTCCCCCAACCTCGGCGAGCTGTCGAGGTTCCGGGGAGTGGGGGGGAAAGCCCCTTCGACGACAGCTAGGATGCCGCCATCCCACCTTCCGCCCCCGACCACCCGGGGACTGGCGGCTGGACCGGGTTGGGGGCGGTTCGGTTGCGCATTTTTGCGCGGACTTTTCGCCTCTCCGCCGCCCGCGGGAGCGAAGCGGCCCCCGGCGGGCCGCCGATCCCGGAAACGGTCCGCCCCAAAAAGCCGATGCCCTCCGCCGCGCCTCCCGACCTGCGCGCCTTCCTCCGCGAGCTGGAGGGGGCGGGCGACCTCGTCACCATCGAAGCCGAGGTCGATCCCGAGCTCGAGCTGGCCGAGATCCACCGACGGGTCATCGCCGCCGGCGGGCCGGCGCTGCGCTTCAACCGCGTCCGGGGGGCGAGCCTGCCCGCCGTGACCAACCTCTACGGCACCGCAGGCCGGGTCGAGCGTGCCTTCGGCCGCAGGCCCGGCGAGCTGATCGCCGAAGTTGCGCGCTTGCCCGAGGAGCTGCTGCCGCCCAGCCTGGGCGCGCTCTGGAACAAGCGCGGTCTCTTCGGGAGCCTCGCCAAGGTCGGCCTGAAGCGCCGCCGGGGTCCGGTGGCCGAGGTTGCCCAGACCCCGCCGCGGCTGACCGAGTTGCCGGCGATCCGCAGCTGGCCGCGCGACGGGGGGCGCTTCCTCACCTTGCCGCTCGTCTACACCGAACCGCACGACGAGGGCCCGTCGAACCTGGGCATGTACCGGATCCAGATCTTCGACGACGGACACACCGGCCTGCACGTGCAGATCGGCAAGGGCGGCGGCTTCCACCTCGCCGCGGCCGAGGCGGCCGGGCGGCCGTTGCCGGTGGTGATCCACCTCGGCGGTCCCCCGGCGGTCACCCTGGGTGCGATCGCCCCGCTGCCCGAGAACGTGCCCGAGATGCTGCTCTCCAGCCTCCTGCTGGGGCGCAAGCTCGGCATCACGCAGACCGCGCACGGGCCCCTGCCGGTCATCGCCGAGGCCGAGATCGCGCTGGTCGGCGAGGTCGCGCCCGGTGCTCGCCGCCCCGAGGGACCGTTCGGCGATCACTACGGCTACTACTCGGAGACCCACGACTACCCGCTCTTCACCTGCCACACCCTGCTGCACCGGCGCGACGCGGTCTTCCCGGCCACCGTCGTGGGCAAGCCGCGGCAAGAGGACTTCTTCCTGGGCGACTATCTCCAGGAGCTCCTGGCTCCGCTGCTTCCGCTGGCGATGCCCGGCGTCCGCGACCTCTGGAGCTACGGGGAGACCGGCTACCACTCGCTGGCCGCCGCGGTCGTCCACGAGCGCTATCGCCGCGAGGCGATGGCCAGCGCGTTCCGCATCCTGGGCGAGGGGCAGCTGTCGCTGACCAAGTTCCTGCTGGCGGTGTCCGAGCCGATCGACCTGCGCGACTTCCGCGCGGTGCTTACGCACGTGCTCGAGCGCGCCGACTTCCGCACCGACCTCTTCCTCTTCGCCAACCTGTCGATGGACTCGCTCGACTATGCGGGGCCGAAGGTCAACGAAGGCGGCAAGGGAGTGCTGCTCGGCGTCGGTGAGCCGATCCGCAGCCTGCCGCGCGAGCTCTCAGGCGCGCTGCCCCCCGAGATCCGTGCGGCGCGCGTCTTCTCCCCGGGTTGCCTGGTGATCGAGGCCGAGCCCTACGCCCAGGCGCCGGACATCGGGCCGGCCTTGGCAGCCCTTCCGGCCCTGCGGGACTGGCCGCTGCTGGTCCTCACCGACGACGCCGAGCGCGCGGCGAAGAGCTCGATGAACTTCCTTTGGACGACCTTTACGCGCTTCAACCCGTCGGCCGACGTGCACGCTGCGGCGGTCGAGCTCGTCCACAACCATCCGTCCTTCACGCCGCCGGTCCTGATCGACGCCCGCTGCAAGCCCTGGTACCCCGAGGAGCTCTTCTGCGACCCGGACACCGCCGCGCTCGTCGACCGGCGCTGGAGCGAGTATTTCCCGAACGGCGGGGTCGAGATGGGGGACTCGGACCGGGCGCACCTGGACTAGCGTCACAGCCTGGAGGTGGCGCCGTAGTGCAGGTCTCTCTCCGGGGGGCGGCACGGCTCCCACCTCCTTCACTCCTTCGGAGCCCCACCCCGGGACCGTTGCCGCCCCCACCTTCGCGAACGTACGCTGCGCTCTCGTCCCCGAATCCCTGCCCAGGAGGCGGTTCTCATGCTTCTCTCGATCTTCGCCCTCGCCGCGCTCGCGAACCTCAGCCAGCCCGGCATGGCTCCGCCGACCGAGTCGGCCGTGCAGGCAACCGCCGCCGAGTTCGATCAGTCCCACAGGCTGTGGAACGAGGTGCTCCAGGAGCACGTGAAAGACGATCGCTTCGACTACGCCGCGCTGAAGAAGGACCGCGGCAAGCTGGACGACTACATCAAGCAGCTCCAGACGGTGAAGCCGGACGACCTGAAGGACTGGAGCAAGAACGAGCGCTACGCCTTCTGGATCAACGTCTACAACGCGCACACGATCCTGAAGGTGATCGACAACTATCCGGTCGACAGCATCAAGGACCTGTCGGGCGCGTTCGGCCTGAAGAGCGTCTTCGACAACGAGTTCATCAAGATGAAGGCGCACCACCCCGAGGGCACGCGCGACAAGATGTCGCTGAACGACATCGAGCACGGGATCCTGCGGGAGCGCTTCAAGGACGCCCGCGTCCACGCGGCGATCAACTGCGCGTCGTTCAGCTGCCCGCCGCTGCTCGGTGAGGCCTTCGTCGCCGCGAAGCTCGAGGAGCAGCTCAACAAGCAGATGCGCGCCTTCGTCGTCGACAAGCGTCGCAACCGCTTCAACCGCGACAAGAAGCGGGCGGAGATCTCCGAGATCTTCAAGTGGTTCAGCGAGGACTTCGAGCGCGACGCGGGCAGCGTGCGGGACTACCTGATCCGCTTCGCTCCCGAGGAGGACGCCGCGTTCCTCAAGGACGCGAAGATCAAGCACCTCGACTACGACTGGGACCTGAACGACGTCAAGAAATAGCGCGGCACGCGCCGCGGGTTGCGCCGGGGACCTCTTCCGGCGGCAGGGGGACGGGCTCGCGCCTAGCGCGGGCCCGTCGGCAATTTGTCGAAGATCGCCTTCCGCATCGCGCCCTCGGCGACGCGCGGTGCGACGTGGCCCAGCGTGGCGAAGAACGCGTTCGCGGCGCCCGGTACCAGCACGCGGCGGCGGGCGTCGATCGCCCTCCGGATGCGTCGCGCGAGCTCCTCCGGCGGCATGCGGCGCTCCTCGGACGAGCCGGCGGGGCTGTGCCGGCGGGCGTGCTCGGTGCGCGTTGGGCCGGGGTAGACCGTCAGGACGTGGATCCGGCTCGGAGCGAGCGCGACCGACAGGCTGCGCGCGTAGGAGGCCAACCCGTCCTTGCTCGCGGCGTACGCGGCCGCGCCGGGATAGCCCACGAAGCGCGACAGCGAGGAGACGAACACGATCGTGCCGCCCGCGCCGACGGCGCCGGCCTCGAGCAGGCGCGCGGTCAGGATCAGCGGCGCGGTCAGGTTGATCGCCAGGACGCGCTTCTGGGCCGCGAGGTCGGACTCGGCGAAGGCGCCGACCGCATTGATGCCCGCGTTGTGCACCAGCACGTCCAGCGTGCCGTTTGCGGAGACCGCCGCAACAAGCTCGGCCGCGGCGGCTTCGGCGCCCGCCGGGGCGGCGAGGTCGGCGTGCAGGAAGCTGGCCTCGACGCCGCGGGAGCGCAGCTCGTCCGCCGTCGCCTCGGAGGCGGACCGATCCACGTCCAGCCCCAGCACGTCGTGCCCGGCGGCGCCGAGCTCAAGGGCCAGCGCGCGCCCGATGCCCGCCGCCGCGCCGGTGATCGCACAGCGGCTCATCGCGTCCGCTTCCTCCGCATCAGCGCGTCCAGCGGTGCCGCGAGGTGCGCGCCCGCGGCCCCCAGCGCGCGGTTGCCCAGGCCGATCGTCGCGCGCCGGTGGCCGCGGTCGATCGCGCGCGCGATGCCCGCGGCGACGCTCGGCGCGGCCGGAAAGCGCTCGGCCGGGACCTTCTCCGGCGGCGCTCCGATCTTGCTGTGCATCCCGGTCCGGGTGGGGCCCGGGCGCACGACCTGGACGCCGACGCGGCCCTTGAGCTCGATCCGCAGCGCGCGCGCGAAGCCCTCCAGCGCGGCCTTCGACGCGGCGTACACCGCATAGTCCGGGCACGGCACCGCGGCCGCGATCGAGCTGATCAGCACCAGGCGCCCGCCCGCGCGCTCCAGCCGCGGCAGCAGGGCGTGCGTCAGGGCGAGCGGCGCTTCGAGGTTGACCCGCAGCAGGCCCGCGATGTTGCGCGACGGCTGGGCGCCGACCTCGCCGTAGTAGCCGACGCCCGCGTTGTGCACGAGCAGGTCGAGCGCGTCGACTCCGCGCTCGTCCAGGTGCGCCACCGCTTTCGCCGCCGCGTCCGCGTCGGCGAGATCGGCCTGGCAGTAGGAGCCCCGGTCGAGGAGCTCGGCCGGCAGCTCTTCGGGCGCTCGCCGGCCGTGCAGGATCAGCCGCTCGCCGCGCTGCGCCCACAGGGTCGCGAGCGCGAGCCCGATCCCGTCGGTGGCGCCGGTGAGGAAGATGGTGCGACCCGTCATCGGCGTGCGCGCCCTAGCCGTTGCGGAAGTCGTAGTAGTCGGGGTTCGGGATCGGCGGGATCGCTTCCGCGCGCACCTGATACGTCCGCACGGCCCACAGGTCGCGGAAGACGCGGTAGGTCAGCGCCGTCTGATCGAGGTACTCGACGCCCGCGCTCCCGCCGGTGCCGGTGCGCCGGCCGATGATGCGCTCGACCATGCGCGCGTGTCGCTGGCGGAAGATCAGGAAGGCCTGCTCGAGCGCGATCAGCGAGCCGAGCACCTCGCGCGGCCAGGCGAGCAGCGGGAGCTCGCGGTAGGACACGATGAAGAGCATCGCCGCGCGGATGCGCTGGCGGCGCGCTCCTCCCTGGGCCTCGGTCGGGTGCAGGAACTCCTCGATCGCCTTCTTCTCGGCGGCGTAGCGCTCGAGGAGCCGCACGCGGTCGGGCTCCTCGCGCGTGCGCTCGAGCGCGAGCTCGCAGGTGTGATCCACCTCCAGGTGGTGCGCCTGGATGTAGAGCTCGAGGAAGCGCTCCAGCTGCTCCTTACCCTCCGCCTCGTTCGGCCCCTGGCCGAGGATCGGCGTGCGGTAGAGCCATTCGGCGCAGGCGTCCGCGAGCGTCGGGCGGTCCGACTCCTGCTCCTGGACGCGGCGCGACGCCGAGGACTCGGTCCCGTCGTGCGAGCGCAGCGCCTCGCGGTAGTTCTCCTCGAGGCCGAGCGGGATGCGGTCCTCGTCGTCGAGGCCCATCAGGATCTCGATCTGGCGCATCTGCGCGCTCTGGAACCCGCTGGCCGGCATCAGCTTGTCGCGGAACGCCAGGTAGTCGCGCGTCGTCAGCGTCTCGATGACCGCGAAGTGGTCGGCGCAGCGCTGCAGGATCGTGATGATCCGCCGGATACCGCTGACCACTCCGGACAGCTCCTGCTCCGAGACGCGCTCCTCTTTGAACAGGTTCCGGGCCGCCTTGAGCTCGCGGATGATCAGCTTGAACCAGAGCTCGAAGACCTGGTGGACCGTGATGAAGACGACCTCGTCGTTGCTGAGCTGGCTCTCCTCGGCCTCCAGGCCGCCCTGGAGGTCCAGGAGCTCCTCGACCCGGATGTAGTCCCAGTAGTTGGTCGGCTTCGCCTTGTCGGTCATCGGGGCGGCCAGGATAGGGCGCACGCCTCGCGAGAGGGTTGCCATCCCGCTAGAATCCCCGCCCCATGACGCTATCGGAGCCGATTCCCGCCCACGCCCCCGGCGCGCCCTCGGTCGATGACGTCGAGCGGCTGCTGGAGCGCCCGCTGCTCGACCTCGTGTTCGAGGCGGCGCGCACGCATCGCGAGCACCACGACCCCAGCCGCGTGCAGTGTTCGCAGCTCCTGAGCATCAAGACCGGCGGCTGCCCGGAGGACTGCGGGTACTGCTCGCAGAGCGCGCACCATGCGACGCCGGTGAAGCGCGAGCCCCTCGCCGTGGTCAACGAGGTCGTCGCCGCTGCCGAGGCGGCGCGCAAGAGCGGCGCGGACCGCTTCTGCATGGGCGCCGCGTGGCGCGAGGTAAAGGACGGCGCCGAGTTCGACCGCGTGCTCGAGATGGTGCGGCGCGTGAAGGAGCTCGGGCTCGAGACGTGCGCGACCCTCGGCATGCTGAACAACGATCAGGCGCGCAGGCTGCGCGAGGCCGGGCTCGACTACTACAACCACAACCTCGACACCGGCGAGAGCCACTACGGCGAGGTCATCACGACGCGCACGCTCGCCGACCGGCTCGCGACCCTCGAGCGCGTGCGCGCCGCCGGGATGAGCGTGTGCTGCGGCGGCATCCTCGGCCTGGGCGAAGGCCGGCGCGGGCGCGCCGAGCTGCTGCAGCAGCTCGCGACCCTCGACCCGCCGCCCGAGAGCGTGCCGATCAACGAGCTGTTGCGCGTCGAGGGCACGCCGCTCGAAGGCGCCGAGGAGGTTGACTGGTCGGAGTTCGTGCGGGTCATCGCCGTCGCGCGCCTCCTCATGCCACGCTCGATCCTGCGCCTGAGCGCCGGCCGCACCGAGATGAGCGAAGAGACCCAGGCGCTGGCCTTCCTCGCCGGCGCGAACTCGATCTTCGTGGGAGGTGAGCTCCTCACCACGCCCAACCCCGAGCCCGCCAGCGACGCGGCGCTCTTCGCGAAGCTCGGCCTGCGCCCCGCCGGTCCCGAGCAGCGCGCGCGCTGACCGCTATGGAAACGCCGCTCGACGCGGAGCTCGGGCGCGAGCTCGAGGCGTGGGAGGAGGCCGGGCTGCGGCGCACCCTCGACGATGCCGCCGCGCCGCACCGCGCCGACTTCGTCAGCAACGACTACCTGGGCCTTGCGCGCCATCCCGACGTCGTCGAGGCCGCGCGCGCGGCGCTGGCCGAGCACGGCGCGGGCGCCGGCGCGGCGCGCCTTCTTGGCGGCGGGGGACCGGCGCACGCCGCGGCCGAGCGAGCCGCGGCCGAGTGGCTTGGCGCCGAGGCCGCGCTGCTCTTCCCCAGCGGCTACCAGGCCAACCTAGGCGTCGCCGGGGCGCTGGTTGGGCGCGGCGACGTGCTGTTCTCCGACGCGTTGAACCACGCCTCGCTGGTCGACGCGGCGCGGCTGTCGCGGGCGCGCGTCGAGGTCTACCCGCACCTCGACCTCGACGACCTCGCGCGCCGCCTGGGCCGCTCGCGCGGGGCCCGCCGGCGCCTGGTCGTTACCGAGTCGATCTTCAGCATGGACGGCGACCTGGCGCCGCTGGCCGAGCTCCACGCCGTGTGCGCCGAGCATGACGCCTGGCTCGTGGTCGACGAGGCGCACGCGGCCGGCCTGCTCGGCCCGCGCGGCGCCGGCGCGTGGAGCGCGGCCGCGGAGGCCGGGCCGACGGGCGAGCGCCTCGCGGCCCGCGTTGTGACCGGCGGCAAGGCGCTGGGCGTCGGCGGCGCGTTCGTGGTCGGGAGCCGCACGCTGGTCGACCTGCTGCTGCACCGCGCGCGCAGCTTCCTGTTCACCACCTCGCCGCCGCCTTCGGTCGCGGCGGCGCTGGCCCGCGCGATCGAGGTGTGCGCGCAGGCGGAAGGCGAGCGCGCGAAGGTACACGAGGTCGCGTCCACGGTCGCGAGCGAGCTCGGGCTCACGCCTCCCGGCGGCGCCATCGTGCCGCTGCCGATCGGCGACTCGGAGCGCGCGATGGAGCTCGCCGGCGACCTGCGCAAGCGCGGGCTCGACGTGCGCGCGGTGCGTCCGCCGACCGTGCCCGAGGGCTCGTCGCGCCTGCGCATCGTCGCCCACGCTTCCAACACCGAGGCCGAGGTCGACGACCTCGTGCGCGGCATCCGCGAGCGCGGCTGGAGTGCGCAAGAGACCCAGCCTAAGCCGCTCGCGCCGGTGCTCTTCGTCGTCGGCACCGACACCGGCATCGGCAAGACGGTCGTCAGCGCGCTGCTGGTGCGCGGGGCGCGGCGCGCGGGACCCGTGCGCTACTGGAAGGCCGTCCAGACCGGCGAGGACAGCGACACGGACGAGGTGCAGCGCCTGTCCGGCGCCGAGCCGCACGAGCTGTTGCGCCCGGCGTGGAGCCTGCCGCTGCCGGCCTCGCCGCACGAGGCCGCCGCCGCCGCGGGCGTCGCGATCGAGCCCGAACGGCTCGACCAGGGCCTGCTGTCGCTACGCCGCCTGGTGCCCGAGGCCATGCACATCGTCGAGCTGGCCGGGGGCCTGCTCGTGCCCTACGTGATGGGCAAGGGCGGCACCGCCGGCGTCACGCAGGCCGATTGGCTCGAGCGCGCCAAGCCGCCGCTCGTGCTCATCGCGCGCTCGGGGCTCGGCACGCTCAACCACACGCTGCTGACGCTGGAGGCGCTGCGTGCGCGCCACCTCGAGCCGCGCGCGCTCTTCCTCGTCGGCGAGACGCATCCCTCGAACCGCGAGACGCTGCGCGAGATGGGCGCGCTGACGCGGGTGTTCGAGGTGCCCTTCTTCGAGCTCCTCGACGAGGAGGCGCTCGACCGCTGGCTCGACCGCAACGACCTCGCGGAGGTGTTCGCACCGTGAAGGACCTGATCGAGCGCGACGCGCGCCACCTTTGGCACCCCTACACCCAGCACGGCGCGGAGCCGAGCCCGTTCGCCGTCACGCACGCCGAGGGCGCGGTGCTGACGCTGGCCGACGGGCGCGAGCTGATCGACGGGATCTCGTCGTGGTGGGCGACGCTCCACGGCCACGGGCATCCGGCGCTGGTCGAGGCGATGGCGGAGCAGGCCCGCACGCTGGACCACGTGCTGTTCGCGGGCACGACGCACGAGCCTGCGGTCGCGCTTTCCGAGGAGCTCCTGGCGGTTTCGTCGCCGGGGCTGTCGCGCGTGTTCTTCTCCGACAACGGATCGACCGCGGTCGAGGTCGCGCTCAAGATGGCCTACCAGCGCTGGGTCCACCGCGGTGAGCCCCAGCGCACGGTGTTCATCGCGCTCGAGGGCGCCTACCACGGCGACACGTTCGGCGCGATGGCGATCGGCGATCCCGACCCCTTCTTCACAACCTTCGCGCCGCTGCTCTTCGAAGTGCGCCATGTGAAGCCCAGCGAGGACTCGCTGCGCGCCGCGCTGGAAGAGCTCGGCGAGCGCGCGGCCGGCTTCATCCTCGAGCCGCTGGTGCAGGGCGCGGCCGGCATGTGCATGCACCCGCCCGCCTTCGTCGCGGCCGCGCGCTCGGCGTGCGACGACGCCGGCATCCCGCTGATCGCCGACGAGGTGATGACCGGGTTCGGGCGCACGGGCAGCCTCTTCGCGCACCAGCAGGCCGGGATCACGCCCGACTACGTGTGCCTAGCCAAGGGCCTGACCGGCGGCATGATGCCGCTCTCGGCCACCCTCACGACCGAGGAGGTGTTCGAGGCCTTCCACTCGACCGACCGCTCGCGGGCCTTCTTCCACGGGCACACGTTCACCGCGCACCCGATCGGCTGCGCGGTGGCGCGCGCGTCGCTCAGGGTGACGCTTGGCGAAGACGTGCCCGGCAAGCTCGACGGCATCGGCGCGCGCATCGAGGAGGGCGTGGCCGTGCTGCGCGACGACCCGCGCGTGTCCGAGCTGCGCCGCACCGGCGGCATCGTGGCACTCGAGCTGCGGCCGCCGGAGGACGACGCCGGCGGCTACCTGGCCGCCCTCGGCCCCAAGCTGCGGCGCGCGGCGATCGAGGAGGGGGTGCTGCTGCGGCCGCTGGGCAACGTGCTCTACGCTCTGCCGCCCGCCTGCACGACCGAGGCGCAGGCGGACGCGATCGCCGCGGCGATGAGGTCGCTCGTCGAGCGCGTCTGCTAGCCCTCGTCGCGCCAGCTCTTCCAGGCGAGCGTCGCCCACCCGGCGATCATCAGCGCGCCGCCCAGCGGCGTGATCGGTCCCAACACCGCGCCGGGGCCGTCGAGCGCCAGCCCGTAGACCGAGCCGCTGAACATCACGCTGCCGAGCAGGAAGAGCCAGCCGACCGCTCCGGGGAAGGCACGCCCGCGGTAGAGCGAGCCCACCGCCACCAGCGCCAGCGCGTGCCACGCCTGGTAGCGCACGGCGGTGTGCCAGTTCTCGAGCTGTCCCGACTCGACCAGCCGGTCCTTCAGGGCGTGCGCGCCGAAGGCGCCCAAGACGACGGCGGCGCCCATCCAGAGGGCGCCGATCGCGATCCACTTTGATGCACTCATCGCTCTCCCGCGCACGGTACGCGGGAGAGCGACGGCTGGGAAGGGGCGAATCAGCGCACCCGCGGCTTCTCCGGCTGGAGCGCGGATTCGAGCTGCCTCTCGATCAGCTCGCGGATGCGGTTCTCGATCGACTCGTTCTCGCTGCGGATCTCTTCGAGGACCTCCTCGGAGAGCTCGTCGACCTCCCGGTGGAGCTGATCCAGCTGCCCGCGCAGGTAGTGGTGGCGCGTCAGCTCTTCGATCGCCCGGGCGATCTCGTCGTCGGCGGGCAGGTGCGAGGTGATGAGCGCCTGGTGCTGCACCAGCAGCTGGCAGAGCTCGTCGAAGTCCTCGTCGGTCGCCTCGCGCTGGAGGCGCAGGGCTTCCTGGACGAGCGTTGCGTAGGAGTCGCCGCGGGCGTGCACGCTGCGGCGCAGGAACTCGGCCAGCTGGCCGATCAGCACGGCGCGCTGGTAGCCGGGCTCGGTGCCCTGGAAGGCGGTCGCGACCTCGCGGAAGGCGAAGGCGCGTTCGATCTCCTGGGCCTTCTCAGCGGCCTCTTGGGCCTCGCTGCCCATCTCGCCGCGGTCGATCGCGAAGGGCGGCTTGTAGCGCACCCGCGCGGTGGCCAGGGGGCCGTCGTTCGTCGCCGTGGGCATGCGCACGAGCTCGTAGAGCGCCGTCACCTGGTGCCCCGCGCCGACCTCCCCGGCGTCGACCGCGTCGTTGCGGAAGTCGACGTCGGCGACGGTGCGATTCTCGTAGCCCAGAAGGCGGTAGCTCTGCACCTGCGCCGGGTCGAACTCGACCTGGATCTTCACGTCGCGCGCGATCGGCTGGAAGGCGCCGGTGAAGTTCTCCACCAGGACCTTGTAGGCCTCGTCGGGTGTGTCGATGTAGTTGCAGATGCCGTCGCCCTTGTCGGCGAGCTGCTCGAGCAGCGCGTCGTTGTGGTTGCCCATCCCGACGCCGATCGTGTTGAGGTAGATGCCCTTCGAGCGCTGGTGCTCGACCGAGGCCAGGATCGAGGTCTCGTCGGTGTTGCCCACGTTGGCGACGCCGTCGGACAGCAGCACCACGCGGTTGTTGGCGCCGGGCGTCAGGCCCGCACCGGCGATCTCGTAGCCGACCCGCAGGCCGGCGTCGGCGTTCGTGCTGCCGTCGGCGGTCAGGCCGTAGATCGCACTCTCGATCACGCCCTTGTTCGAGGCGGAGGTCATCGGGAGCACGACCCGCGCCTCGGTCGAGAAGGCGACGATCGCGATCGAGTCGGCCGGGAACATCTCGCCGACCAGGAGCCGCAGCGCGTGCTTGACGAGCTCCATGCGGTTCTCCTGCTTCATCGAGCCGGACGTGTCGACCACGAAGGTCAGCGCGAGGTTCTGGCGGTCGGCCTTGTCGACCTCCTTGCCGCGCAGGACGACGCGCAGCATCCACTCGCCGTTCTTGCCGAAGAGGCTCGGCGCCATGTCCATGTGCAGCGCAAAGGGCGCGGCGGGCGGCGCCGCGACGCCGGAGTCGAAGTAGTTGACGAACTCCTCGGTGCGGATCTGCTCCTTGGTAGGCATGACTCCGCGGCTGAGGTAGTTGCGCGCCAGCGTGTAGCTCGCGGTGTCGACGTCGGCCGAGAAGGTCGACAGCGGGTCGAGCTGCGCGAGCTCGAACGGGTTGTCGCCCCAGCAGCGGAAGAACATCATCGAGGGCGTCTCGTCCGGCTGAACGCGGCAGAAGCGGATGATCTCGTCGCTGTAGGCGCGGCGCTCTTCGGGGCCGACCAGCTCGACGGCGCGGCGGCCTCCGACGAGCTCGCGGCCGAACCGCTCGTCGCGGAGCTCGACCTTGCCGACGAAGAAGCCGTCGATCTCTTCGTCGAGCTCGAGCGCTGCGGTCAGGTTCTCGAACGAGAAGGTGTTCTTGTCCTTGCGCCGCGCGCTCGATCCGAGCGAGAGGGCGTCCTCGGAGCGCGTCTCGGTCGCCGTGAAGGCGCGGAAGGCCGGGTCCGTGCCGCCACCGCCGCCGCCGCCCCGCGTCGGCGTCGCGCTGGAGCTGGGGGGGCCGGGCGTAGAGGGGCCCGCCGGGCCCGGAGTCGAAGGGCCGCCCGAGAGCCGATGTAGCCTCGCGCCAACGAAGACCTCCCCGCCCTGATCGCCCTGGGCGCCGCCGCCCGTAACCGGAGCGGTGCGGGCCAGCATCACCTTGTTCTCGCGCGTCGCCTTGCTCTCGCGGCCGCGCTTCTTGGCGAGCTCTTCCGCCGTCCAGCCGTAGAGGTCCACCGGCGTGTCCGCGGCACCCGCTTCGCCGCCGGCGAGGTAGCCGAGCGCCGACAGGCTCTCGGTGGACGGATCCGCGCCCAGCGCTTCGAGCGTGACCCCGCCGATCTGGTCCTGCACCGTCGGCTGCTTGAACGCCGCGGCGCCGTAGTCAAAGACGACTTCCCCACTTTCGGGGAGCGTGCTGGGGGCCGGCATGTTCCCTCCCGAGAGGAGCGCGTCGGCCTCCTTGAGGGACTCGTTGACGGAGCTCAGTTCTTCGTGGTCCGCATCGACGCCGGCGTCGCTGAAGAAGAGCTCGGTCGCCTCGGTCTGTCCGAGCGAGCGACGCGCTTCCTCGGCCTCGGGAGCCTCCAGCGGGGGCCGCGCGAAGTCCACGCGGACCGCGTCCAACCCGCCGCTCAGGCCGCGCTCGCCGTCGCGCTTGGCCGTCGCCTGCTTCGCGGGGGCCAGCTCGTTCTGGATCCGCTCCTCGTCGGCGCCATCCATGCGTTCCTCGGCGGGGTTGGCCTGGGCCAGCTCTTCGCCGAGGTAGACGGCGGTCGGCGCGGCGTTGTGCTCGCTCCAATAGGCGAGCGTCGCCGCACCGGTCAGCACCGCGAGCACCGCCGCCGCGCGCGCCACCGGGTGGCGGGCCAGCTGCACCGGCCAGGGATGCACGACGGCGCCCTCGCGCTCGCTCGGACGCACCGCGGCGCCGCGCAGCTCCTCGCGGGCGGTCGCCGACAGCGCCTCCTCGGACGGGATCGCGTCGCGGACGAGCGAGATGGTCGCCTCGAGGCGCTCGCGCTCGGCGCGCAGCTCGGGGGATGCGGCCAGCTCGGCCTCGATGCGCGCGCGCTCGGCGTCGTCGACCTCGCCGAAGACGTAGGCGCAGAGCCGCTCGTGCTGGCGTTGGGCCTCGTCGGCGCGCTCGCCGTCCGGAGTGTGATCGGTGTCCTGGTGCTGGTTCTTGTCGTTGGATGCGCTCATCACATACCTCCTTGGAGGGTGCCCACCTGCGCGTCGCCGGTGGTGTCGTGCCCCGCCGCGCGGGGCTGAAGCAGGCTTGCGAGCTCTCCCTGGAGCGCCTTGAGCCCGACGCTGATCAGCCATCCAACCGTGCCGATCTTCTTGCCGGTGATCTCGGCGATCTCCTTGTAGCTGCGGTCTCCGAAGAGCCGCAGCGCGAGCACCTCGCGTTGGTCGAGCGGCAGCTTCTGCAGCCCCCGCTCGACCGCCATGCGCGTGTCGTCCTCCTCGACCCGGGCGATGCCGCCCGACGTGGCCTCGGTCAAGGCCACCTCTTCCTCGCGCTTCTTGCGCCGGTTGTTGCTTCTTAGGGCGTCCATGCAGCAGTTCTTCGTGACCTTGTAGAGCCAGGAGGTGAGCTGGGCCTCCTCCGCCTCGGCTTCGCCGGTCGCGGCGAGCGTCGGAGGGGCCTTGGCCAAACGCAGGAACGCTTCCTGCACGACGTCCTCGTACTCGGCGCACTCGCCCAGGATCGAGCGGGCGTGCCGCAGGAGCCGCGCCTCGTACAGCGACACGAGCCGGTCGAACGCGGCTGCGTCGCCGTCGCACCAGGCGGAGAGCAGGTCACCTTGGGAGCGGGGGTCCGTCGTCATGGCACGCAGCTCCCAACGACGGGCCCCGGCGGGGTCTTGGAGAATTGCCGCGGAATGAGCACTTCGCCGCCCATTATCGGCTGCGGAGGGCCCTGGCTACGCCGCTAGACTGCCCCGATGAGCGTGGATCCCAACGCCCCTGCCGACCCCGAGAGCGGCCTTTTCGGCCTGGAATCCGGCCCCGAGGGCGCCCGGGTGCACGTCCTGCCGGTGCCCTTCGACGCGACGGCCTCCTATCGAAAGGGGGCTGCCGGCGGGCCGGAGGCGATCCTGCGGGCGAGCCACCAGGTCGACCTGTGCGACGTCGTGACCGGCAACCCCTGGCGCGAGGGCATCTGGATGGCGCCGATCGAGGCCGAGGTCGAGGAGTGGAACAGCGCCGCGACCCGCGCGGCCGAGGCGGGCGACGTCGACACGGTCAACCGCTTCGGCGAGCGGCTCAACACCTGGGTCGAGGAGCGCACCGAGGCGGCGCTCCGCTCGGGGAAGCTGGTCGCCACCCTCGGCGGCGATCACTCCGTCCCGCTGGGCGCCATCGCGGCGCACGCGCGCCGCTTTCCGGGGCTCGGCATCCTCCACTTCGACGCCCACGCCGACCTGCGCCGCGCGTACGAGGGCTTCACCTACTCCCACGCGTCGATCCTCCACAACGTGCTGGAACGCACGGACGGCGTCGGCCCGCTCGTGCAGGTGGGCGTGCGCGATCTGTGCGACGAAGAGCTCGACGCGATCCGCTCGTCGGACCGCATCCACACCGTGTTCGACCACGACTGGGCGGCGGCCCGGATCGTGGGCGGCAACGTGCTCGAGCTGATTCGCGACGCGCTCTCGTCGCTTCCGAAGGAGGTCTACGTCACCTTCGACGTCGACGGCCTCGATCCCACGCTGTGCCCCGGCACGGGCACGCCAGTGCCGGGCGGGCTCAGCTGGCACGAGGCGATGCTGTGGCTCGGCGCGCTGGTCGGCTCGGGCCGGCGCATCGTCGGCTTCGACCTGACCGAGGTCGCGCCGCGCGGCGTTCCCGCCGGCGAGGACGGCTGGGACGCGATCGTCGGCGCGCGCCTGCTCTACCGGCTGATCGGCTTCGCGCTGCAGTCCGCGGGCGCCTAGCCTTCCGGCGGCTCGACCGGCGTGTCGTCCTCGGGCGGCGGCGCGAGCTCGTCGAGGATCTCGACGTAGCTCTGGTAGCGGGTCGGCGAGATCTCGCCGGCCTCCACGGCGTCGAACACAGCGCAGTCGGGCTCGTGGTCGTGCGAGCAGTCGGGGAAGCGGCACTTCTCCTGGAACGGCGCCAGCTCGGGGAAGCAGTCGCGCAGCTCGGCCTTGTTGATGCCGTACAGGCGGAACACCCGGATGCCGGGCGTGTCGATGGCCCAGCCGTCGAGCGCCTCGAGGCGCAGCATCTGCGAGAAGGTCGTGGTGTGCTTGCCCTGGGCCCAGTAGCGGCTGATCTTGCCCGTCCGCAGCTTGAGCCCCGGCTGGAGCGCGTTCAGCAGCGTCGACTTGCCCGCACCCGAGGCGCCGTAGAAGGCGGTGACGCGCCCGCGCAGGAGCTCGGCCAGCTCCTCCAGCCCGGTCTCCTCGGAGGCCGAGGTGTGGATCACCGGCACGCCGGCCGCCTCGTACGTCGCGGCGATGTCGGCCGCCTGGTCCTCCTTGTCCAGGTCGACCTTGTTCAGCACCAGGCGCCCGGGGATCTCGTAGTACTCGCAGGCGGCGAGGATGCGGTCGGTGCGGTTCGACGAGAAGCGCGGGTTCTGCACCGAGCCGATGACGATCAGCTGGTCGACGTTTGCGAAGAGCACCTGCTCGCGCGGGTCGTGCGAAGACGCGATCCGGGGCAGGTAGTTGTCGCGGGGGAGCACCTCTTCGACGCCGGGCGGGTCGCCGTCCAGGCTGACACGCACGCGGTCGCCGACCGCGACGGGGTTCTTCACGTCCTTGGAGAGGTTGTCGAAGAGCTTGCCGCGCGGGGCGAACTGGCGCACCTCGCCGTCGACGAGCACGTGGTAGACCTTCGCGTCACCGCGGACGACGCGGCCAACGGCGAACTCGGTCATTGCGGCACGCGGGCGTCGGCGTCGACGCGCCTCAGGGTGTAGGCGTGGACGCTCGCGATCACGCGCTCGACCTCGGCGCGGTCGCGCCACCAGCGATCGTTGACGGACACCGCGCGGCCGGTCAACGGCGCGCTCTCGTCCGACGCGAGCCAAGCGGCGAGCTCGGCGGCGTCCTCGGGGGGGTGCACGTTGTCGCGGTCGGGGTGCTTGGTGCCGGTGCGGCGCTCCTCGGCCTCGACCTCGGCCAGCCGCTCGGGCGACCAGACCAGCTCGGGCGAGACGCAGTTGACGCGGATGCCGGCGCCGTGGAGCTCGAGCGCGAGCTGATCGGTCAGCCGGCAGATGCCCGCCTTCGACGTGGCGTAGGCGCTCGCGGGCGTGCCGAGGGCGGGGAAGAAGCCGCCGCCTCCGGTGCAGGTGAGGATGCTGCCGCCGCCCATCCGGCGCATGTCGGGAACGACCGCGCGCACGGCGTGGAACGTACCGACCAGGTTGAGTCGGATGACGTACGCCCACCACTCGGGGTCGATCTCGTCGACCTGGTCGTAGCCGCCGCCGCCGCCCGCGATGGCCGCCAGCACGTGGGCGGAGCCCAGCTCGGCGCGGGTGCGGTCGACGAGCGCGTCGACCTGCTCGCGCTCGGTGACGTCGCACGGCACGGCAAGGGCCTTGGCGGCGCCGCCGGTGGCCTCCTCGATCAGCGCGACCGTCTCGTCGAGCCGCTCGGCGTTCCGCCCGGCGACCGCGACGCTCGCGCCTTCGCGCGCAAAGCGGAGCGCGACCGCGCGGCCCACGTTCCATCCGCCTCCGGTGACGACGGCGACCTTGCCCGCGAGCCGCTGCGCGCTGTGCTCCGGCAAGGGCCTAGTCCAGCTCGCCGGCGGCGACTTCCTGGTCTCCGCCAGCGGACTGGGCCGCGGCCTTGTCGCGCCACTCGCGCTTGATCTTGGCGCGGTGGCTGAAGGACGCCTTCACGTCGGGCCGTCCCATGTTGGCGACCGAGCAGTTGGCGCAGACGTCCCGCAGCTCCATCGTCAGGAGCTGGCGGCGCAGCTCCTTGTAGGGCTCCGACGTCCAGATCTCCTCGAAGGAGTGCGTCTTGAACGTGCCGAAGGTCGAGAACTCGAACCAGCAGCCGCACGGGAACACCGAGCCATCGGGGTTCACGTGCACGTAGAACCACGGGAAGTAGCAGGCCCGGTTGTGGTGCTCCTTCTCCGGAACGGCGAGCAGGAACTCGCGGTTCTTGTGGTTCAGGTACTCCGAGATCGAGAAGGAAGACTCGGGCTTCTCCTCGTCGGCCACACCGGTGAGCGCGACCCCGCCGCCGTCCTCCGATCGCGCCGCGTCGATGATGGCGTCGTCCTGCTCCCCGATGTTCTCGGGGATCGGCATCGGCGTCATCACGTTCATCCCGACCTCTTTGGCGACCTCACGGACCTCGTCCAGCGTGTCGTTGGCGAGCTTGGGGTCGTTGATGAGCGACTCGGTCTCGTTGCCCAGGCCGCCGATGACCGCCATGTGGACGAAGTTCATCCCGTCGACGCCCTTGTCCTTCATCAGGCGGACAAGGTCCGGCATCTCGCGGATGTTCTTCCGCATCAGGACCGACGTGACGCTGACCTCCGGGTATCTCGAGCCGCGCTCTTTCTTGATCTCCTTCAGCGAGTCGAAGCGACGCATCATCGTCTTCCACTTCATCGGCGTCCGGATCTCCTCGAAGGTATCCTTGCTGCCGGCGTCGCACGAGATCGTGATCAGCGGCATCTGGACGTCGATCACCTTGTTGATGATGCGCGGCGTCAGGTTGATGCCGTTGGTGGAGAAGTGGAACGAGGGGATCTCGTACTCGCGGCACAGCTCGAGGGCGCGCGGGAGGTCGGGCGCCAGCAGCGGCTCAGCCGAGGAGGACAGGACCACGTCGTGCGCGCGCGGGAAGAGCTCGGCGGCGACCTTCTCCAGCAGCTCGCGGCCCATGACCCAGGGGTTCTGCTGAAACTCCGGGTGCGCGAAGTGGCACATCACGCACTTGAGCTGGCACCGCCCGACCATGTCGAGCTTGACGCGCAGGAAGCGCTTTGTTCGTAGAACCGGCATGAATTGGGGGGGGACGGGAGCGGAAGCCTGCATCGTAACGGGCCTACAGGTTCTTGGGCAACGTCACCTCCGCATCGCTATCCTGGTCGGCCGTTCCCGGAGTCTTTATGGAGGTGATTCGGTCCGCGCAGAACCCCGCGATCAAGCGCGCGCGGGCGGTCGGTGAAGGGAAGGAGAAAGGATTTCTCCTCCTGGAAGGTGCCCGGCTGGTGCGTGAGGCGCTCCAGCGCCGGCTGCTGGTCGAGTTCTGCCTGGTGTCCGAGGAGTCCCAGGACCTCGCCGGAGAGCTCGCCGCCAGCGGCGCGCTGGTGCGGCTGGCCCAGAAGGACGTCCTGGCGCGGGCCAGCCAGCTGGTGACCCCGCCCGGCGTGCTTGCGGTCAGCGCTGCGCCCCCGGCCATGGCCATCGGCGGCCTGAACCCGCGGAAGGCGCCGCTGATCGTCGTGGCGTACGAGATCGCAGACCCGGGCAACCTCGGCGCCCTGGCACGCACGGCCGAGGCGGCGGGCGTGTGGGCCTTCGTCGCCGTGGGTGGAGCGAATCCATGGGGCGCGAAGGCGCTGCGCGGGTCGATGGGGAGCCTGCTGCGCATCCCCGTGTCGCCACAGCGCGCCGGCTCGGCGTCGGCGGTGATCGCGGCGCTCGACTCGGTGGGCTACCGCCAGGTGCGCGCGGCGACGCGCGACGGCGCGGACTACGCGGGCTTCGAGTGGCGGCCCTCGACCGCGCTCTGGATCACGTCCGAGACCGGCGAGCTGCCGCCCGACGCGTGGGGCTTTCCGGGCGTCACGATCCCGATGGCGGGCTCGGTCGAGTCGCTCAACGTCAGCACGGCCGCGGCGGTGCTGCTCTTCGCCGCGCGCGCGGCGATCGCGAGGCGCTGATGGCGGGCCTGTTCGACGACGAAGAGCGCAAGGGCGAGGATCCGCTCGCCGAGGCGCCCACGACCGCGCCGCTCGCCGAACGGCTGCGCCCGCGCTCGCTGGCCGAGTTCGTAGGCCAGGGCCACCTCGTCGGCGAGGGCCGCATCCTCGAGCGCGTGCTCGCCGGCGAGCAGCGCCAGAGCCTGATCCTGTGGGGCCCGCCCGGCGTCGGCAAGACGACGCTGGCGCGCCTGATCGCCGCCGCCGGCGGCCTGCGCTTCGTGCCGTTCTCGGCCGTGCTGTCGGGCATCAAGGAGATCAAGGCGGTGATGGCCGACGCCGCGCGGCTGCGCGGTCGCGAGGGCCAGCCGACGCTGCTGTTCGTCGACGAGATCCACCGCTTCAACAAGGCGCAGCAGGACGCCTTCCTGCCGCACGTCGAGCGCGGCGACATCCTGCTGATCGGCGCGACGACCGAGAATCCCTCCTTCGAGGTCGTCGGGCCGCTTCTTTCGCGCGCTCGAACGATCGTGCTGAAGCCGCTCTCTCCCCCGGACCTGGTCGCGATCCTGCGCCGCGCGCTCGACCATCCCGAGCGCGGGCTCGGCGGGCGAATCGCGGCTTCGGATGAGGTCTTGGAGCAGATCGCGCAGGCCGCCGACGGCGACGCCCGCCGCTCGCTGACGCTGCTTGAGACGGCGGCGACGCTGCTCGGCGACGAGGGCGAGCTCACGCCCCAGGTGCTGGCCGAGGCGCTCCAGCGCAAGGTCCTGCGCTACGACAAGTCGGGCGAGGAGCACTACAACCTGATCTCCGCGCTCCACAAGAGCGTGCGCAACAGCGACGCCGACGCGGCGGTCTACTGGCTGACGCGCATGCTCGAGGCCGGCGAGGACCGCCGCTACCTCGCCCGCCGCATCATCCGCATCGCCATCGAGGACGTCGGCCTGGCCGACCCCGCCGCGCTGCGGGTGACGCTCGATGCGGCCGATGCCTTTGACCGCCTCGGGTCCCCCGAGGGCGACCTCGCGCTGGTCCAGGCCGCCGCCTACCTCGCGCGCGCCCCCAAATCGAACGCGGTCTACGTCGCCTACAACCGTGCCCGCGAGGACGTCGAGACGACCCAGGCCGAGCCCGTCCCGCTGCACCTGCGCAACGCGCCGACGGCGCTGATGAAGGGGCTGGGCTACGGGAAGGGCTACCGCTATGCCCACGACGACCCGGATGCGGCGGAGGAGATGACGTGCCTGCCGCCGGGGCTTGAGGGGCGGCGGTACCTCGAGGACTAGCGGGCCCGCACGGCCCGCCGTCGGGCCGCCGACCCCGCCTGCGCCGGCCCCGGGGGCGCCCAGGGCGACCTTGGGCCCGCTCGATCCCCGCCGTTCAGACGGGTCCCGGTTTTTTGCTCGAGAACCCATCCACAGCCCCCCAGGCCCCGCGTCTAACCCCCCGCAGCGGCAAGGAGTGCCCTTTTGGGCGTTCCGCGGGGCCGCGGGTAGCCTGGTATGCGAACCCTGGTAAGACATCGCTGGATGGCTGGAATGGTCGATGAGAAGGCTCTTCTGGAGCGAGCCCGTACGGGGGATCGCGAGGCCTTCGACCAGCTGGTGCGCGCGCACTTTCCCCGCGTGTACGCCGTCGCCTTCCGGCTCGTGGGCAACCACGAGGATGCCGAGGACCTCGCCCAGGATGCCTTCGTCAAGGCCCACCGAGCGCTGAGCTGGTACCGGGGGGAGGGCGCCTTCGCGACCTGGATCTATCGGATCGTCGTCCACCTCGCCCGCGATCGCTTTCGCCGGGTCGAGCGGCGACCGGTCGAGGCGGCGTTGGTGGCGCCGGTCGAGTCGCGTGCCGGCGGGGGGCCGGCCGAGGAGCTCGATCGGCGCGAGCTGCAGCGGGTGCTGCTCGACTCCCTGCGGCGCCTGCCCGAGCGGCTGCGGACGCCGCTGGTGCTGCGGACGATGGAGGGGCTGGACTACCGCGACGTCGCCGAGGCGACCGGCGTGACGCCCGACACCGCGCGCACGCAGGTCATGAAGGCGCGGCGTGCCTTGGCGCGCGTCATGCGGCCGTTCCTTGGGGGCTTGGGCGGATCCGAGCGGACCGGAGGCGAACAATGAGGGGCTGCGCGCGCGCTCGACGCTGGATGCTGCAGGCCGTGGACGGCGAGCTTCGGCTCCAGGATCGCTTCCGCCTCGACGCCCATGTCGAGAAGTGCCCGGCGTGCCGTGCGGCGCTCGCCGAGGCCGAGCGGATCGAGGAGGCCTTGCTCGAGCTGCCCGAGCCGCCGCTGGAACACGTCGACGTCGAGGCCGCGGTCCGCGCCGTGCGCGCTCGGATCGATGCGCCCGAGGCGACGCCCGAGACGTCGGTTCCCACGCCTCCCAAGCGCCGCGTCGGCGGCTGGGCGGCGGCTGCGGCGCTGATGGCCGCGGCGGGAGCCGGTTGGCTGCTGGGCGGGCGTGGCGGGTCGCGCCTCGACGCGCCTGCGGTGGACGGACCGGCGCTCGCTCAGGTCGAGGAAGAGCCGGAGCCGGAACGCGCGCCCGAGGTCGAGCCCGAGGTCGAGACGGAAGCCGAGGACGACACCCTCGTCGCCGAACGCCTCGAAGAGGTCCGCGCGCGCGTCGCCGCCGAGCTGGTCGAATCCTGGCAGGGGATCGAGCTGCTCGCCGCGCGCGATCAGGTTGCGCTGGCCGCGGACGGCTTCGATGCGCGGATGCAGGAGCTCTCGCGCGGCTGGCCGCTGCTGCGGATCGTGCAGGGGCTCACGGTCAGCCCCGACCGGCGCGAGGCCGGCGCGGCGGTGCGCTATCTCGGCGTGCGCGGCGACGGCATCGCCGCCGGCGCGCTGCGCGATGCGCTCGATCGTCCCGAGCTCGCGGCGGCGGCCGTCGCCGCGCTCGGCGACCTGGGCGCCGCGGGGCTCGGCACGCTCACGTCCGCCCTCGAGCGCCCCGAGCTCGGCGTGGCGGTGGTGCAGCAGCTGGTCGCCGTCGGCGGTGACGAGGCGGCGCACGCGCTCGAAGGCGAGCTGGCGCGCGTCGCGCGGTCGCTGCGCTCCTACCCCGACGAGGAGACCGAGGGGCGCGTCGAGCTGCTGCTCGGCGGGCTGACGACGCTCGAGCCTCCCGCCGTCGCCTCGCTGCTGCGGCTGGCGGAGCGCGAGATCCTGCCTCGCAGCCGCGTGCTCGGGTTGCTGCAGAACACCTACGGCGCGGGCGAGGAGCTCTCCCGGCTCGTGGTCTCCGGCCGCGCGGGGGCCGACGAGGAGCTGCTCCTCGACGCCCTGGCGCGGGTCCGTCCTCCCGCGGCGCTGCCGTGGATCGAAGCGCGGGCGACCGAGCGCGGCACGCGGGAACAGGCCCTGGCCTGCCTCGCCGCCTTCCGTGAGCCCGAAGCGCTGGAGATCCTGGTGCGGCTGCGCGCCAGCGGCCGGGCGCGGCCCGAGCTGGTGCTGGAGGCGACGTCGGAGCTGCTCGCCGAGGCGCCCGCCGCCGGCGTCGAGCTGGCGCGGCGGTGGAACGACGCCGGCGATCGGCTGGCCTGCTCCGAGCTGGCGGGAGTCCTGCTCGAGCTCGCCGCACCGCAGGCGGTGCCGGCGCTGAGCGCGCTCGTGCTCTCGCCCGCGCTCGACGACGACGAGCGGCAGTGGGCCGCGGTGGCGGTCGGCGAGCTGGGTGCACGCGCCGACGCCGGCGCGATGGCCGAGGCCGTCCGCAGCCTCGGCGCGGGCGAGGAGCGCATCGCTGCCGCCTGCCTGCTGGCCGCGTGCGCGCTCGGCGGTGCCGACCTGGCGGCCGATGCGCTCGATGCGCTCGGCCCGCTCTCGGGCCGCGCCGAGACGCGACTCGTAGCGCTCTTCGACGAAGCGGAGCGCGAAGGAACGCGCGCGGCGACGCTGTATCGCGTCGCCCGCGAGCTGGAACCCTACTTCGACCTTAGGCAAGCGACAGGAAATCTATGATTGCCACCCTCATTGCGCTGAGCGCGTTCGGCTGGGCGAACGACGTGGAAGCCGAGGCCGCCCCGAGCGCGCCGAGCGTGCTCGCGCGCTACGACCTCTCCCGGACGATCCCCTCCTTCGACGGCGGGGGCTTCGAGGAGACGATGCTGCTCACCGCGGGCAGCGACATCGAGATACAGCGGTCGAACATCGAAGAGCTGTATCAGGTGGAGGGCTCCGACGTGATCGTCGACCTCATCACCCGGCTCTACGCGGAGGAGTTCGAATACGAGGGGCGCGAGATCCTGATGCAGAACGAGGACGAGATGCTCGTCTTCGCGCCCACCGAGCTGCAGGAGCGCATCCGCGAGTCCGTGGTGCGATTGGAGCGCGCGCTCTCGACGCCGGTCGAGCTCCAGATCGACGTGCTCTCGCTTCCCGGCGACGGCCCCGCGCCCTTCGGCGGCCAGGGCCTGGTCGATGAGTCGCAGCTCGCCGGCCTGCCGGGCGGAAGCCCGGGGCAGAACAAGGCCAGCTACTCGGTGCGGATGTTCGCAGGTCGCACCAGCGTGCTCAACCTGATGCGCGCCGTGCCGATGGTGGTCGACTACGACGTCGAGATCGCCCAGGGCGCGTCGATCCACGACCCGATCATCGGCGCGGCCGAGGTTGGCACGCGTCTCTTCCTGCGCGGTGCGCCGACCAAGGGCGGCATCGCCCTGTCGGTCTACTACACCCACGGGCAGGGTCTCCAGGATCAGCCGGTGTCGGTCGAGGCGCCGCTGCGCTCGTACGTCTCGAAGGAGGGCGGCGGCGGCGAGTTCGTCGATTCGCCGGGCATCACCGAGCGCATGGACGTCGCCTTCCGCAGCGCCGCCTTCAACACGTTCCTCCCCGCCGGCAAGGCGATCGTGATGTCGTCGAGCCTCGACATGAACGGCGCGAAGAGCCGTGAGGTGGTCGTGATCCGGCGGACGGGCGGCGAGCTGACGCGCTATCACCGCTTCGCGCCGGCCGGCACGAAGCGCGAGCTGGTGATCGTGAACGCCGAGGCGCTCAGCGTGCCCGAGATCGAGATGGACGGCCGGCTGCTCGCGCACGAGGGCTTCGCGCAGGGGATGCTGCCGATGCTCCGCGCTCAACTCCGCGCGCAGCCGTCCGAGTTCCTCATGGACTGGGCGTCGAACCGCTTCTCGACCTGGCGCACGATGGGCCCGTGGCTGCTCTGCATCTTCGACCCGCAGTGGGACGACGACGCGGTGACGCAACTGGAGGCGCTGCTCGACGGGTGGAAGGAAGGCGTGCGCGTGGTGGACGTCTCGTTGGCGGTTCGCTCGAACGGCCACGGCGGCACGGAGCCGGCCAGCTTCCACATGCCGGCGCGCGCCGGCTCGGAGTGCGGCGGCGTGCTCGGGGTGTCGTCCACGGCGCTGGCCGACTACGACGTCGAGGTCGCGCAGTTCAGCGCGACGGCCGACGCGCAACACGCGCCGGTCTTCAGCGGGCTGGCGTTCCGCGCCCGTCCGTCGCTGAGCGGCGGCGGCAACCTCGGCGTCGATCTCGACGCGGCGGCCCACCTGCGGCGCGGCGGCATCCGCACCTTCCAGACCGGGGGCCCGGCCATCACCCGCATCGAGGAGTGGACCTTCGACCGGATGCGCGTCAGCGACCGCGTCGCGGCCGACGGCGGCGGGCGCTTCGTCCTGGGCGACAAGGGTGCGGGCACTCCGGGAGCCGGCCTCGCGCTGCACCTCGGCCTGCGGTAGGGCAGGCAAGCGACTCCGCGCGGACGGCGCGCGCAGCGGGCACCGCCGCGCGCGCCGTCGCACGTTTCAGGGAGCCGAGTAGCAGACGTCGCCGGACTCGGCGGCTTCCTTCACCGCGTGCGCCACGGCGACCGCGACCGAGCGATCGAAGGCGGCCGGCAGGATGCGCCCGGGCGTCGGCTCGCCGACGGACTCGACGATCGCGTCCACGGCCGCGAACTTCATGCGGTCGGTGAAGCAACGCGCGCGTGCTTCGAGCGCGCCCCGGAAGAGGCCGGGGAAGGCGAGCACGTTGTTTACCTGGTTCGGGAAGTCGCTGCGTCCGGTGCCCACGATCGCGGCGCCGCCTGCGCGCGCCTCGTCGGGGAGGATCTCGGGCACCGGGTTCGCCATCGCCAGCACGATCGGGTTGGGCGCCATCGTCTCGATGTCGGCGGCCTTGAGGAGGTCCCCGCGCGAGACGCCGATGAAAACGTCGGCGCCGCGCAAGGCCTGCCGCAGGTCGCCGGTCTCGCCCTCGGAGTTGGTGAGGGCGGCGAGCTCTTCCTTGGTCGCGTCGTTGTTGGCGCGCCCCGGCGCGACGATGCCCTTCGAGTCGCAGATCCGCAGCCGGCCGACCGGAACGCAGCGCTCGTTCGAGTCGACGCAGGTGAGGAGCCGCGCGATGGCCCGGCCCGCCGCGCCCGCGCCGTTGATGACGACCGACATCGACGCGAGTGGACGCCCCAGCACGCGCGACGCGTTGATCACCGCCGCGAGCAGCACGATCGCCGTGCCGTGCTGGTCGTCGTGCAGCACCGGCACCCCGACATCCTGGAGGCGCTCCTCGATCTCGAAGCAGCGCGGGGCGGAGATGTCCTCGAGGTTGATGCCTCCGTACGTCGGCGCGATGGCGCGGACGATGGCGACGATCTCGTCCGGTTCGCGGGCATCCAGCACCACCGGCACCGCGTCGACGCCGGCGAACTCGCGGAAGAGGGCTGCCTTGCCCTCCATGACCGGCAGCGACGCCGCCGGGCCGATGTCTCCCAGCCCCAGGACCGCCGAGCCGTCCGAGACCACGGCCACCACGCGCCCCTTCCAGGTGAGGTCCCAGGCGGCTCCGGGGTGCTCGGCGATCTCCTCGCAGGGCCGGGCGACCCCCGGCGTGTAGGCCAGGGAGAGGTCCTCGGTCGACTCCAGCCGCATCCGAGAGCGGACTTCGATCTTCCCGCGGGTCTCCCGGTGGCGCGCTAGCGAGCGCTCGAACAGGTCCGGCATGTTCTTCCTCCGTGTGCTGGGACCGCGCCGGGGGCACGGTAGACTCCGCGCCCGGGCCGAAGCCCGAAGCAGCGGAAATGATCCTTCCAAGCGCCGTACTCGGGGCGCTTGGGCCCTCTAGGGCGCCTGCATAACGATCCCGTTGGATCCGATTTCATGGAGCAGCAGACTACGAGACCCGCAGAGGAAGTGACCGGCAAGGCCGTCGCTTCGCTGGTGTTCAGCCTGCTGGGGATCGCCTTTTGGTGCCCCTGCATCGGGTCGGTGGTCGGGGTCGTCCTGGGCGCTGGAGAGAAGAGCGGCGTCGGCCGCGCCGGGCTCATCCTCGGTTGGATCGGCCTCGGGCTCTGCGTGCTGGTCGGCCTGGTCGTGGCGCTACAGCTCCTGCTCGTCGGCCTGATCGAGTCGATGTGATCGCGGCCGCGAAGCGGCGGAAAGGCCGGAATTCCGCCGTTTCTAGGCGAATTGCGCTTGTTCGGCCGGTTGCGCCTGCATAGAAAACCTGCGGTTGCCAAGTGATCCGGCGCGTGCCGGACGCCCAGGACCAACCGTGACGCAAGTGTCGGGATCCACCCGTTTCCGCGGATGGATCCCGGCAGTCGTTTGGGGCAAGGCAGGAGACGAAGGCTGGCTCGCTACGCGGATTGGTTTGTCAGGCACCGCTCAGCGGTCCTGATCTTTGCGGTCCTGACGACCGTGGCGGCGCTCGTGGGGCTCGCCCGGCTGGAGTTCGACGACCTGCCGCGGGGCGTGATTCGCTCCGACGACGGGGCGTTTCAGCTTCTGGAGCGACTTCAGGCGGACTTCGGATCCGACGACAACGACCACGTCCTGGTACTCGAGGCCGACGACTGGTTCACGCCCGAGCTGGTGCCCGTACTGCGCGAGGCCGAGGCCCGCGCCTGGAAGCTGCCCGGCGTCGAGCGCGTGAACGGCGTCGCCGGGGTCGTCGAGCTCGGCGCAGGCTTCCTGCCGCGCGCGCTGCTTCCCGGCGACGGCGCCGATGCCGAGCAGCTGCGCGCCGCGCGCGAGCGTGCCTTGGAGCACCCGCTGGTCGGCGGGTCGCTGCTGTCGCCCGATGGACGAACGACGCTGGTCGTCGTGCGGCTCGCCGGAGGTGACCTGACGATCGAGGACCTCGAGCCTTCGACGATCGCGCTCCGCGAGCTGGCCCGCGAGCTCGAGCGACACCCGGGCGTACGCGCGCGCGTCACCGGCGTTCCGGCCTTCCGCGTCGAGATCTTCAACACCATCCGACGCGAGCAGATCCTGTTCATGGCGCTCGGCGCGGTGGTGTGCCTGGGCGTGGCCTTCGTGCTGCTGCGCAGCGTGCGCGCGTGCCTCGTAGTGCTCGTGCCGCCGGCCATCGGCTCGGTCTGGGTGCTCGGCGGGCTCGGGCTGACGGGGCAGCGCCTCGACCTGCTTGGCATCGTGCTGCCGGTGCTCTTCATCCTGATCGCGTTCACCGATACCGTGCACCTGGTGATCGACGTGCGCCGCGAGCTGGCGCGTGGTCAAGGTCCGCTGGACGCCGCGCACCACGCGATCCGCACGCTGGGGATGCCGTGCTTCCTGACGTCGATCACCACGGCGGTCGGCTTCGGCTCGCTGACGTTGGGCGGCGTGCCGATGATCCGGAACTTCGGGTTCCAGGCGATGGCCGGGGTGCTGGTCATCTTCGTCGCGGTGCTCACCACGCTTCCGCTCGCGGTCACCTTTGTGCGCCTGGAGGGCCGCGATGCAGGCGCCGGGTCGGCCTGGATCGGGCGGCTGGTGGACGCGGTGACGGCCCGGCCGCGCCGTATCGGCTTCGCCGGGGTGGCGGCGACGGTGGCGCTCGTGCTCGCCTGCTTCCGCCTGGTGCCGGAGAACCGGCTGACCGAGGCGACGCCACAGGGCAACGAGACGTACCAGGCGCTTCGGCACTGCGAGGAGGCCTTCGGCGGGCTGCTGCCGCTCTACGTGCTGGTCGAGTGGGAGCGCGAGCTGCAGCTGGCCAGCCCCGTGGTGCTGGCCGCGACCGAGGAAGCGCAGGCTCTGCTGGGGCGCGAGGAGCTGCTGTCGCGCCCGCTCTCCGCGCTCTCGCTGATCGAGCTTCTGCCCGGCTCGCAGACCGCGGGCGCGGAGCTGCTCGGCGGCCTCCCGTCTACGTTGGTGCAGCGCTTCGTGCGCGAGGACTCTCGCCGCGCCGTGGTCGTCGCGCGCGTGCCCGATCTCGGGACCCCCGAGCTGCAGCCGCTGATCGAGCGTATCGAGGCCGGGCTGGCGGACATCGAGGAACGCTCCCCCGGGGTCGAGCTCAGCCTGACCGGAACGGACGTGGTCGCGCGGCGCAACGTCAACCGCATGATCTCGGACCTCGCGCGCGGGCTGGCGGTCGCCGCGCTGGTGATCTTCGGCGTGATCGCGCTCGAGTTCCGCTCGCTGCGGCTCGGCCTGCTGAGCCTGCTGCCGAACGTGTTCCCGCTGGCCGTCGTGGGCGGCCTGCTGGTCGCGACGGGGCGCCCGCTGCAGATGGTCAGCGCGGTGCTCTTCACCGTGCTGCTGGGGATCGCGGTCGACGACACGATCCACCTGCTTTCGCGCTACCGCCGCGAGGTCGCCGAGGACGGTGACGTGCGCGCCGCGCTGCGGCGCACCGGCGCCTCGGTCGGAGCCGCGATCCTCACCACCACGGTCGTGCTCGTCGCGGGGTACTCGGTCGTGTTCCTGTCGAGCGTGCCCACCAACCACCTCTTCGCGGCGCTCATCTGCGTCGGCCTTTGCGCGGCGTTCGTGGGCGACCTACTGCTGCTTCCGGCGTTGCTCGCGTGGTGGCGCCGGGATCAGACCAAGTAGGCGGCGGCGGTCTCCTGCACGCGCGCCCGGTGCAGCAGCACGCGGTCGATGTCGAGCGGCGCCAGCTCGAGCGCGTGCACGAGCGGCGACTCCAGCAGCAGGCTCGGATCCGCGCGCGGGTCCTCCGCCCAGTGCGCCATCTCGTCCGCGAGCGCCGTGACCAGCGCCAGGCGCCCGTGCTCCGCCACGTCGCCGTCGTGGTGGTGCTCGACGGCGGCGATCAACTCCTCGGGCAGCTCCCAGAGCCGCACGAGCTCGGCGGCGACCTCGGCGTGGTAGTTGTTGACGCACAGCTCGACGACCTCGTCGTGCGCCTCCTGGTCCATCTCTGCGCGTAGGTCGCGGCAGGCCTGGAGCAGCGCCGGCCGCCCGACATCGTGCATGAGGCCCGCGAGGGCGGCGAGCGACACGTCGACGTCCGCGAGCGGCGCCAACGCGCGCGCGAAGCCCGACGCGAGGGTCGAGTGATACAGGACCCGCGTCGCGTACGCCTCGACGTCGCGACCCCGCAGTAGCCGATTCTGGAGGGTGACCGAGACCGTGATGTCCTTCACGGTCTCCAGCCCAAGCCGCATGATCGCCAGCTGGAGCGAGGTGATCCGCTGCCCCGGTGCGTACAGCACCGAGTTGGCGATCCGCAGCACGTGGGCGGTGAGCGTGGCGTCCGACTGTACGACCTCGGCGATCTCGTCCGGCATGACGTTGGGATCGGAGCACATCGCGAGCACCTGCCCCGCCGAGCGGGGCAGCAGCGGCAGGTCGAGCTCCTGTCGCTCGATGCGCTCCGCCAGCAGGCGGTGCAGCGGATGGGTCGCGACGGCGGCGACGCGGTCCCTTGCGCGCTGATGCTCTTCAGGCGTGCGAGGCACATAGGCACCGCCCGTCGGCGCTCCCGGCAGCGGTGGCTGCGGGTCGCCGGCGGGCGCGCCTTCCGGGGGAGGCGCCTCTGCACTTGCCTCCGCCGCCGACTGGCGCGGGCGCGCGATGGCGGCGGGCCGCCTCGGCGGCGCCGCGCGGCGGATCACGACGACGGCGGCGACCGTGATCCCCGCGAGGGCGAGGATCATGACGACGAGGACGAGAGCGAGGGTCGAGGTTTCCAAGGTCGGTTCGGGGGCGGATCTGCGGCGCTATCGTCCCCGCCGGACGGAAACCTGAGGGGCTACGCGGGCCGGGGGCGTAAGCTCCCACCGATGGCCAGCGACCCCACCGAAACGCCCAAAACGAGTCCCCCGCGCGGGAACGGCGGCGGTGCCGAGCGCGTGCGCTCGCTCCTGCGCGAGCGCTTCGGCCACCACGATTTCCGCGGCCGCCAGGCCGAGGCGGTAGCGGCCGTCATGGAGGGCCGCGACGTGCTGCTCACCTCACCCACGGGGTCGGGCAAGTCGCTCGTCTATCAGCTCCCGGCGGTCGCCCTCGACGGGATGGTGTTGGTGGTCAGCCCGCTGATCGCGTTGATGAAGGACCAGGTCGACGCGCTGCGCGCCAAGGGCATCCGCGCCGCCGCCGTGAACTTCCACGTGCCCCAGGACGAGCGCAAGAAGTACTTCCGCCAGGCCCTCGCTGGAGAGCTTGACCTGCTCTACGTCACGCCCGAGCGCTTCCGCAGCGAGGCCTTCCGCGAGATCGAGGCGCGGCTGCCGATCGCGCGGCTCGCGGTGGACGAGGCGCACTGCATCAGCCAGTGGGGCCACGACTTTCGACCGGACTACTCGCGCCTCGGCGCCTACCGCCAGCGCCTCGGCGACCCGCCTACGGTCGCGATGACCGCCACCGCAACCCCGCGCGTTGCCGACGACATCACCCGCGCGCTGCGCCTGCGCGAGCCGCTGGTCCTGCGCACGGGGATCGAGCGGCCCAACCTCTTCCTCGCCTGCACGCACGTCGACCTGGCCGATGAGAAGGTACCGCTCATCGCCGACCGGATCCGCGCCATCGGCGGGCCCGGCATCGTCTACTCGGCGCTGATCCGCGACCTCGAGGCGCTGAAGGACGAGCTGCGGCGGATCGGCATCCGCTCGCTGGTCTACCACGGCAAGCTGTCCGACCGCGAGCGGCGCTCGATGCAGGAGCGCTTCATGGGCTCGAGCGACGAGGTCGTGCTCGCGACCAACGCCTTCGGCATGGGCGTCGACAAGGCCGACATCCGCTTCGTGCTGCACGCACAGGTGCCGCGCACGCTGGAGGCTTGGACCCAGGAGATCGGCCGCGCCGGACGCGATGGCCAGCCGTCGTGGTGCGAGCTGCTGTATTTCGAGGAGGATCTCGCCATTCAGCAGAACTTTGTTGAATGGGCCAACCCCAGCTACGAGTACCTGCTCGGCGTGTACGAGACCCTACGATCCTGGGGCGAGCGGGTGCAGACCAAGGACCTCGACGACCTGCGCGACGAGCTTCTGGTCAAGAACCGCGGCGACAACCGAATCTCGATCTGCCTGAAGTGGCTCGAGGTGCTCGGCGTGACCGAGGGGAGCTTCGACGACCACACGATGCGGGTCGCGCGTGACCTGGCGCCCGATGACCTGCCCGAGTTCCTCAAGTCGGGTGAGAAGCGCGAGGACGACCTGCGCTCCTTGCTCGGGATGCTGCGCTTCGCCCAGGAGACCGGCACCTGCCGGCGGGCGCAGCTCGCGGCGCACTTCGACCTCGACGAGACCGAGACCGAGTGCGGCGCGTGCGACAACTGCGTCGACGCCGACCGCTGGCGAGGCGAGCGCATGGCCCCGCGCGAGGTCGCCCCGCGGACGGGGCGGGCGTCCGAGCGCTCCGCGTCCGCGCCCGAGGAGGCGTTCGAGCGCGGCGACTGGGTTCGCGTCGGCCGCCACCTGGGGCAGGTCGTGAAGGTGGAGGGCAGCGGCGAGCGCGTCCGGCTGATCGTCGAGTCGGCCAGCGATCTGCGGCGCCGCAAGGTCAACCCGCGCAAGCAGAAGGTGCGCAAGGTGGAGGACGCGACGGATGGACCTGCTGGATAGCATCGACGAGGAGATCTTCTTTCGTCTCCTGCTCCGCTGGCCCGGACTGTGGCTGCTGACGCTGGTGCGCCTCTTCCGCAGCAACCCGGACCCGCCGTCTACGCTCGCGTGTCTTGTCGCGAGCCTGGTCGTGTGGGCCGGCGTGATCGGCGGGGTCTGGCTCGCGCTCGGGTTCCCGGGGAGCTGAGCCCGCCCGTGTGAGCACGAAAGTGCCGCCAACCGCCGAGGGGCAAGTCATGGCGGCTTAACCCCAGCGAGCGACGGCTGGCGGCCCGACTCAAAGTGAGCCGGCTCCTCTCCCCAAACGCCCCTCTCTCCCGGGCCAATTCCCCCTCGGAACGGCCCTGCGAGTGGTGCGTCAGGGGCGCGGAGACGCGACCCCATCGGTTCGTGCGAGATGCGATTTGGGGGTCGTTTCCCGAGTCGCTCAAAGGGGCTCAGGAATCGGGCAGGTTTTTTCGGGGAGCCGCGATCAGCGCTCCCGCTTGAGCGGGAGGTCCACCGTTCCCCCTTGGTCGAGGAGCGCGGGCAGGTCTTTGATCAGCTCCTCGAAGTCCGGGTGGCTCACCACGAGCTGCGCGTTAACGCCAGGAAGACCGCGGAGGTCGAACTCCCCGGAGGAGTCGGACCTTGCGGTCGGGTCAAGCCCCCAGATCCCGCCGACCGGCGGCGGGGGGTGGTAGAGCACGTAGATCAGCGCGCCCCGCACCGGGGCGCCGTCCGGGTCGACGACCACGGCCTTCAGCTTCCGCTCCGGTGGAAGGTGGATGTCTTGGAGGACGTCGCCCTCACGCCGACGCAGCACGTCCACCGACTCCGCGTGCGGGGCGTGGCGGGGGTGCCGGCTCCAGACGCTCTGCCACCCTTCCGGAACCCGGTCGAGGGCGAAGACCCCGTCCTGGCCGGTGTACGTCTCGACGCTCTCCGGATCGTGGAGGTTCTGGCCCACGACCACCCGCGCCGCCGCGACCGGGACGCCGGTCTCGTCGAGGACCCGGCCCTCGACGGGAACGGCGCGCGTGAGCCGCACCTCCTGGAGCGCCTGGTTGGTCAGCGTGTAGCGCTCGGACACGAAGCCCGGGGACGACACGAGCACCCTCGTGTCCATGGCGATGCTGAGGAGCTCGACCCAGCCGCCCTCACCCGCCTGGAACGAGACGCCGCGGTACGTCACCGCCGAATCCGGAAGCGGCGGGCCGTCCCGATCGAACACCTGCAGCTCGACGTGCGGCGCGTAGTCATCCAGGACCACCGTCGCGGGCCTCACATCTCCGGGCTCGACCGCCTCGATGTCGACGGGGGTTACCGCGTAGCCGTCTGCCACTACGACGATGCTGGCGCCCTCCGACGACCAGCGCACTCGGCGCCGTCCTTCAAAGCTCGTGATCACCTCGCGGTCCAGGGCGAAGATCCGCGCCTGGAGAGGGTCGCCCGCGGCGTCGACGACGTGCAGGTCGAGATCGCAGTCGAACGGGATGACCGTCAGCTGGATCTCGTGTCGAGCGTCAAGGCCGGCCTCGGCGACGGTCTCGGCGGTCGTGCCGTGCCATCGGCGGTCGGCGACGCGGACGATGAGGAGGGCCGGCTCCAGCTCTTCGAGCGCGAGCCGGAAGCTCCCGTCGGCGCCGCTCGAGATCGACTCGACGACCGGGTCGTCGACGAGGCGCAGGCCCGGGTGGATCTCGACCTCTAGGTCCACGCCGGCGACGGGCAGCGATGCTCCGAAGCGCTGGATCACCGTCCCGGAGAGGGTCGGGCCTTGGGCGACCACCGCCTCCTCGCGCAAGGGCTCCCGCGCCGCTTCGCCGCCCGGAGTCAGCTCGAGCTCGCTCGGATCCAGCTGCGGCTCCGGGCGGCGGGCGGAGTCGTCCTCCCGCTCGACCGGCGCCGCGGCCGAGAGCTCCTCCTGCTCGCGCCCGTCGCGGGTGAGCATCCACCCCGCGCCGGCAACCAACAGCACCGCAAGCCCGCCCAGCGCCGCCTTTCCCCCGAGCGCCGCGCTAAGCGCGCTTGGCGAGCGGTAGTCGACGAGGAACGGCAGCAGCGTCCACAGCGGCACGCCGTGCAGCTCTTCCTCTTTGCTTCGCTCGCGCAGGCGATCCAGCGCGCGCCGCCAGTGCGTGCGCACCGTGTCGCGCGGCACGCCGGTCTGCTCCGCGATCTCGCGGAGGCTGAGCCCTTGATAGGTGCGCAAGAGGACGGTCTCGCGATAGGGCTCCTCGAGCGAGAACACCAGCTCGACCATCGCCTGGCGCAGGGACTCGTACTCCTGAATCTCGGCCGGGCTCGCCGCCCGCGGCGGCTCGAGGTCGGGGGAGCGAAGCAGCGAGCCCTGCCTTCCCGCATCGCGCAGCCGCGCGCGCACCAGGTTGCCGACCACGCGCGTCAGCCACGCCGTGCGGTTCTTGATCTCCGTCGCGGGAGCCTTGAGCGCGGCGAGGAACGTGTCCTGCACCACGTCGTCCACCAGCGAGTCCTCGCGCAGCATCTTGCGCGCGAGCGCGCGGATCCAGTCCTCGTGCTCAAGCACGTCCTGGATGGTGATGCTGCGCCGTTCTTCCATGACGTCCCTCCGTATCCCGAACAGCCCGGATGGGGCAAGAAAGTCCGATCTTTCTGCCCCGGAGGGATTTCCCGTTCCGCGTGAGCGACCGCTCCACCTCCCGTACCGCCGGGTGGACCGGGAGGTCGAACACCATGAAGAAGAGCTGGATTCGATACGCATCGTGGGCGGTGGTGCTGGGAGCCTGCGGATGGGGAGTGCTGCAGGCCGCGGCGGCGACGGGCGGGCCCGCGAGCGTCGCCTTGACGCTCGTTCGACCCGACGGCGGTCCCGCCGCGGGGCTCGAGGTCGCGCTCGGCGACGCCGTGGCGCGCACCGACCGGGACGGCCGCGCTCGGCTCGAGGCCCCCTCGGGTGAGGCGCTCGTGCTTCGGGTCGACGCCCGGGGTTGGGCGGGCGAGGAGCGGCCGATCGCTCCCCTTCTAAAGGGAGAGCGGCGCGGCCTCGGCGAGCTCGTGCTGCGGCCGGCGGTCGCGCTGCGCGGCCGGGTCGACGACGAGCAGGGCCGCCCCGTCGCGAACGCCCGCGTCATCGCCACGCCGCACCGGACTCCGCTGGATCGGTTCGCGCCGGGCGGCGCGCTCACGCGGCCCCAGCGCGTCGAGCGCCTCGCGCGCACGGCGGACGACGGCACGTTTCGGATCGACGGGCTCGACCTCGACCTGCACTCCGTAGCGCTCGAGCATCCGAGCCTGGAGCGACGCGTGCTGGCCGAGCCGTGCGCGGACCCGTGGCGCGGTGAACCGATCGAGCTCGTGCTCGCGCACGGGAAGTCGGTGGACTCGACGGCGCCGCCTGAAGCGTCGCCGCCGCCGGCACCTCGACCGCGGCAAGACACCGGGGCGATCGGCCTGCGCGTCGTCGACCTCGAGGGGAGCCCGGTTCCGTTTGGACACGTCCGGCTGGTGCACCGCGACGGCGCTCCGGTCGAGCGCGAAGGCGGCGCCGTCGACGCGTGGGGGTACGCCGCGTGGCCCGCTCTGCCCGCGGGCGCCTACTTCGCGACCTACGTCGCGGACCACGGCCTGCCGGAGGCGCTCGGTCCGAGGAGCGCTCCACGCCCGCACCGGATCAAGCTGTCGGTTCGCGCCGGGCGCGACACCTTCGAAGAGCTCGTGCTCCTCGACGCACCGGTCGTGCGGGTCCGCGTGCTCCGCGAGGGCGAGCCGGTCCCCGGCGTCGCCGTCGGCGCGGCGCCCGTCGGGCTCGAGGGGGAGCTCTTGTGGCGCCTGCTCGACCCAAGCGGTCAGGCTCGCACCGACGGTCGCGGCGAGGCGGTCCTCGCGCTGCGCTACGGTGGGCCCGCGACCGTCTTCGCGCGCTCGCGGCAAGACGCGGCGGCGGCGACCACCACCGTCCGCGTCGGACCGGGCGTGCACGCGGTGGAGGTCACGCTGGGGGCCGCCGAGGTCGCGGGGATCGTGGCCAGCCCGGGCGGTGAGCCGCTCGCAGGGAGCGTTGCGCGCCTGCTGCCCGAGCGGCGTCCGCCCGCCGTCGTCAGCGGACGACGCGAGGACGGCTCGCTGCGCGAGCTCGAGCTCGGCGAAGTGGCGGTGCGCTGCGACGGTCGCGGTCGCTTCCGCTTCCGCGAGGTCCCCGCGGGGCGCTACCGGATCGAGCTCCACCGCGACGGGCACTTCCCGCACCGCTCGGTGTGCGAGGTCCGCGCGGGCGCCGCCGCGATCGACCTGGGCGTCCTCGGCCTGACGCCGCGCTGCGTCGTCGACGGGAGTGTGCTCCTGAACGCCTGCGGCCGCCGGCATGTCGTGGTCGAGCTCCGCGATGCCGCCGGCGAAACCGTTCACGTGGGCGCGATCGGTGGGGACGGTTCGTTCCGCCTCGATGACGTGGCGCCCGGAACCTTCACGCTGCGGGTGCCGTGCCCCAGCGATACCCACGTCGACGGCCCATTCACGGTCTCGGCGGCAACCCCGAATACGCGTCGAGTCGAGATCGGCGCGGCGCGTTGATGTCTCTCTATCTAAACCTAAGCAAAGAAAGTCAGAACCATGAAGTCTCTTTTCGCACTGACCACTCCCGGCTTCGCCGCGTTCGTTCTCAGCGCCCTGCTCTCCGCCGGCGAGGCTCCGGCCGACGCGGCGCACGAAGCCTCGGAGGGCTCCTACTTCGCCTCGGGTCCGGCGTCGGTGGTGAGCGGCTACGAGTGCCGCTTCAACGCCTGCATCGTCCCGTCGGTGATGAACTGCGCCGTCGTCAACCTGGGCAACGGTCCGGAGTGCGTCGAGTGGGCGCCGGGCGAGCAGCCGCCCTTCTAGGTCGCGTGTGGAGGCGGGGGGCGCGGCGGATTTTCGTCGCGCTCCTGGCCTTCTTCCTGTCCGCCTGCGCCGGCGAGCGCGAGCTCTCCTACGAGATCGACCTGACCGAGGCCGCCGCCGGCATCGCCACCGTGGAGCTGCGCCTGAGCGCGGTCGAAGACGGGTCGCTCGTGCTGCATTCGCGCGCGGCGCGCCAGCTCTTTCGGCTGGACTCGCCGGAGGCCTTCGCCGAGGACGGCGCCGGGCGGCGCCGCGCGATCGCGGTCGACGAGCGGGCCGGCACGCTTTGCCTCGACGCGGCGGAGCTCGACGGAGCGGCGTGCGTCGTGCGCTACACGCTGCGCACCGCGACCTACATCCCGCCCAACGGTGAGCCGGATCGACGCCACTTCGGCTTCGTCGGCGCCCGCGGCTGCGCGCTGCCGCTGCCGCTGCTGCTGATGGCCCCCGACGACGCGGAGTCCGCGCGCCTGTCGGTGCGGCTGCCGGCCGGCTGGAGCGGCGCCGTGCTGCCGCCGGAGCTCGTCTCGCTCGCGGGCGAGGGCGAGCTGTGGGCGCACGCGATCATCGCGGCGCCGGGGGAACCGACCGGCATGCAGCCGCACGGATCGATCTCGCTGCGGCGGTTGGCGACCGCTCCCGCCGAGCGGCTCGACGCGGCCACGGCGCTGATCACCGACCTCCGCGCCTTGCTCGGCCCGCCGCGCCTTCCCTTCGAGCTCCTCCTGACCGACCTCGCGGACGACGAGCGCAACGTCGATGTCGCCGGCCCCGCCGAGCGCGCGGTCGTCGACCTGCCGGGGCGCGACCTCCGCAGCCTGCGCCACCTCGTGCGCGCGCTCGTTCCACGCTGGTACGGCCGCGCGCCGGCGGAGGTGGAGCGCAGCGAGTCGGCCGAGGACTGGTTCCTGCTCGGGCTCACCGAGTACGTCGCGCGGGCCCTGGCTTCGAGGCACACCTTCGCCGATGGCGGCGGCCTGCGGGGCATCGAGAGTAGCTGGATGCTCGACGGCGGCGTCCGGCGGGTCGACCTGCTGGCGCCTCCCGGTGCCGGCTCCGACGCGCTCGGGGCGCGGAGGCTGGCCGGTGCCGCCTGGCTGCACGAGCTCGTCCACCGCATCGGCGACGGCGGGCTCGCCGCGCTGGTCGGAGGCTACGACGGGATCGGCCTGCCCGCGCCGGATCCGCATTCCGCCGCCGCGGGCGTCCTGGCGGCCTTCTTGGCCGAACGGCGCGCGGATCCCGGATCACCGCTTCACTTCGAGCCTCGCTGGCGTGCGATCGCAGACGAGATCGAGCCCGCGCCCGGGCTCTCCGCCGGGGTCGCCGGCCAGGTCGCCGTCGCGTTCTCGTCATTCACCCACGGCGCCGTCGACGACTGTGGCTGCGAGGTCGCTCCGGGCGGCGGCGCGCGGCGGCGGGCGTCCGAGCTGGGGCGTCTGAAGGACGACGACCCTCTGCTCCTCGCGCTTGACCTCGGGGCTTTCCTGCCGCGTGATGCCGAGGGGCCGGCCGCTGCGGAGGCCGTGGATCCAGAGCTGCTGCCGCTGCTCGTCGGTGCCGAGCTCGACGCGATGGTCGTCGGGCCGGACGAGGTCGCGTGGTCGCCGGAGGGGCTACGACCCCTCGCCGAGGCCGGCCTGCCGCTGACCGGCGCGGGCGCGGTCCTCGACGGCGAGCCCGCGCCGCTGCCGTATCGCATGCTCAGGTACGGCGACGTCAGCGTCGGTTTCCTCGGCTACTCGGAACGCGTGGAAGAGGGCTTCCGGCACGAGGCGGCCGAGCGCAGGCTCGCGCACGCGCGCTTCGCGAGCGACGTCGACGACATCGAGCCGCTGCTTCGCGAGCTTCGCGCGTCGGTCGACCTGCTCGTCGTCGGAGGTAGCTTCTCGCGACCGAGCCTGAAGCGGCTGTGCGAGCCGGAGCTCGGCGTCGATCTGGTCCTCGTCGGACACGCCTCCGCCGCCGTGGACGACGCGACCCCGGCCGCGGCGCGCGTCGGCGACACCTGGCTCGCGGTCGACAACGCACAGGCGATCGGGCTGAGCGTGTTGACCATCTTCCTCTCGGAAGACAAGGACATCTTGGGCATGGAGGTAAACGCCAAACGCCTCAGTGGCCCCGCCAGATAAGCGCTATTAGTTGCACTAAGATTCGAGTTCTTGGAGACCCACCCAGCGCGACAGGTAACGGGCCGTTTGGCTTCAATTCGCGCGTTTCAGATTGTCAGCAAAAACCCTTGGACCCCTTCGTGCGCCGAACCAACTACAGGTGAGTGGTTGGGGAGAGACCTCCGGGGATCGCCCCCTCTCCCCCACCGAAACAGGGCAGAAAACAGGGGTCCTATGCAGCACAACGGTATCGCGAGCTCATCGGCATTGCGGGGGACTGGCCAGCGACGTGGAGAGGAGAACGAGTGGGGGGCTTCCGCGAAGCCACCGCTCGCCGCCTGCTCGGACGCGGAGCTCGTGAGCCGGTTCCTCGACGGCCACGAGCAAGCCCTTGTGCACCTGCTGAACCGCTACGCGCCGTCGGTCGTCGCCGGGCTGCGGATTCCGCGCCGCTGGCAAGCGGCGCTCTCGGTCGAGGACGTGTTCCAGGAAGCGTGCATCGATGTCGCGCTCCACGCCGCGCGCTTCCGGCCCGAGCGCGGCGCCTTCCTGCCCTGGCTGACGAGCATCGCGCGCAACCGCCTGCGCGACGCGCTCGACCTGCTCGAGGCGTCGAAGCGTGGCGGTGGTCTGCGACGCCTGGACGACTCGCGCATCCTCCGCGGCGAGCTCGCGGGGGTGGTCAGCAGCCCGAGCGGGCGTGCCGCGAGGGGCGAGCGCGATGACGTGCTGCGCGCCGCGATCACGGGCCTGCCCGAGGCGTACCGGGCCGTCGTCCAGCTCTACGACCTCGAGCAACGACCGATCGAGGAGGTCGCGCGCAGGCTCGGCCGCTCGACCGGGGCGGCGTTCATGCTCCGCTCGCGGGCCATCGAGGCGTTGCGCCTCTCGCTCGGCAGCGGCTCGCGCTACCTGAGCCGATAGCGTGGAGAGCCGCCATGGGTCTCCTGAACGGACCCGAGCTGGGGGAGAGCCTCAGCCCGGCGATCCACGCAGCGATTTACTCGGCAAGGCAGCTGAGGGAGGCCGAGCCTCGACCGAAGCTCCCGGGCTACTGCTTGCAGGCGCCGCTCGGCGCCGGAGGCCAGGCCACGGTGTACGCCGCGGTGCGGCTCGCCACGCGGAGCCGCGTAGCGGTCAAGGTCATCCCGCTGGGAGTCGAGCCGAGCGCCGCGCGGCGCTTCAAGCGCGAGGTAGGCATCTTGGAGCGGCTGAACGATCCGTGTATCTGTCCGATCCTGGATGCGCAAGCCGAGGCCGATCGCGGCTTTGTCGTGATGCCGCTGATCGACGGCGAGCCGCTCTCCGACCGCTTGAAGTACGCCGCCCAGGTGACATTGAGGAGCGGTCGGCTGCAGGACGGCTGGGCCGTTCTTGCCGGCAAGCCGTGCTCCGAAGCGTGCCTCGAGGCCTCGGGAGGCGCGTGTGTGCTCGCGCGGCTACTGCTGATGGTCGAGCGGATCGCGATGGCGGTCCACGTGGCCCACGAGCAGGGCGTGGTCCACCGCGACCTGAAGCCGAGCAACATCCTGATGCGCACCGACGGCACGCCGGTGGTGATCGACTTCGGTCTCGCCTCCGACGCCCTGGACGACCGCGTGACCACGACCGGCCGGCGGCTCGGGACCCCCGCCTACATGGCGCCCGAGCAGCGGGAAGGCGCGCACTCGCGCGTCGACCAGCGGACGGACGTGTACGCGCTGGGGCTTCTCCTCTTCGAGCTGCTCACCTTTCGCCGTCTCGGCCGCGTGGCCGAGGTCTCGGAGGAGCA
This sequence comes from Planctomycetota bacterium, assembly GCA_039029355.1. Taxonomy (GTDB): domain Bacteria; phylum Planctomycetota; class UBA1135; order UBA1135; genus JBCCGI01. The sequence goes on from JBCCGI010000014.1 coordinate 101,728, forward strand.
CACCGCGGATCGCTCCACCGACTCCGCGCGGCCGCGGCTCCTGAACCCGGCGATCCCGCGCGACCTCGAGGCGGTATGCCTACGCGCGCTCGAGGTCGAGCCAGGCGCCCGCTACCCGACCGCGGAAGAGCTGGCTGCGGAGCTACGGCGCGTGCGCCGACTTGAGCCGACGCTGGAGCGCCCGCTCGGCCATCCCGGCCGCCACCCGCGGCGCACGCCGCCGCGCGGCGGCGGCACAATCGAGCTCGTCTTCGTGATGGTGTACGTCCTCACAAAGTGGTGCGGGCGGCGTCCGGGCTTCCGGAGGCTCCGGCGCGCCGCCGAGGAGCACGCGCGGACGGCGTCGGGGTGGTTGGAACATTGAGCTACGCGCGAAGTCGGCTCCTTCGTACCGTGGCGCGATGCGTCGCCTCCATCTTTCCACCGCGCTCCTCGCCTTCGTCCCGCTCCTCGGCTGCGGCGCCACCGGCGCGCCCGCCGCCGAGGCGCTGCTCGTCCCCGGCAGCCTCGACGGCTGGCACGCGGCTCCCGGCGGAAGCTGGGAGTGGCGTGACGACGTTCTCGTGGGCACGAGCTCGGAGTCCGAGCGGCGCCACGGCCTGCTCATCTCCGACCGGACGTACTCCGACTTCGAGGCGCACCTCGAGTTCCGGGCGGTCAGGGGCTGCAGCGGCTTCTATTTCCGCGTCGAGGAGGTCGAGCAGGCCGTCGGCGTGCTCGGCTTTCAGGCCGAGGTCGAGCCCAACCTGGAGACCGGCGGCCTGTACGAGACCGGCGGTCGGGCCTGGGTCGTGAAGCCCGATCCCGACGAGATGCGCGACGTGTACTTCCCTGGAGAGTGGACGACGATGACCGTGCGCGCCGTCGGCGGTGACGTCGACGTGCACGTGAACGGGCACCCCAGCGCGTCGCTGCGCGACGATCCGGGCCGGCGCGAGGGGCACCTCGCCCTGCAGCTCCACGGCGGCCAGGACCTGCACGTGGAGTTCCGCAGGCTAGAGGTGCGCGAGCTCGCGCCGGACTCCGTCCGCTAGGCGTCCAGCGTCAACGCCAGCGCCGCCGTCAACGCGATCGGCAGCGTCGCGCCAGGCGATGCGTCGAGCAGCGCCCCCTGCGCGTAGATCGTCACCCCCGCCAGCGTCGCCTGCGGCGGGATCGACAGGGTCACCGGCGCCGGCTCGGTGCCCGTCCACGGCGCGCCGCTGAGGGCGGGTTGCACCGGGTTCGGCGGCAGGAAGCTGATCAGGAGCTCCGCCGGAGCTCCGCCTCCCGCGAGCCCCAGGCCCGGGATCGGCGTCCCGCACGGGAAGGCCGGGTCGGGCGCGGTCGCGACGAGCACGAGCGGCAGCGAGCCGGCCGCCTGGGTGCCGAGCGGGTTGTCGACGCCCAACTCGAGGTCGGCGCCTACCGCGGGGATGCCGGACAGCGCGACCAGGCTGCCCTCGGCGGTGCCGTCGCAGCCGTAGGGGAGCAGCTCCCAGGCGGGCTCCTCGTCGAAGAGGAGCCACAGCGCGCCGTGGTCGACGCCGCCGTCCTCGGAGCCGGGCATCCCGACCGCCCAGTCGTTGACGCCGTCGCCGTTGAAGTCGCCCAGCAGCCCGAGCGACGCGCCGAAGTTGTCGCCGTCGACGAGCACGCCGTCGAAGCCGGCGCCTCCTCCCGCTCCGACGCGCTCGTGGGCCTTCACGGTGCCGTCTGCGTTGAGGTAGAGGCGCCACACGGCCCCGTCGTTCACGCCGGCACCGTCGGCGAAGGGGGCGCCGACCAGCAGGTCGAAGACCCCGTCCTCGTCCAGGTCGGTCGCGGCGACCGCGCGGCCGAAGCCGTCGCCGGTGCCGACCTCGCCGAGGAGGCCGGCGGCGAGCGTGTTGATGTAGTGCGCGTCCTTGACCGTGCCGTCCGGCTGCAGGAGCAGGATCCAGACCGCGCCGGTGGCGGAGCCGCCGTCGTCGTCACCGGGCGCGCCGGCAACGAGGTCGACGACGCCGTCGCCGTCGAAGTCGCCGACCAGGCTCAGCCCGGCCCCGAACTCGTCGTAGTCGGCGAGCCCGCTCGGCAGGCCGGCCAGGCCCTGCGTGATCTCAACCTCGTTCTTCACGGTGCCGTTGGCGTTCAGGAAGAGGATCCACACCGACCCGGGCACGCCGGCGCCGCTGGTCGAGCCGGGCTCGCCCACGGCGAGGTCGAAGACCCCGTCGCCGTCCAGGTCGCCGAGCGGCGCGAGCGAGCGGCCGAAGGCGTGCCCGTCGAGCGAACCACCGAAGCCTCCGATGCCCTCGCCGATCTTGCGCTGCGACAGCACCGAGCCGTCGGCGTTCAGGAAGAGGATCCACACCGAGCCGTCCCGCGAGCCGGTCGCGTCGTCGTCGGGCACGCCCACGGCGATGTCGATGCGGCCGTTGCCGTCGAGGTCTCCGATCGGCGCGACCGCGGCGCCGAAGTCGTCCTGATCCTGAAGCAACCCGGTGAAGCCGCCCACGCCTTGGGTGATCTCGCTGTAGGACTTCACCGTGCCGTCCGCGTTGAGGAAGAGCACCCAGACCGCGCCGGCGTTGTTGCCCGCGGTGTCGTCGTCCTCGGCGCCGACCACGAGATCGAGTACGCCGTCGCCGTCGAGGTCGCCGATCGGCGCGACGGCCGTGCCGAAGCGCTCGCCGTCCTCGAGCGTGTTGGGAAACGTTCCGCCCGGGCCGGTGCCGATCTTCACGGTCTGTACCACGAACCCGGTGGGGTCGAGGTCCAGCCGCCAGACCGCGCCAAGTCCGCCGCCGCTTCCGCCGATGCCGTCATCCCCGGTCGCGCCTACCGCGAGCTCGTCGAAGCCGTCGCCGTCGAGGTCGCCCAGGAAGCCGAGCGACGCACCGAACTGATCCACGGGATCGAGGGTGCCTAGGAAGCCTCCGGAGGTCTCGTCGATCTGCTGCGTCGCGAGTATCGCCCCGGCGGAGTCCAGCAGGTGCACGAACACCGCGCCCTCGCTCGCGCCGAAGTTCGACGCGGCGACCGCGAGGTCAAGCGCGCCATCGTCGTTCAGGTCGCCGACGAACGCGAGGCCCGCCCCGTAGGCGTCCGAGCCCGCCAAAGGGGACCCCAGCTTCACCTGGCTCTGCACCGTTCCGTCGATCGCGAGCTCGAGCAGGTAGACCGCGCCGCGCGGCGACGGCCCACCGAGGTCGTCGAACGGGGCGCCCACGGCCAGGTCGACGACCCCGTCGTCGTTCCAGTCGCCCGCGGCCAGGGTCTCTCCGAAGAGGTCCTCGGTTTCGAGGGTGCCCGCGAAGCCGCCGGAGTCCTCGGTGATCTGCACCTGTGACTCGACGGTGCCGTCGGTGTTCAAGAAGAGCACGTACACCGATCCGCGGTAGGACGACGTGCCCTCTGCCCCGACCGCCAGGTCGGCGACTCCGTCGCCATCCAGGTCGCCGAGCGAGGCGAGGCCGCTGCCCAATCGGTCGTTCGGCACCAGCGCTCCGACGAAGCCGCCCTCGCCCTGGGTGATCAGCGTATGCGACTTCACGCGCCCGTCGGGCTGCAGGAAGAGGATCCAGACCGCGCCGCGGTTGCCGTCGTGGAAGCTCTCGCCCACCGCGAGGTCGCAGACGCCATCGCCGTCGAGGTCTCCCAGCGGCGCCACCGCGCTCCCGAAGAACCTGTCGATCTGCCCGGTGAAGCCTCCCTGCGACTGACCGATGCGCTGGTAGTTCTCGATCGTGCCGTCGCTGGCGGGGAACAGGATCTGGACGAAGTCGCCGCCCCAGCCGCCGACGGCGATCTCGTCGTCGCCGTCGGAGTCGAGGTCGCCGATGGCGCGCACCGACCCTCCAAAGCGGCCGAAGTCGTCGACCAGGTCCGGAAAGTCCTTCCTATCGTTGCTGATCTTGAGGGTGTTGGCCGTCTGGGCGCTCGTGGCGCTAGCGGTGATGATGATGAGGAGGAGGAGGGCGGTCAGGTTCCGATTCAAGGCGAGCTACTCCAGGGCTAGGGGCCGGCAAGTACGGCATGTCGCCGAGCCCATCCCGCTCCCTGAAATTCGCCTTTCTTTCGCGTCAGGGGCGAAGCCGCAGGGCTTCCTCGTAGCGCTTGCGGACCTCGGCGTCCTCGCGAATCGACAACGTCTCCTCCAGGGCCTGCGCGGCTTCATCCCAGCGACGGAGTCGCCAAAGGCACTCCGCGCGCAGCGCGTGCGCGTCGAACCAGCCGCTGTGGACTGCGATCGACCGGTCGATGAAGATCAGCGCGGCCGCGGGCTGGTCCAGATCGAGCCACGTCTCCGCGAGGTGGAAGGGCGGCCAGGCGTTGTCGGGGATTGAGCCCAGCGCACGGGTGTAGTCGACCAGCGCGTCCTCGTAACGCCCCAGTGCGCGGAGGCTCGCGCCGCGCGACAGCAGCGCAAGCGCGGAGTTGGGGTCGAGCTCGAGCGCTTCGGTGAGGGACGCGATCGCCTCCTGATGCCGCGCCTGCTGCGCATGAAGCTTGCCAAGTTCGACCCACCAGTACGTGACCGAGGGCTGCAGAGCGCACAGCTCCTCGAGGGTCTCGCGCGCCGCCTGGTGATCGCCGCGCGCGGCGTAGACGTCCGACTCGATCTTTGCGCCGCGGGCGGCCCATCCACGCTTCTCTCGCAGGCGCGATGCGCAGTTGAGCGCGACTTCCCAGTCGCTGCGCGCAATCGCGATGTCGGCCTCGGCGCTGAGCGAGTCCGAGAGGCCGCGCAGCTCGGGAGAGAGGCTCGCGAGCATCGTCTCGGCCTCGTCGGGCCGTCCCATCTGGAGCAGCGCGTCGAGCAACCTGCCGACGACACGCCGGTTGTCCGGGTGGAGCCGATAGGCCTCGCGGATGACCTCGAGCGCCTCGTCGCCCAGCCCGCACACGACTAGGCTGCGCGTCAGGATGACCGCGATCCACGGGTCATCGGGCAAGAGCGCGCGGGCGGCGCGGGCCTTTTCCAAGGCCTCGAGGTGCTCCCCCCGCATGACCAGCGCGTCGTGGTAGCCCGCCCTTGGCGCGGGCTCGAGCGGCTGGAGGGCGCTGGCGATTGCGAAGTCCACCTCGGCCTCGTGCGTGCGCCCTGCGTTGAGTCGCGCACAACCGCGCAGGAGCCGCCAGACGTACGACGTCGGCTGCGCCTCGACCGCCAGGCTCAGGTGCCGATCCGCGAGCGCGGCATCGCCGCGGCACATCGCGTCCTCGCCGACGCGCCCGTGCTCCCAGGGGGTTTGCGGCACGTATCCGTCGGGGAGCTCGCTCTCCTCGCGCGACCTGCGCTCAAAGCGCGCGGCCTCCTCGAAGATGCGCACGTCGGTCAGCAGCGTCTCCACCTCCGCTCCACCCGGGGTGGCCTCTAGAAGCGAGATGGCCTCGGCGAGCCGGCCCGAGTGGAACGCGTCCATCGCCGCGGCGACCGAGAGCTCGGCGCGCGCCTCTCCGAGGTCTCCGCGATCGCGCAGCGCGAACCAGACCGCCACGGTGCACAGCACGGCCAGCGACGCGACGCCGGCCCGGGCCAAAACGCGCCGCGGCCGCAGGCGCGCTCGGGCGACCGCCCGGGCGATCGCCCCTCGCCGCCGGGCCTCGACGGGCTCGAAGCGGCGGAGGCGCTCCAGATCCGCAGCGAGCTCCGAGCCAGACAGGTAGCGCTCGCGCGGTACCTTCGCGAGACAGCGCTCGATGATCGCCACGAGCTCCCGCGGCGGTTGCTGGCCGCGCGGCCAGGCGGGGTCGGCATACAGGGTCGCTTCCGTCCCATCCGCCGGTCCGCCCCGGCCGAACGGCCGAGTGCCGGTCACGAGCTCGAAAGCGAGGGCGCCGAAGGAGAACACGTCGCTAGAGGGGCAGACGGCCTCGCCGCGCAACTGCTCGGGCGACGCATAGGCGGGCGTGCCGGCGAAGCCGGCGGTCATCGTCTCTTCCGGATCGAGTCCGCGCGCCAACCCGAAGTCGGCGAGCAACGGACGATCGCGCCCGTCGAGCAGCACGTTCTCGGGCTTCACGTCGCGGTGCAGGATGCCGGCCTCGTGAGCGGCGGCGAGGCCGTCCGCGACGCGGGCCAGCAGCTCAACCGAGCCCGCCAGGTCGCGTGCTCCGCCGTGCAGCATCCGGTCGCGGAGCGTTCCGCCCTCGACGAGCTGCATGGCGACGTACTCCATGCCGCGCTCGACGCCGGCGTCGTAGACGCGCACGACCGCCTCGTGGTCGAGTCGTGCGAGGAGCCGGGCCTCGCGCTGACGCCTCGCACGTCGCGGATCGTCGCCCCCGGCGGGGAAGACCTTCAGCGCCACGGTGCGCGCCAACGATGCGTGGCGCGCCCGGTAGACGGTGCCGAAGCTGCCGCGTCCGATGCGTTCCTCGACACGGTACTCGCCGAGGACCTCGCCCGCGGCGAGGGGGCCGGCTTCCTGCGCATCGAGGTCGTCGAAACCCAGGAAGCGAAGCCCTTCGTCGCGGGTCGTGTCACCCATCCCGCAGCGGCCTCCCGCAGGCCTGCAGCGCGGTGTGGTAGCGCTCGGAAAGCACGCTGTCCGAGACCCCCACGCGCCGCGCCGCTTCGTGGTTCGACAGGCCCTCGTAGAGCCGCAGCAGTACGGCCTCGCGCAGCTCGGGCCGGAGCGCGGCGAGGGTTTGGCTGACCCGCGCGACCGCCTCGCGATCGAGCGCGACCCGCGAAGGCGTCGAAGAGCGCGCGAGCAGCGCCTCGTGGAGCCCGTTGGCGCGCTTGGCGGCCTCGCCGGGGGGGACCAGGTCGGTCGCGTTCGCCGGCAGGCGGCGGCCTCGGCGCCGTGCGTTGCGGAGCTTGTTGGTCAGGATCGAGGCGGCCCAGCGCTGCAGCGAACCGGGGCCGCGGTACTCGAAGCGAGCGAGCGTGCGGACCATCTCCAGGTGCACTTCCTGCAGCAGGTCGTCGACCTGGAGCGTCCCGACGCCGTGGGGAGCGCAGCGAAAGCGGGCCAGCACCTCGAGACGTGCGTCCACGCGCCGCAGCAGACCCTCCCAGGACGCGCCGTCTCCCGCACGGGCCCCGGACAGATGACGACGGGTGTCGAGCGAGGGCTTCGAGGTCGCGTTGTACATCGATTTGGATCCGTCCATTTGGGCGCAAGTCCCGATCGTAGCACGCAGAAAAAAATCGCAGCGAACGCCGAAGGTAACGGGCAAGCGGACCTGAGGAGGGCGAACACTCCCCCCCAAGTCCCAAACACAGTTTCGCTATGACTCTTTGTCTCCGCCTCCGCGGCCTGCGCGCCGTGGTTCCGCTCGCCCTTCTTGCCTCCGCGCCTTGGGCCCAATCCGTCTGGTACGTCGACGCCGCAGCCACCGGGCCCGAGCTCGGCACCAAGGCCCTCCCGTTCATCACCATCAACGCAGCCATCGCCAACGCGGCGGCCGGCGACACGATCAACGTGCTCGACGGCACTTACAACGAGGTCGTCCGCGTCGACAAGCCGCTGCAGCTGGAGGCCCTTCCGACCGCGACGATTCAGGTCCAGAGCGAGGACGCCTTCAGCGGAACCTCGCGCGACGTCGGGATCATCCTGGACTCCTCGATGAACGCTCTCGGGCCGGACACGCTGGTGCGCGGCTTCACGATCCTCGCCCCCGAGTCGTCGGCGCAGCTGACGACCGGCATCCTGGCCACCGACTTCGGCCTTCTCATCGGCGAAACCATGACGCCGTCCCACCTCTCCAACTCGCCGGTGATCGAGCAGAACCGCGTCTTCGGCTGCCAGTACGGGGTCGTCGTGGAGGCGGTGGGAGACAAGACCATCTGCGCGCCGCGAATCGTGCGGAACACGCTGTTCGGCGGCGAGCTCTGCTCCGACGGACAGGCCGCCGCCGGCGTCGAGGCCGGCAACTTCAGCGGCGGCTTCATGGAGGTCTCCATGCGCGCCAACCGCATCTTCGGCTTCGAGAGCGGCGTCTTCGTTTACGGCGACCAGCTCGGGCCTGTCTTCGCGCAGACGGACGGGAACCTGGTGGCCTTCTGCGAGAGCGGGTTCTACTTGAACCCAGCGACGGTCGTTGTCTCGGTGAACGACACGATCGCGTACAGCGCCCCGTCGTCGCCGCTCTCCCAGGCGGCCGGCATCGTCAACCTCTCCGACGATCTGACCCTCGTCAACACGCTGATCTGGGTGCCGGACGATGAGTCCGGCGCGAGCCCCTGCCCGCTGCCGCCGCTCGACCTGGCGCCCGACCTGGTGGGGAACGCGCCGACGGCCCTCTCCGGGGGCTTCGTGACCGAGGACGCCGCGCCGGCCGGCTACGACCCCGCCTTCGTGAACGTCTTCGGGGTCGACTTTCGGCTGCAGTCGACGTCGTCGGCGATCGACGCGGGGATCGGCGGGCCGCTGACGCCCGGCCAGTTCCTAGAGACGCCCGACGACAACGTCGGAGGCGCGCGCTTTGCGAACCCACGCCTGTCCCCGCTCAGCACGAGCGTCGCTGCCCTGGTCGATCAGGGCGCGTTCGAGCTCTCCTCGGTCGAGCTTGCGGTGACGTCGGCCTACGGCGGCTCCCTGCCGCCCGAGGACTCGCTGCACGGAACCCCGATCTACACCGATCGCGTCTACGACGTGCAACAGAACGCGATCCCCGCCACGACGCTCGGCCTGCGCGGCCGCGGAGGGGACATTTGCCTCGTGCTGACGGCCGCGGTCACGCCGACCAACGCGCTCGATCCGGTGCTCGGCAACCTGATGATCGACCCCTTCACCTTCGTGTCGATCCCGGTGCCGCTCAGCCCCGCGGGTCCGGATCAGACCATCGGAACGCTGCCGATCTCCCTCGGCGCGCTGCCGGCCGAGTCGACCTTCGACATGCAGGCGGCCTTCGTCCGCATCAACGCGGCCGGGGTCATCGACGGCGGGTTCAGCCGTCGCGTGCGCTTCGAGGTCAACGAGTAGCGCTCGCGGCCGCTCTCCTGGAGCCCTCGGCGTCGTCCGGGGGCTCCTCTCGTCTCCAAAGCGCGCGCGCTCCGGGGTGGAGCGCCGCGGAGCTGAGCAGCAGCACGGCATAGGCCGCCGAGGCTCCGGCGAGGAGCGTTTGAGGAGCGCGGCCCTCGGCCAGCGACAGCACGGCCGAGGTGCCCGCCAGGATGCCGGCCGCCTGCATCGGCGCGCGCGTGCCGAAGATGCGGCCGCGCATGCCGGCTGGCACCTCTTCGTGCACGAGCGTCGTATCCAACACCATCGTCGCGAAGATCAGCGTGCCGCCGACGGCGGCGAGCAGCAGCGAGGCGTACCGCGCCCCGGTCAGCGCGTAGACCGGCAGCGCGACCGTCAGCAGCAGCAGCAGCAGGAGCAGCGCGCGTCCCAGCCGCAGCCGGCGCGCGAGCCGCGGCGCAAGCACGCCTCCGACGCCTCCGCCGATGCCGAAGCACGCGAGCGACAGCGGCACCCACACATCGGGGGCGCCGCCCAGCGTCTCCTCGACGAACGCCGGCAGTACCGGGTACCACGCACCGACGAAGCAGTACGTGAGGAAGAAGTTGCCCGTCGTGTAGACGAGCATGCGGTGGCGGGCCAGGTAGCGCAGCCCCTTGCCGACCTCGCCCCAGAGCTCGCCCGCGTGCCGCGCGGGTTCGTTGTGCCGCGGCAGCGTCAGGCGCATCAGGAACGCGATCGACACCGCGAAGCCGGCCGAGTCCGCCACGAAGCAGCCGTTCTTCCCCACGGCGCCGATCAGGAAGCCGCCTAGCGCCGTGCCCAGCAGCAGGTTCACCGAGCTCGTGATCGTCGACAGCCCGTTGGCGTCGGCCAGCCGGTCCGGCGGCACGAGGTCGGGGATCGCGCTCTGGCGCGCGGGATGAAAGACGGTCGAGATGGTGCTGAACACCATCGCGATCGCGAAGAGCGGCGCGCGCGTCGGCAGCGCGGCCAGCCACGGGATCGCGAGCAGCAGGAGCCCGGCCGCGATGTCGCATCCGATCAGCAGCCGCCGCCGATCGAAGCGGTCGACGACCGCGCCGGCGACGGGCCCGAGGCACAGCATCGGCAGCGTCTCGAGCAGCATGACCAGCGCCACGTCGCGCTCCGGGTCGTCGCCCGACGCGCGCGCCAGCTCGTGCACCAGCAGGATGAACGCCATGCGCCCGACGTTCGAGCCCAGCTCGGAGATCGAAGTCGCCGCCCACAGCCGGCGGAAGCCGGGATCGGCCAGCAGCTCTCTATGCGCCGTCGTCAGCATGCTGGCGCAGACGTTCGTCGAGCGCGCTCCTGCGCTCTCTTTGGTCCGCGTTGTCGACGGCCATCTTCAGCGCGCGCTCCGAGCCGACGAGCACCACCAGCTGCCGCGCGCGCGTCACCGCGGTGTAGAGCAGGTGCCGCTGCAGCATCAGGTAGTGCGTCGTAACGACCGGAAAGACGACGGCCGGGAACTCGCCGCCCTGTGAGCGGTGCACCGTGATCGCGAAGGCCGGCTGCAGGTCCGACAGCTCGCCCTTCGTGTAGCCCACGTGGCGCTCCGGGTAGCGCACCGTCAACCCGCTGCCGTCCGGCTCGATCCGCGTAATGCGGCCCATGTCGCCGTTGAAGACCTCTTTCTCGTAGTCGTTGCGCGTGTGGATCACGCGGTCGCCCGTGCGCCAGACGCGGCCGCGGTAGTGGATCTCGTGGCCGGCCGCGCCCAGCGCCTCGCGGAGCCGGGCGTTCAGCGCGTCGACGCCGCAGTCGCCGCGGTACATCGGCGCGAGCACCTGCACGTCGCGGACCCAGTCGAGCCCGAAGCGGCGCGGGATGCGCTCGGTGACGACCTCGACCAGGCGCTCGGCCGCGCGGGCCGGTTCCTCGCTGGGGAAGAAGAAGAAGTCGGAGCCCGGTTGGTCCGCCTCGCCGTACTCGGGGACGTCGCCCCCGAGGATGCGGTGCGCGTTCGACACGATGCGGCTGTGCTGCGCCTGGCGGAAGATCTGCGTCAGGCGGTAGAGCGGCACGCGCTCGCTCGCGATCAGGTCCGCCAGCACGTTGCCGGCCGAGACCGAGGGCAGCTGGTCGGGGTCGCCGACGAGCACCAGTCGCATCGGCGGCTGCACCGCCTTCGCCAGGTGGTGCGCGAGCACCACATCGAGCATCGAGATCTCGTCGACCACGACGATGTCGGCCTCGATCGGGTTGCCCGCGTCGTGCTGGAACCTGCCCGTGCCCGGCTCGAAGCCCAGCAGGCGGTGGACGGTCTTCGCGTCGCGCCCGGTCGCCGCCGACAGGCGCTTCGCGGCGCGCCCGGTCGGCGACGCGAGTGCCACGCGCGCGCCCGCGGCCTCGGCCAGCGACACCACCAGGCGCACGATCGTCGTCTTGCCGACACCGGGGCCGCCCGTGAGCAGCGCCAGCGGATGCGCGAGGAGCCCGAGCACCGCGTCGCGCTGCAGCGGGTGCAGCTCGAGGTCCGCCGCGCGCTCGGCTTCGGCGAGGTTCTCGGGCGAGGCCAGCGGGCGCATCTCGCCGGCGTCGAGCAGAGCCGCGAGGTTCGCGGCGAGCGCGCGCTCGCAGGTGTGCAGCATCGGCAGGTAGACGCGCTCGGGAGCGTCGTCGGGCTGCTCGAGCACCACGTCGCCGCGCTCGGCCAGCAGCTCTAGCGCCTCGGCGAAGGCGTCCGGCGCGCAGTCGCGCAGGAGCTCGGCGGCCGCCTCGCACAGGTTCTCGCGCGGCAGCAGCGAGTGCCCGTCGTTCGACGCCTGCCGCAGCTGGTGGACGAGCGCGGCGCCGCGCCGCTCGACGCTGTCGGCCGGGATGCCGAGCTTGGTAGCCACCCGATCCGCGGTCTGGAAGCCGATGCCCTGCACGTCGCGCGCGAGCAGATACGGGTTCTCGCGGATCTTCGGCTCGGCGTCGACGCCGTAGCGGCGCAGCACGGCCTCGGCCTGCCAGGGGCCCAGCTCGAGGCCCATCAGGAACGCGTACAGCTCGCGCGTCCCGTGGTCGGCGCGCACGCGCTCGATCAGCTTCTCGCGGACCGGGGGGCGCAGGCCGCGCACCTCGGCGAGCCGCTCGGGGTGCTCGCGGATCACCGCGAGCGCGTTCGTGCCCAGAGCTTCGACGATCCGTTCGGCCAGGACCTGGCCGATGCCCTCGAAGGCGCTCGACGCCAGATAGCGGGCCAGCCCCTTTGCGTCGAGCGGCGGGAGCGGCGTCAGCGATTCGAAGGCGAACTGCCGCCCGTGGCTCGCGTGCGTGGTCCAGCGCCCGGTCAGCCGCACACGCTGACCGTCGGCCGGCGCGGGGGTGTTTCCGACCGCGGTGGCCTGCATGCGGACCAGCGCCAGGCTCTTGGGGTCGTCGTAACCCCTTTCTGGGAGTATTCTTAGGACCGAATAGAGGCTGCCCTCGTCGTGGTACGTGACGCGCTCGATCACGCCCTGGAGCACGGTCCCGGGCGCAGCGGTCTCGCGGTGGGTCGGCGGAGGAGCCACGCCGGGGAGGATCCGGGCGGCCTCCCCTCGGGTCCACCATTAAACCGAGCCCGTCGGATTTGGTCCTTGCCCCCGCGCCTTCGCCGCGCAGAATAGTCGCCCCTTTCGCCCGGTCCACCCCAGCAAGGCACCAGAACAACCCGCATGTCCGTCAAGGTCGAGGTCCGCTCCAACGAGTCCCTGGAAGCAGCGCTGCGCCGCTTCAAGCGTCAGTGCAACTACAGCGGTGTCTTCCGCCTCGCCAAGGCGAACACCTGGCACGAGAAGCGTTCCGACCGCCGCCGCCGCGAGCGTCGCGAGCGCATGCGGACCATCCTCAAGGCGGCACGGCGCCAGCGCTACGCGCTTCGGCGCGGTCGCTAGCCCTCGTCCGCTCCGCGCGGAGCGGGCTCCGGGGTAGCGTCCCGGCGCGGCTTCTTCCAACGCAGCGGCCCCGGCCGGACCGGGCACGGGCGCCGCGCACGATGCGGAGAGAGCTTCGGTGAGCCTCTTCCAGAAGGACCGCGACCTCACCGAGCCGCCCGAGCGCGTCGAGATTGAGGTCCGCGCCAGCGACTTCCAGGAGCGCCCGGACGGCTTTGCGGTTCGGCTCGATGCGTTCCTCCAGCGCCACCTGACCTGGCGCTCGCGCAACTCGATCCAGAACCTGATCAAGGACGGCTACGTCTTCGTCGACGTCCCCGCGCCCGACCGGCCGGCCGAGCGCACCCCAGCCGTCGAGCGGCGCGCCTCGCGCAAGCTGAAGGATCGCGCGCGCGTTGTGGTCGTGATCCCCGAGGAGCTGCGGCTGCCGCGCGGGGTGCTCGACGGGAGCGAGCTCGACATCCTCTATGAAGACGAGGAGGTCCTCGCGGTCGACAAGCCCGCGGGCATGCCGGTGCATCCCAGCGGGCGGCACTACCGCGACACGCTGATCCAGCAGGTCCACGCGCGGTTCCGGGCGGGCAACGAGGGGCTCAAGCTCCCGATCCGCCTGTGTCACCGGCTGGATCTGGAGACCAGCGGGGTGATCCTCATCGCCAAGGGCGACCGCACCCACGCGCACCTGATGCAGCAGTTCGAGAAGCGCGAGGTCGAGAAGGAGTACCTCGCCGTCGTGCGCGGCGTGCCCGAGGAGGACGGCGGACGCGTCGACCTGGCGGTGGGGCCGAGCCGCACCAGCGCGGTGCGCCTGAAGATGGCGTGCGTGGCGGACGGGCTGCCCTCCTCGACCGAGTGGCGCGTGGTCGAGCGCGCCGCAGGTTGCGCCTTGGTCTCGTGCCTGCTGCACACCGGGCGCCAGCACCAGATCCGCGTGCACCTCGACGCGATCGGGTACCCGCTGGTCGGTGACAAGCTCTACGGCGCCGACGAGGGCTTCTTCCTGCGGAACGCCAACGGCGAGCTGACCGACGACGACCGGCGCGCGCTCGGGCTGCCGCGGCACGCGCTGCACAACCACCGCTTGGCGTTCTCCTCGCCGACGACCGGCGAGCGCCGCGAGGTGCGGAGCCCGCTAGCGGCCGATCTGCGCGCCTATCTCGATGCGCGCTAGGGCGGCGTTCGGGTTCGTGTAGATAGCCGCCCGCCTGCTGCGTATGGTTCGACCATGCTCGGCGACGGCGGACTCTTCCCGGAGGGCTGGGACACCTCGCGCGACCTCTTGGTCGTGATCGGGCGTGGCGCCGATGCGCTCCTGGAACAGCTCGCCGCCCAGGGACAGCGGCGGGTCTTCGTCTACCTGCCCGAGGAGGCGTCCGGCACCCGCGTGCCTCAGGCGGCGCGGCTCGTCCACTCGCCGATGGACCTGTTCGACGGCGTGCTCGCACTGCGGCGGCCGCTCCCCAAGCGCGTGGTCGTGCAGCGCCAGCCCGACCCGTGGGTGAGCGACGAGGTGCACGGCGAGGTGTCGCGCACCGTCGAAGAGAGCCTCCGCGCACGCCGGCTGCGCGTCGCCAAGCTCGACCGCCACGGCCCTGGCTGGCTTGCCCAAGCGATGGAGGCGTTGCCCGAGGTTGCGCGCCATGGCTCGGTTGCCGCGCTCGACGGCGCCTTCGCCAAGCGGCCGTGCTTCATCGCCTCGCCGGGGCCGTCGCTCGAGAAGAACGCCGCGCTGTTGCGCGACGTCAAGGGGCGCGCGGTGATCGCGGCCAGCACGCACGCGCTCGCGCCGCTGCAGGCGCAGGGCGTCGTCCCGGACCTCGTGCTTGCGGCGGGGCCGGAGGAGCGCCTCCTGCGGCACTATTCGGGCGTCGACCTGAGCGGCGTCGAGGCGCTCCTCGTGGGCGCGACCTGCCACCGCGGTCACTGGGAGCAGGGCGCGCGCCGGCACCTGTCGTTCGCCAACGGCGATCAGCTCGACGACTGGATCCACCGGCCCTATCGCGAGGACGCGCGCCTGGCGAGCGGCGGTTCGGTCGCCTGCTCGGCCGTCAGCCTCGCGCTGCGCATGGGCTGCGACCCGATCGTCTTCCTCGGCCAGGACCTGGCGTTCGATGGCGACCGCTACTACTCGCCCTCCAGCGTCGACGCCGAGGCGCGCATCGAGCCCAGCGAGGACGGCCACTCCTTCCGCCTGCTCGATCCCGCGCGCGGCGGCGAGGCCGAGCCGCAGCAGATGGTCAAGGTGATGGGCTACAAGGGTGGCCTGGTGCTGACCTCGGAGACCTTCCGCTCGTACCTCGTGTGGCTCGAGACCCTGGCGCGCTCGCGCGAGGGGCGGACGATGTTCATCAACTGCACCGAAGGCGGCGCGAACATCCGCGGCATGCAGCACCGCCCGCTGGCCGACGTGGTGCCGGCCTACGTGCGGGCGGACGTGGCGGTGGGCGACGTGCTCGACCAGCGCCTCGCGGGGCTCGACCTGGGCGAGCGCCGGCGGCAGACGATCGCGTCGGCCGAGCTGATCCTGGGCGGGATCGAGCCCTGCCTCGAGCTCGCCGCGCGCTGCCGCGTGCTCGCGGGTGAGGCGCGCTCGGACGCCGGGCGGCTGGACGCGTTGCAGGACGCCGAGCGCGAGCTGACGACCGCGCTGCGCAGCGCGCGCTTCCTGTCGATGCTGGCGCCGCGCGAGATCCTCGCCGCGCAGGAGCGCGTGCAGGCGGCGCGCACCCTCGAGCAGAATCTCGCGGCGGCGCAGGACCTGTTCGAGCTGGTCGAGCGTTCCGGCGGCACCTTGCACGGCCCGCTCGCGGCGGCGCTGGCCGAGCTGCGGTGACGCGCACCGGCCCCGATCTCGCACTCGGCGCGCTCGGGTTCTTCGTGGTCGTCTTCGCGGGTGCGATGGCGTCGGTGCTCCCGCGGCCGCTCGACGAGCCGGCGGACGGCGCCGGCTTCTCGACCGAGCGCGCGCTGGCTCACGTGACCGACCTGGGCGTAGAGCCGCACGTGTCGGGCAGCGCGCAGCACGCGGTGGTTCTCGACCGACTGCTCGCGAAGCTGCGCGAGCTCGGAGTCGAGCCGGCGGTGCAGCGCGGCGTCGCCGACCCGCCGTGGTGGCTCGATGAGCTGCCCTGGCTCGAGCCCGATCCGGCTCCGGCCGAAGGCGCCGACGATCCGACGCCGCGCGCGGAAGACGGTCGTCCGCTCGTGCCGCTCACGAACGTGCTCGTGCACTTGCCCGGCACGGCGGGGGAAGGGGCGGTGCTCGTCCAGGCGCACTACGACACGAAGCCGCGCTCCCCGGGCGCCGCCGACAACGCGGTCGGTGTTGCGTCGCTGCTCGAGGCCTTGCGGGTGCTGCTGCCGGGCGCCCCCTACCGCAACGACCTGATCTTCCACTTCGACGACGGTGAGGAGCTCGGGCTGCTCGGCGCGCGCCTCTTCGCCGAGGAGCACCCCTGGGCCAAGGACGTCCGCTGCGTGCTCAACTTCGACGCGCGCGGGAACGCGGGGCCGTCGATTTGCTTCGAGGTGGGGCGCGGCAGCGCGGTGCTGGTCGAGCGCTTCGCGGCCGAGGCGCGCCACCCCGTCGGTGCGTCGCTCGCGGCGGCGGTGTACGAGCGGATGCGCAACGACACCAGCTTCTCGCCGCTGCGCGACGAGGGCCTGCCGGGGCTGAACTTCGCCTTCGTCGGCGGAGCGTCGGTGTACCACCGGCCGCAGGACGTGCCCGAGAACCTGTCGCGCGCGTCGCTGTCGCACCAGGGTGGGTACGTGCTCGCGATGGCGCGCGCTGCGGCCGAGCTCGACCTCGACCGGCTCGGCGACGACGAGGCGGTCTTCTTCAACGCGCTGCCCGGCCGGCTCGTTCGCTACCCGTTGAGCTGGAGCCTGCCGCTCGGGCTGGGGCAGCTGGGGTTGGTCGGGATCGTGCTCGCGCTCCTGGCGCGGCGCGGCGTGCGGCTCGGGGCGGGGCTCGGGCGCGCCCTGCTGCACGGCGCGTCGGTGCTGATCGCGGTGCGCGTCGTGTGGTGGATCGTCGACTTCGCGGTCGGCGGCGTCGCCTCCGTGGTGGGCTTCGATGGGGAGCCGCAGGGCAACCTCTGGAGCGCGATGACCTCCGGCGCCGGCCTGGCTGCGGCCGCGCTCGCCACCTCGCTCGCGCTGGGCGAGCGCGCCGGAGAGGAGCGCCGCGCCGAGCTTGCGGCCGGTGGAGCGCTGGTGTGGAGCCTGCTGCTGCTCGTCAGCACCTTCGCCCTACCGCCCGCCTCGTACATCTTCGGCTGGCCGCTCGCGGTCGCGCTGCCCGTGCTGGCCTTCGCGCGCCGACCGCACGGCGCGCCGCTTCCGGTCACGGCGATGTCGTTCGTCGCCATCGCGTTCGTCTTGGCGCCGGTGTACGCGCTGCTGGTGCAGATCGGCTCGGTCGATCCGCCGCACATGGCGAACCTCGGGTCGGTGCTGGTTGCGCTCGGCGTGCTCGTGCTGCAGCCGCACCTGGCTTCGCTTTTGCCGAAACGGCCGGGCGGAACCGCGCGGGCGAGCGCCGTGCTCGCGGTCGCGACGCTCGCGCTCGGCACGCTGCTCGGGGCCGCGGGCCGCTAGCGCGAGGTCGAGAAGAACAGCGTCACGCCGGCGACGAGCAGTTGCTCGGGCCGGCCGTCGCCGACGCGGTTCTCGACCGCCAGGTCGACCAGCCAGCGGTCCGAGCGGCTGAAGCTCACGCCGGCGCGTCCGGCGGCGGTCCACTCGTCGAGCTCGGGGACTACGCTCGTCTGCGCCGAGAAGAGCGCGGCGAGCCCCGGCCGCAGCGGCCGTCCGAAGAGGACCTGGCCGCCGAGCTCCGCATCGACGCCCTCGTCGGCCCCGAGCGCCGCCGCGTCGAGCGTCAGCGTGAGCGTTCCACCCGCCGCGGGCGCGGTGCGCCGCAGCGCGGCCGAGACGTCGATCCGGCCACTGGTCAGCTCGGGCTCGTCCGAGCCGAGCGGGAGCTTGGTCGCGAGCTCGTAGGCCCACGACGCTTCTTCCGCCTCGCGGAAGCGATGCCGGAATCCGAGCACCGCATCGCCGGTGCCGCGCACGTCCGGGCCCTCGGCGTCGGCGACCACGTAGGGCGACCACTCGGCGAAGACCTCCTTCTCGGGAGCGGTACCGTAGGTCAGCACGACGGTCCCCGCGCTCTCGCCGTCGGGATCCCAGGCGAAGGCGGTTTGCGCCTCGAGCACGCCGGCGTCGACCGTGCTGGTGGAAACGAAGCTGGTGCTGCGGTCGACGACCTCGAAGGGATCGGTGACCGGCGTGACGCATCCGAAGAGGAGCGCAAGGAGGGCGGGCGTTAGCGGGAAGCGCGGCATCTCACCCGGAGGTACGAGTCGGCCGTCGGCGCGGATGACGCGTTCTTTTTCGGCGGGTCGAGTGCATCCGTCTGCACTCACCTGTGCGTAGGGCCGGAGCTTCGCGACCGAAACGCGGTCGCTCTAGTCACCCGACTCCACACGGAAGAACACCAATGCAAGCCCGACGATTCCTGGGCGGCCTCGCCGCCTCTTCCCTACTCCTGCCGCTGGCCGGCGCCTCGAACCACCGCGAGGCGCCGATCACCGCGCTCGACCACAAGGCCGACATCACCGACGTCTTCGCGTTCGTCAGCTATGACGCGGACCAGCGTCCCGGCGCGACCCCCGAGAAGGTGACGTTGATGTTCGGCGTCGATCCGCTGCTCGATCAGGCGAACGGCCCGACCCTCTTTCCCTTCGATCCCGAGATCCTGTACGCGATCCACGTCGACAACGACCACGACGCGCTGCCCGATCTCTCCTTTGAGTTCCGCTTCACGACCGAGCTGCGCGCGCCCGACCTCTTCACGTCGATGGCCGGCATCGGCGATGCCGGTGCGGTGCAGCCCGGTACGGACAATCTGGTCGTTCCGCCGCAGATCCGCGACTTCGAGAGCGCCGGTCTGAACCAGCGCCAGAGCTACACGCTGGACCTGATCGACCGCAAGAGCGGGCGTTCGCGGCGCCTCGCGGGCTCGCGCAAGGCGCCGCTCTTCGCGCTCCCCGGCAACGCGGGGTCGCGGACGATCGACTACTCCGGGCTGTTCGAGCAGGCGATCTACCGGCTCGAAGACGGCGTCTCGGTGTTCGCGGGGACGGTCGACGATCCGTTCTTCATCGATCTCGGCGGTGCCTTCGACACCGTTAGCTTCCGCACGCTGCAGAGCGGCGTTCCCGGCGTGCTGACGGCGGAGGAAGACGCGTCGGGGCGCAACTTCGCGAGCGACACGATCTCGGGCTTCGGCGTGAACCTGCTGGCGGTCGAGGTGCCGATCGAGCTCCTCACCCAAAGCGGAGACATCGAGCCCGCGGACTCACCGCTGGCCACCATCGGCGTGTTCGCGAGCACCTCGCGTCCGCGCATCAAGGTGCTGCGCTCGCCCGAGCCGCCGCTCCTGGCCGGCGGCTTCCGGCAGATCCAGCGCATGGGCAACCCGCTCATCAACGAGCTCGTGATCGGCATCGGCTCGAAGGACCGCTTCAGCATGGAGCAGCCGGTGAACGACGCGCAGTTCGAGGGCTTCTTCCTCGACCCGCCGATCGTGGGCGTCGCCGAGGCGCTCTACGGCGGGGCCCTGGCCGTTCCGTCCGCGCCGCGGCTCGACCTGCTCCCGCTCGTCAGCTACTCCGAGCCGATCGCCGCGCCCGGGACGCCCGCCGGCCCGACGGCCGACCTGCTGCGCCTCAACACCGGCGTGCCGGCGACGCCGCCGGCGCGGGCCTCGCGCCTCGGTCTGGTCGGCGGCGACGCCGCGGGCTACCCCAACGGACGGCGTACCTTCGACGACGTGGTCGACATCACGCTGCGCGTCGCGATCGGAGGCGTGCTCGACCCGACCTTCGATGGCTTCAGCGCCGACGTGAACGGCCGGCTCGGCGACGGCGTCCAGCGCAACGACGCGCCGCTGCGGACGAGCTTCCCCTTCGTCGCCGACGCGCCGAACGGGCGCGATCGGCGCCACGTCGACCCCGGTGAGCCGGGGGGAGGGCCGATCGATTGATCGCCTGGCTACCCGCGGTTCCGTCGCCTCCATGGGCGGCGGAGCCGCGCTCCGGCGACCGGCCGCAGACCGCGGCCGGTTTGGTTCATCCGCCCCGGCCCCCGCTACGTATCGACCTCATGATGACCGATCCCGGCCCCCAGCGCGCGGCCTCCCACATCCCGTCCCAGGACCTGCTCGCCCCTCTTCTGGAGGGCGTGGCGGCCGGAGATGAGGCGGCGCTCGCCGAGCTCTACGACCGCACGAACCACCTGGTGTACGGGCTCGCGCGCAGGCTCCTAGGCGACCCCGCCGTCGCCGAGGAGGTCACGGTCGACGTCTACGAGTACGTCTGGCGACGGGCGGGCACGTACGACGCGGGGCGGTCTCAGGTGGCCACCTGGCTGCTGGTCGTGGCCCGCGGCCGCTGCCTCGATCGCCGCCGCGCGGCGTCGAGCCGGTCGCGGCGCTCGACCGTCGGCCTCGAGGCGGCGGCGGACTGTGCGCTTCCGCAGGCCGCGGATCCACTGGATGCGCGCGAGGCCTCCTCGCGCCTGCGCACAGCGCTCGGCACGCTCTCGCACCACCAACGGCACGCCATCGAGCTCGCCTTTGACCACGGATTGAATCACCGCGAGATCGCGTCGGCGCTGGCGCTTCCGCTTGGCACCGTGAAGAGCCACATCCGGCGCGGGTTGCTCCGGCTGCGCGACGCACTCGGCCGCGAGGAGGACGTCGCGTGAGCACCCACACCTGTCCGCTGTCTCCCCACCTCAGCGCGTACGCGCTGGGGCCCATGCCCGACGAGGTCCGCGAGGCGCTCGAGGAGCACCTCCTGGAGGGCTGCGCCGCCTGCGCCGACGAGCTGGCCGGCCTGCGCGAGGCGATCGCGCGGGTCGACCTAGCGAAGGCCGAGGAGGAGCCACTAGAGCGTCCGCCCGAGACCGCGCGGGCGCGCCTGATGCGCGCGATCGCCGCCGAGCCCCGGCCGGTCGTGCTCGACGCTCTGCCGCGCGTAGAGCACGGCGAGCCGTCGGGCGTTCCGGGCGTGACGATCGTGCCGGGCGCGGAGGCCGGCTGGGATCCCCAGGGCACGCCCGGCGTGTCGGTGCGGCAGCTGTTCTCCGATCCCGAGCGACGCTCGACGACGACGCTCGTACGGATGGAGCCCGGCGCGCGCTTCGCGGCGCACTACCACGCCGGTGTCGAGGAGTGCTTCGTCCTGCAGGGCGACGTCCGCTTCGGCGAGCGCCGCATGACGGCCGGCGACTATCAGGTGGCTGAGCCCGGCTCGGTCCACCCCGAGCACGTGACCGACGGCGGCTGCACGCTGCTGGTCGTCGCCGTGGAGTAGCGCGCGCTACTCGGGGATCTCGATCAGCGTGTAGTACGCGTCGTCGTGCAGCAGCGGCTGGCCGTCGGCCGAGCGCAGCTCGGGCAGGTGCAGCTCGTGCACGTAGCCCGCGCGCAGGCCATCGACCTTCAGGCGCAGCGTGAGCCCGTCCTCGGACGGGCGCGCCTCGACCACGTCGAGCTCCTGCGTCTCCATCTCGGCGCTGCCGTAGCTGGCGTGCAGGCGGTAGGTGTAGCTCTCCATCCGCAGCGCGCTCGGGTCCTCGGCGGTGGCCGGGTCGATCGGGCGCGTGAACGTCAGCTCGAAGCCGTCCGGCCGTGCGCGCATCTCGTGGATCTCGAACGGCATCTTGCCGGTCCACGCCACGCGCTGGAGGCCGAAGGGCGCCGAGCCCAGCGACGGCCAACCGCGGTCGGACATGCCGACCATCAGCGTCTGATCCGTGCCCCACGCGACGCGGATCACGCCGCTCGCGAGCCCGCGCCGGAACGGGAACACGGCGCCCTGGTAGCGGCCGCCGACCTCCTCGAGGTAGACGCGCAGCAGCATGGCGGCGTACTGGTCACCGACGAACACCTGCCCGGCGAAGGGGCCGAAGGCGCCGTCCGTTTGGTCCCAGACAAAGCCCGACGGCGAGCGCCCGGTCTTGTCGTACGGGAACCACACCGCGGGCAGCTCGAAGCTGGGGATGGTCTCGTGCACGTCCGGCATCAGCACGCCGTCGGGCGGGTCGCCGGGGTCGCCGTAGGTCCACTCCGACTCCTCGCACGAGAACATGCCCCACGGGTGCCCGTGGCACGAACCGGGGCGCAGCAGCGAGAGCTTGCTCGCGCCGCACCACTCGCCCTGGTTGTCGGTGTAGAAGACGTCGCCCCACGGGCTGTTCTGGATGCCGGCGGGCGAGCGGAGCCCGCAGCAGACCGGCTCCCACGTCCCGTCCAAGCCGATGCTGAGCGCGAAGCCGCGCCAGTTCGCGCGCCCGAAGGGCTCGCCACCGAAGGGCTTGTTCGTCGTGATCCAGAGCCGGCCGTCGGGACCGAGCCGCGGCCCGAAGTTGTACTCGTGGTAGTTGCCGCTGATGTGCCACGGGTCGGCGACGGTCTCGAGCTCGTCCATCCGGTCGTCGCCGTCGACGTCGCGCATGCGCGACAGCTCGCCGCGCTGGACGGTGTAGATCCAACCCTCGTGGACGAGCAGGCCGAGGGTCTCCTGGAGTCCCTCGGCGAACAGCGTGTAGCGCACGACGCCCGGCTCCTCGGCGTCCGCGGCGAAGGCGTTGTCGACGACCCACACCTGCCCGCGCCGCGTGCAGACGATGGGGCGTCCGTCCGGAAGCAGCGCCATCCCGCCCACCTCGAGCACGACCCCTTCGGGCTGGGGGACGGTGATCAGGCGGTAGAAGTCGGCTTCCTCTTCGGGCGCGGCGGCGTCCTGCGCGGCCAGCGCGGCGGCCGCAAGCAGCAGGGGACCTACCATCGAACGTCGACCTCGAGCAGCGTCGGTTGGGACGAGAGCGGGACGGCGATGCGCAGCTCGGCGCCCGCGGGCCCCTCGTGCACGACCGCGTGGAGGTTGGCGGGGCCGCGGAGGCTGAGTACCTGGTCGTCGTCGACGCGGAACTCGCCGTCGGGCAGCGCCTCGATGCGCTCGCCCGTCGCGGCGCGGAAGTGGATCCACCCCGCTCCGTCGGAGCTCAGCTGGAAGCTGCGTGTCAGCGTCGCGCCGCCGGGGCCGAGCTTCGGGAGCACGCGCTCGTCGATCTCTACCCCGTCGAGCTCGTAGCGGAAGATCGGATCGCCCTCGGGCGCGACGCGGCGGCCGCGCACGCGGTAGCCGACATCGTCGGCGGAGCGCGTCGGCCACTCGGCGTCGTCCGCGTCGAGCCGTGCGAAGGGCACGCCGTCGGGGAAGGCGAGGACGTCCTGGCCCATCGCGTCCTCGAGCTTGCCCGCGCGCCCGTGCCAGGTGCCCTCGGCGTTGAAGAAGCGGCCGCGCCACGCGCGCGTCAGGCGCGAGCTCTCGACGTCGAACGCAACCCCGAGCCGCTCGGGGAAGCCGACGAGCACCGTGCGCGCGCTGGCGTCCTTGAAGAAGACGCCGACCGTGATCGGGCGGTCTATGGGCACGAGCTCGTACTCGCCCTCGTCGACGACGAGGCCCTCGGGCAGGGGCATCGAGGAGCCGAGCGACAGCCAGCTCCAAAGCGCGTCGGTCTGCCGGGCGGGGTCGCCGCCGTGCAGGTCCTTCGCCGGGCTCTCCCCATCGGGGAAGAAGCTCGGCATGCGCGAGCCCATGCGGATGCTCCAGGGGTCGAGCAGCAGCGTCCGGAACCAGCTGGGATCGATGCGGCTGCCGACCGTCGCGAGGTCGACCGCCGGGATGCCGAGCCCTTTGTGTCCGGCCAGGTCGTGGCACTGGATGCAGCCGAGCGCGTTGGTTCCCGCGAGGCTGCGGCCGATGTCGACCTCGTCGGCCGAGAAGAGCGGCGGCGGGTCGGACGGCCGACCGTCGATTCGGCTGAGGAGCGCGGCCACGGTGCCCACGTGCTCGGCGCCGAACTGCGGCATGCGGGTGAGCATGTAGGGACGCACCGCCTCGCCCTGGGTCAGCACGCCGTCGAGCGCGTGCGGCAGCAGCTTCCAGCCCACGTGATCGAGCGTCGGCGGCAGGCGTCCTTCGTCGCCTAGGTCCAGGTCGCCCTCGACGCGGAAGTAGCCCAGGTGATCGTCGGACGGGCCGCCGCGGCCGTCACGTTCGTGGCAGGCGTAGCAGTCGAGCCGGTTGAGCGTGCGTTGGAGCTTCGCGCCGGGAGTCAGCGGGCGGGAGAAGCCGTAGCGCGCCGCGAGCGCGGCGCGCAGGTGCCCGCGGTCCGCCGCGTCGAGCTCGTACCGCGGGAGGCCGGCCTTCGGCGCTTCGTCGAGGCACCCGCCCGGCGCCAGCGCGTCGAGGTCACGCAGCCGCTTGCCGGGGGCCGGTTCGTCGTCGGCGTCGTGGCAGGCCGAGCAGCCCAGCGCGCGGAAGCGCTCCGCGCCGCGGGCGACCAGCGCGGGCTCGAGCGCCTCCTCGCCGCGGGGGTCCGGCGGCGAGACGCGGGCCCAGTGTCGCAGCGCCGACGACGGGATCGCGCCCTTCGGCAGCCCCGGCCCGGCCCAGGCCACCTCGAGGCCTTCGCCTCCGCCCTGCTCGTACATCACGACCTCGATCGCGTGGCGTCCGGCGATGAGGTTCACCTCGCCGCTCCGCTCGCGCATCGGGTGGTTGCCCCAGTTGTCGACCACCAGCTCGTCGTCGACGTAGAGCCGAGAGCCGTCGTCGGAGGTCGTGTAGAAGGTCCAGCGACCGCCTTCCGGGACCAGCACGAAGCCGCGGAAACGGAACGAGAAGTGGTCGGGGCGGTGCTCGGGCAGCTCGTCGAGGTTCTCCACGACCTCCGCGCGCACGGGCATCACGCCTTCGAGCTTGGCGGGGTTGTCGGTCTCGAAGTACTCGTAGATCAGCCCCGGCGCGTAGTCGAAGCCCGGCCCGTCCGCGCGCACCTCGCGCAGGGTCAGGTATTGGGCGAGCGCCTGGGCCTCGCTCTCGCTGAGCCCGAGCGACGGCATCTCGCCGCTGGGCCGCGTCGAGCGCGGATCGAGCAGGAAGCGCGCCAGCGCCTCGTGCCCGGTCTTGTCGGGCAGGTGGGTGAGGGAGCGCTCGAACGTCTCGTCGAAGGCCGCGTCCTCGAGCAGCCCGCCCTCGAAGCTCCAAAGCGGCAGCTCCAGGTCCTCGGGCACCTCGAGCGGCGCGTGGCAGGCCACGCATCCGATCGAGTGGTACAGCTGGCGCCCGCGTTCCAGTCGTGCGGGCAGGATCGGCACCGGCCCGTCCTCGAATGGCCCGCCGAGCGAGACGAGGTAGGCCAGCAGCTCGTTCGCCGCCGCTTCGCGCTCCGCCGCCGGCAGGCCTCCCAGAAGATCGGGCATCTCGTCGCCCGGCTCCGCGAGGTGTGCGGCGATCCAGCTCGCACGCGCGCGCTTGCCGACTCCATCGGAGCTCTCCGAGCCGGTCAGGCTCGGCGCGGGCAGCAGCGGCAGCCGTTCGCTCCACGCGTCTTCGGGCGCGTGGCAGGCGACGCAGCGCAGCTCGGTCAGCAGCTCCTCGCCGCGCGCCGCGACGCCGACGGCGCGCACTCCGGCCTGGGGCGCGGAGAGGAGCGGCAGAGCGGCGACAACGATGGGGGTGAGCAGCACCGGCGCCCGAGTCTACCGCGAGCTGCGCATCGCGCGCAGCTCCCGATCAGGAGAGGCGCACGCGGCCGCGCCCGGTCGCGAGGGTCGCGACGAGGGCGGGCCGGGTCCCCGGCGCGATACGGAGCGGCGTTCCCAGGGCGTTGAGCGCCGCCTCGAGGCGTGTTGGATCGGGATGCTCCGCCTCTAGCCCGACCAGCTCGGCCTCCGTGGCGAGCGCTCCGGCTGGATGGTCGGATTCTCCCCAATTGATAAAGAAAGGTATCAGCCCGCCCTCATGCACCACGCGCGGGTCGGTGAAGGCCCAGGAGAGGCGCGAGCCGTCGGGGCGTTCGCGGGACATGCTCTCGACCTCTCCCAGCTCGAACCCCGCCGCCGCGGCTGCGGCGCGCTGCGCAGCGAGATCCTCTCGACGCACGGACCATCCGACCAGGCGCGGCGTCAGCCCCGGCCGCAGGCCGAACATGCGCGGCCGCGAGGGCTCGGGCTGAGCGGGGTCGGGCGCGATGACCTCCAGGTAGCACCGCGGGCCGAGGCCGAGCAGCGCGTTGTGGGTGCCGGCGCCTCGGTGCGTGCCGCCCGGGGCGAGCGGGACCCCGAGCCGCTCCTCCACCGCGCGCACGCCGGCCTCCAGCTCGGGAACCGCGAACACCAGATGGTCGACGCCGTCGGGAACGCTCATGCGAGGCATTAGACTCTGTCGCCGGAACGATGGCAGCTCCGCGTCTCCTCTCGATCGCCCTCCTCGTGCTCGCCGCCTCGTGCGGTGGCGGAGGGGAGGAGCGTCCGCGGTCGGCGCTCCTGATCACGATGGACACCACGCGCGCCGACGCGCTGTCGTGCTACGGCGCGCCGCCCGGCGTGACGCCGCACCTCGACGCGCTCGCAGCGGAAGGCGTGCTCTACGAGGAAGCGCGCACGACCGCGCCGGTCACCATGCCGTCGCACGCGTCGATGCTGACCGGGCTGTATCCCCTGCGGCACACCGTGCGGACCAACAGCCAGGCGGCGCTGCCGGCCAGCGCGCTCACGCTGGCCGAGGCGGCGCGCGATGCGGGCCTGTCGACGGCGGCTTTCGTGGCGGCGGTCGTGCTGGCGGACGACTTCGGGCTCGCGCAGGGCTTCGACACGTACGACCAGCCCGAGCGCCCGGCCGTGCAGACCGAGGCGCACTACGAGAGCCGCGACGCCGAGGACGTGGTGTCGGCCGCGCTCGCGTGGCTCGACGCGCGCGACCCCGACGAGCCGTTCTTCGCGTGGGTGCACTTCTTCGACCCGCACCTGCCCTACGACCCGCCGGCCGACCTCGTCGAGCAGGCGGGCGGCAACCCGTACCACGCCGAGGTCGCCCGCATGGACCGCGCGATCGGCCGCCTGCTGGACGCGCTGCGCGCGAAGGGGCGGCTGGACGATACGCTCGTGCTCGCCGTCGCCGACCACGGCGAGGCGCTCGAGCAGCACGGCGAGGGCACCCACGGCTGCCTGGTCTACGACCCGGTGATCCGCGTGCCGATGATCGTGCGCGACGCCGGCGACCCGCGCGCGGGAACCCGCTCGGACGAGATCGTCAGCGTGACGGACGTCTACCCGACCGTGGCCGAGGCGTTGGGGCTGCCCGCCGCCGCCGACGTCGACGGGCGCAGCCTCTTCCGCCGGACGGTGCCGGACGACCGCGGCGTGTACTTCGAGAGCTACTACGGCTTCTTCAGCTTCGGCTGGAGCCAGCTCGCCGGCTGGGCCGATCGGCGCGGCAAGACCATCGTCAGCTCGCGGCCGGAGTTCTACGTCGTGCGCGACGATCCGGGCGAGCTCGACGACCGCATCGCGGCGCACGCGCCGATCGTCGAGCAGCACCGCGAGCGCATCGCGAAGCTCGCCGCGGCGCCGTCGCTCGAGCGCACCGCGGACGACCGCGCTACGCAGGCGGTCGAGGATCAGCTGCGCGCGCTCGGCTACACGGGCGCGGGTGGAGGCGACGAGGACCCGCTGCACCCGCTCGCGCCCTCGACGCGGCCGAGTCCCAGCGACCGCATCGCGTCGCACCGCGCCTATCTGCGCTCGATTACGCTGCACTTCGCCGGCCAGTCGGCCGAGGCCGCGACGCTGCTCGAGGAGATCGTGCGCGAGAACGGGCTCCACCACCTGGCGTGGAGCCAGCTCAGCACCTGCTACGTCGCGCTCAAGCGCTACGAGGAGGCGATCACGGCCGCGCACCGCAGCCTGGAGATCGGCCAGGAGTGGTACGGCCCCCACGAGAACCTTGGCGTTAGCTACGACAACCTCGAGCGCTACCCCGAAGCCGTCGAGCAGTACAAGCGCGTGCTGGCGCTGCGGCCCGGGCACCGCGAGATCCGCGACCGGTTGGTGCTGCTGCTGCGCTACCTGAAGCGCGAGGACGAGGCCAAGCGCTACGCCGCGGAAGCGCCCTAGAAAAGGAAGCGGACAATCCTGCCCGCCCGAGCGGGTAGCATCGCGCCGTGACCTCCCTGCGCGAACACTGGACTCTGCATCCCGAAGTCGTCTTTCTCAACCACGGCTCGTTTGGCGCCTGCCCGCGCGTCGTGCTCGACGTTCAGGCGGAGCTTCGCGCACGGCTCGAGCGCGAGCCCGTTCGCTTCATGGCGCGCGAGCTCCACGAGCGCCTCGACGAGGTGCGCGCCGCGCTGGGCGCGTTTCTGGGTGCGGCTCCCGAGGACCTCGCCTTCCTGCCCAACGCGACCACGGGCGTGAACTCGGTGCTGCGCTCGATGGACCTCGCGCCGGGCGACGAGGTCCTGTTCACCAACCACGGCTACAACGCCTGCAACAACACCGTGCGCTACGTCTGCGAGCGCGCGGGCGCGCACCCGGTGGCCGTCGAGCTGCCCTTCCCGCTGCGGACGGCCGAGCAGGCGGTCGAGGCCGTGCTCGCCGGCGTGACCGACCGTACGCGCGTGGCGTTGATCGACCACGTGACGAGCGCGACCGCGCTGGTGCTCCCGGTCGAGCGAATCGTCGCTGAGCTGCGCGAGCGCGGCGTCGAGACGCTGATCGACGGCGCGCACGCGCCGGGCATGGTCGCGCTCGACCTCGACGCCCTCGGCGCCGGCTACTACGCCGGCAACCCGCACAAGTGGATGTGTGCGCCGAAGGGCGCCGCGTTTCTACACGTGCGGCGCGATCTGCAGCCCAGCGTGCGCCCCGCTGTCATCAGCCACGGCGCCAACGAGCCGGAGCGCGGCCGCTCGCGCTACCTGATGGAGTTCGATTGGCTCGGCACCGGCGACCCGACGGCCGTGCTGTCGATCCCGGCCGCGATGGGCTTCCTCGGGAGCCTGTTGCCCGGTGGCTGGGACGAGCTGCGCGGGCGCAACCGCGCGCTGGCGCGCGAGGGGCGCGCGCTGCTGCTCGACGCGCTCGGAGCCGAGCCCGCGGCGCCCGAGGACATGCTCGGCTCGATGGCGGCGGTGACGCTGCCGGCGGGCGAGTCCGACGAGCAGCCCTCGGCCTTCGCGGTCGACCCGCTTCAGGCGGCGCTCTACGACGAGGAGCGCATCGAGGTGCCGATCTCGGCCTGGCCCACGCACCGCAGCCGCCTGCTGCGCATTTCCGCCCAGGCCTACAACGAGCCCGACGACTACCGCCGGCTCGCGTCCGCGCTAGCCGAGCGACTTGCGTAGCCGGCGCTCGCCGAAGAGCTCGAGCGCGACGAGCGCGGCGGTCAAAGCCGCGCCGTGCGCGAGCGTCGGCAGGAAGCGGTTGACCAGCACGGCGAGCACCGCCAGCAGGAGCCCAAAGCCGACCAGCCCACCGCTCCAGTCGTACTTGGTCTGGATCCGGTCGGGCGCCACCGACAGGGGCGCGTTGCGGACGCAGGTGGGGTAGACCCACCGCGTCACGAACAGCGACACGAGAAACCCCGGCAGCGCGAGCCGCAGCACGAAGTGCGGGCCGGACTCGATCCACGCGAGCAGGGCGAGCAGCAGGTAGAGCGGTACGAGGAACCGCACCGCCACGGCCTTGATCACGGCGCCCGCGGTCGCGCCGGTGGTGAGCGGGCTCGTGGCCAGGACCCAGCTCGCGCGGTAGGACTCGGACGCCGGCACGTGCAGCAGCAGCACCGGCAGGTAGACGCACGCGGTGAACAGCAGCACGGCCAAGAGGTCTTCGCGCCCCGCACCGGGGTCGGACAGCGACGAGGCCAGCACGAACGCCAGCGGGATCGCGACCATCGGGTAGGTGCGCAGCACCACCTCGCGCTCGCGCGGAAGCGCATCGAACACCAGGTCGAAGACCGCCCGCTCGTCGCGGCGCACCCAGAAGCGGGTCGCCAGCGCGCGCACCGGGCGCAGCGCGAGGCCGAGCAGCGGCTCGCCGCGCGCCACGCGCCGCGCGTCCGCCGGTCGCACGGCGGTGAGCAGCCCCAGCGCCACGACCCAGACGGCGAGCGGAAGCAGATACGCGAGCGCCCCGCCTTCGCCGAGCGGAGCGGCGAACCAGGCCGGCGGCCAGGCCCAGGTCCAGGCCTCCTGCCCAAACGACTCGAGCCGCTGCAGGGCGGGGAACGCCTTGCGGCCCAGGATGAAGCCCACCACCGCGCCCACCAGCAGCGCGGTCTGCAGCAGCACGAGCAGCGGCTCGGCGCGCTGCCCAAGGACCGCCTGCACCACCAGCAACGCCGCGCTGATGGCCGTCACCACGCCGATCGCCCCGGCGCCGATCAGCACCCGCCCGAGCGGACCCGTCCCGTCCGGCGCGAAGGCCACCGCCGGCAACACCGACCCCAGCGACAGCCAGACGACGATGACGAGCACGTGCAGCGTGCGTGCGAGCCGCAGGTCGCGGTCGGTGACCGGGAGCGCCCCGACCCAATCCGCCGCGGCGTCGCCGCGCAGCAGGTAGCCGAACTCACCCAACAGCGGCATCGTCACGAGCACCGACGTGATCGAGAGCACGTAGACGCCGTAGCCCAGCGGCCCCAGCGCGTCGCCCGCGAGCCACGCCAACACGCTCGCGATCAGCGCGTGCGAGAGCAGCGGCGCGACCGGCAGGTTCGCCCCACGGCCGTCGCCCGAGAGCCGCGCGCGCAGCAGGACGAGGGCGCGGCTCGTCATGCGCCCCTACGAGAAGAGCAGCAGCGACAGCTTGAAGCGGTAGTCATTCGCGAGCGGATCCTCGGTGCCGAGGATGTCAAACACCTCGAGCATCGCCTTGCGCGCGGCCGAGTCGTCGAACTTCGGGTCGAGCTCGACCGCCTCGATCAGCTGCTTCAGCGCGTCTTCGTACTTCTGCGCCGCGATCAGCCCCTTGCCGTAGGCGATGCGCGCGGCGGGATCCTCGGGCGCGGCGGTGACGGCCGCCTCGAGCTCGCCGAGGTCGCCGGCGTTCTCGGCGTATTCGAGCTTGGTGGCGAGCGTCGCGCCCGCTTCGCTCTCGCGCGCCTCGTCGGAGAGCTCCGCCCACTCGCTCTTGGCATCGTCCAGCTTGCCGTCGTCGACGAGCAGGCTGGCGAGCTCGATGCGCGCCTCGTGGTCGCTCGCGCTCTCGGCCAGGTGCGTGCGCAGGAGCGCGATCGCCTCGCCGAGGTTGCCCTCGGCCGCCAGCGCACGCGCCGCCTCCAACGGCGTGGGGCCGAGCGGCGGCGCCACCGAGCCTAGGAAGCGCTCTAGCTCCGCCGGCGGCAGCGCGCCGGAGAAGCCGTCGACGACCCGCCCGCCCTGCACGCCGAGCACGGTCGGTATGCCCTGGACCTGGAAGGCCTGCGCGAGCTCGGGGTTCTTGTCCACGTCGACCTTCGCCAGGAGGAAGCGGCCATTGCCGTCTCGCGCCGCCTGCTCGAGTGCCGGCGTCAGCTCCTTGCACGGGCCGCACCACTCCGCCCAGAAGTCGACCACCACCGGGATCGTGAGCGAGCGCTCGATGACCTCGGTGCGGAAGTTCTGAGCCGTGACGTCCAGGATCCATTCGCTCATCGGCGGCAGGTTAACAAACGGAGGCGCATCGGTTCACCGGAGCGCGGCCTCAGCCTTCGCGGATTAGGATCGCACGGGCGTAAAGGAGCCCGAAGCCGCGCCGCTCGGCGTTCTCGTGGGACTTCGAGCCGGGCAGCGCCGTCATGACCGCGAGCTCGCAGCCGGCCGCCGCGGCCGCGGCCAGGCGCGCCGCCAGCAGCGTGGTCTGGACGCCACGGCGCCGGTACGCGGGCAGCGTCGCCGCGCCGCAGAGCTGCGCGATGGGGCCGTCCAGGCGCATGCTCGCGGCGCCGGCCACCGCGCCGTCGAGCAGCGCGACGTAGCGGTCGATGCCGCCGGCGCGGGCCATGTCGCGGAGCACTCCCTCGAGGATCTCGCGCGGGAAGTCCTCGTGCGACGCGAGCCCCTGATCATCGGGAGCCGCAAAGCCGTCGACGACGACCTGGAGCCATGCGTCGAGCTCCTCTGCCGGCGAGCGGCGGACCTCGACCTCGCCCGGCGGCGGAGGCCCATCCGCCGCCACCGCGCGCCCCAGGACGTCCTCGAAGCCGCGCAACACGTAGTCCCGCTCGGTGAGCAGTGCTCCGACCGCGGGGTCGGCGAGGGTCGAGAGCTCGACCTGAACCGGTTGGCCGCGGCGGGCGAACTCGCGCTCCACGTCGTCTAGCTCGTGCGGCTCCAGCGGCCCCGCGAAGCCCAGCCCGGCCACCTTGTTGAGCGGCGACCCCGCTCCGGCCAGCGTCGCTACGCCGCCCGCGAGAGAGCGCACGAAGGGCTCGCGACCGGGGCCGGCCGCGGCGCGCGTGCTCTCCGCGACGAGCCGGCACTCCGCGCCCTCGATGCGGGCGGCGAGCTCGGTGCTGGCGAAGACCATAGGGGCAAGAGCCTAGCAGAGCTCAAACGGCCTCTTCGTCGATCTCAACCCGCCCCGCGGTGCGGTCGCGGAGCTCGCGGCTGAGCGCCTCGACGTCGCGCCGCGGGACCTCGAGCACCAGCCGCACCGCCGCGCCGTAGTCCGACGAACGCGGCGCGAGCGAGTGGGCCGCGAGGAAGCCCTCGACCGCCCCCGCACAGTCGTACGGGAAGTCGAGCCGCAGCAGGCTCGTCAGCACGCGCACCCGCCGCGGCACGAGGTCGAGTGCGCGCGCCGCGCACCCGCCGTAGGCGCGGATCAACCCGCCGACGCCGAGCTTGGTGCCGCCGTACCAGCGCGTGACGACGCAGATGGTGTCGGTCAGCCCGTGGCCCTCGATCTGCTGCAGGATCGGGCGGCCGGCCGAGCCGCCGGGCTCGCCGTCGTCGCTGAAGCGGAAGCGGTCGCAGGGGCGGCCGATGCGGTAGGCCCAGCAGTGGTGCGTGGCCTCGGGTGCCTCGGCGCGGATGCCGGCGAGGTAGGCTTCGGCCTCCTCGACCGTTTCGGCCGGTGCGATCGAGGCGAGGAAGCGCGAGCCCTTCACCGGCGGCGTCTCGTGGCGGAGCTCGCCGGCCGGGACCTCGAACTCGTCGCTCACCCGCGCACCACGTGCAGCCACCCGAGGGCGAAGAGCCCCAGCCCCGCACCGGCGGCCCAGGTCCAAAGCCAGGTCGGGGAGAGCGCGAGGAATGCCACCCGCCTCCGCCACAGCGCCAGCATCCAACCGCCCGCCGCAAGGCAGGAGACCTGCAGCAGCGTGCCGTACGCCTGCGCGACCGCGTCCGGCGCGAGCAGCCCGGCCAGCCCGAGCGGGAGCAGCGCGAGCCCGCCCGCGCCCGCCGTCACCGCGAGGTGCGCGGCGTAGCGCAGCCGCTCGCCAGCGGGTGCGAACAGCGCGCCGAGCGCGGGCAGCCCCCACGGTCCCGCGGTCTTCACCAGCGGGCCGAGCAGCCCGAGCCGCGAGCCGACCACGCGCAGCTCGGCCGGGGCCTGCGCGCCTACGAGCGTCACCGCGCCGGCGGCGAGCGAAGCGGCGAGCGCGATCAGGAGCCACGTGTACCCCGGCCGCTCGTCCGGGTCGCAGGCGCACGCCATCGCCCGCGGCTTCGGCACGCTGAGGAAGCGGCGGTTGTAGGCGAGGAGGCGGTAGGCGACCGAGCAGAGGTCGACCAGCGGGCGCAGCGAGAGCAGCCGCGCCAGCGGCCCGGCCCAGGTCGAGCGCAGCATCCACAGGATGCCCCGGGCGCCGGCGCGCAGCTCGCCGCTCGCGGGGTCGAGGATCAGGATCTCGTTGCGGATACCGCCCTCCCAGAGGCGCGTGGCGAGCTCGCCCTCGAAGTCGAGGTAGGGGCGGCGCTCGGCCTCGGGGAACACCCCGGCGCGCACGAAGGCCGCGCTCAGGGCGCAGCACATGGGGCATTCGCCGTCGTACACCATCACCTTGCCGGTGACCGAGGCGGCGGGGGCATCGACGGGGAGTTCCACGGGAGCGAGGGGGGGAGCGGGCGAGCCCCCGGCTTGGGAATTGTACTTCGGCCGGCATCCGCTTCCGCCCCGCTACCTGCCCGCGGGGCGCGCGGATAGAGTGCCTCGCCCATGGAGGTCTTCTTTCCCGGTCCGGCGGGGCGCCTCGAGGGCCTGCACGAGCTGCCCGAGGCCGAGCCGCGCTTCGCGGCGGTCGTCTGCCACCCGCACCCGCTCCACGGCGGCACGATGGCGAACACGATCGTCTACCGCGTCGCCCGCGCCCTGCGCGCGGCGGGAGGCGCCACGCTGCGCTTCAACTTCCGCGGCGTCGGGGCCAGCGAGGGCGAATCCCAGGCGTCGAGCGCCGAGGAGGGCGACGTGCGGGCCGCGCTCGACTTACTCGAGCGCGAGCACCCCGGCGCCGAGCTCTGGGCCGGCGGCTTC
>JBCCGI010000015.1:0-125274 GCA_039029355.1 Planctomycetota bacterium
AGCACGCGCTCGGCGACCTCGGTCTCCTCCGGCCCGTCCGCGTGCGCCAGCGGGCTCGCGGCCAGGCTCTCGCGGCGCGTGCGGCGCTCGGCGCCGCGGCGGGTGCTGCGGGCGGCGTTGCGCGCGAGGCGCGCCAGCCAGCCGCGCACGCTCTCGGCGGGTCGCGGCGAGCGCTGGAGCGCCAGCGTCCAGGTGTCCTGCACCAGGTCCTCGGCATCGGCCTCGGTGCGGACCAGGGCCCGCGCCAGACGCCGCAGGAAGGGCGCCTGGGCCTCCAGCTCGCTCAACGGGATCGGGTTCGTGCTCGTCGCGCTGTCCATCGGGCGGGTTACCTCCACCCTAGAGGGGCCGCCGCGGGTCGCTACCCCGTCAGCGGGGCGGGCGGAAATCCGTGGGGCGGGCGAAGCCCCTGGGTGCCGCCTAGGCCTGGTGGGCCTGCGCCCACGAGGGGCCAGCCTCTTCTAGGCGGTGCCCTGGGGCGGCGCGTCGCCCGGGCCGCCGGGCGGGCCTCCACCGCCCCCTCCGCCGCGTTCCTCCTCGGCCCACTCGGTCAGGGCCGGGACGACGAACTCACGGAACAGGATCACGATCGTCGCCGCGAGCGGCAGTGAGATCAGCACCCCGAACATGCCGAGCGCGGCGCCGCCGGCGAGCAGCGCGAACAGCACCACCACCTCGTGCAGCCCCAGGCTGTCGCCCATGATCTTCGGGATGAACACGTAGCCCTCCAGGAGCTCGGCCAGGCCGAAGACGATGCCCGTGCGCAGCAGCGACGAGACCACGCCGTAGTCGACCAGCCCGACCAGGAAGGCGCCGACGAAGCCGACCGTCGGCCCCACGAAGGGAATGATCGAGAGGAAGCCTCCGAGCATCCCGAACAGGAACCAGTACGGCACCCCGGCGATCAGCAGGCCGACCGCGATGACGGTGCCCTTCAGCAGGCAGACCAGCAGCCGGCCGCGGAAGAAGCTGGAGAGCACCTCCCCGATCTGCCCCGCGACGCGCGGGATGCGCTCGCGCTCGGACTTCGGGATGTACGTCTTGAAGAAGTCGTTCACCCGCCCCAGCTCGAAGAGCAGGAAGTAGGTGTAGAGCGGCACCAGCACGAACAGCCCGCCGATCGCGACGATCGCGCCGATCAGGCTCCCCACCACGTCGAAGATGCCGCCCGCGGCCTCGACGGTCACGACGCCCGCCTTCTGGGCCGCCTCGCGGTGCTCCTGCACGAAGCTGCGGAACCACTCGATCGCGGCGACCGGATCGGGCAGATCCTCGGCGCTGGGGATCACGTCCTCGCCGAAGAACTCCTCGGCCTGCTGGCGTATCCCCTCGACCTTGACCTGGATCTCGGTGCGCACGTCCTCGTCGGTCACGACGTAGCGCACCAGGTTCTTGGTCTGGACGAACAGGCCGACGGTCATCGCCGTCGCGGCCGCGAAGCCCAGCCCGAAGATCACGAGCACCGAGGTGCGCCGCGACATCCCGCGCGCCTCGAACTTCTCCACGGCCGGGTGCAGGATGTAGGCGCACAGGTAGCCGAGGATCAGCGGGTTCATCACCGAGCGGATGCTCCAGCAGAACCAGAGCACGGCCGCGGCCAGGGCGAGGAGCGAGACGTTGCGCCAGAAGCGGGGTAGCCGTTCGATCATCGCGGGTCCTCCACCGGGTATTCCATGGACGGGCGGGCCCTACGCGGAGTCGTGCTCTTCCTTCAAAGGAGGCAGCGGAGGTTCGTAGCTCTGGATGAAGGCCTCGTCGAAGTCGAAGCCCGCACGGAAGTCGTCGATGGTGTCCGAGTCCTGCCGGTTCAGCAGGCCGGCCTCGACCAGCAGGAAGACGATCCGGCCCCAGTCGATCGTCTCGTGCACCCCCCACGAGCGCCACACATGGGGCGCCAGCGGCCCAAAGGCCCGCTCCGCGTGGGCACGCATGCCCTGCAGCACCTCCTGGCCGGTCACGTGCCGGCCGGAGCCCTGGGCCTGGTCCTTGCCCGCCAGCTCGATGGCCAGCTCGAGGGCCTCGAACAGGAAGCGGAAGGCCTCGGGCGAGTAGCGCCCGTCCTTCTGGGCGAGGAGACGGATCTGGTCGGTCACGGGCGCGAAGAGGGTACCTGAGCCCCCGCGGCGAGGACCAGAAGAGACCGCTCGACCACCGCCGCGGGCCCGAGGTTGCGCTCAACGTCGACCCGAGCCTCCAGGAGTGCGTCCAGCGCAGCTCGGTCGAGATGCCCCGGCACCCCGTCGCGGAAGAGCTCCCCGTGGGCCAGGTCGCCCGGATCGGCACCGGCCAGCACACGCCGCCCGTCGCCGGCGACGGCGAGCGCCAGCTCGAGCATGGTGCGCGCCCGGTCGCGCTCCTTCGCCAAGGGCGTCGAGCCCGTGAACTCGCCCTCGAGCGCAAACACCGCCCGCGCCGTCTCGATCGGCTCGGCGCGGCCGTGCAACACGTCGCCCAACAGGCCGCGGAGCTCCACACCGGCGCGCGCCGCGAGCGCCAACGCATCGCCCGGCGATCCCCGGCACCAGCGCGCAAGCCGCGCCGCCTCGGCCTCCTCGACGCCCCCGGCCGCCGTCAGGCGCGCCGCATCGCCGCGCGCCAACCGCCCGAAGCGCACCCGCACGCAGCGGCTGCGGATGGTCTCTAGCAGGAGCTCCACACGGTGCGTCTCCAGCACCAGGAGCGTGTCGGCACCCGGCTCCTCGAGCGTCTTGAGCAGCGCGTTCTGCGCCGCCGGGTTCATGCGGTGCGCCTCGCGAATCAACACCACACGCCACCCGCCCTCCATGGCCCGCAGGCCGAGAAAGGCCTCGGCGCTCTCCTCGCCGCCGTCGCGCTCGGCGATGCGCGACACGCGGATGATCTCGGTCTCCTCGGCCAACGGGTCGAGCACGTGCACGTCGGGATGGTTGCCGCGCCAATCCCCCGAAAGCAGGCGCTTGCAGGGCCCGCAGGAACCGCACGGATCGCCCGGCCCACCGGCGCACAGCAGCCCCAGCACCAAACGACGCGCCGACAGGAACTTGCCCACCCCGCTGGGCCCTTCGAAGAGCAACGCGTGCGGAAGACGCCGCTCGGCCGCCGCACGCCAAAGGCCGTTCAACACCGCGCCGTGAGCGAGCGGAGGATCAGCGCGCACGCTCGACCTCCGCCAGCACCGCGGCATGGACTTCGTCCTCGCCACCGCCCGCCTCGACGGTCACGATGCGCCCGAGCAGCGAAGCGCTGCGCCGATACCCCTCGGCAACTACCCGCAGGAAGTCGACCCCCTTGGCCTCGATCCGATCGGTCGCCTCCCCCCGCCTCCGCGCCGCCTCGTCGACATCGAGATCGAGCAGCACGACAAGATCCGGCCGCGGCGTCCCGGCCCAGGTATGGAGCAGGTCGAGCACCTCGTTCTCGTCAAGCCCCCCGGCGACCGCCTGGTAGGCGAAGGTCGAAGGATGAAAGCGCTCGCACACAACGTCCCGCCCCTGCACCAACGCCGGCGCAACCAGATCGGTCAACATGGCCCGCCGCGCCGCGGCGAAGAGCAACGCCTCGACCGGCGCTGAGAGCACCAGATCGGGATCGAGCAAGATCGCCCGAATACGCTCGCCCACCGCGGTGCTGCCTGGCTCTCGCAGGTGCAACGGATCTCCGCCGCGCGAGCGCAGAGCGTCGCACAGTCGCTGGGCCTGGGTGGTCTTGCCGCATCCATCGATGCCATCCAGGACGAAGAATCGTCCGCGCTGCTCGGCCGCCATGGCGGGCATCCTAGCTTGGGTCCGGGCTGAGATCGCGGGCTGATTGGGTGGGTCCCGAGGGTGAGATTGGGGCGGTGGTGGGTGGTGATGGTGGTCGTGGCTACGGCCCGTTGCGATCTCCGCTCAATCGAGGTTCTTGTTGTGGAGGAGGTGGACTCTCGGGGGAGTCCGCGAGGTTTGGGGTCGCGAGAGGCCACGGATTCGGTGGAGGCCCGGGGTCGAGCAGGCAGCTTGCGGAGGCGCCGGCCTGGCAATCTCCGCCGAATCAACGCTCTCGATTGGGCGGAGATCGCGGCGGGGAGCCGAGGGCGCCCGGCGGTCCTTGCGTCGCCACGTGGCCCCCGGGGAGGGCTGGCTCGGAGCGGCGGGCGTGTCGGCAATCGGCCTCTCGATCTCTGCCGAATCGACTTCTTGAGCGGAGATCGAACTCGCCGGAGAGCGCGCCCCCAGCCAACCCGCGAGCGGCCAGCGGTGCTGCGGTCCGGCTCGATACGGCCGGGCCGGGCCGGCTTCTGCGCTCGCGATCTCGGCTGAATCAACACCCTCGAATGAGCGGAGCTCGCCCTGCAGAGAATGTCGAGAGTGTTGCAACCCGCGCGGGAGCAAGCGGCTCGACGGCCCGACACTCCGCGCGGCGAGCAGCTCCCGCATCGGCCCCCGGCATCTCCGCCGAATCAACCCGCTCGACTGAGCGAAGATCGCCGCGCAGGGAAAAGGCCGAAGGTGGTGCAACCTGCGCTGGAGCAGGTCGCTCCACGGCCCCATTCCGCCCGGCGGGCAGCTCCGCTCCGGGCTCCGCCATCTCCGCCGAATCAAACCGCTCGATTGAGCGAAGATCGCCTCGCAGGGAAAAAGCCGAAGGTGGTGCAACCTGCGCTGGAGTAGGTCGCTCCACGGCCCCATTCCGCCCGGCGGGCAGCCCCGCTCCGGGCTCCGCCATCTCCGCCGAATCAAACCGCTCGATTGAGCGAAGATCGCCTCGCAGGGGAAAAGCCGAGGGTGGTGCACCCTACGCTGGAGCCCGCCGCTCCACAGCCCCCCTTCCGCGCGATGGGCAGCTCCGCTCCGGCTCCGCTATCTCCGCCCAATCAACACTCTCGATTGAGCGAAGATCGCCGCGCAGAGAAAACCGAAGGCGGTGCAACCCGCGCCGAAGCAGGCCGCTCAACGGTCCCCCTTCCGCGCGGTGGGAGCTCCGTCCGACTCCGCCATCTCCGCCCGATCAACCCTCTCGATTGAGCGCAGATCGTCCCGCAGGGAAAACCGAAGCTGGTGCAACCCGCGCTGGTGCAGGCCGACCCACGGCCCGCTTCCGCGCGGCGGGCAGCTCTCCTACCGACCCGCCATCTCCGCCGAATCGTCCTTCTCGATTGAGCGAAGATCGCGGTGCCGGAAAGCCGAGAGCGCCGCAGCCCCCCCCAAGAGCAGAGGAGCTCCGGCCCAAGCCCCCGCACGGCGGACCGCCTCCGGCCTCGCCGCCGTCCTCCTGGCACGCCTTTCCTGCCGGGCCGTCCACAAGACCGCCGCACACAAGCCACCGCAGGCCGCCGACGCCCGCGCCCCACCAGCCCCCGGAGGGGCGCCGCCCGCGCAGGGTCCCGCAGCCTGAAGCTCAGCCGTGGGCCTTCCGCCCCCGGCAGAACCGCCCACGACTCCCGCCAGACTCTCTTCCCTAAAGCGCCCCGAGCACCTCCGTCGCGATCTCGGCCTCCCCGTCGATCGCGAGCGCCTCCTCCGCCGCGGCCTGCGCCTCCTCGGTGCGACCCAGCGCGAGCAGCGCGCGTGCGCGGCGGCCGAGGAGCTCGGGGCGATCCGCGTCCCAGGCGTCGCGGTCGGCTTCCCACTGCCCCTCGGGGGCGGCCGGGTCCGGGGGACCCAGGTCGCGGTCCAGCTCGCCGGGGACGGCGAGGGCGACGTTGAACTCGCGCAGGGCCTCCTCGTGGCGGCCGAGGGCGGCGAGCACCGTGCCCCAGCGGCGGTGGAGGGCGCGGTGGAAGGGGTCGACCTCGTTGGCTTCGCGGTAGAGCGTTTCGCTCTCGGCGAAGCGTCCCTCGCCGTCGAGCCAGGCCGCGACCTGGAGGCGCACTTCGGAGTCGCCGGCGTTGAAGGCGAGCCAGCGGAGGCGGGCCTCCATCGCGCTTTCGGTCTCACCCTGCAGGGCGTAGAGCTCGGCCAGCTTCATCTCCGCCGAGGGCATCGGTGCGGCGATGCCGGGGAAGGCGCGTTCGGCGGCGAGCAGCTGGGCTTCGGCGGCCTCGAAGTCGCCGTCGGCGAGGGCGAGGTCGGCCAGGGCCATGCGGACGCGGAAGCCCTCGCCGCCCGCTTCGAGGCCGCGCTCGTAGCCCTGGCGGGCGCCGGGGGCGTTGCCGCGGAGGAGCTCCAGGTCGCCGCGCAGGAAGTGAAAGCGCGGGGGCAGGAGCTCGGCGGCGCGCACGTGGCGCAGGGCTTCCTCGGCGTCGACGCGGCGGCCCTGCTGCAGGCTGCCCCAGGCGACGGTCAGCCAGTCGTCGACCCAGGCCGCGCGCTCGTCCGCGTCCTCGGGGGGCGTGCGCGAGAGCGAGAGGCGCTTTTTGACCACCAGCGAGGGGCTCCAAAGCGGCTCCAGCTTGAGCGGCTCGACCAGCTCGGCCACGAACTCCCGGAAGCGGCGGTCGATCCGCTCGGGAGTGAGACCCAACACCTCGTCGAAGGCCTGGTCGAGGTCGAGCCCGCGGTCGAACGCCAGCAGCAGCCGGATCATTGGCGAGAAGCCGTACTTGTCGATCAACATCCGGCACAGAAGGCCGCCCTGGTAGTACGCGAACAGAATGCGCGGCGTGCGGAAGGCGCGGTTCAGGTCGCGTACCGGGATCAGGTTGTCGTTCGCGTAGGCGTTGAGCAGGTCGCCGCGCATGTTGCGCGACCAGGCGGGGTTCTTCTCCTCCTCCTCCCACGTTGCCAGACCCTCGGTGATCCAGCGCGGGCAGCGGTTGTGGGAGAGCGACAAGTGCACGACGTGCGTGTACTCGTGGTACGCCGTGCGCGCCCACGAGAAGCCGCCGCGCAGCTCGCTCAGGGGCGAGACCGACGTGACGACCGGGCCGAAGCAGACGCCGAGCGCCGAGAAGCCGGTGAAGCCGGTCGAGCGCACCGAGAAGTCGTCCCAGCTGCGGAATACCTCGATGCGCACCGGGCCGGGCGTGTGGCCGTAGCGCTCGGCCAGTCCCTCGCGGTGCTCGCCGTAGAACGGAATGAGATAGGTCCGCAGGATCGCCGCCGCGTCGGGCATCCAGACGAAGGTGTGCTCGCCGTCGCCCTCCTCGACGTACTCCTGGGAGAGGCGCGCGATCACGCGCCGCGTGTTGGTGCGCCAGGCGTTCTGGCGGCCCTCGGCCGACTCCTCGGCCTTGTCGAAGGCGTCGAGCGCCTCGGCCTCGCGCCCGACGTTCGCGAGCGAGCGCCCGAACTCGGTCCACGCCAGCCAGTCGCCCGGGTCGCGTTCGGTGGCGGACTCGGCGAAGGGCAGCGCCTCGCCGAAGCGATAGGTCTCGTTCAGGTGCCGCGCGACGGTCAGGTCGGGGCGGCTGTCCTTCGGGTCCGCCGAAGCGAGCTCGCCGAGGATCTCGGCGGTGCGGTCGCGGTCGTGCTCGATCCAGGCGAGCGCCGCGCGCTCGGCGCGCACGTCGCGCCGGCCGGGCGCGAGCTGCTCGAGCCGCTCGAGGCCCGCGCGCGCCTCGCGCAGCTTGCCGTCGTCGAGGTCCGCCGACACGCCGGCGAGCAGCCCGCGCACCGAGCGGGGGCGCGCCTCCAGGGCTTGGCGCAGCAGCTCGCTCGGCGACTCGCGCGTCAGCGCCCAGTTGAAGCGGTACAGCTCGAAGAGCCCGAGGCGCGCGGCCTCGTGGTCGGGGTGCAGGTCGAGCGCCTCGCGGTACTGCTTCGAGGGCAGGTGCGCCCGCGTCATGGCGTCGTCGACCTCGCCGTAGACCTCGAAGTAGACGTCGCCGAGCTCGGCGAGCACGTCCGGCTCGACGCCCGAGCCTTCGGACGCGAGCTTGTCCGCGTCGACCAGCGAGCGCGCTGCGCGGCGGAAGAAGCCGAGCGCCCGCTCGCATCGCGCGCGCGCGAGCCGGCCCTGCCAGGTCGACGGGCCGGCCGCTTCGGCGCCGGCGCGGTAGAGCTCGGTCGCCTCCTCGCGCCGGCCGGCCTCGCGGAGCGCATGGGCGAAGGCCAGCGCATCGCGCGCGTCGGCCTCGGGCTGGAGCGCCGCGCCGGCGCGCTCGAGCACCGCGATCCCCTCGGGCGCGCGGCCGAGCTCGACCAGCATCTCCGACCAGGAGCGGGCCGCCGCGCCCAGGAGCTCGGCGTCGGCCGCCACCACGTCGGTGTCGGTTTCCAGCGCGCTTTGGAAGGCGCGCCCGACGTCGGCGAGCGCGTCCTCGTAGCGGCACTGCTCGAAGCGAACGCGGCCGCGCAGCAGCAGGCTCCAGGGGTCGCCGGGCGCGTCGGTCAGCACCTCGTCGAGCAGGTCGAGCACCTCGCGGAGCTCCCCCAGCCGGCGCATGCGGCCGATCTCCAGGCGCTCCTCGGCGGTGAGGCCAAGCCCCTCTTGGGCGGCGAGGGGCAATGCGGCGGCGAGAATCGCCAGGACGGTCGCCGCGCCGAATCGTAAAGCCGTGGACGAACCGAGGAAGCGTCGTTGCTCAGGGGGTGCCATCTTTGTATTCCGGCTTGTCATGAAGCGTCTCGGGACCGCGCTCGCCCTTCTCCTTGTTCTCGTCGGGTGCACCACCACCGGATCCTTTCCGGCCGAGTCGCCCCCGCCGCCCCCGTTCGTGGGAGCCAGCACCCACTCCTGGGACAAGCTGGCCGAGTTGGAAGCCTGGCTCGACGGGCCGGGTCCTTCGCATTATCCCGACAAGCGGCCTCAGGCCGAGCTTGCCCTGGCGGAAGGTCGTTTGAACTTCGCGAAGAAGGACGGCACCCGGCTGCCGGCCGCCACGCTGGCGCGGCGCGTGGCCGCGGCCGAGGCGGGCTTCCGGAGGGTGCTCTCGGACCCCGAGGCCAGCTCGCTGGAGCGGCGCCGCGCGCGCACCGGCCTGGACAACGCGCGCGATCTGCGTGCGCCGAGGCCCGCGCAGGCGTCCACGACCGCGGTGCGTACGCGCTCGACCTGGGGCGCACGGCCGTCGATGCCCGGGCGCCTCACCCCCCAGCGCGGCCGCTACACGCGCATCACGGTGCACCACTCCGCGCCGCCCCAGCCGCTGCCGGTCGGGGCCTCGGCCGCGGTGTACGCGGACGAGATCCGGCGCCTTCAGCGCTACCACATGGACCAGGTGACGCCGCGCTGCGGCGACATCGGCTACCACTTCCTGATCGATCCGAACGGGGCGATCTACGAGGGCCGCTCCCTGCGCTGGCAGGGCGCACACGCCGGCGGCAGCAACAACGTCGACAACATCGGCATCTGCGTGCTCGGCGACTTCCGGCACAAGCTCCCGACCGAGCAGGCGCTGGCGACGCTCGAGCGGCTGATCGAGGACCTGCGCACGCGCCAGGGCATCCCGCGCGACAGCCGTCACATCGTCGGGCACCAGGAGCTCAAGGCCACCGCCTGCCCGGGCGATCGGCTGATGGGCTGGCTCGAGCGCTACCGCTAGCCGAGGAACAGCAGCACGCCCGCGCCGAGCACGAGGCAGTACACCGAGAACCACGCGAAGGCCCCGCGCGCGAGGAACGCGAGCAGCATCCGCATCGCGCCCCAGCCGACGAAGCCGGCGAAGAGCGTGGCCCAGATCAACGGCGCAAGGCCGCCGCCGGAGGTCTCCTCCATCGCGCCCGGCAGCTCGAGCACCGCCGCGCCGAGGATGGTCGGGATGGCGAGCAGGAACGAGAAGCGCGCCGCCGCCGCAGGGCGCAGGCCGAGCAGCAGACCGCACGCGATCGTGGTGCCCGAGCGCGAGATGCCCGGCAGGATCGCGAGCGCCTGGGAGACGCCGATGAGCAGCGCCTGATGCCAGCGCGGGCACTGCGACTCCTCGCCGTCCTCGCCGCGAGCCTCCGCATCGGCGGCGCGCGCCTCCCCCCGCCGGCGCGCGAGCTCGCCGGTGATCAGGATGCCCGAGGTCGCCACGAGGCCCCACGCGGCGGTCATCGGCTTCTCGAACAGCCCGTGGATGCTGTCGCGGAAGGTGAGTCCGATCACCGCCGCGGGGATCGTGCCCAGCACGATGAGCAGCGGCTCGACCAGGTCGCCCGAGAGCGCGCCCTTGACGAGCCGGAGGAGGTCGGCGCGGTACACGACGAGCACCGCGAGCAGCGTCCCGACGTGCAGCGCCA
This sequence comes from Planctomycetota bacterium, assembly GCA_039029355.1. Taxonomy (GTDB): domain Bacteria; phylum Planctomycetota; class UBA1135; order UBA1135; genus JBCCGI01. The sequence goes on from JBCCGI010000015.1 coordinate 10,062, forward strand.
CGTCGACGCCGATCGCGGGTCGGTCGAAGCCGAGCGCGGCCTGGGTCAGAACGAGGTGGCCCGAGGAGCTGACCGGAAGGAACTCGGTCAGCCCCTGGAGCAGCGCCAGGAGCGAGAGCGACTCGAAGTCCGGCAGCGCTCCCGAATCGAAGCGCGGGAACAGCATCGTGCCCGCCTAGGCGTCGAGGCCCTGGGCGGCCACGTCGGCGGGCACGTATTCCATGTCGAAGGCCTCGGCCACGCCCTGGTAGGTCACGCGGCCGGCGATGACGTTGGCGGCGCTGGCGAGCGGCGCGTTCTCGCGGATCGAGCGCGCGGCGCCCAGCTCGGCCAGGGTCAGCGTCCAGGCCAGCGTGGCGTTGGTCAGCGCCACGGTGCTGGTCTGCGGCACCGCCCCGGGCATGTTCGCGACGCCGTAGTGGATCACGCCGTCGACGTCGTACACCGGGTCGGCGTGGGTGGTCGGCTTGCAGGTCTCGACGCAGCCCCCCTGGTCGACCGCGACGTCGACGATGACCGCGCCCTGCTTCATGAGCTGCAGGTCCTCGCGCCGCACCAGCTTGGGCGCCGCCGCACCGGGGATCAGCACCGCCCCCACGACGAGGTCCGCGTGCACCAGGTGCTGGCGGATCGTCATCGGCGCCGAGAAGACCGTGCGGCAGTTGCGCGGCATGACCTCGTCGAGGTAGCGCAGCCGGTCCAGGTTGACGTCCATGATCGTCACGTCGGCGCCGAGCCCGCAGGCCATGCGCGCCGCGTTCATCCCCACGATGCCCCCGCCGAGCACCAGCACGCGCGCGCGCTTCACGCCGGGCACGCCGCCCAGCAGGATCCCGAGGCCGCCCTGGGGCTTCTCCAGGTACTTGGCCCCCTCCTGGATCGCCATGCGGCCGGCGACCTCGCTCATGGGCGTCAGCAGCGGCAGCGTGCGCCCCACCTCGAGCGTCTCGTACGCGAAGCAGTGGGCGCCGGTGGCCTGCAGCGCCTCGGTCAGCTTGCGGTCGGCGGCGAGGTGCAGGTAGGTGAACAGGATCTGGTTCTCGCGCAGCCGCGGCCACTCCTCGGCCAGCGGCTCCTTCACCTTCAGGATCATGTCGCTCGCCGCGAAGATCGCGTCCGCGTCGGCCAGGATCTCGCAGCTGGCCTCGCGGTAGTCGTCGTCGCTGAAGCCGCTGCCCACGCCGGCTCCGGACTGGACCGCCACCTGGTGGCCCGCGGCCACGAGGCGATCGGCGCCAACGGGGGTGAGGGCGACCCGGTTTTCCTGGGCCTTGATCTCGGTGGGGACGCCGATCTTCAAAAGCGAATCTCCTAAGGAGGAAGGGGGGGAAGCCCGGCCCTCGGCGGCCGGGCCGGGAGTGTAGCGCCCGCCTGCCCGAGGAAAACCCTTGAGGGCGGCGTGGGCTCGCTCTAGTCTGCGCGGCCGATCGGGAGTTGCTCCCGACTCACGGGCCATTAGCTCAGCTGGCTAGAGCGCTACGTTGACATCGTAGAGGTCAGTGGTTCAAGTCCACTATGGCCCACCACCGCGGCCCCCGGGCGGGTCGCCGCGGCGCGGAAAAAAGTCCCCGGGGCGAGCTCGACCACGCCCGGAAACCCCGCTTGCGCGCTCCCGCAGGCCGCTCGTTGCCCTCGCTCACATAGTCGGGGCCCGGTCCGTAGAGTGACCCCATGAGCGCGATTCTCCTCGGCCTCGGACTGATGCAGCTCACCTCCGTCCCCCCCCAGGACGCCGACGCGTGGGAGCGACGCGTCACGCCGGTCGTGCGGGTGGTCCAGGGCGCCCGCCCCGCGGTGGTCTACATCCAGACCAACGTGCCCTCCCTGCGGCGCGACTTCTTCGGGCGCGTCTTCCGCGAGAACCAGCAGAGCTCGGGCTCGGGCGTGGTGATCTACGAGGAGGGCTACATCGTCACCAACTACCACGTGGTGAAGGGCGCCAACGAGATCGTCGTGCGCTTCGACCCGGCGATCAGCGAGCGCGTCTACGAAGCCCAGCTCATCTCCTTCAACGAGGCCGAGGACCTGGCGCTGCTCAAGATCGACGGCGAGGACCCCTTCCCCACCGTGCCGCTGGGCATCTCGTCGGACCTGATGATCGGCGAGACCGTGCTCGCCATCGGCAACCCGTACGGCCAGACGCTGTCGGTCAGCCAGGGGATCATCTCGGGGCTCCACCGCAACGTGAACGCGTCGGGGCTGTCGTTCAGCAACCTGATCCAGACCGACGCGTCGATCAACCCGGGCAACTCCGGCGGGCCGCTCCTGAACATCAACGGCGACCTGATCGGGATCAACACCGTCGTGAACACCGCGGCCGAGAACATCGGCTTCGCGATCCCGGTCGACCAGGTGCAGCTGGTGCTGCGCGAGCACCTGCTCTCGCCCTCGAAGGCGCGCGGCTGGCTGGGCTTCGAGGTCGACCTCGACCGCCTGACCATCGAGGACGTCACCGCCGGCGGCCCCGCGGCCAGCGAGGGGCTGGAGGTCGGCGACCGCGTCGTCGCGCTCAACGGCAAGCCGCTGGAGACGGCCGAGGACTACCGCCTGGCGCGCGTTTCGGTGCAGCCGGGCGAGGAGGTCTCGATCCGCGTGCGCCGCGGCGCCCTGAGCCGCTCGTACGACCTCCTGGCCTGGGACCGCGCCGACTACATCACGTACCGCCACGCCGGCATGGTGGTGCAGCCGGTCGTCATCAACACCTCGCGCGCGGTGCGGCTGACCAAGGTGCGGCCGGGCGGGCCGGCGGCCGAGCTCGGGCTGCAGGCGGAGGACATCATCGAGGCGGTGCAGCCCGAGGGCCGCCGCGCGCAGCGCATCGGCTCGGCGGACGAGCTGGCGCTGCTGCTGACACGCCTGAAGCCGGGCACCGAGATGCGCGTCGACATCTGGCGCGACGAGAACCAGAACGGCCGGCTGGACTTCACCAAGCGGCGCAGCGAGGCCTACAAGGGCTTCATCGCGGTCGAGTAGCCGTCAGTCGCCGACGCCGAGGCGCTCCAGCAGCCCGGCGTCCCAAACCAGCGGCAGCATGCGGCTGGCGGCGACCGGGCGGTTCTGGATACCGCGCGCGTCGTCGACCACGCGCAGCTCGAGGTAGGCCCGCGTCGCGCCGGTGTCGGCGGCCTGGATCAACGCGTCGCCCAGGGTCGCCAGGGTGCCGAGCCGCAGCACGTCGCCGAGCGTGACGCGCCGCACCGGGCTCTGGATGCCGCCGGGGTCGAGCTCGAGCACGCCCCCCTCCGCGGGCCCCCAGGTGCCGGGCTCGTAGCCGAGCTCGGTGTAGACCAGGAACTCGAAGCGGCCGGTGTAGGTGCCCCAGATCTCGAGCACCGCGCCGCCGGCGTCGACGGTGGCGACGCTCTCGTCGAGGACCAGCGGGCCAAAGTCGCGCTCGCCGCCGACGGTCACCGGAATCTCGGGGACCATGCGCTGGGCGCGGCCGAAGGGCCACACCAGGTGGTCGTGGGGCCGGTAGACGTAGCGGCGCTCGCGCTCGCCCGGGGTGCGCTGGGCGAAGAGCACCCGCAGGGGCCACACCGGACGGGGCGAGGCCTCGAAGGGCGCCCGAAAGCGGTCGGCGGCGCCCCAGGCGAGGCAGTAGGCGCCGCCGTGCTCGCGCGGGAAGGTGGAGTCGAACACCGGGTCCTCGGAGGCCGGCACACCCGCCACCGCCTCGCGGGCGCGCGCCACGTGCGACTCGGCCAGCGCGGCGGCGTCGGCCCACTCGCGGGCGTCGACGAAGGCTCCCTCGGCGCGGACCAGGACGGCCAGGAGGACCGGGAGCAGCGCCACGAGCGCAGCGCGACCCGGGCGCGGACGCAGCCCGGCCCCGACCGCAACCGCCAGGAGGGCGTCCGCCAGGAAGAGCACGCGCCGGTTCTGCTCCTCGACCAGCCCGTCGGAGAGCAGCGGGAAGAGCGGCAGGAGCGCCGCCCCGGCCGCCGCGACCCCGAAGGCCGCCGCGCGCCAGGCGGGCGCCTTCGCGCGCGAGAGCAAGAGCGCCGCCGTTCCCGCAACCAGGACCGGCCACAGGAACGAAACGGCCGCGCGGCCGGCCGCCAGCGCGGCCGCGGGTCCCAGCCCGTGGACCGGGTAGCCCCCCACCCACGTCCCGAGCGCGGCCCGCCGTGCCAGAAAGGCCACCGAGGCGCCCACCAAGAGGGGCAGAAACGTCCCCAACGCGGCCCGCAGCGCACCGCCGCGGGCGAGGGCGAGGGTCAGCCCTAGGGCCGGCACGCAGAAGGCCAGCTCCTTCGAGGCGCAGGCGAGAAAGGCCGTGAGGGCGGCTCCGAGCGCCGCGCCGGCGCCGCGCCCGAGCGCCAGCCAGCAGGCGAGCAGCACGAGCGGGACGGTCTGGGAATCCACCCGGCCCACAATCCACGTCACCGTGCCACCGTGCTCGGGAAACGAGCCCGCCAGGAGCCCCGCCGCCAGGGCCCCGGGGCGCCCCGCGCCCAGACGGAGGGCGAGAAGCCCCGCCAGAACGGCCCCGGCCGCATGCCAGGCGAGGTTGTAGCGGCGCAGCGGGACCGGATCGACGCCGGTCAGGAGCTCCTGCACGTCCAGCGACGCCGTCACCAGCGGCCGCCAGAAGCGGATCACGCGCATGCCGTACTGCGGCTGCCCCCAGTCCGCGAAGGGGGCCTCGCGCGCGACGTACGCCAGGGCCGAGGTGTCGTCGGAGATCAGCGGCGCGTCGAGGGTCCCGAACGATGGCGCGAGCGCGAAAAAAAGCACCGCCAAGACCCACGCCAGGTGCCGCCCCGGGCCAACGGCCGGCGGCGCGTCAGGCGCTCCGGATCGGCCTTCCGGGGGGGTCTCGGGAGCCCGCGGATCGGGTTCGGTCGCCGCCACCGCAGAGAGCCTAGGGGTCGATCGCGAGGGATCCAGCCTCCAGGCGAGGCATAGGCCGTCCTCGCGCTCTATACTTTTCGCCCCAGAATCGAACAGCCGGACGTCGCGCACGGAGTCGTCGCCCCCCTGGGGAGCCCACGCCAACTGCCCCGCAAGGGCCAAGGATGGCTACAGCGTCCCCCAGCACAGGGCCGAAGGAAACGACGTCCCTCCCCCCCCTCCGTTTACGCCGCTCACACTCCATGCAGGCTTTGCTCCAGTTCTCCGAGCGCTTCGGGAACATGCTCTCGCGCGTGTTCCTGACCCTCCTGTACTTCCTGGTCCTAGGCCCCTTCGCGATCTTCTACCGCCTCGTCGCCGACCCGCTGCGGATCCGGCGCCCGGACAAGTCGAACTGGTGGGAGTGGGAGGCCAAAAACGAGACGCTGAAGGCAGCGCGGAAGCAGGACTAGCTCAATGAACATCCTTGGCCTCTCCTTCTACTACCACGACTCCGCCGTCGCGCTCGTCCAGGACGGCGTCCTCGTCGCCGCGATCGCCGAGGAGCGCATCAGCCGCGTGAAGCACGACTCGGGCTTCCCCGAGCTCGCCATCGACTGGGCCCTCAAGGAGGGCGGCGTCACGATCCACGACGTGGACTACGTCGTCTTCTACGAGAAGCCGTTCGTCAAGTTCGAGCGGATGCTCATGACGGCGATGGCGACCTTCCCGCGCTCGTCGGCGGTGTTCCGCGAGTCGATGCAGCGCTGGGTGTCGGACAAGCTGTGGATCAAGTCGATGATGTCGAAGCGCCTCGGCATCCCGAACTCGAAGATCCTGTTCTGCGACCACCACATGTCGCACGCGGCCTGCAGCTTCTTCACCTCGCCCTTCAAGGACGCCGCGGTGCTGACCGTCGACGGCGCCGGCGAGTGGTCGACCGCCACCATGGGCGTGGGCCGGGACACCAAGATCGAGATCTTCAAGGAGCTGCGCTTCCCGCACTCGCTGGGTCTCCTGTATTCGGCCTTCACGGCCTACTGCGGGTTCGAGATCAACGAGGGCGAGTACAAGCTCATGGGCATGCACCCCTACGGGGAGCCCAAGTACTGCGACAAGATCTACGAGCTGATCGAGGTCGGCGACGACGGCAGTCTGTGGCACAACATGGACTACTTCGCCTACCACTACTCGCGGGATTCCACGCTGAACGACAAGTTCGGCGAGCACTTCGGCCGCCCCGCGCGTGACCCGAAGCTGCAGGACAAGTCGCTGGACCCGTACTACTGCGACATGGCGGCCAGCATCCAGCGGGTCACCGAAGAGGTCCTGATGAAGATGCTCACGTACCTCAAGGAGGTCACGGGCATGAACGCGGTCACGGTGGCCGGCGGCGTGGCGCTGAACTCGGTGGCCAACTTCAAGAGCCTCCGCGACGGTCCCTTCGACGACATGTACATCCACCCCGCCCCCGGCGACGACGGCGGCTCGGTGGGCGCGGCGTACTGGGCGTACAACCACCTCCTGGGCCAGAAGCGCGGCCCGGCGCTCGACCACGCCTATCTCGGCAGCTGGTACGGGGACGACGTCATCGAGGGCTTCCTCAAGAAGTACGACATCCCCTTCGAGAAGATCGAGGACGACGAGAAGTTCTTCAACTACGTCGCCCAGGCGCTGGCCGACAGCAAGGTCTGCGGCTGGTACCGCGGCCGCATGGAGTGGGGCCCGCGGGCCCTCGGCGCGCGCTCGATCATCGCCGACCCGCGCAAGATGGAGATGAAGGAGCTCCTCAACTCCAAGATCAAGTTCCGCGAGGCCTTCCGGCCCTTCGCCCCCTCGGTCATCGAGGAGCGCGCGGACGAGTTCTTCGAGTTCCCCGAGGCCGAGCGCCACTTCCCCGGTCGCTTCATGCTCTACGTCGCTCCGGTGCGTGACGAGAAGCGCGACGTGCTGCCCGCGATCACGCACGAGGACGGCTCGGGACGTCTGCAGACGGTCTACAAAGAGACCAACCCCGACTACCACCGCATGATCGAGCGCTTCGGCGAGATCACCGGCGTGCCGGTCGTCATGAACACGTCGTTCAACCTGAAGGGTGAGCCGATCGTGGAGCACCCCTCCCACGCCTTCAACACGTTCAGCCTGAGCGGGATGGACCTGCTCTTCATGAACAACTACATCGTGCACGAGAGCGCCAAGAAGAAGATCGCCGACACCCGCTTCACCCTGCGCCACGAGGGCGACTCGGTGACGGAGATGGTCAGCTAAGGCGGAGCCCAAGACCCATGCGCGCCATCAACGTTTTCCTCGCGATTGCGATCAGCTTCCTCCTGGCCTTCTTCGTGCTCGAGGGCGGCCTGCGCCTGATCGGCTTCGGCCCCCCGGAGTCGATCAACCAGTTCGACGACGAGCTCGGCTGGGTGAAGACGCCCGGCAAGAGCGCCGGCCGCTCGACCGGCGAGTTCGACATCTCGTTCGACATCAACAGCCGCGGCCTGCGCGACGACGAGGACCTCAAGCCCGAGAAGCAGCCCAGCACCTACCGGGTGATGATGCTCGGCGACTCGTTCGTGCTCGGCTACACCGTCGACCGCCAGGACCTCTTCGTCGACCAGCTGGAGGGCTGGTGGTCGTCCGAGGAGCGGCGCGTCGAGGTGATCAACGCGGGCACCGAGGGCTACTCGACCGACCAGCAGGTGGTGTGGTTCCGCGAGTACGGCAAGGAGTACAAGCCCGACGTGGTGATGCTCTTCCCGTACCTGAACGACGTCTACTGGAACGGGCAGGACAGCTACAACCGCTTCCCGAAGCCGCGCTTCAACGCGGACGGGACGCTGGAGACCGGCAAGCTCGTCGACCCCGGCGACACGCCGATGCTCGCCAAGCTGGCGACGATGCGCTTCCTCGGCTTCCTGCTGGCGCCGAAGGCGGCGGCCGGCCCGCACACCTTCGAGCCCGCCGGCGCGTCCGGCCCGGTGCAGCGCGAGTTCGGGCCGCTCCTGGATGAGGAGCCCACCTGGCTGGCCGACGCCTACGCCCGCACGCGCGGCGCGCTCAAGGCCCTGAAAGCGGACTGCGCCGACGTCGGCTCGCGCCTCATCGTCTGCCCCATCCCGCCCGAGACGGCGATCCACGAGGACGAGCGCACGACGTTCGGCGCCAAGTTCCTCGGCGGCCTCCCCGAGAGCGACTGGTCGCCGGAGAAGCCGGTCCAGCGCATGCTCGACATGGCGGCCGAGGAGGGCATCGAGACGATGAGCCCGCTGACCGCGTTCCAGACGCGGGCCGAGGAGGGCGAGCGCCTGTACTTCAAGGAAGAGTGGCACTTCAACCCCGACGGCAACGTCGCGCTCACGAACTACCTCTACAGCGAGTTCGACAGCCGCGGGATCTTCCCCGAGGCGCACAAGGCGATCCAGGAGGGCGGCATCCCCGAGCCCGAGGCGGCCAGCGGCATCCCGACCTTCGTCAAGGTCTTCGCCGCCCTCTGGCTGCTCCTGACCATCCTCTACGCGACCTTCTACCGCGACGTGCCGCTGTGGCAGCCGCCGGTCGGCGTGTTCTGCCTCCTGGCGCTGGTCTTCGGCATCGTGATCGGCGGCGGCAAGCTCTTGGGGATGGTGCCGCCGAACGTGTCCAAGCTGCTGCTGGCGGCCTTCGTGCTCGGCCTCCTGGGCTTCATCGCCTGGAAGCTCGGCCGGCGCCTCGCGACGATCGCCGAGCTGCTCAAGGCCTTCACCCTGCGCGGGCACTGGTACCTGATGCCGCTCGTCGTGGTGCTGCTGACCATCGGCAGCCTGCTCGTGGTGGCGGCCAGCTCGCCGCTGGTGGCGCCGTTCATCTACACGCTCTTCTAATCCTCACCAGGGTCGCGACCGTTACCCCTGCGCGTCTTGCGCAATCCGGAGACCCCGCGTAAACCAGAACCCATGATCAGCTTCCTGAAAGAGAACTGGATCTGGATCCTCGCTCCGATCGTGCTGATGACGATCCTGGTCCTCGCGGGCCTCCTGCTGTCGGGGGACGCGGTCGCGCCCTTCGAGTACGCGCTCTTCTAACCCCCCCTCGACTACTCGCAGATGAACTTCCTCAAGGAGTACTGGCTCTGGATCCTCGTCCCGTTCGTCCTCGTGATCGGGGCGCTGCTGCTGTTCGTCTTCTTCATGGAGGACGATCCGGTCTCGCCGTTCCAGTACAACGTCTTCTAGCGGCTCCCGGGCGGAGCCACCGCCGCACGTCCTCCCGCCCCGCCCGCGCCTGCTCCCGCTCGACCGGGAGCGCCGGGCCGGGCCCGAGCGGCTAGGCGGATAGATCGAGGCCCAGGCGCCGCAGGAGGTCGAAGCCTCCGCAGGCCTCGGCGACAAGCAGGTGCAGCTCGGCGCCGTTGTCGATCGGAAGGCGCCTTAGCTCGTAGCCGCCGCGGGCGTCGTTCGTGCCCGCGTGGGTGTTGACCGCCACGCCGTAGCCCGCGTCGCGCGCCGCCTGCACGCTGTTCTGGTCGTAGTCCCAGGAGCGGCCAAAGGGGTAGGCGAACACCTTCCCGGACGAGCCCAGCTCGCGCTCCATCGCGGCGGCGCAGCGGCCGACCTCCTCGCCCTGACGCTCCGGCGAGAGGCGCGCGAGGATGTGGTGGCTGACGGTGTGCCCCCCCAGCTCGACGCCCGCGTCGCGCAGCGCGCGCGCGTCGTCCCAGGTGAGGTAGAGCTCGGAGCACAGCTGCTCCTCGTCGCCGCCCGCGTCGCGGAAGAGCTGCTCTAGCACGCGGTCGCGGTCGTCGGGATCGGCGTCGTACTTCAGCACGCGCTTCACGCGGTAGACGAGGTCGCTCTCCTCTTCCAGGGCCTTGCGCAGGCTCTCGCGCGTCGCGGCGTCCTCGGTGCGCTCCTGGTAGCGCCGCGCCAAGAGGTCGATCGCGTGCCCCCGCGAGAGCAGCCAGAAGAACTTGTGCGACCAGTTCACGCGGCGCTCGTCGAGCGGACGCGTCTCGAGGAACACGGTCGCACCCGCCCCGGTGCGCTCGAGGATCGGGAGCAGCGCCGAGCGGTTGTCGCGGTAGCCGTCGTCCATCGACAGGGCGACCACGCTGCGCTTGCCGGCGCCGCCCAGGCGCGCCAGGCCCCCGCCGATCGACTCCAGCTCGTAGCGGCGGCCGAACCAGCGCAGGATCGACTCCAGCTTCGGGCCGTCGATCTTCATGTCCGGCGGCAGGAAGCCGTTGACCTCCTCGGCGGTCACGCAGTGGCCGAAGAGGATCGTCAGCCGGCGCGGCATCATGCGGTTGACCACCGCGTGCAGCCCGGTGTGGAACAGGACGCGCGCGTAGGCCCCGCGCAGGAATTGCTTGAGCTCGTGCTTCCCCACGCGGCCACTCTAGCGAGGCCCGCGGCGGGCCGCATCGTTCGATCCCGAACGGCCGCTTCGTAGCGCGCACGCACGCCTTTGCGGCCGAAGGCGTGCGCCGTCAGCACGATCTCGCGAGCGGTCGCGCTCGCGGCGTGCGCTCGCGCTACGACGCCGTTTCGCCGGCGTTCGAAATGGTCGCCAAGGTGTTCCCGCGGTCCACCCCGGCCGCTAGGGACGGCGCTTGAGCGGCGGCGCGCTACGGGCCGTCCGCCGGCAAAGAACCACCTAGGCGGGCACTCAGCCCGGCCCCACACCGGGCGCCCGCCGACACCGCACAAGGGTTACGCCATGCAACGAATCCGCGCCCTGCTCGCCCTCTCGCTCCTGTCCTCGTTCTTCGCCGGCTGCGGAGGCGGCGGCGGAGGGGGCGGTGGCTCCGCCGGGGAGATGGTGCTGCTCGAGGCCGGCAACGGCTTCGGCGCGCTGCTCCCCCACCGCGTCCAACGCCTGGACGCCCAGGGCGCCCCGACCGACGAGGTGCTGGCGGTGACCAGCCTCGACGACCTGCTCGCGAACGTCACGTCGCTCAACCCGGTGCTCGCTCCGACGCCCTGGCCGAGCTCCGCCGACCTGCCCGACGGCTCGCCGGGCAACCACTTCCTCTTCGCGCGCTTCAAGCAGCCGGTCGACCTCGACTCGGTGTTCCTCCGCGACGCGGGCGGCGAGGCGCAGCTCGCCGGCACCGTGCTCGCCGTCGCGGTGACCGCCAGCGGCGGCACCCAGGAGCTCCCCGGCCGAGCGTTCGTCGGCGGCATGACGGTCGGCGACTCGCTCGACTCCGACGGCCTCCTGGCCCTCGAGCAGTGGGTCGCCGTGAAGGGCGGCCAACCCGCGGCGGTGCCGCACGAGGGCGGCGCGCTGCCCGGACTCGGCTTCCCCGGCACCGAGACCGGCTTCCCCGGCGCCGAGTCGCTGGTCGACCCGCGCACGCTGGTCTTCGTCGCCGACAGCGACGGCGACCTGACGACGCACGAGACCTTCCCGGTCGGAGCCGAGGTGCAGCTCGTGCTGTCGACCGCGGTGAGGGCCGTCAACGGCAACACGCTCGAAGAGCCGGCGCGCGCCTGCGCGACGGTCGGCGTCGATCAGATTCCGCCCGAGGTCTTCGGCTCGGGCGGTACGCCGGCCATCGTGCCGGGCAACGGCGACGAGAACGTCGACCCGTTCACGGCGGTGCAGATCCGCTTCACCGAGCCGGTGCAGCCGCTGTCGGTCGGCACGCTGCCGAGCGAGGCTCCGTCGCTCTCCTCGACCATCCAGCTGCAGTTCGGCCCGACCACGGCGCTGACGCAGATGCCGTTCCACGCCGCGCCGGTCAGCGTCTACGACCTGGCGGTCTACGAGCTGACGCCGGCCTTCGCGTTCCCCGGCACCGGCCCCGCAGCGGCCAGCTGCGGGCTCTTCAGCCGCGTCGAGGTGATCGTGCAGTCGGAGCTGCTCGAGGACCTCTCCGCCAACCGCAACCAGACGCCGCTGCTGACGTTCTTCGAGACCGGCGAGGGCGCCGGCCTCGTCAACGCGCCGGTGGCCCCCGAGGCGATCTACGTCGGCCGCGCCGGCGGACAGACCGCGATCTCGGTCATCGACGGCAACGGCTTCGGCTTCTCGACCGGCGACCCCTTCTGGGATCCGACCTGTGCCTGGCAGGAGGGCACGTCGAACGTCCGCAACAACCCCAACGTGCTCTTCCAGGCCGACAAGCTCATCCCGAAGCTGAACCCCGGCGAGTGCACGTTCGACGGCGGCTCCGCGGGCGTGTTCACGCTCACCAAGGACTCCAACCTCGACGACCGGCTCGTGCGCGCCCCGACGCTGTCGTCGATCGGCGACATGATGCTGGGGCACTCGCTCGACTCGCTCTTCCACAACGGCTCGCCCTTCGGCTGCCAGTCGGGCGCCGGCAACGCCTGCGCCGCCACCGGCTTCAAGCGCGCGACGTTCACGATGGCGGGCGGCGGCTCGTTCACGCTCGACGGCTTCGAGAACCTGATGCAGTTCGCGCCGCACCCCAACCCTCCGCCGCTGGTGTTCCCGCCGACCTGCGTCTCGCCCTTCATCGGCGGCCAGGAACCGACGTCGGTCGACACGATCGCGATCAACGGCGCGACCAACCTCCTGGGGCCCGGCGCGGTGCCCTTCGGCGTGCCGGAGCTCTGCACGCCGCCCGACGGACTCTACTCGAGCACGGCGCTGATCATGCCCCCCTGGGGCGGCCCGAGCCAACAGGACATCGACGCCTCGCAGTGCCCGATCTACACCGTCCGCCAGCAGATCGGCCACTTCCTGTACGCGGTCGACCGCGCCGCGGGCGAGATCGTCGTGCTCAACTCCAACCGCATGACGGTCCTCGACCGCATCCCGACCCCCGACCCGACCAGCCTGGCGATGTCTCCGAACGTCCGCCTTCTGGCCGTCACGAACCAGGGCTCGGACAACGTCACGTTCATCAACATCGACCCCGGCTCACCGAGCTTCCACGAGATCGTCAAGACGGTCGCGGTCGGCGAAGGCCCCACGGGCATCGCCTGGGAGCCCGGCAACGAGGACATCCTCGTCTGCAACACCGCCGGCAACAGCGTCTCGATCCTCTCCGCCCAGACCCTCAGCGTCCGCAAGACGGTCCAGGCCCAACTCGCCGGCCCCCTCGACGTCGCCATCACGCCCCGCCAACTGGGCTTCGGCTTCCAACGCGGCGTCTACTTTGCCTACATCCTCAACCAAAACGGCACCGTCTCGGTCTTCGAGTCCGGCCCCGACGGAGTCAATGGATGGGGCTTCGACGACATCATCGGCGTGCTCGAGTTCCAGTTCCAAGGCGCCAAGGCCATCCAGCCCGACCCCCGCAACCTGAACTCCGCCTTCTGGGTCGTGCACGAGAACCAACTGGGCGCCGACGGGCTCCCGACCGGCCTCCCCGGCGGAGCCATCACCAACGTCGGCATCACCGGAGGCCTCTTCGGACTCGTCCCGCTCGACCCCGGCATCTTCGCCGACCCGTCGATCCGCGAGCTCGAATGGAGCGTCCTCGGGTCGGTCGGAAGCGATCAGCTCACGGGTATCCCCACCGACATCGCCTTCGACAACTGGACGAACTTCTGCACCTTCCCCAACTACTCGACCAACTTCAGCGCGGGTGTGCCGGCGAGCTACAACGCGAAGGGGTTGGTGTTCACTGTTCCGGGTGGAGGGCTAACGCAGGGCAACCTGCCGATCACGATGTACGCGGCGGTCCCGGTGTCCTCGGAAGGGCCGGGCGTGGTGGATGTGATCAGCTTGGAGGCGGGCCTGACGCGGGTGGATACGAATCCGTTCGCGGAGGGGACGCAGTCGATCCCCGCGCCGGGAGCGGCGGTGGTCGTGGATTACTTCCGGCAGTAGGAGGAGTCGGAAGAGATCGGGGACTGGGGAGGGTGGACCGGCCGGCGGTTGTCGGCCGGTCCATTTTCTTCTCGGGGGTTGGGAGGGAGGTGGTTGGGAGGGGACGGTCTGCTTGGTGGGTGCGGTGGTGGATGGCGGGCGGGTCGACCGGGAGACCGGCGCGCCAACGCGTCACGCAGCCGCACCGGCGTCCAGCGAGCGCCGGTCGTCGTGTCTGGACTCGCCGGGATCTTCGCCGATTCAAGAGCTCTGGTTCGCCAGGCTCGACGCCCCCTCTCCTGAGCCGCAGAGCGGCTGGAGATCCGCGAAGCGCTGGGTGCGAGGGCTTCCCTACGGCCCGCAGCGCCCCTGGATCTTCGCCCTTTCAAACCACTCGATCCGGCGCAGATCGGGAACCTCGCGCGCCCCGCACCGTGCAGGCCTCCTGCCTCTGCCTCCGGCGCCGCCCGGATCTTCGCCGTTTCAAGCGTCTCGATTCAGCGCAGGTCGCGGGGGCGGTTGCTCTGCTCCACGAGGCACGAGCGCAGGCGCCCTGGCGCTGCCGTTCAGCGGCCCCGGATCTCCGCCGATTCAAGCATCTCGATTCGGCGCAGATCGAGGGCGCAGCCCGCTCGTCCACCCAAGTCGCGGTGCGCTCGTCGGTTCGAGCAGCTTGGATGAGCACAGATGGTCAGCATCTCACACCCTCGCGCACATCGCTTCACCGGCAGAGGGCGGCGCCCCCACCATTGCCGCCACGGCTCGCTGGCGGCGCTCGATCGGCGCCCCGCAGACGGGGGTCGAATCGGCGACGCGCCACCACGCTGCTTCCTCATGTCCCCACACACACCCGCGCGCACGGCGCCCGCAGGCCGAGCGCGCGATCTCGGCCCCTTCAAGGCACTCGATTGAGCGGAGATCGGCCACGTCGCCGGCCCTCCCCCGACGGTCGTGCCCGGCGAGGGCAAACGCGCCTCCCGGCCCTCCACGGCCCACGTCCGCACGCACGGGCAAGCCGCTCAGAATCCCGGCGGTTTTCTTCACTCAAAGCGCAACCCAACCCGCCTCCGCCAGTCCTAGGCGCGTGCGGTTCACTCCCCCAAGACGCGCGACGGCCAAGCCGCCCTCGACCACAGACCTCGCGTCAAGAGTCGGATCTCAGCGTCCGGCCCCGGGCGTGGCCCACCCAGGAGCGCCCCCTCCGGCGGCGCCCCCCGGTTCACCCCACCCAACTACCCCATCGTCGCGTCGTCGCGATCCCCGTCCGTGAAGAACCACGACGAGGCCTCCCGCGCCGCTTTCACCAAAGGATGATCCCGATCATGCGGGTGCAGGATGACGATCAGATGATTGCTCTCCTTCGGAGGAAGAAAGCCCGAGCCCTTGAGCTTGTCAGCCCACCAAGACCGGTCGATCGCCGTCGACTGAACGACCGACGCACCGGCCGCGCCGAGGTGGCGCAACCCGATGCCCACCGCGGCGGAGAGCGCGTCCTCCCCCGGGGCGAGCACGTCGACGAGAAAGCCGACGCAGCTCCCCGCGCGCGGGCGCTGAACCGTCACCAGTGCGACAAGCTCCTCCCCGCGGTACACGCCCAGCACGTCGTGCAGCCGTGCCGGGTTCTCCACGAAGCGCCAGTTGAGGTAGTCCGGGTCCCGGCGCACCATGAATGCGAAGCGCTTCTCCAGCGCCCGGGAGAGGTCCAGGGTCTCGGGCGGAAAGCGCTCCAGGCGGCGCGTGGTCAGATCCGGGCGCTCGCTTCGTCGCAGGAGGCGCCCCGAACGAGCCACGTGCAGCGGCAGCAGCCAGGCCCGCAGTCGACCTTCGCGGAACGCCTCGGCGCGGGCGGCGGCGTCGGCGCGAAGCGGGAAGCTGTAGGGCCGTACAGTGCCGATCCGCTCCCACCCGAGTTCCAGGAAGATGTGCGCCGAGCGACGGTTCGGCAGGCCGAAGACCAGCGGCCAGCCCAGTTGGCCGACTTCCTCCATGCAGCGGCGGTCGAGGCTGCTGAAGATCCCGCGCTTGCGCCAATCCGGGTGGGTCATCACGTCGCCGGTCTCGCCTACCGGCGCCAGGGTCGACTCGTCGCCGTAGCAAAGGGCGCGGCGCGGCGAGCAGGCGTAGCCCGAGATGCCCTCGCCCCCCGGCGGTCGCGCGAGGATGCTTACGGCCTGCCCGTGCGGGCCAAGGTCGTAGCGCCAGGCGAGATCCTCGGGGGTCGCCCCCTTCTTGAAGCACGCGTCGAAGAGGCGTGCCTGCTCGGCGCGTTCGGCGCGGCCGCAGAGGGCCAGCTGAAGGTCCTCGTTGCGGACCTGGGACGGATCGACCATGGCGGTACCCTCCACCTCCCTGCGGCGCAGGTCAAGCGGAGGGCGTTCGTTCCGAAGGCGTCTTGGTCGCGAGCGCGGTGCCGATCAGACCTGGTTGGCCTGCTGCATCACGTTCGAGCTCTTCGGCGGCGGAACGATGCCGAGGGCGCGGCCGACCCGCTTGCGCGCGAAGATCGGGTTCTCGACGTAGTACATCGTCCGCTCCAAGAGGCGCTTCATGCGCTGCGGGTACGCGTAGTACCAGCGCTCGTAGTTGCGGACCATGTTCTTGCGCATCTCCTCCAGGTCGAGCTGGCTGAAGTGCTCATGCACGTAGGCCGAGCGGTTGGAGGAGACGTAGTTCTCGCGCAGGTCTTCGATGTCGATGCTCGCCTGGTAGTTGTCCCAGGATTCGGTGCCGATCAGCGGGTTGAAGACCGACACACGCACCAGGTCGGGGCCGGCGAGGCGCAGCACTTTCTCGGTCTCTTGGATGTCCTGGGGCGTCTCGCCCGGCGAGCCGACGATCAGGTAGACCTTGGCCCAGATGCCGGCGCGACGGGTCATCTTCGCCGCCTCGACGATCTCCTCGGGCGTGAGGTCCTTCTTCAGGACGTCGAGCATGCGCTGGCTGCCCGACTCCCAGCCGTAGTAGATGCGGCGGCAGCCCGCGCGGTGCATGTGCTTCAGCAGCGGGTAGTCGACGCAGTCCGCGCGCGTGTTCGCGATCCACTCGAACTTCAATCCGCGGCGGATGATCTCGTCGCACATCTCGTGGATGCGCTTCTTGCGGAGCGTCAGGATCTCATCGACGAAGAGGATGACGCCCGGGTCGTACTCCTTCACGATGCGCTCGAGCTCGTCGACGATGAGCTCGGTCGAACGCACCCGGAAGCCGCGCCCGGTCAGCTCCTTCTGGCAGAAGATGCACTTAAACGGGCAGCCGCGGGTCGTGAAGATGTAGACCAGCCGCTCGGGGTTGAGCTTGAAGAAGCTCTGCATCGGCAGCAGGTGGCGCGCCGGCTCGGGCAGCTCGTCGAGCTTCTTGATGAGCGGCGGCGCGGGGTTGTCGACCCAGATCTCGCCGTCGCGGATGCCCGAGAGCCCCGCGACCTCTTTGAGCGCCGCGTCGTCGTTGCCCTCCAACGCTTCGAGGAACTGCGGGAGCGTCTCTTCGCACTCGCCCTTCAGGACGTAGTCGAAGTGCCCCGAGTCGAGGAAGATGCCCTGGTCGACCGAGGCGTGCGGGCCGCCCATGAGGGTGACCTTGCCGCGCTCCTTGGCGTACTTGGCCCATGCGATCGCACGGCGGATGTTGGGGGTCAGCGCCCCGAAGCCGATGATGTCGTTCTCCTCGATCGCCGCCTTCATCTCGGCGTCGGTCAGAATCCGTTCGTCCGCGAGGGCGACCGGAATCTTCTTCTTCTCGAGCACCGCGCCCAGATAGGCGATCCCGAGGATCATCGCGAGCGGATCCTCTTGGACGTGGGGCTTGACGTAGGAGAGCAGCGTCTTGCGCATGGTGTGCGTTCGAGTGGTGGTCCGCCGCACCCGGGAGGGCCGGGCAACATGGCGCGTGTCGTGAGGGGGACCCGCCGTGGCCGAGCGGGGGAGGCTGGGTACGAGACCCGCGCAAATCTACCCCGCCCTGGAGGGTCCCGCAAGCCAGGCCGCGGCAAGGCCTTCGGGCGAATGGGGTCCCTATCGGCCGGGGCTGTCCGCCGACCCTACGGAAAGGCGCTTTCCAGCCGTGGAACAGGCCTGGTCGTACTCCTCGAGGAACTCATCGGTCAGGCGCTGGATCGTAAATCGCTCCTTAAGCCGAAGATAGCCAGCCTCCCCCATCCGGGCGGCGAGCTCGGGGTCGCGCAGCAGGCCGGCGATGGCCTCGGCGAAGCCCTCGACCTCGAACGGGTTGGCGATCCGGCCGGAGCCGCCGTCGGCGACGACCTCGGGGCTGCCGCCGAACACCGTGGCCACGACCGGCTTCCGGTGCTCCATCGCCTCCAGGTTGACCAGCCCGAACGTGTCGAAGCAGATCGAGGGGGTGACGAACACATCGGTGGCCGCGTAGGCGCACTGCAGCTCGTCGCCGTCGAGCCACCCGGTCGGCACCACGCGCCCGTGGACGCCCAGCGAGCGGGCGGCTTCGGCGAAGCCGTCGTCGTAGATCTCCCGCCGCCCCATCACCAGCAACCGCAGATCCGGGAACTCCGGAGCCAGCGCCTCGAGCATGCGCAGGAGCTGGAGCACCCCCTTCTGCTCGTGGAGCCGGCCGCCGATCGTGATCACCTGCTTCCCCGTCAGCCCGTGCTGTCGGCGAAAGGCCTCAACCTGCTCGGGCGAGGGCAGCGCCGGCCGCAGCTCGATCGCGTTGTGGACCGTGCGGTCGACGCGGATGCCGTTGGCGCGCAGGGCCTGCCCCAGCTCGTCGGATACGACGGTCAGCCGGTGTACGTCGCGGTCGAGCACGCGTCGGATCGCGCGGTTGCGGCCCGGGCGAAAGCGCAGCCTTTGGCACGGAATGCACTTCTGCCAATAGGCCCGGTAGTCGCGGAGCCGACCGCCCTGCTCCTCGCCGCCGTGGAAGCACGTCAGCTTCTGGTAGCAGAAGGTCATCACGTCGTGGGCAGTGAACACGACGCCCGCGCCGAGCTCGCGGGCTTGGGTGAGCGAGGCGAAGCCGAGGTGCGTGTGGATCAGGTGGCTGTGTACCACGTCCGGGCGCCACCGCTCGTAGACCTCCCGCACCGAATCGCGCACCCGCGGGTTGTCGAGCGCGACCCAGGCGCGCCAGCGCACGGGGTAGTCGGAGAGCAGCCGCTGCACCTCGCAGCCCTCGATCTCGGTCGCGCCCGCCTCGTCCGGATTCTGGGTGGCGGTGACGACCAGGGTCTCGTGGCCCAGCTCGCGCAGGCGCGCGGCCTCCTGGTACATCTGCCGGATCGAGGAGCCGATCCGCGGATCGTGGAGGTCGTTCAGGAAGAGGACGCGCACGGCGCAAGCTCCGGGTCGTGGCGGAAGTACCACCACACGTAGAAGAAATGCACGAACGAGACCATCGTCGTCCCCACCAGCCCCCAGGCGGCGCCGGTGCGGGGAAGCTGCGAGGCGAGGAACATCGAGAGCGGCGTGGACACCAGGAACCCGCCGACCGCGATGATCATTCCCATCCGGAGCTGGGCCGTCAGCAGGTAGAACGAGTCGAGCGTAATCGTGTAGGCGATCGGCACGTAGCCCAGCGCCAGGATCAGGCACAGGATCCAGACCGGCCGGTGGTAGTCGCCGGGCATGATGCGCACCAAGAACGGCACCAGCGGCAGCGAGAGCGCGATGCCCAGGGTGATCAGCGTGCCCCCCATCCAGGTCGCACGGACGAAGAGCTTGCGGAAGAGCGCGTGGTCGCGCATGCCCTTGAGCTCCGACAGCGCGGGCAGCGCCGTGCGGCTGACGCCCTGCATGAACATCAGCGGCACGTTCATGATGCCCTGGGCGATGCGGAAGTAGGCCACCCACTCCGACGAGCCGAAGGTCTGGATGATCAGGGGCGGCAGGATCTTCATGCCCAGCGCGTCGGTCTGGCGAATCACGCCGAAGCGCAGGCCCTGCCCGAAGCCCTCGCGGAAGGGCACCTGCCGGATGCGGCGGAGGATCGCGCGCACGCCGGGCAGCGGGTAGGAGTCGGTCTCCTTGTTGGCTCGGCGGTAGAGCTCCACCGCGACCAACCCGGCCAAGGCGGTCGCGGTCAGCGACCCCAGCACCGGCCCCCAGGGCGAGCCGGTCACGACCGCGCCGGCCACGACCATGAACGTACGGAGCACCTCGCCCGTGTTCTCGACCTGCGTGAGCCGCACCATGCGGCGCGTCCCCTGAAGAGCGGCCAGCACGCACACCCGCGGGATGTCGAGCAGCGGCGTGAAGATCAGCAGCCAGGCCCAGGTCGCCACGCGCGGGTCGATGCTGGGGTTGAAGCCCCGCCAGACGTCGACCGCGTAGGGCAGCGCCAGCTTGCCCGCGATCACGAGGAAGATCCCCATGCCGAGGTAGGCCTTGATCAGAAAGGCGAGCCAGGCGGCCACCTTGTCCGACTTGCCGCGCGCGCTGGCGGCGGCGACCTGCGTGACGACGACCTGCAGGATGCCGACGTTGACAACGAAGAACGCCAGCGAGTAGAGCTGCATCGACACGATCCACGTGCCCTGCTCGCGCGAGCCGAGCACGTGGGCGAGGCCGACCGATGCCAGGAAGTTGAGCCCAGAGGTCAGAGCCCCCCCGGCCTGCAGGGCAGCGATGTTCCGCAGGAAGCGGTTCTGGAGCAGGCTCACCGCGGTCCTGCTCGATCCGCTGGGGCGGGCCCGCCCGCGAGCGCGGCTCGGTAGAGCGAGAGGACCGTGGCGGCGTTCTCCTCCCACGAGCGGGCGCGGGCTGCGGCCGGGCAGGCGGCGGCCATGCGGTCGCGTAGCCCGTCGTCCGACAGCAGGCGCCTGAGCCCTGCGGCGACCGCCTCCTCGGTCTGGGCGACGAGCAGGCCGGTGGTGCCGTCGTCGATGGCGTCCTCGGCCCCGCAGTCCAGGGTGCCGATCGAGGGCGTGCCGCTGGCGGCGGCCTCGAGGTAGACGATGCCGAAGCCTTCGAAGCCGCCGTCCGCGGCGGTCACCGGGGCGTGCAGGAAGAGATCGGCGCACTGGAGGAGGTCGATCTTCTCCTCCTCGGTGACGTTGCCGAGGAGGTGGACCCGGTCCTCGAGGCCGGCCTCGCGGACGCGGGTGAGCAGGCCCTCTTCGTACGGGTCGCCGCTGCGGCGGCCGACGAGGAAGTGGTGCAGCTCGGGGTATTGGGCGGCGATGCGGCACCAGGCGCCGAGCGCGAGATGGTGGCCCTTGCGCTCCTTCATTTCGCCGATGCCGAGCGTGAAGCGCTTGCCGTGCCAGGGGCGCGGGTCGAGCTTGCGCGGCTCGACGTAGTGCGAGGCGTCGACGCAGTTCGGGACGACGTGCACGCGCTCGGGGTCGAGCGCTCCGTCGGGGAGCACCTCGAACAACCGGCGCCGGGTGTACCCCGACACCGAGATCATCCCGGCGAAGCCCGCGTAGGTCTTCCGGGCGCGCTCGGCGTGGCGCGGGTCGAGCAGCGGCTGCACCGTGTACGTCCCGTGGGCGGTCGCGATGCAAGGCTTGCCGGCCAGCTGCGCCGCCTTGAGGCCCACCAGGTTGTGCGGGTAGTCCTTGATCGCGTGCACCACGTCCGCGCGGCGGGCCGAGCGCCAGGCGTGGTAGCTCGAGAGGGCGAGGCTCGGCCAGAAGCGGCTGGGCCTCATGTAGAAGAAGTAGTCCGGCGGGAGCGCGACGCGGACGTTCCAGTGCGCCGGGACGGCGTCGGAGGTCGGGCGGTGCTTGCGGGCGAGGAGCACCTCGACCTCGAGGCCCGGCTCTTGGCGCTCCATCGCCGCGATGAGGCGCATCGTGTAGCGCCCCACCCCGTCGAGGTCCGACAGCGAGTCGGTGAGAAAGAGCACCCTCACGCGGCCGCTCCCCGCTCGTGCATCCAGGCCAGGATGCGCTCGGCGCGCGCCTCCCAGCTCAGGCCGCGGGAGCGCGCGCGTCCGCGGGCGGACAGCTCGGCGCGGAGCTCGGGGTCGCCCAGCAGGCGCTCGATGCCGGCCGCGAGGGCGGCGGGGTCGTCGGGGGCGACGAGCGCGGCGTCGCGGTCGGGCGCGAGCACGTCGCGCAGGCTCGGAAGGTCGCTGGCCACCAGCGGGAGGCCGGCCGCCAGCGCCTCGAAGACCTTGAGCGGCGAGGTGTAACGCGCGCTGATCGCGGGCTTCGAGCGGTTCGGCACCACCCCGAGGTCGCCGGCCGCCAGGTAGAGCGGCATGCGCGCCGGCGGCTGGAAGCCGTCGAGGCGGACGTTGTCGAGGCCCTCGGCGAGGGCGGCGACGCGGTGCACGTCGGCGTCCATTCCGCCGGCGATCACGAACGTGACCGCGGGCAGCGAGCGGGCCGCCTCGACCAGCACGTCGACGCCCTTCCAGGCGAGCAGGCCGCCGGTGTAGACCACGACCTGGGCGTCGGCTGCAAGGCCGAGCTCGGCGCGCGCGGCGGAGCGCTCGGGCAAGGCCGCGAAGCGCTCCAGATCGACGGCGTCGTGCTCGACGCGGATCTTGTCGGGCGACACGCCGAGTCGCTCCAGGTCCTCGCGCACGCCCGAGGAGATCGCGACCAGGCCGCCACAGGCGGGCACGGCCTGCAGCAGCCAGCGGCGGCGCAGGCGGCCGCCGGGGACGCGGTGGATCTCCAGGAAGGCGCGGCGTTCGCGGGCCAGGAGGCGCGCCACCTCGATCTCGCGGCTGAGCACGAGCGCGCCCGGGAAGCCGTCGCGCACGCGGCGCGCGGCGTTGCGGGCGAAGGTGAGCTCCTGCAGGCGCGCCGGCGCGAACTGCAGGCGGCGCGGCGCGCGGTCGATCCAGTCGGAGCAGGGGATCGACTGGAGCCGCGGGCGCGCCCCGCGCGGGACGGCGTAGAAGTCGAGCACCTCGTCGTCCGGGCGCTCGGGCGTGTCGCGCCGGCGGGCGTGGAGCAGCGTCGTCCGCGCGCCGCGGCGCGCGAAGCCGGCGGCCATCTGCGCCACCTGGATCGACTGTGCGCGCTGGGAGGGCATGCGCGCATTGGCGACGAGCACGAGCTCGGGGCCGTCCACCTAGCGGTTCTCCCCGCGCCCCTCGCTCGACCCGCCACCGCTGTCCGGATCGCCGTCCTCCAGGAAGCCCGTCGCGCCCGTCGCGCCGTCGGTGTAGCCGAGCTTCTCCATCAGGAGCTCGTTCTCGAGGTCGCGGGCCGAGCGCACGATCTCGACGCGCGGGATCGGCATGCCGCCGTCCCAATGGGCGAGCACGTCGAAGAGCCGCTTCGCCTCGTCCGGAGCGTCGTTGAACAGGTTGACGGTCTCGCCCGGGTCCTCGGCCAGGTGGAAGAGCCTCGGGGTCTCGATCGCGCCGGACAGCGCCTGCTCCCAGCCGTCGGGCTCGGACAGGACCTCGGCGCGCACGATCAGCTTCCAGTCGCCGTCGAGCACCGAGGTGAAGCGCCCGTTCTCGGCGAAGCTGTAGCGCTTCACGCTCTCCGCCTCGCCGCGCATCAGCGGCACCAGGCTGATGCCGTCGACGCGCTCGTACTCGTCGCCCTCGTCCGGCAGCGAGAGGCCGAGCAGGTCGCACACCGTCGGCAGGATGTCGACCGTCTCGACCGTGGCCGCGACGCGCCGGCCACCTTCGAGCCCCGCGGGCCAGCTCAGGACGAGCGGCACCTGCAGGTTGGTCTGGTACATCCAGTTGTGCTCCCACAGGCCGTGCTCGGCGAGCTCCTCGCCGTGGTCCGACGTGAAGATGACGAGCGTGTCGTCCAGCACGCCCTGGCGCTCCAGCTCGGCGAGCAGGAGGCCCACGTCGCGGTCCGCCTGGGCGGCGCCGGCGTAGTAGAGGTTGCGGATCTGCTCGACGTCGGCGTCGGTCGCGACGTAGTCGCCGTTCTCGAGCGCGATGCGGTGCTCGGCGTAGAAGGCGTGCACCGGACCGTCGTAGGCGGGGTTGCAGTACTGGGCGCGGAACTCCTCCTCGGGGTCGTACGGCGTGTGCGTCGAGTAGAGGTGGAGCATCGCCACGAAGCGCTTGCCCTCGTTGCGGCGCATCCAGTCGATGGCGGTGCTGGTCACCAGGCTGTTGTCGAAGCGCTGGGTGAGCTTGTTCTTGATCAGCGACACGAGCAGGCCCGAGCGGAACACGCTCCAGCGGCTGTCGAGCGTGACCAGCTCGTGCCCCGCCATCGCCTCGAAGTACGTGTCGAAGCCGTGCATCAGCCCGGAGCCCTGGGACAGCGTGCCGGTCATGAACGTCGCGCCGGCGAAGTCGCCGTCGGTCAGCCGGTCGCCGCCCGCGCACTGGGCGTGCTTGAGGTGCCAGGGCAGCGTGACGTTCTTGTCGCGCATCATGCGCGCCGAGGGAGCCATCACCACCAGCCCGTGGCGGCGCGGGTACTTGCCGGTCAGGATCGAGCCGAAGCTGGTCCAGGTGTAGGGCGCCTGCACCATCGCGTTCTCGAAGAGCACGCCGCGCTCGGCCAGCCGCTTGACGTGCGGCGTCTTGACGCGCGGGTGGCCGTAGGGCTCCAGCACGTCCGCGCGCAGCGCATCGACGACGATCAGGAGTACGTTGGGCAGGTCGCGGTTGCGCTCGTTCAGCTCGCCGCGTCCGGAGCCCTCGCCGGCGCGGTGGTCGAGGAACATCGTCGCCGCTCCGACCAGGCCGAGCAGGAGGAGCGCCGCGCGCATCGCCCGATGCGCTGCCTCGGGCAGCCCCACCAGCAAGCGCGCCGCCAACGCCCCCACGCCGAGCGAGCCGAGGGCGAACATCATCGACACCAGCAGCCGTCCCGGCGAGGTGACCGGCACGCCCGGGTAGACGTAGGGCCGCGTCCACCAGAACACCTCGAGGAAGATCCCCGCCGCCAGCAGCAGGCCGAGCAGCGCGCGGTAGCGCGCCGCCCCGCTCCCCAGCCAACGGAGCGGGTGGAGCGCCGCCCCGGCCGCCAGCCCCAGCGTTCCGTAGAGGCCGGCGTAGAGCAGCACGGTGGCTCCGAGGCAGCCCAGGACGAGGAGCAGGCCCAGGCTCGGGCCGCCTCGCCAGGCGAGCGCGGCATCGACCACGCCGAAGATCAGGGCCGCCACGAGCCCCGCCCCAAGGCCGGCGCGGAGCGACCAGCCCAGCCCCTGCCGCGGGGCCTCTGTGTTCGGATCGGGGTCGGGCATCGGTCTCCTGGAGGAAGCTTATCCCGCCGGATCGCCGCTCAGCAAAGGCGGTAGGAGA
Organism: Planctomycetota bacterium; assembly: GCA_039029355.1. Classification (GTDB taxonomy): domain Bacteria; phylum Planctomycetota; class UBA1135; order UBA1135; genus JBCCGI01. The sequence goes on from JBCCGI010000015.1 coordinate 34,824, forward strand.
TCCTGGAGGCATCCCGGCGCACTTCGACCGCCGCGGCGGGCACCGCGTAGCCGATGCCGCGGGCCCGGCCGGCGGAGATCAGGCGCTCCTCGACCTCCAGCCCGGTGCCGTCGACGCGGAAGACGCGCTCGACACGGCTGCCGTCCGCCGGGGCGCCGCCGCGGTGGCACAGGGCGCCGGCGAGCTGCAGGCCGTCGGGCAGGAGCTTGACGCCGGGCGCCAGCTCGAAGGCCGACGACACGCGCGGGTGCGCGAAGGCCAGGACGCCGCGGCGGAAGGTCGAGAGCGGCGCGGCCAGGGCCTCGCGGCCGCGTCCGGCGCGCCGGTGTACGCGGGAGAGCCAGAGCGAAAAGCGCACCTCGCGCCGCCCCGCGCGCCAGCCGCGCAGCGGCGAGGGCAGGCCGGAGCGCCCGCGCCACTCGCCCTCGTTCGCGCCGCCCAGGCGGCAGCGGGGGAGCAGATCCACGCCGTCGGAGCGCCGCACCACGCGCACGAGACCCGCCCCGTGCGGGCTGCCGTGGTGGACGTTGGAGGCGGGACGCGCGCCGCGCACCCAGGCCACCACCGCGTCGTCCTCGATGCGGCCGAGCTGGGCGTCGGGGAGCCACGTGATCGAGAGGTCGATCCCCTGGCCCGCGCCGCGCTCGGGAGTCGGCAGCGCCAGGCAGCCCGCCAGGTCGCCCGCCGCCCGCGCGATCCAGCAGGCGTGGGCGGCCCAGAAGACCGGGCACTGGTAGCTGCGGCCCCGCCCGGGCCCGGGCAGGTGGCTCTGGGGCGCGCCGGCCGGCGACAGGTGCCGCGCCCAGGCGCGGAAGGCCGCGGCCGCCGCGTGCGCGTAGCGCGGGGCCCCGAACAGGCGCCAGCCGCTCGCGAGGGCGAACACGTCAAAGGGGTGCGAGGCCACCTCGTACGGCGCGCCCCAGTACCAGGGCTTCGCCTCGACGAGCCCCGCCTTGATGCCGTCCGGCCCCTGCAGCGCGCACAAGAAGTCCAGCCCACGGATCAGCGGCGCGCGGAAGGTGTCGGCGGTCGGGTCGCGTCCGGTGCGCTCGAGGGCGTAGATCAGAAAGGCCGTCACGCGCGACTGGTAGAACGACGACACGTCGCCCGCGCCGGGGTGCTCGGCGCCCCAGGAGAGCGGGTGGTAGGGATAGCTCCCGTCCGCGCCCTGGATGCCCTCGAGGATCCCGACCGCCTCGGCGATGGCGCGCTCCAGCGTCTCGTCGTCTTCGAGCGCCGCGGCGCCGGCGAGGCCCGTCAGCCCCCAGGCGCGCTGTGCCGGAATGCCCTTGTCGAGCACCGCGTAGCGCAGATAGGTGCGCGCGTGCAGCAGGCTCGCGGCGGCGAAGGCCTCGCGGTCGGCGGCGTCGAGCTCGTCTCCGAAGGACGTGACGAGGTGCGCGAGCGAGTCGCTCGCCGCTCCGCCGTCGATCACGCTGTTCGAGCAGTTGTAGGGATCGTGGCGTCCGGGGCGGAAGGTGTGGCAGGGGCTGGTCCCCTCGCGCTCGAGGTTGGCCACCAGCCGGCGCCCCTGCTGGACGGCGGCGGCGAGCAGCTCGGGCGTGCGCTCGGCGCGCCACAGCTCGGCCGCGGTGATCGCCGTGCAGGCGCTCTTGCCGGTGTGCTCGACGCGGTGCTCGGGGCAGACGATGCGCCCGTCCGCATCGCGCAGGCTCAGCTGCCAGGAGAGCGTGCGGTGCAGCGCCTCGCGCACCTCGGCCGCCGGATCGGAGGCGTTCATGAGAGGAGGAAGCGCGCGAACTGCCGCGCCGTTTCTCCAATCGTGTCGCCGCCGCGGCGCCGGACGCGCCGCCACAGCTGCGTGACCAGCCAGTCCGCGAACGACAGCGCCACGCAGCCCTTGAGCCACACGCCGCCGAACCAGCCGTGGTGCTTGCGGTAGTAGTGCAGCCGGTTGCGCTGCCACTCGGGCAGGAAGCGGCCGAACTTCGAGGTTGACGCGCCCTCGTGGTGCAGCACGCGCGCCTCGGCGACATAGCGCGTGCGGTAGCCGGCGCGGTCCATGCGCTTGGAGAGGTCGACGTCGTTGTAGAAGAGCCACAGCTCCTCGTCGAAGAGCCCGATCTCGTCCAGCACGCTCTTTTTGACCAAGAGGCACGCCGCCGGCGGCTGGTCGACGTCGCAGCTCTGCTCCTGCGACTCGCCGCGCATGAAGTAGCGCTGCAGCTCGCGGTTGTTCGGGAACCAGCGCTCCAGCGGCGTCGAAAAGAAGAGCGTGGTGGCGAGCCCCGGGAAGCGCTTCAGGCTGGGCTGCACCGAGCCATCGGGCGAGTGCAGGAGCGGCGCCGCCGCGCCGTACTCGGCGTGCTCTTCGAGCCACGTCAGCAGCAGCCGGATCGCGTCCGGCGCCACCTCGGTATCGGTGTTCAGCAGCAGCACGTAGCGCCCCTGGGCCAGCCGCATGCCCTGGTTGCAGCCGCCGGCGAAGCCCTCGTTCTTCTCGTTGCGCACCAGCACGCACTGCGGGAACTCCGCCGCGATCATGTCGGCCGAGTCGTCCTCGCTGCCGTTGTCGACCACGATGACCTCGGTCGCGGGCAGATCGGCCTGGAAGAGGTGCACCAGGCACGCGCGCGTCAAGTCGCGCGTGTTCCACGAGGGGATCACGACCGAGAGCTCGGTCACGCGCCGCGCTCCCCGGGGCCTCCCCCCATCTCGCGCACCAGCCGCGCCATCAGGCGGTCGACTTCGTGGTCGCGCTCGACGATCGCGCGCATCCGCAGCGCGAGCTCCGAGCGGTCCAGCTGCTGCAGCCGCAGCAGGAACTCGATGCGGTCGGCGAGCTGGTCGGCGTTGCCGGGCTCGAAGCCCAGCCACTCGGCGCGGGGGCCGAGCTCCGCGAAGATCGGCGCGAAGGACTCGTTGCAGGTCACGACCGGCCGGCCGCAGGCCATGGCCTCGAGGACCACCTTGTCGACGCTGCCGGTCAGGCTGGTCGAGCACAGCACCGAAGCGCGCTTGTAGAGCGACGGCACGTCGCGGTACGGCACGTCGCCGTGCAGCGTCACGCGCTCGACGAGACCGCCGACCTCGAGCTGCTCGCTCACGGTGCGCGCGAACGAGGCGTCGGCCGCCGCCAGCCCGCCGCCGGCCCAGTCGAGGTGCAGGTCGTAGCCGCGCGACACCAGGATCGAGAGCGCCGCGAAGAGCGTCAGCGGGTCCTTCGCCGGCGTCAGGCGCCCGACCGCCAGGAGGCGCGGCGGCATGGCCGGCCGCTGGTCGGCCAGGGCGAAGTGAGCGAGGTCGATCCCGTGTCCGGTGACCACGCGCTTGGGCGTCTCCAGGCGCAGCGAGGCCTCGCTCGCGGTGAAGACCTTCTCGACGATGCGCTCGGCGCGCCGCAGGCGGCCGTCGACGCCCTTGTGGGTGTACCAGAGGTAGACCGGCGCGCCCGCGCGCCGCGCCTGCCCGGCCGCGAGCAGCGCGTAGCGCGGCACCATGTGCGCCAGCACGACGTCGAAGCCGTCGGCGAAGGCCTCCGACAGCACGCGGCGGTAGCGCAGGAAGCGCCCCACGCGCCCCGTGCGCCCCACCGTGCGCACGTCGACGTTGTCCGGCAAGCCATCAACGTCGCCGGACCACAGCGCGATCACGCGCAGGCGCTCGACCTCGCCCGCCAGCCCCTCGAGCCAGCGCGGCACGAAGCCGAGCACCGCGTCGCCGCGGTCGAGCCACTGAGTCAGAAAGAGCAGCTTCACGCGCTGCGGCGCTCCTCTTCGCCAACCAGCCGCTTCAGCCCGTCGGCGTAGCCGCGGATCATGTCCGCGTACTCAAAGCGCTCGGCGATCGCGCGCGCCGCGCGGCCCATGGCCAGGCGCCGCTCCTCGTCGCCGAGCACCTCGGTGAGCCCGGCGGCAAGCCCGCCGGCGGTGAAGTCGACCAGCCGGCCGGCCGCGCCGTCCTCCAGGAGCTCCCCCATCACGCCGACACGCGTCGACACGCAGGGCGTGCCGCAGGCCATCGCCTCGACGGTGAAGCGCGGCCCGCCCTCGCAGGTCGAGGCGCAGACCACCACGCGGCTCTTGCGGTAGACCTCGGCCAGGTCGGCGGCGTCGCCGACCCACTCGACGAAGCGCACCGCATCGCCCAGGCCCAGCTCGCGCACGCGCGCCGCCGTCCGCTCCTGGAAGGGCCCCGAGCCCACGAGCAGCGCGCGGTGCGGGCGGCCTTCGGCGCGCAGCTGTGCGACGGCCTCGACGATGCGGTCGAGGCCCTTGTTGTTCACCATGCGGCCGACGAAGACCAGCTCCTGCTCGGGCTCGACGGCGTTCTCGGGAGGCGAGAAGGTCGCGAGGTCCATGTACAGCGACCCCAGCACGCAGATCTTCTCGTCGGGCACGCCCCAACCGCGCAGCAGCGCCGGCATCTCGCCGTGGTTCACGACGCGGAAGGCGCGCGCGCGGGACTTGGCCCAGGCGACATAGCGCCGCGCGACGAAGCGGTCGAGGCGCTCGCGCGCGTCCGCCGCCACCGGCACGCCGGGTACGTGGTGGATCTCGGAGAGGTACGGCACGCCGGTCCGGCCCGAGAGCCAGGCGCTGGCGAGCCCGTTGTAGAACCAGCCGTAGTCGTGGCTGACGATCAGCACGGGGCGCTGCTCGGCGATCAGCTCGGCACCGCGGCGCTTGAGGTAGGCCAGCATCCCCGCCCGTCCGCAGTCCGCGGGGTGCAGATGCAGGCGGCCGTCGAAGAACTCGGTCTCGACCACCGGGCCCACGGGCCGCGGGTGCAGGACGTCGATGCGCTCGAAGTGCCTCGAGAACTCCTTCTGGAGGTGCCAGAACGGCCCCCGCTTGCCGGCCGCCAGCAGGCGGTCCCCGCTGACCATGAGCAGGCGCATCGCGCTCGGGTTCTAGGCGGTCGCCCCGCCCATGTCCACCGCGAGGACGGATCCGGGGCGCAGGGGCTACGGCCCGGGGCTCTCCGCGGACGCCGCCAGCGTCTCGCGGGGCGGCGAGCAGTCGAAGCCGAGGCAGGCGTAGACCAGCTCGACGTCGGCGACGGCCTCGGCTTCCGCGCGGCCGGTGCTGAGGTCCGGGCAGCGGTTCGGGCAGCGGTCCGGGCCGGGCCTCCGCTCGGCGCCTGTCTGCGCAGCCGCGAGCTGCCGCGCCAGCGCGCAGGGCACCGGTCCGCCCGCGGCGAGCAGCCCGATCCCGAGCGAGCCCGAGTCCATGCAGGCGGCGGTGCCGAGGCCCAGGCCGCCGGCGGAGAGGAAGAGGAGAAGAGCGAGCGCGTGACGCATGGCGAGAACCTTCTGCCGGGGTTCCGAACGGGTACCCCTCCGGGATAGGCCGAAGCGCGCGCAACGTCGAAGCGAAAGCGGTGTTGTTACCCCGCCGTGGTGCGCCCGCGCACCTCGAGCGCGGCGCGGTAGATCGCCTCCAGGCGCGCGGCGAGCGCCTCGGGCGCGTGCCGCTGCGCGACGCGCAGGCGTGCGCGCTGCCCCATCGCCGCGCGCTCGGCGGGCTGGTCGAGCAGCGTCGCCAGGCCGAAGGCGAGCTCTTCGGCGCCCTCGCCCAAAAAGCCGGTGCGCTCGTGCGCGACGATCTCGCCCACGCCGCCGACGTCGGTCGCGACCACCGGCAGCGCCGCCGCCCCGGCCTCGATCAGCGCGACCGGCATGCCCTCGCTGCGCGAGGTGAGCAGTACCGCGTCGAGGTCCGCCAGCACCGCCGGCATGTCGCCGCGCGCGCCGAGCAGGTGCACGCGCGCCGCGCGCTCGCCCAGGTCCTCGATGCGCCGCTCCAACAGGCCGCGCTCCGAGCCGTCGCCGACGAAGGCCAGATGCAGCCCGGGGTAGCGCTCCGCCAGCAGCTCGAACACGTCGACCGCGCGCCCCACCTGCTTGACCTCGGCCAGGCGCCCAACGACCCCGACCACGACGTGGTCCGCGGCGGCGCCGATCTGCTCCCGCAGCGCGCCCGAGCGGCGCGCCGGCTCGGCCAGCGACGGGAGCGCGGTGAGCGGCGCCAGCTCGACCCCCGGAGGGCAGACGACGAGGCGCTCCTCGCCCACCACGGCGAGGCGCACGAGGTCGTCGGCGGTCGCGTGCGACACCGCCACGACGCGGTCGGTCTCGCGCGCGAGCGCCGCCTCGTGCGCGCGCAGCCGGCGCGCGACCAGCTCGGGGAAGTAGCCCTCCAGCACGTGCCCGTGGAAGGTGTGCACGCGCGCCACGCGGCGCGCGTCCTTCAGGCCGCGGGCCGCCATGCGCCCCAGCGTGCCCGCCTTCGAGGCGTGGGTGTGGACCACGTCGGGCGCAAACGCGCGCAGGTGCGCCTTGAGCTTGCGGCGCGCGAGCAGGTCGCGGGCCGGCGCGACGCCGCGCCTCAGCGAGGCGACGCGCACCACGTCGACGCCACGCTCGCGCAGCTCGTCGAAGAGGTCGCCCTCCCCCGGCTCGGGCGAGCCGGCAAACACGCGCACGGCGCAGCCACGCGCGACCAGCAGCGGGTCCGAGGCCAGGACCTGGCGCGCGGGGCCGCCCAGGTTGAGCCGGGTCAGGATGCGGGCGATGCGCATGCGGCGGGATCCTAACAGCCCCGGCCGCGGGCCGCGCTCAGCCGCCGCCGCTCAGCTGACGCGGAAGAGCGACAGGTGATAGGCGAACAGCAGCGTGTAGGAGCCCGCCGCGATCCACAGCCCGATCTTCGCCAGAAAGAAGTTCTTGTGGATGCAGAGCACGCAGAGGGCCACGCCGATCAGCGACGACTTCACCAACACGAAGCCGTAGCGCCCGGTACCGAGCAGCGCCGCCGCGACCGGGTTCAGCTCGACGCCGCCGGACTGCAGGTGGACCAGCGTGAAGTAGCTGTCGCCGACGTTCATCAGCGCCACCCAGAGCAGCAGGAACCAGAGCCGCAGCGAATAGCGGTCGACGAAGCTGCCCTCCAGCTCCTCGACCCGGCGCGAGGAGCGCCTCCGCCCCCCGAGAAACGAATACCGGGAGATGCGCGGCGTCGGCTCGATGCGCCGATCCGGACCGCGGCGGACGGAGTCGTCGCCTGAGCTGGGGCTCCCGGGGTTCGCTAGGTGCTCGGTCATCGGGCCGCTGGGCGGAGGGGGGGCGCTGGCCTAGGCTCCGCGGACCGCCGGCGGAAGGGGCGCAGGGCGCCCTCTCGCTATCGGCCCGGCGGAGGCGGATCTGTAGACCGTCCGCCACTCCTGACGTCATGGTAGATCGCCAGGGTCTCCTCCACCATGCGGTCGAGCCCGAACCGGTCGCGCACGCGGTCACGGCCCGCCGCGCCCAGGCGGCGGCGCTCGGCGGGGTCGGCGGCGAGGCGCAGGAGGGCCGCGGCCAGGGGCTCGGGGTCGCCGGGGGGCACGAGGACCCCGGTCTCGCCGTCCACGACGACCTCGGGGACGGCCGAGACGCGGGTGGCGAGCACCGGCAGGCCGGCCGCCATCGCCTCGAGGAACACCAGCCCCAGCCCCTCCCAGAGCGAGGCCATCACGAAGGCGTCCGAGAGGGCCAGGAGCGCCGGCACGTCGCGCCGGATGCCGAGGAAGAGCGCCCCCTCGCCGAGGGCCAGCTCGGCCGCCAGGGCCTCGGCGCGCTGGCGCCCGTCGCCGAAGGGGTCGTCGCCCACCAGGGCCAGCCGCAGGCGCGGATTCTCGGCGCGCGCCTGGGCGAAGGCGCGCAGGAGCACGTCGTGGGCCTTCTGCGGTGCGAAGCGCGCCACGCAGAGGAAGACCACGTCATCCGCGGCGAGGCCCAGCGCGGCCCGCGCGTCCGCGCGCTGTGCCGCGCCCTGTGCCGCGGCCTGTGCCGCGGCCGTCTCGAACGGCTCGGGATCGAGCCCGTAGTAGACGCGCGACTGCTTGCGCAGCGGCACGCGGCCGTAGCGCTCGACGAAGCGGCCGACGTGGTCCGACAGCACGATCGTGCGCGCGGGCAGGTTGCCGAGCACGCCGTGGACGAGCGAGACCGCCGGACGCTTGAGGACCTGCTCGTCGTTGTGCTTGCCGGAGAGCAGCGTGCGCCGCCTTCCCGCGAGCGTCGCGACGACCGCCGTCAGCGCGTCGGCCTTCAAGAGGTGCGAGTGGACCAGCTCGGCCCAGCGCGCGTGGCGCCAGAGGGCCAGCGGGCCGACCTCCCCCACCCACTCCGCGCCCGCGGCGCGGAAGTCGTCCACCAGCGTGCCCTGGCCCTTGAGGTAGCCGACGCGCACGGCGTGGCCGCGCGCGCACTGCCCGCGCACCTGCGACAGGAGGTGCATCTCCGCCCCGCCGACGTCGAGCGTCGTGATGACGTGCAGGATCCTCAAAGGAGCTCCTCGTAGACCTTCTGTAGGCGCTGCACCATCACGTCGTCGGTGAAGAGCTCGTAGACGAGGTCGTGCCCGCGGCGCCCCATGCGGGCGCGCTCGTCGGGGCCCAGCGCCACCATCTCGGCGCAGGCGGCGGCGATCGACTCGACGTCGTCGATCTCGGCCAGAAGGCCGGTCTCGCCCTGGAGCACCGCACCGCCGACGCCGTCGACGCGGGTCGCGACCACGGGGCGCCGGGCCGCCAGGGACTCGGGCACGATGTAGGGCATGGCCTCCCAGCGCGACGGGAGCAGCAGGAAGTCGGCCGCCGCGAGCAACGCGGGCACGTCGTTGCGCCAGCCGAGGAAGTGCGCCCGATCCCCCACTCCGAGCTCGCGCGCGCGGTCGCGGAACTCAGCCAGGCGGTCGCCGTCGCCGGCGATTGCGAGGTGCAGCTGCTCGCAGCCCGGCCGCGTCAGGGCCTCGACCGCCAGGTCCTGGCCCTTGGCCTCGTACACCAGTCCCACGACGCAGGCGAGCGGCACGCCCGGCGGGACGCCGAGCGAGTCGCGCGACACCGGCGCGGCGGTCGCGTAGGGCTCGGGGTCGATGCCGTTGGGGACCACGCGCACCTTGTCGGGGTCGCAGACGCCGGAGCCCCGAATCGTGGCGCCCTCCTCCTCGCTGACCGCGACGATGCGGTCCGTGCGGCGGGCGAGCCAGGTCTCGATCGAGCGGTAGACCTTCCGCTTGGCCGGTGAGAAGAGCGCGGAGAACAGAAAGGCGTAGGTGTGCGGCGTGTACACGCGCCGCCCGATACCGGTGCGCAGCGAGGCCCAGCGGCCGAGCGCTCCGGCCTTCGAGGAGTGGGCGTGCACCACGTCGGGAGCCAGCTCGCGCAGGTGCCGGGCGAGGAAGCGCGCGTGCGCGAAGTCGAGGCGCGGCGAGAGCTCGCGCACCATCGGCAGCAGCTTGACCCCGACGCCCTCCGCCTGCATCTCCTTCAGGTCGTCCAGGAAGCTCGGCTGGCGCTCGGCCGCCACCACCAGATGCACGTCGAGCCCCGCGGCGTTCTGGCCACGCGCGACCTCGGTGATGTGCCGGCGGGTGCCACCGATGGTGGCCTCCATGACGTGCAGGACCCGCACGGGTGGGGAGCCTACTGCGCTCCGGTGCCCTTCACCACGGCGAAGCAGGTCAACACGATGATCACGATGTCCAGCAGCACCGAGCGGTTCTCGACGTAGTAGATGTCGTAGTCGAGGTTCTCGTGGATCGCCTCCTGGCGGGCGTAGGAGATCTGCCACAGGCCCGTGATGCCGGGCTTGGCGCGCAGGCGCTCGCGCTCCAGGGCGCCGTAGGTGTCGACGATGAACGGCATCTCCGGCCGCGGGCCGACGACGCTCATGTTGCCGATCAGCACGTTGATGAACTGCGGCAGCTCGTCGAGGCTGTAGCGCCGCAGGAGCCGGCCGACGCGGGTGATGCGCGGGTCCTCGGGCGTGTCGGGCTTGGGGGCATCGCCGGACAGGTGCTGGAACATCGTCCGGAACTTGAACATCGAGAAGGGCCGCCCGTCGAGGCCGATGCGCACCTGGCGGAAGAAGATCGGCCCCTGGGACTCGCGCCGGATCAGGATCGCGGCCAGCAGGAAGAGCGGCGCGACCAACACCAGCACGCCCGCCGCGAAGACGATGTCGAGCAGGCGCTTGGCGACCGTGGTCAGCAGGCTGATCCGCCGCTCGGGGCGCGAGATCAGCGGGATGGAGTGGAAGTTCTCGATGCGCACGCGCTGCGACATCAGGTGGTAGAAGCGCGGCACGACGCGGAAGGTCACGCCGATCGCCTCCAGGCGCTCGATCACCTCGAGCAGCCGCTCCTCGGACGCCTCCGGCGCCGCGACGAAGACCTCGCTGACCTTGTGTGCGCCGATGACCTCCTCGAGGTCGTCGACCGTGCCCAGCACCTGGGAGCGCCCGACGACCTTGCCGACCTCCTCGCGGTCGTCCGCCACCAGCCCCACCAGGCGCAGCCCCAGCGTCGGCACCAGCAGGAACTTGCGCTGCAGCCAGCCGGCGCTCTCGCCGTTGCCGTAGATCAGCACGTTGCGGTGGCCGATGCCGCGGCGGTGCAGCTCCTGGATGAACTTGAACGAGACGAAGCGGCTGATCGTCGTGAGCGCGTGGATCAGCACGAACGTCAGCACGATGGTCACGCGCGACATGCGCTCGAGCTCGATGTTCAGGTCGACGCGCTCGTGCAGCGGGACCAGCAGCGTGTACGGGAAGCGCTCGGGCGCCTGCTCGGTCGGCGTCAGGAAGAAGATCAGCGCGAAGAGCAGCAGGAAGGCCGCCAGGGTGCTCTTCGCGATGCCCTTGAACTCCTCGACGTTGAGGAGGCTCTTCACCGGGCTGTAGAGCCCAAAGGTGTGGAAGCAGACCAGGCAGACCGCCGCCGTCAGGGCCCAAAACTCGCGGTAGACCTGCCAGGGCGGGATCGCGCCGACCTGGAGGCGCTCGCCCCACATGTAGCCGAAGAGGCACGCTAGGAGCACCACCGCGAGGTCGATCACCACCTGCCCCGAGAGCAGGATCGGTTCGAAATTGCGACGGAGGTGTGTTCCGAGCTGACTCATGGGGACATCGCCAGGGAATCCTACTCGGGCCCAGGGGCCGATGCCCTTAGTTCGAGCCCTTCGTACAGGTGCCCTTTTCAGGCGTCCGGCCCGCGCAGACGGCGCAGGAGCTCGGGGAGCGTCGCCGCGGCGCGCCCCGCCTGCTCGGGAAAGTTCTTCCGGAACTGCGCCACTCCCGCCAGGCCGGCACCGTCGGACACGGCGCGCAGGGCCGCCCAGGGTACTCCAGAGAGCTCGGCCACGGCACCCGCCGCGGCGGTCTCCATGTCGGCCACCGCGGTCCCGGCGTAGGCGCGCGCGAGGCGCAGCTTGCGCCAGGGCGAGAACACCGGCCGGTCGGCGGTCAAAAACCAGCCCTCGGGGCCGGGAGCGACCTCCCTCCAGCGGGTACGCAGGCCCTCGTCGGCGTGGCTCTCGCGGGCGTCGCGCACGGCGAGGTCGGTCTGGACGGCCCGCGTGCAGTGCACCAGCGCGCCGAGCTCGGCCGCACCCGCCACGCCGCCGGCGACGCCGACCACCAGCAGCGCCCGCAGCGGGCCGGCCTGGACCAGGGCCGTCGCGGCGCGCGCGGCGCGGACCTTGCCCACGCCGGCGATGCAGGCCAGCGCGGGGCCCCCAGGGCCGAGGTCGAGCTCCAGCAGCTCGGGCCCCCGGGTGCGCCGGCGCCCGACGACGCGCTCGCGGAGCGGGCCCAACTCCTCCTCCAGCGCCGCCAGCACCCCGACGCACGGCTCGTGTGGAGCGTCCATTCCGCTTATTCTGCCGCGGCGATGCGGCGAAGCGATCTCGTCTTCTTTCTCTCCGGAGCGGCGGCGCTGGTGGACGAGGTGGTCTGGTCCCGCCTGCTGGCGCGCCTCCTGGGTAGCGACGCGGTCGGCACCGGGGTGGTGCTGGCGGTGTTCCTCGGCGGGCTCGGGGTGGGCGCGCTGCTCCTCGCGGGCCCCGCGCGGCGCGCGCGCGACCCGCGCCGGCTGTTCCTGGCGCTCGAGGTCGCGGTCGGGCTGTGGGCCGCCGCCTCGCCCTTCGTGCTCGACGCGCTCGGCCCGGTCGAGACCCTCGGCGCGCGGCTCGGCCTGGCCGTGGCGCTGCTGGCGGTCCCGACCATCGCCATGGGCGGCACCTTCCCGGTCATGGCGCGGCTCGCCATCCGCTCGGCGGCCGAGGCCGGGGCGGACACGTCGCGCTTCTACGGCGCCAACACCGTGGGAGCGGCGGCGGGAGCGCTGCTGGCGCCCTTCGTCCTGATGCCCGCGGCCGGGCTCGCGGGGACGCTCCTCTGCTCCGGAGCGCTGCACCTGGTCGCCGGCGCGCTGGCGCTGGCGCTCGCTCTGCCCGCCGGGGCGGCGCCGGCCGAGGAAACCGACGCGGCCGGCGTGCGCGTTCCCTGGAGCCCGCTGCTGCTCGCGCCGCTCTTCACCGGCTTCGCCAGCCTGGCGTACGAGGTCGCGATGGTGCGCGTGCTCGTGTCGCTGACGGGGGCTTCGGTCTACGCCTTCGCGATCGTCCTGGCGGTCTACCTCCTCGGCCTCGGCCTCGGCAGCCGCCAGGCCGCCGGCTGGCTGGAGCGCGAGGGCCGCGGCGCCACGGTCCTCTTCCACGCCGCCCTGCTGGCGCCGGTCGGCGCCTTCGCCGGGCTCCTGGTGCTGCGGCTGAAGGTCGGCCAGGCGCTCGACGCGCCGCTGGAGAACCTGGTCCTGCACGGCGCGGGCGCGCTGCAGCTCTGGATCTCGCACGCGCTGCTCGCGGCGCTCGCGCTGGCGCTGCCGGCCGCCGCCTTCGGCGCCGCGCTGCCGGCGGCGATCGCGGCGCTGCTCGAGCGCGATCCCGCCGCCCCGCGCGAGCCGCTGCTGGCCCGCGCCTACGCGATGAACACGCTGGGCTCGACCCTCGGCGCGCTGGTCGGCGGCTTCGTGCTGCTGCCCTTCGGCGCGGGGCTGGCGGTCCGGGTCGGGCTCGCGGCGGCCCTCGTGGCGGCGCTGCCGGTCGCGCGCGGGCGCATGTCGCGCTTCGGAGCGCTCGCGGCGGCGGCTGCGGGGCTTAGCATCCTGGCCCTCGCGGGCGAGCGTCCCGCGGTGGTCGCGCACGAGGTCGGCGTCCAGGCCACCGCCAGCGTCACCGAGGCGAGACAGGGCGAGCGCGTCGTCCGCGCGCTGCGGGTCAACGGCAAGGTCGTCGCCTCGACCGCGCCGGTCGACCTGCGCCTCCAGCGCCTCCTGGGCCACGTGCCCGGGGTGGTGCACGGCGAGGTGAAGAGCGCCCTCGTGATCGGGCTCGGCACCGGCATGACCGCAGGCTCGCTGCTCGACCTACCCACCCTGGAGCGGCTCGACGTGGTCGAGATCTCTAGCGCGGTCCGCGAGGCGGCCCGCAGCTTCGGTCCCTGGAACGGCGGGCTGCACGACGACCCGCGCACCCACCTGCTGGTCGGCGACGGGCGGCACTACCTGCTGGTCAGCGACGAGCGCTACGACCTGGTCACGTCCGACCCGATCCACCCGTGGACGCGGGGCTCCTCGGACCTCTACGCGACCGAGCACTTCGAGCGCATGGCCGCGCACCTCGCCCCCGGGGGGATCGCGTCGCAGTGGCTGCCGCTCTACCAGCTGTCGGACGACGACGTGCGCACCGTCGTGGCCAGCTGGTGCGCCGCGTTCCCCCACGTTGCGGCCTGGCTCACGGCTTACGACCTGGCGCTCGTGGGCTGGAACGAGGCGCCGCCGGGCTACGCGGGCTGGGCGGGGCGGCCGCTCCCGCCGCGCGTCGCCGCGGCGCTGGCCGAGGCGGGCGTACGGGACGTGCTCGACCTCGCGGCGCTGCAGGTCGCCGGCGACGCTGGGCTGCGGGCCTTCGCCGCGGGGACCGAGCCGATGGTCGAGAACCGCCCGGTGCTCGAGTTCCGGGCTCCGAAGAGCTTCCTCGCGGGCTACAGCGTCGGCGCGCTGCGCTGGGCGGGGCGGCCCGAATACGTCGACCAGCTCCCCGAGCCCGCCCGGGCGCGCGCGACCGAGCTGCGCTCGGCGCTGACGCGCTTCCTCGACCGGCTGCCCCAGGGCCTGTCCGAGGCGGCACGGCTCTACGGCGAGGAGCTCCTGGCGCCGCGCTGAGGCGCCGACGCCGCCCCCCGCTCTCCCCTGCCCCTCGCTCAGGCGGCGCGGCGCGACTAGAATCTCCGCCCCCAAGGCCCCGAGGCACCCCCGAACCCCATGCGCATCGCCATCACCGGAGCCACCGGCTTCATCGGCCGCTACCTCGTCCACGGCATGGCCCGCGAGGGGCACGACATCCGCGTGCTCTGCCGCCCCGGCCGCGAGGACGCGATCGAGCACCCCAAGGAAAAGCCCTGCGAGATCCACGTCGGCGATCTGGTCGACGCCAACTCGATGACGGGCTTCCTGGAGGACTGCGACCTCCTGCTGCACCTCGCCAGCGCCCACGACCACATCGACGACGAGACGATGCGGGCGATCAACGTCGGCGGCACCGAGACGCTGGTCAACGAGGCCAAGCGCACCAGCCCCGATCTGAACTTCTGGGTCATCTCCTCGGCGGTGATCGGCGCCCCGGTCTACAGCTACTACCGGGACACGAAGCGCATCCAGGAGAAGATCATCAAGGGCTCGGGGATCGAGTGGGCCTCGTTCCGCCCGACGCTGGTCTACGGCGTCGGCGACTGGCGCCACACCGCGCCGCTCATGCGCCAGTGCGCGCAGCAGAAGGGCTCGATGTGGATCCCCCACAAGGGCGTCTCGAAGATCAACCCGGTGCACGTCGACGACGTGGTCGAGGCGGTCATCAAGTTCTTCGACTTCGAGCGCGGCGTCGACTGCATGTACGAGCTCGCCGGGCCGGAGGGCATCCCCTACAACGACTTCATCGACGTCACCATCGAGGCCGTCGGCGGCAAGGTGAAGCGCCGCAACGTGTCGAAGTCACTGGTCGACAAGGTGATCTTCGTGAAGGGCCTCTTCACCGACGTGACCGAGGCGCGCCGCGCGTCGGCCTACTTCACGCTGCACCACGAGCACGACATCTCCAACGCGGTGTACGAGCTCGACTGGCACCCGCGCACGTACGCCGAGGGCATCCGCCAGTGCGCGGACACCGACTGGTGGAAGTACGAGACGCGCGAGGAGTGGCTGGCTGCGAAGGGCTAGCGTTCTGAGTCAGAAGTTCGGCTCCCTGTCGGTTCCTGGCAAGGCGCGACGACGAGCGCGTATCCAGGGCGCTACGCCGAGGAGGAGCAACGCCGCCAGGGGCCGATAGGGGGCGGAAGGTGACGCCGAACTTCTGACTCAGGACACTGGGAACTAGAGGCCGGTCCGCCGGTTACTCCTCGTCGCCGCGCAGGTTGGCGAGCACCGAGTAGTCCTCGAGCGTCGTCGTATCCCCCACGGTCTCCTTGCCCGCGGCGATGTCGCGCAGCAGGCGGCGCATGATCTTGCCGCTGCGCGTCTTCGGCAGCGCCTCGGCGAAGCGGATCTCGGCCGGCCGGGCGAGCTTGCCGATCTCGCGCGAGACGTGCTCCTTCAGCGCGTCCTTGAGCTCGTCGCCCGCCGGAGCATCGCCGCCCGGCGTGACGAAGGCACAGATCGCCTCACCGGTCAGGTCGTCCGGCCGCCCGACGACCGCCGCCTCGACGACCGCCGCGTGGCTGACCAGCGCGCTCTCGATCTCCATCGTCGAGAGGCGGTGGCCGCTGACGTTCAGCACGTCGTCGACGCGGCCCATGATCCAGAAGCACCCGTCCTCGTCGACGCGCGCGCCGTCGCCGGGGAAGTAGCGGCCCGGGAAGCGCGACCAGTAGGTCTCGCGGAAGCGCTCCATGTCGCCCCAGATCCCGCGCAGCATCGAGGGCCAGGGCTTCTTGATCACCAGGTAGCCGCCGCGGTTGGCGCCGACCTCGTTCCCCTCCTCATCGACGATCGCCGCGTCGACGCCGAAGAAGGGCCGCGTGGCGGAGCCGGGCTTGGTCGCCTGCACGCCGGGCAGCGGCGTCAGCATGATCCCACCGGTCTCGGTCTGCCACCAGGTGTCGACGATCGGGCAGCGCTCAGCCCCGATCACGCGGTGGTACCACATCCAGGCCTCGGGGTTGATCGGCTCGCCGACGGTGCCGAGCAATCGCAGGGTGGAGAGGTCGTGCCGCGCGGGGTGCTCGTCGCCCCACTTCATGAAGGCCCGGATCGCCGTCGGCGCGGTGTAGAGGATCGTGATGTTGTGGCGCTCGACCAGCTCCCAGAAGCGGCCCGGATGCGGGTGGTTCGGCGCGCCCTCGTACATCACCACCGTCGCGCCGTTGGCCAGCGGGCCGTAGACGATGTAGCTGTGCCCGGTGATCCAGCCGACGTCGGCGGTGCACCAGTAGACGTCGTCCTCGCGCAGGTCGAAGACGAAGCGCGAGGTCAGGTACGTGCCGACGAGGTAGCCGCCGGTCGTGTGCTGGATGCCCTTGGGCTTGCCGGTACTGCCGGAGGTGTAGAGCAGGAAGAGCGTGTCCTCGCTGTCCATCGGCTCGGGGGGGCAGTCGGTCGGCGCGTCCTGCACGGCCTCGTGCCACCACACGTCGCGCCCCGGGGTCCAGGCGCACTCGGCCTCGGTGCGTCGCACGACGAAGACCGTGTGCACGCCGTCCTGGCCGGCAAGCGCCTCGTCAACGGTGGCCTTCAGCGGCACCTTGCCGCCGCGCCGCCAGCCGCCGTCGGCGGTGATCACCGCGGTGCAGCCGCCGTCCTCGACGCGGTCGCGGATCGCCTGGGCGCTGAAGCCGCCGAAGATGACCGAGTGGATCGCGCCGACGCGCGCGCAGGCGAGCACGGCGATGGCGAGCTCGGGCACCATCGGCATGTAGACGGCGACGCGGTCGCCCTTCTTGATGCCGCGCGCCTTCAGCGCGTTCGCGAAGCGGCACACCTCGACCAGGAGCTCGGCGTAGGTCAGCGTGCGCACGTCGCCCGGCTCGCCCTCCCACAGGATCGCGACCTTGCCCGCGCGCTCGCCGGCGGCGTGCTGGTCGACGCAGACGTGCGACGCGTTGATCTTGCCGCCGACGAACCACTTGGCGACCGGGGCGCCGCTCCAGTCGAGCACGCGGTCGAAGGGCTCCAGCCAGGGCAGCTCGGCGGCGACGCGGCCCCAGAAGGCCTCGGGCTGCTCGACCGACTCCTTGTGCATCCTCTGGTAGACCTCCTCGGAGGACAGAAGGGATGCGGAGCGGAACTCCTCGCTGGGCGGGAAGCTGCGGGACTCCTGCAGGACGCTCTCGATCTCGTGCGACATGGATCTCCTCCGAAAGGTCGGCTCAGGTTAGCGCGGCTTCCCGCGGCGGCCCAGGCTCAGCGGCCGGTGTAGCCGAGGTCGTCGAGCGCGCTCTTCGCCTCGCCCGACATCTCCGGCAGCTCACCCGAGGTCCGCACCCGCAGGCGCAGCCCCTCGGCGAGCGCCTTCAGACGCGCCTCGAGGCCGTCCGCGCGCTCGGCGTCGTCCGCCGCCAGGTCGGCCGTCTCCAGCGGGTCGCCGTCGACGTCGTACAGCTCGCGCCGGCCGTCCTCCCACAGGATCAGCTTGTGGGGCCCCATGTGCAGCGCGCGCAGCTCCTGGCGCCAGGGGCTCGGGTTCCAGCCCGGGCGCGTCTGGGCGACGCTCTGGATCGGGGTCTCGAAGGCCGAGGGGTACTCGGAGAGCCGCGCGCGTTCGTCGGACGGGTCGAGCAGGCTCTGCGCGTGCCGGCCGCCGTCGGGCGCCTCGAGGTTGGCGAGGGAGAGCAGCGTCGGAAAGAGGTCGAAGTTCATCACCGGCCGCGCGTCGCGCCCGGGCTCGACGTGGCCCGGCCAGTGCACGACCAGCGGTACGCGCAGCACCGGCGAGTAGAGGTTGTACTGGTGGTCGAGCATGTGGTGCTCGCCCAGCAGCTCGCCGTGGTCGGCGGTGAGCACCACGATCGTGTTGTCGAGGTGGCCGCTCGCTTCCAGCGTGTCGAGCAGGTCGCCGAGCAGGTCGTCGAGCTCCGCCAGCGACGCGTCGTAGACCGCCGCCAGAAGGTCGAGCTCGCCCGGCTCGTACTCGCGCAGCCCGAAGGTGTAGGCCCACATCGGGACCCACGCGAAGTCGAGGTCGAACGAGCGCTCGACGTCGTCCGCGTCGAGGAAGAGCTCGCGGTACTTGCGCGGCGGGATTAGCGGGCGGTGCGCCTCCATGTAGTTGAGGAACGCGAAGTACGGCGCGTCGTCGGGACCGCGCGTGCCGAGCCACTCGGTCAGCACGGTCTCCGCAAGCTCACCGGCCGCCTTCACCGTCCACGTGTCGGGGCGCCCCGAGGCCAGCCGCTCGGCCAGCTCGCTGCCGGGCGAGGGCGCCAGCTTCTTGCGCAGGATGCCGATCGTGCGCGCCTGAAGGTCCGGGTCCCAGGGATGGCGCTCGACGTCGAAGCCCTGCTGGAAGTTCTCCTCCTTCGAGACGTGCGGGTTCTGCGCCCACAGGAACGTCCGGTAGCCGGCCGCGCCGAAGACCTCGGCCACGGTGCGGTGCTCGTCCTCGAGCCACAGGTGGCGGTTGGACATGCCGTGCTCGGTCGGCAGGAGGCCCGTGAACATCGACGCGTGCGACGGCACGGTCGAGCTCGCGGTCGACACGCAGTTCTCGAAGACGCGCGCGCCCTCCGCCCAGGCGTCGAGGCGCGGAGTCGTCGCGCGGTCGTGGCCGTACAGGCTCATGCGGTCCGCACGGACGGTGTCCCACACGATCCACAGCACGTTCGGCGGCGGGCCGTCCGGCTCGGACGAGCAGGTGGCCAAGAGGAGCAGCGCGGGGAGGAGCAGGAGGCGTCGGCCCATGGACGGCCAAGAATAGCCGGCCCGCCGCCCCGGTCCTAGGCCGGCAGGAGCGCCGCGAGCCGCGCCACCTCGTCCGGGTGCTCGGCGGCGACGTTGCGGTCCTCGTTCGGGTCGCGCTCGAGGTCGAAGAGCAGGGTCTCGCCCGTCACGGCCTCGATCCCCTCCCCCGGCTCGGGCGCGTAGCCGCGCACGAGCTTGAAGCGCTCCTCGATCACCGCCGTCCACGGGCGCATCGCGGACAACACGTGGTCGCGCGTGCGCTCGGCGTCGGCCGCCAGCACCGGCACCAGCGAGCGGCTGTCCATGCCCGCCGGCGCCACGGCCTCGGCGAGCTCGACGAAGGTCGCCGCCAGGTCGAGCGTCGCCGCCGGCGCCGTGAGCACCAGGCCGGGCTGCACGCCGGGGCCGGCGCAGACGAGCGGTACGCGCACGGCGGGCTCGTACGGCACCTCCTTGGCCCACTTGTCGTGGTCGCCGAGCATCTCGCCGTGGTCGCTGGTCCACACGACCAACGTGTCGTCGGTCGCGCCCAGGCGCGCGAGCTCGTCGACGAAGCGCCCCAGGTGGCGGTCGAGGTTCTCGATCATCGCCGCGTAGCGCCGGCGCACCGACACGTTCTTCGCGGCCGGAATCAAGCGGTTCTTGTGCGGCTGCGGGAAGTCGACCTGACGCCAGGCGGCGAACATCGACGCGGTGACGTCCATCGGCTCGTGCGGGCCGTTGAAGTTGACCTGCAGGAACCAGGGCTCGTCCGCCGCCTCGGCGTCGCGCAGGAGCTCGAGCCCGTGCTCGGCGACCCAGTTGTCGGGATAGGCGTCGTCGGGCAGCGGCGAGGGCGCCGCGTCCTCGTAGCCGGGGAAGCCGCGCCGCTCCATGTCGGCGGCGTAGATCTCCGCCAGGCCGCGTTCCTCGAGGAACGCGAAGTACGGACAGACGCGGCCCGCGCGCCAGCCGGTCGCGCCGTCGTGCTTGCCGCTGGAGTCGAAGCCGCCGGTGAAGCCCCACTCGGCGAAGACGCTGCGCGCGCCGACGCGGTGCTGTCCGTCGCGGCCCCAGCTCATCCGCCCCTTGCGCAGGTCGAGCTTGCCGCAGGAGAGCACGCGGTAGCCCGCGTCGCGCAGGGAGGCGTAGAAGGTCGCTTGCCCGTCGGGGTAGCTGTCGAGGTTCTCGTAGACGCCGGCGCGGTGGTACTCGCGCCCCGCGGCGAGCGCCGCGCGGCTGGGCGCGCACAGCGGCGAGGGGCAGTAGGCGCGGTCGAAGCGTGCCCCGCGCGCGGCGAGCGCGGCCAGGTGCGGCGTCCGCAGCGGGAGCGCGGTGTTCCAGCCAACCCAGTCGAAGCGCTGCTGGTCGCTGACGAGCAGCAGGATGTTCGGCCGGCCCGCGGGCGGCGCGGAGCCCGACCCACAGGCCGCGAGCCCCAGCGCTAGCGGCCCCGCGCGCAGCACGTCTCGACGGGAGAGAGACATGGTCGAAGAGGGGAATCCATGCTCCGGATCCAGTCAACCCCTTGCCCTCGCGCGGCGCCGGGGCAAGGATCCCTCGCATGGAGGCCGAGCCCCCCACCGCCGGCGCGGAGTCGCCCGCGTCGACCCCGCTGGACCGCTGGCTGGCGGCGCGGCGCGGGCCCGTGCTGGCCGTGCTGCTCGTCGCCGCCGCGCTCCTGCGCGGGCTCTTCTTCGCCCAGCTGGCGGAAGGGCCGTGCATCGAGCAGCACCGCTGGGACGTCACCGACATGCACGCCTTCGACGCCTGGGGGCGCGCGATCGCGGACGGCGACTGGCTCTCGCGCGAGCTGCCCTACCCGCTCTACGTCGTGCACCGCGCGCTGGCGCAGGAGCACTACCGCGAGCATCCCGAGGCGCTCGCCGCGCTCGGGGAGAGCGGCGCGCCGAGCGAGGCGGCGATGCGCGCGCTATGGGACCGGCTCGCGTTCGGCGACCACTTCTACCAGGACCCGCTCTACCCCTACCTGCTGGGTACCACGTACGCGCTGGGCGCGGGGCCGCGGGCGGTGTACGTCTGGCAGCTCCTCTTGGGACTTCTGACGGTGCCGCTGGTCGTCGCGCTCGGGCGGCGCATCCACGGCGAGACGGCGGGCGTCTTCGCAGGCCTGCTGTTCGTGCTGTCGGGGCCCGTGCTGCACTACGAGCTGACGCTGCTGCGCGCGACGACGCTCTCCTTCGCCGGGCTCGGGACCGCGCTGCTGCTCCTGCGCGCGGCTGACGGCGAGCGGCTCGCGCGCTGGGCCGCGGCGGGCGTGGCGCTCGGGCTCTGCCTGTGGCTCAAGGCGAGCTTCCAGGTGCTCGCCCTGGGCACGCTCCTTTGGGCGACCGTGCTGCTCTTTCCGCACCCGCGCGCGCTCGTGCGCTGCGGCGCCGCGCTGCTGCTCGGGATCGCGGTCGGTTTCTCGCCGGTCGTCGCGCGCAACCTCACCGTGGGCACGCCGGCACTCGAGACCGCGAGCGGCGGCCGCATGACCTTCGCCGTCTCGAACAACGCCGGCTGCAGCGCCGAGAACGGCTTCCTCGCCACGCGCGGCATGGCGGGCGTACTCGACGAGGCTCCCCCCGGGCTGCTGCCCGTCGCGCGCGCCACGGTCGACACGCACGGGGGCTTCGGCGGCTGGCTCGCGCTGGTCGGCGCGAAGCTCGCCGCCGTCCTGCGCGGACGCGAGCTGGCGAACAACACCAACTTCTACTTCTACCGCCGGCACGCGCCGGTACTCGCGGCGCTGCCGATCACGTTCTTCGTGCTGGCGCCGCTCGCGGTGCTGGGGCTCGTGGTCTGCGCGCCGCGGTGGCGCAGCGCGGGTCCGCTCGCCGCGGTGGCGGCCAGCCACCTGGCGGTGCTGCTGCTCTTCTACGTCTACTCGCGCTACCGCATCCCGCTCGCGACGGCGCTGGTGCCCTTCGCGGGCGCGGGCGCGGCGTCGCTCGCGCGCTGGATCGGCGGCCGACGCGCGGTGCCGTCCCTGCTGGGGCTTGCCGCCGTTGCCGGCGCCGCGGCGCTGACCCTGCGTCCGAACCCGGGCGACCCGCCGCTCGTGCGCCTGGCGGACTACCAGGCGCCCTACATCTACCACTGGGATCCCGAGGCCAGCCGCGCCGAGGCTGCGGGCGACTGGGCCCGCGCCGCCGAGCTGTTCGCACGCTCGCTCCGCGTCGAGCCGGCCGAGATCGCCCCGCTCGGGCCCGGCCGCGCCGCCGACGGCGAGCTGGAGCGCGGCCTCGCGCAGCTCTACGCGACGGTCTACACGCGCTACGCGCGGGCGCTGCAGGGCGCGGGCGCCGGCCCCGAAGCGTCGGCGGCCAGCGCACGCGCCCGCGAGCTCGCGAACGCGGCCCGCTAGGGCGGCCCGGGCGCGGCGGCTGAGGGCGCGACTACGCCCGGCGGCGGAAGAGCGTGAAGTAGCGCGCCACCTTGCCGGCCAGGCGCATCGGGCTCTTCAGCTCGCGCGCGATGCGTCGCGGGCGCAGGTAGAAGCGCCGGTAGCCCTCGCGGATCTTGGCCTCGATCTCGGCGGCGGACATGTGCTCGTTGCCCTCGAGCGCCTGGAAGCCCGTCATCGTCGCGTAGTCGAAGTCGCGCTCGCCCCGCAGCATCTCGTAGAGCGGCGTTCCGGGGTAGGCGGTGACGGCGCAGAACTGCACCTGGTCGGGATCGAAGCGCTCGACCAGCCGGAAGGTCTCCTCGACCATCTCCGGCGTCTCCTCGGGGAAGCCGACCATGCAGAAGGCGCGCGTCTCGATGCCGAAGTCGCGGCAGGCGCGGAAGACCTCCTCGCCGCGCTCCATGTCCTTGAGCTTGTTGCCGCAGTGCTTCTTCTGGATCTCGGCGTTGCCGGACTCGACGCCGAGCGAGATGTGGCGGCACCCGGCCGCGGCCATCTTCTCGAGCAGCGCGCGGTCGAGCGTCTTCACCGCCGTCTCGCACTGCCAGTAGAGGTCGAGCCCCTCGGCCAGGATCCCGTCGCAGATCGCGTGGATGCGGTCCTTGCGCGTGGTGAAGATCGGGTCGCGGAACACCACGTGGCGCACGCCGTGGTTGCGGTGCAGATCGACCAGCTCGCGCAGCACGTGCTCGGGCGAGCGGAAGCGGAAACGCAGCCCCTGGGCTAGCGTGTAGCCGCAGAACGAGCAGTCGAGCGGACATCCGCGCGACGACTTCACGGTCGTCACCGCGCCCTCGATGCCGGGGAAGCGGTACACCCCGTTGTCGAGCAGGTGCCGCGCCGGGATCGGCAGCGCGTCGAGATCGGCGATCTTGTCGCGCTCGTCCTCGTGGACGACCTCGCCGTCCGCGCGGCGCCAGGAGATGCCGGGCACGCCCGCGAACCCCTCCCCCGCTACGGCGCGACGCGCGAGGTCGCGGACGGTGTGCTCGGGCTCGCCGCGCACGACCGCGTCGACGTTGTCGTCGGCGAAGATCTCGCCGGGCGTGTACGTGACCTGGCTGCCGAGGATCGCCACCGGCTTGCCGGTCGCGGCGCGGATCCGCCGCGCGAGGGTCAGGTCCTGGTCGAGCGATGTACTCGACGAGTCCAGGCAAACGAGGTCCGGCGAGAGCGCCACGACCGCCCCCAGGCTCGCGTCTACGCTGGCCTCGACCGCGTCGGCGTCGAAGATCGCGACCTCGTGGCCGTCCTCCTCCAGCACCGAGGCCACGTGGGCCAGCTCGATCGGCGGGTAGAGCAGATCGGGGTTCACCGCCATGCCGAAGCCGCCCATCAGCCCGCGGCTGACGCGGAACTCCGGGGGACTGGGCGGGTTGACGAGGACAACCTTCATCTAACCGGAGTGTACGCCAGCGACGGGCCGCAGGCGGCGCCGGAGGCCCCTATTCGCTCCGCAGCTCGCCGCCGAGCCGCTGGGCGGCCTTCTCCAGCCGACCGAGAAACTTCTGCTCGTCCTTGTCGGAGAGCGTGCGCCCCGGGGCCTGGAGCAGCACGTGGTAGGCCAGCGACTTGCGTCCCTCGCCCACGGCCTCGCCGCGGTAGAGGTCGAAGAGCTCCCACGAAGCCACCTGCCCCTTGCCGGCTCCCTCGATCGCCGCGGCCACGTCGGCGGCGGGCACGTCGTCGCCGACCGAGACCGCGACGTCGACCTTGATGCCGGGGAAGCGCGGGATCGGGCGGTAGCCCGACGGGCGCGCGGGCGCCGCGACCAGCGCGTCGATCGAGACGCGCGCCGCAGCCACGTCGGCGGCGGCGACCCCGGCGCCGAGCGCGCGCGCCAGCCCGGGCTCGACCGAGGCCAGGAGCACGACCGGCTCCTCGCAGCCGTCGACGAAGCCCGCGAGGGCCACGCCCGGGTGGGCCCAGGTCGCGTCGGGGTCGAGCTCGCCGGAACGCTCCCAGCGCGCGACCGGGCGGCCGAGGGACTCCAGGAGATCCTCGACCGAGCCCTGCAGCTGCGGCAGCGCGCCCGCGTCGAAGCGCGCGCCCTTGCCCGGCTTGGGCTGCGCGAGGGCGAGCCCGAGCTCGTGTACCTCGTGCGGCTCGCCGTGCCGCGCAGCAACGTCGCCCTCCGCCGGCCGGTAGCCCTTGGCGAGGTCGAAGAGGCGCACGACCTCGGTGCGGCGCAGGTTGGCCTCGAGGAGCACCAGCACGCTCGGCAGCACGCTGCGGCGGATGCGCTGCCAGCCGTCGAGCACCGGGTTGACCGCCTCGACGTGCGGGAGCTCGGCCAGGCCGAAGAGCTGCGCCGTGTCGTCGGGCAGGAAGCTGTACGTCAGCACCTCGTGGAAGCGCGCGGCGCCGGACAGCCGGTCCTGCGCCAGGCGCACGAGCCGCCGCCGCTCGTCGTGCGGCGGCGGGACGATCGCGCCGACGAGGCGCCGCTCGGGCACCTGGCCGTAGCCGAAGAGGCGTCCGACCTCCTCGATCAGGTCCTCCTCGATCGAGAGGTCCTTGGTCGCGCGCGCCGCGGGGATCGCGACCGACCACGCCTCGCCGTCGCTCGCGGAGCGCTCGACCGCCAGGCCGAGGCGCCCGAGGCTGCCCTCGATGGCGTCGTCGTCGAGCTCGGCGCCCAGGAGCGCGCGCACGCGCTCGGGCCGCAGCGGCACGGTCCGGGCGGGATCGCTCCACGTCCCGGCGTCGCCGAGGGCGCGCGGCAGCGTGACGTCGGGCTGGAGCTCGCGCAGGAGCCGCACGAGGTGCGCCGCCGCCTGCAGCGGCAGCGTGGGGTCGAGGTGCTTCTCGAAGCGCGCCGAGGCATCGGTGCGGAGGCCGAGCCGCATCGCCGTACGCCGCACGCGCGCGGGGTGGAACGTCGCGACCTCGGCGAGGACCTCGGACGTGTCCTCGTCGACCTTGGTCGCCTCGCCCCCCATCACGCCGGCGAGGGCGACGGGCTGGTCGTCGCTGCAGATCAGCATGTCGTCGGGCGTGAGCTTGCGCTCGATGCCGTCGAGCGTCTCCATCACCTCGCCCGGCCGCGCGTCGCGCACGTTGATGCCGGCCGCCGATAGGCGCCGGCGGTCGAACAGGTGGTTCGGCTGGCCGAGGTCGAGCATCACGAAGTTCGAGAGGTCGACCAGCAGATCGAGCGGACGCTGCCCCGCGGCGAGCAGTAGCAGGCGCAGCCACAGCGGCGACTCGCCGTTCTTGACGCCGTCGATGCAGAGCCCGAGGTAGCGCGGGCAGCCCTCGGAGTCGACCCGCACCGGATAGGGCTCGCCGCCGCCGGTCTCGGGCAGCGTCAGGTCGAGCGGCTTCAGCTCGCGGCCGAGGATCGCCGCGATCTCGCGCGCCAGCCCGCGGTGCCCCCAGCAGTCCGGGCGGTGGGTCAGCGCCTTGTTGTCGATCTCGATGACCCAGTCCTCGACGCCCAGGGCCGTGGCGACCGGCGCGCCCACCTCGGGCTCGCCGGGCAGCACCCAGATGCCGTCGTGCTCGTCGCCGAGGTCGAGCTCGCGCACCGAGCAGATCATCCCGTTGGAGACCTCGCCGCGGATCTTGCCCTTCTTGATCTTCACGTCGCCGGGCAGCCGCGTGCCGACGCGCGCAACGGCCACGCGCTGGCCCTCGCCGACGTTCGGCGCGCCGCAGACGATCTGCGTCGGCTCGCCGTCGCCCGCCGGGCCGAGGTCGACGCGGCAGACCGCCAGCTTGTCGGCGCCCGGGTGCTTCGAGCGTTCGACGACGTGGCCGACGACCACGTCGCCCAGCACCGGGGCGAAGGGCTCCACCCCCTCGACCTCGGCGGCGTGGATGGTGAGCAGGCGCGCGAGCTCCTCGGGCGAGACGCCCGAGAGGTCGACGTGGCGGCCGAGCCAGCGGTAGGAGACGTTCATGGCGGGTCCTCGTGCGAGCTAGAACTGGCTCAGGAAGCGGACGTCGCCGCTCATGAAGTGGCGGATGTCGTCGATGCCGTACCGCAGCATCACGAGGCGGTCGAGACCGAACCCGAAGGCGAAGCCGGAGTAGCGCTCGGGGTCGACCCCGCCCGCGCGCAGCACGTTCGGATGCACCATGCCGCACCCGCAGAACTCGATCCAGGTGGTCCCGCTGCAGACGCGGCAGCCGTCCGTGCAGAAGGGGCAGCGGATATCGAGCTCGAAGCCCGGCTCGACAAAGGGGAAGTAGCCGGGGCGCAGGCGCACGTCGAGGTCGCGCTGGAACAGCTCGCGCAGGAAGCCCTTCAGCGTGCCGGTCAGGTGCCCGACGGTGATGCCCTCGTCGACCACCAGGCCCTCGACCTGGTGGAAGGTGTGCTCGTGGGTGGCGTCCTGCTCCTCCTGGCGGAACACGCGGCCGGGCACGATGGCGCGGATCGGGGGCTCGCCGGCCTGCATCGCGCGCACCTGCACCGGCGAGGTGTGCGTGCGCAGCAGCAGCCGGTCCGAGCCTTCGGGGGCCGAGCCGGGAGCCTGGCACCAGATGGTGTCGTACTCCTCGCGCGCCGGGTGGTCGGGGTGGAAGTTGAGCGCCTCGAAGTTGAAGTAGTCGCGCTCGACCTCGGGGCCGTCGAGCACCGCGTAGCCCATCGACACGAAGACGTCCTCGACGTCGCGCCGGACCAGCGTCAACGGGTGCAGCGAGCCGCGCTCGACCGGCGCCGGCGGCAGCGTCGGGTCGAAGCCCGCGCCGGAGCGCTCGGCCGCCAGGAGCTCGGCTTCGATCGCCTCGCGTCGCGCCGCGATCGCGGCGACCACGGCGCCCTTCACGACGTTCACCGCCTTGCCGAAGCCGGGGCGGTCCTCCGGCGGCAGCGAGGGGATCTTCGCGAGCAGGCCGGCGATCCCGCCGCCCTTCTCCACCG
Organism: Planctomycetota bacterium; assembly: GCA_039029355.1. Lineage (GTDB taxonomy): Bacteria > Planctomycetota > UBA1135 > UBA1135 > JBCCGI01. The sequence goes on from JBCCGI010000015.1 coordinate 61,825, forward strand.
TGTCGCGCTCGACGCGGCGGAGCGCCTCGAGGTCCTCCGCCGCCTGAACCGCGGCGAGGGCCTCCTGTTTCTTGCCTTCCAGCTCCTCGGCGTTCATCGGTCGATCCCTCGAAGAGGACTCGGGACGTACGCCGGGCGCGCTACGCAGCCGCGCGCCCGACGCGATGGGATACGTTGCGGCGAGCGGGCCGCGGCGCCTCGCGGAGGAAGCGCGAGCCGGAACTCCAACGCGCACGCCGGAGCTCCCGCTCCGACGCGCACGCGTGCACGGAGTGTCCGCGGGCCGCTAGGCCACGGCCGCGCCGTCCAGCGCTCCCTTGGCCGTCTCGACCAGGGAGTCGAACGCGGCGGGGTCGTGGATCGCGAGCTCGGACAGCTGCTTGCGGTTGAGTTCGACGCCGGCCTTCTTGAGGCCGGCGATAAAGCGCGAATAGGTCATCCCCCGCATCCGCGCCGCAGCGTTGATCCGCACGATCCAGAGGCGCCGGAACTGACGCTTCTTCTGGCGGCGATCGCGGTAGGAGTACGCCCACGCGCGAACCACCGACTCGCGCACGGTCCGCCAGAGCTTGGAACGCCCTCCGCGGAAGCCACGCGCACGCTTGAAGAACCGAACTTTCTTGCGCCGTCTCGGGGCGCCGTAGGTCACACGCACCATAGATCGATCCTCACATCATCTTCTTCATGAGGCGCGCCCAGGCACCCTCGAGCACGATGGCTCGACGGAGGGTGCGGCGCTCCTTGCCGTTGTGGATCGCGTGCATGTGGCCTCGGAACGGCCGGCTGCATTTCACCTTGCCGTTCTTGGTGACGCGGAAGCGCCGCTTCACCGAGCCTTTGGTCTTGATCTTGGGCATGTCGTCTCCAGTCAGGTCCCCGGTCGCTGGTTGCCCAACCGCTGTGGGGAGTCCGAGGCCCGGCGGCCTCCGGAGCTTTGAAAAGGGCCGCGTAGGCTACACGTGCGCCGGGCCGCCGCAAAGCCCGGCCCGGCGGATTCCTGGACGGCGCTGCCGGCCGCCCCCACGCGGTCCGCCACCGCCAGGCCAACCCCAAGATCCACAACACTTTAGGGCCTGCGACCGCAGTGCGAGCGTCCACAATGTCGACACCCCTACTACCGGCTCGCCAGGGGCCGCCTAGGGCTCGAAATAGACTCGCCTGCGGTCCCCGCTGTCCGCCCAGCGATGAATCTCGACGCCCCCCTTCCGCCCGGACTCGAGCTCGAGCGCGTCCTGCGCAGCTCGGAGCGCTCGATGGTGCTCCAGGTCCGGCGCGGAGAGGAGCGCCTGGTGCTCCGCATCGGGAACGACCTCGGGCTGCTCGCGAGCGAGGTCATGCCCTTCTCCAACCTCGCGGGCGCGGGGCTGGTCGCGCCGGTCGAGTGGGGCGAGACCGCCGAGGGCAAGCCCTACGTGCTGCGGCCCTACGTCGAGGGCGAGCGCTTCGACCGGGCCGCCGCCGGGGCGCCGGCGGAGCGCGTGGCGGGCTGGGTGCGCTCCCTGCTCCAGACGCTGGCGGCGCTGCACGCCCAGGGGCTGGTCCACCGCGACGTCAAGGCCGGGAACGTGCTCGTCGGCCAGGACGCGGTGCACCTGATCGACCTCGAGCTGCTGCAGCCCGAGCACGAGGCCGGCGCGGCGGCCGGCTCGCGCTTCCACCTGGCGCCCGAGGTCCTGCTCGGCCAGCCCGCACGCCCCGCGGGCGACCTCTTCTCGCTGGGAGCGATGCTCGCCTTCGCGCTGTGCGGCGCGCCGTCGCCCGCCTTCCACGAGCGCTTCCCCGCGGCCTCGTTCTGGGAGGCCGCCGGCCTCGACCACGCCCGCCTCCCGGGCGAGCTCGCGCCGCTGGTGCTCGCCCTGGTGCGGCGGCACCCGCACGACCGGCCGGCCTCGGCGGCGGTCGCCTCCGGCCTGCTCGCAGGGCCGGCGGAGCCTCCCTCCGAGGCCCGCGCGCTGCAGCTGCCGCTGCTCGCCGGCAGCGACGAGCCGGTGCAGGAGGTGCTCGCGGCGCTCGGACCGGCGCCCGGCGGGCACGGGCTGGTCGTCGTTGTCGCGGTGGAGGACGACTGCGAGGTCGACGACGTCGCGGCCGAGATCCACCTGCGGCTGACCGCCGCGGGACGCCGCGTGCGCCGCGGCGCATCGACGCGGGCTCCGGCCGGCGCCCCGGGCTTCGACGCCGAGCTCGTGTCGGCGGCGGAGCGCGAAGAAGCCGTCGAGCGGCTGCGCGCGGCCGCGCTCGAACGCGAGGCTCCGCGCATCCTGGTCTTCGCGCGCTCCGCGGCCCAGGCGGCGCTGGCGCGGGTGGAACAGGAGCTCGAGCGATCCGAGCTGGACGGCATGGCGCTGGTCTCCTTCCCCACCGTGTCGGCCGAGGCCTTGGAGGCCCACATCGCCGCGCTTAGCGAGGGCGCCAGCCCGTCGGCCGCGCGCAGCCTGGCCCGCTCGCTGGTGGAGCGCACCGGCGGCCGGCGGCCGGCGCTCAACCTCCTGCTCACGCGCGCCGAGGCGCTGGGCGTCGTGCGCCGCGCCGGCGCCGGCTGGGCGCTGCTGCTGGCGGAGTGGCCCACCCAGGGCGCGCAGGAGGACGAACACGCGACGGTCTTCGCGGAGCTCAGCGCGGGGGCCCGCGAGCTGCTCGGCGCCGCCGCGCTGCTCGGCGGACGGGCGACGCCCGCGGACCTGGCGGCGGTCACCGGGGATCCCGACCTCGCGTCGCGGGCGATCGGCGAGCTGCACCGGCGCGGCGTGCTCGACGCGGGCCTCGCGGCCGAGGGCCGGCTCCTGGTCACCGAGCCGCGTTGGCTCTCCACCGCGCTCGCGCTCACGCCCGCCGCGCACCGCGAGCGGCTCACCCGCGCGTGCGTCGACCAGCTCCGCGCCCGTGGCGTGCCGGCGCGCGACACGGCCCGGCTCGAGGTGTCGCTCGCGCGCACCGAGCCCGAGCTGATGCGGCTGCTCGACCGTGCTGACGAGCACCGCGTGGCCGGCGCCCTCGGCCACGCGCGCGGTCTGGCGCGCGACGTCGAGGACCGCGCCGGGCCACAGATGAGCGGCGTCCGCGAGCGGGCCGCCCTGCTGCAGGCGCGGCTCGAGCTCGCCCAGGGCAACGCCGAGCACTCGATGGAGCACGTCCACCGCGCCTTCGGGCGCGAGCTGTCGGGCGCGCGCGCCGAGGCGCTGCTCGTCGCCGCCGAGGCGTCGGAGCTCGCCGGCGACCGGGGGGGCGCGCGCCAGCTGTACGAGCGCGCGCTCGACCTGACGACCTCGAGCGAAGAGACCCTGCGGGCGGTCGTCGGGGTCGGCTACGGGCTCTGGCTCGACGGCGACGCCGAGGCCGCGCTCGCGCGTATCGACGGGCGCCCCGAGGAGGCCGACCCGGACGAGCCGGCGGGCGCACTGCTCAACCTGCGCGCCGGCGCGCTGGCCGATCTCGGCCGGCACGACCAGGCCCTGGCCGCACTCGGCCAGGCGATGGAGCGCGCCCAGAAGAGCGGCGACCCGACGCTGCTGGGACGCACGCAGCTCAACCGCGGCTTCGCGCTGCGCCGCATGGGGCGTCCGGCGGAAGCGGTCGCGGCGCTCGAGGCCGCGGCCCGGGCCTTCGACCGCGCGGACAACGTCAAGCTGCGCGCGCTAGCGGCGGCGAACCTCGGCGTCCTGCACCGCGACCTCGGGCACCTGGTCGAGGCCCGCGCGCGAACCGAGGAGAGCCTGCTGCTGCGGCGGCGCGTCGGCGACGCGTACGGGATCGGCGTGAGCAACGCGAACCTCGGAGCGATCGCGCTCGACTCCGGCCAGCTGACCGCCGCCCTGGGTCAGCTGCAACGCGCGCGGACGCTCCTCGCCGCGGGCGGCTACGAGACCGAGCTGCGCCTGGCCGAGGCGCACGAGGCCATCGCGCTGGCCCTGGCCGGCCGGAGCACCGAGGCACGGGAGCGACTCGCCGCCGATGGGGCCGGCGCGGCGGCGCGCGCGAAGCCGCTGCTCGCGGCGCGGGCGAGCGCGGTGGTCGAGCTCTGCGCGGGCAACGAGACCGCGGCGCGCGACGGGCTGCGCGCGGCCTGCACCGGCGCGCGCGAAGGCTCCGACCTCGCCGAGGAGCTGCGGAGCGCGGCGCTTTGGGTGCGGCTGGACGGATCCAGCCCCGAGGCCCGGGCGCGGCTCCGCCGGGCGGCCGACGCCCTGGGCGAGACGCGCCGGGCCGAGGCCGAGTGGCACCTCGAGGGCGCCAGCGGCGACGCGGGGTCCGGCCGCCTGGAGGCCTGGCTCGTCCGCTTCGAGTCCTCGGGCCGCACCGACCTGGTCCACGCGGTGGCGTTGTGCCTGGCGCACTCTCTGCACAACGAGGGGCGCCGCGCGGCGCGCCGCGCCGCGATGGCCCGGGCCGTGGACGCGACCGACGCCCTCACCGACGGGCTGCCGGCCGCCGAGCACGAGGCCGCGCTGGCGCGCATCGGGCGGTTGTCGGGAACGCAGCCCGTCGCGCCGCCGGCGGTGAACCCGGCGGTCGACTGGCTCGTGGACTGGAACCGCCGGCTGGCCGAGGACCACGACCTCGCAGGCCTGCTGCGGGCGACGGTCGACATGGCGGTCGAGCTGACCTCGGCGCGCGGCGGGTTCCTGGTGCTGCTCGAGGGCGATGAGATCGAGATCCAGGTCGCGCGCGACTTCGACCACGAGTCGGTACCGCTCGCCGAGGCGCGCTTCTCGCGCACCGTCGTACGCGAGGCGATCCGCACGCAGGCTCCGGTCGTCGCCTCGAACGTCGCGTCCGACCCGCGCTTCACCCAGGCCGACAGCATCAAGGACCTGGGCTTCCGCTCGGTGCTCTGCGTCCCGCTGCCCACCATCGACGGGCTCTCGGGCGCGCTCTACCTCGACAGCGCCGACCGGAGCGCGATGTTCGACCGCTTCGACGGCCAGGCCATGCGGCCGCTCGCCGACCAGGCCGCGATCGCGGTCACGAACCTCAGGCGGCGGGCCGAGGTCGAGCGCCTCAACGCGAGCCTGCGCTCGCAGATCGTCTACCGCGACGACGAGCTCGGCAAGATGCGCCGGCTGCTGCGGCGCGAGGGCCAGGTCCCGCCGATCGGTGGCCTGACGGGCGAGAGCGCGCCGATGCGCGAGCTCTTCGACGCGATCGCGCGCTTCGCCCCCACCGACCTGTCGGTGCTCCTGGAGGGCCCCCTGGGCGCCGAGCAACCCGCGGTAGCGCGCGCCATCCACGAGCACAGCGAGCGCACCGGCGCGCCCTTCGTATTCGTCAACGCGGGCGCCCTCCCCGAGCGCGAGCTGACGGAGGAGCTGTTCGGGTATGCCAAGGGCGCCTTCGAGGGCGCCGGCCGCAGTCGGCTCGGGCTCCTCGCGCGCGCTCACCGCGGCACGCTGTTCCTCGACGCGGTCGACGAGCTCTCCGAGGCGCTGCAGCGCCAGCTGTACCAGGCGCTCGACCACGGCAAGTTCCGCGCGGCGGGCTCGCGTTCCTGGCGCGCCTGCGACGTGCGGATCGTCTCGACCGCGCGGCGCGGGCTCGACGCGCTGGTGGCCGGCGGCTTCCACCCCGACCTGGCGCAGCACCTCGGCGCGGTGCGGCTGGCCCTGCCCTCGCTCGCGGACCGCACCGAGGACGTCCCGCTGCTCGCGCAGCGGCAGTTCGACGAGCTCAACGACAAGCTCGGCCGCTCGAAGACCATCTCCGACGCCGTCCTGCAGGCCCTGGCACGGCGTCCCTGGCCCGGCGAGCTGCGCGAGCTCAACAACGAGGTGTCGCGCCTCTACCACCTGTGCGACGCCGCGCTCGACCGCCCCGAGCTGATGCGCGCCCCCGAGCCCAGGGGCGAGACCGAGGACGCGATGCCGGCCTCGTTCCGGCTGGACGACGTGGAGCGCGCGGCGATCGCACGCGCGCTCACCGCGACCGGCAACAACAAGGAGCGGGCCGCGCGGCTGCTCGGGATCAGCCGCGCCGGCCTCTACAAGAAGCTGCGCCGACTCGGGCTCGCCGAGTAGCGCCCCTAGTACGCGAGCGGCAACACGTCGTCCGCCCAAACGCCCAGGCTGAAGGCGTAGCCGCCGGGCAGGAGCTGGATCAGCTCCGACTGCCCGCCTTGGGTCTCCTGGGTGTAGAACAGTCGGCCGCCGGGAGCGAAGGCGAGCGTGGCGGAGAAGGCCGCGCTCGACGCGACCTCGACCGCAGTGGCGGTCGGGACGTCGAGCAGGTAGAGCCGCTCCTCGCCCCCCGGGTCGACCGCGACGAAGGCGAGGCCGCCTCCGGCGCTCGCGGCGTAGCGCTCGACCGACGCTCCGGCCGCGAGCTCTAGGGCCAGGACGGCCTGGTCGCCGCCAGGCCCGGCGGCCCGCACCCGGGGGCCGGACGCGAGCGGCTCGCAGCCGTCGCCGGTGTAGACGAACTCGAGCTCGCGCGGGTCGCCGTACTTGCAGGCGTCGCCAGCTGCGGCGCCGGACTCCAGGGCGCCGCCGACCAGCTCGAACCCGCCGTAGAGGTCGCCCAGCACGAGCGGCTCCGAGCACGAGGTGTGGAACTTCACCGACCCGAGCAGGTCGCCCTGGTCGTCGAAGGCGTGCAGATGGGTGTCCTTGCCGAGCTTGTATTCGCCCGCCTCCTCGGCGTCGAGCACGAAGGTGTCGCCGACGTGCACGATGACCTCGCACCAGACGTTGGCGTTCGGGTGGGTCGGGTTGGACTTGTTCGTCGCGCGCAGGTGGATCCAGGGTGCATCGGGCACCCCCGAGCACTTGACCTTGCTCCCCTGCTCGTGGCTCATCACGCCGCAGCCGCCGCCGACGTAGCGCATCGTGAGGCCGATCGGATCGCCGCTGTACTCCATGCAAAGGTCGGTCTCGCCCGACGTGGGCTCGTACTCGCCGGTGAAGTCGACCAGCGTCGACGCGCCGAAGCGGTCGCCGATCAGGAGCGGCTCCGAGCACGAGGTGTGGAACTTCACCGTCTGCAGGACCTGGTCGGTCGCGTCGAGCACGTGCAGGTAGGTGTCGTGCGCGATCTCGTGCGCGCCCTCGGCGGTGGCGTCGAGCGTGAACGTGCCGCCCGGGCTGACCGTGCCGTCGAACCAGACCTTGGCGTCGTGGGCGAAGGCGTCGGACTTGTTGCTGCCGACGATCCGCACGGGGCCGTCCGGCAGCGCGACGCCGCTGCAGTCGACCTCGGCGGAATCCTGGGCGTACGGCGGGTCGGGCTCGCCCTCGGTGGCCTGCACGAGCAGACCGCCGGTGCTGCCGACGAGCGTCGGCGCCGCCGACAGCGCCGGCAGCAGGAGCTCGTGGTTCGGGAGATAGCTCTGCTCCCCGCCGTCGACGAGGAACGACGAGAGCTCGCGGTCGCCCGCGTCGGAGTCGCCGAGCAGCAGGAAGCAATCGCCGAGCGGCCCCACCAGCGCCTCGTCGAACGCGAGCGTGCCGTTGGCCGCGAAGGGCGGGTACTTCTCGCCGCTGGTGCGCGTGACGTTGGAGAGCCCGGGCGCGGCGAAGCTCGCCAGGTCGATCGCGTACATGTCCGCCGCCCGCAGCTCGTCGTCCTGCACGAAGTCGCCGCCCGCGTGCGTATCGCCGGCGAAGAAGCACAGCACCTCGGGGAACCCGAAGGCCAGCACGCCGATGCTGTCGATGTAGTTGGCGAAGGTGCCGGACTCGGTCAGCTCGGCCGGCGGCTCGCCGGTCCCGACGCGCGTGACGCGGAGCTCGTGGTCGGGACCGACCTCCTCACGGAACGCCACCAGGGAGGCGTCGGGCGAGACGGCGACCCAGGGGCCGAGCGGGTGGTCGAGCGCCGGCGGGCTGTAGTCGCCGTAGCCGAAGCTCACGGGCTGGACGCCACCGTCGGCGCGGTCGAGCAGCAGCGCGCGCTGGCCGCCCGCGTCCTCGAGCGTGAAGACGACGCCGCCGCCGCCGGTCGCGAGGACAAGCTCGGGCAGGGCAGTCCCCGCGAGCCCGGGCTCGATCGCCAGCGGCACCACACCGGGCGCGAAGGCGGCGCGCTGCAGGACGCCGCCCGCGACGAACCAGCAGGCCGCTGGGGAGACGCGCAACGACGCGCCGACGACGTCTAGGGGCTCCAGCGTCGAGGTGAGGCAGACGGAGGTGCCCGCCGGCTCCAGATCGACCGCGAACACGTCGCCGCCGGCGGCTGGGGGGCTGGCCGCGATCAGGCGCGCCCCGTCGGGAGCGACGTGCACGCCCGCCAGCAGGCCGGGCTCGCCACCGGGCCCGTCCGTCACCGACAAGAGGAGCTCCGGAGCCCCCAGACGCCGCACGAGCAGCAGCGCCGTTGCCCCGCCGAGCTCCAGGCGATAGACCGCCCCGCCGCCCGGCAGCGCCACGTGCGGCGTCGGAGATCCGGCGCCGCCCTGCAAGGGCAGGTCCACGCGCAGGCGGTCCTTGGCGGGATAGCCGACCAGCTCGATCGGCAGGAAAGTCGCGCCGGCGAGCACCTTGGTCTTCTGCAGCGTCGCGGGGCTCAGGGCCCAGATCTCGTAGCTGGCCCCCGCCTTGCGGGCGAGCGGCACGAGCTCGCGGCGCAGCGGGTCAAGCTCCTCGGTCGCGGTGGCCTGGGCCCACGGCACGGCGGAGGTCGCGAAGGAGAGAAGCAGCGGGAGGAGGCGGGTCGGACGTGCGTTGCTGAGCGTGGGGAGCGTGCGCATGGAGTAAGGAGCTGGCTGGTTCCTTGGGAAGCGACCAGCGTAGCAGCCTTCGTAGACCGGGTGCCCGCAATCAGGCGCCCGAGCGGCGGCGTGTCCCCCACAAGGAACGCCGGGCGAAGACCGCCGTTCGCGCGAGCTGACACGCGCGACGAGGGCGAGCGCGGCGCGGTCGTCGTCCACCGAGCCAAGAGGCCCTCCGCGGCGCAAAAGCGGCAGCGCGTCGCTCAGCGCCGTGGCGGGGCGCGCCGCGTCATGCTGCGACGCGGTCCCCGCGCGGAGGTCGAGAAGGTGCAGCCAGGCAAGGTGCAGCGTAGGCGCCGTGGCGGCGCGGACCGGCCTAGCTCCGCCGCGCGAGCATCATCGTCATGCGGTTCCCGCTCATCCGCGGGTGGGCTTCGACCTTCGAGATGTCGCCGAGTTGCTCGGCCACGGTCGCCATGACCTTGCGCCCCATCTCGGGGTGGGCCATCTGGCGGCCGCGGAAGATGCACACGACCTGGACCTTGTGTCCCTGCATCAGGAACTTACGGCCCTGCACGAGCCGGTACTCCAGGTCGTGCTTGTCGATGGCGGGGCGGACGCGCAGCTCCTTCAGAGTGGAGTGCGTCTTGGCCTTACCCCGCTGGCCCTCGCGGTCCTTCTTCTTCTGCGCATACTTGAACTTGCCGTAGTCCATGATGCGGCAGACCGGAGGCTCTGCGTTGGGCGAGACCTCGACGAGGTCGAGGTTCTTGTCCTGCGCCTGGCGCAGGGCGTCCTGCGTAGGGACGATGCCGACCTGGTTGTTCTCCGCGTCGATAAGCCGGATCGGCGAGATTCGGATCTGTCGATTGACCCGGTACTGCTGTGCTGCCACGTAGCTCCTTGTCAGTGGTTCCGATGGCGAGCGAGGACGTGGGGCCGGTCCCCGCGCTCGTGGAAAGGGAAGGCCGGAGCGGCGCCCGGCCGACCGGCAGGATAGACCGGATCTCCGGATTGCACCAGAGAACGCGGAGGCCTCCCGGCCGAGCGTCTCACGCGCCCGCCGAGCTCTGCGAGGGAAGGCCCTTCCCCGAGAGCTGGATATGGACCTCGGCGAGTTGCTCGGGCGTGATGGTCGAGGGCGCCCCGCACATCAGGTCGGTCGCGGTGGCGGTCTTGGGGAAGGCGATCACGTCCCGGATGTTGTCGATGCCGCCCGTGAGGGCCACCATCCGGTCGAGGCCAACGGCGAAGCCGCCGTGCGGAGGAGCCCCGTAGGCGAGCGCCTCGAGTAGGAAGCCGAATTTCGCCTCGCGCTCCTCGGGGCCGATGCCGAGCAGCTCGAAGATGCGCTCCTGGACGTCCGCACGGTGGATTCTCACCGAGCCTGAACCCATCTCCCAGCCGTTCAGCACCAGGTCATAGGCGCGCGAGGCCAGCTGCCCGAGGTCGGCGTCGGCACCGCCGAGGTCCCAGTCCTCCGGCGCGGTGAACGGGTGGTGGCTGGAGAACCAACGGCCCGCGTCTTCGTCGTACTCGAAGAGCGGGAAGTGCGTCACCCAGAGGAAGTTCCAGCCCTCCTGGATCAGCCCGCGGGCGCGGCCCAGGTGCACGCGCAGCTCGCCGAGCGCGCGGTGGACCACCTTCTGACGGTCGGCGACGAAGAGGCACAGGTCGCCGTCCTTGGCGCCCATGAGCTCCATCAGCTCGCCTGCGAGCTCGCCCGCGGCGAAGCGCGCCAGCGGGCCGGCGCCGCCGTCGGCGGAGGCCTTCCACCAGGCCAGGCCCTTGGCGCCATACTGCGAGACGACCTCGCCCAGCGCCTCGACCTCTTTGCGCGACATGTCGGAGCCGCCGGCCAGCACCAGCCCCATCACGCGGCCGCCGGCTTCGAGCGCCCCGTGGAAGACCTTGAAGTCGCTCTTCTGGGCCCAGGCGGCGACGTCGATCAGCTCCATGCCGAAGCGCGTGTCGGGCTTGTCGGAGCCGTAGCGCTCCATCGCCTCGTGGTAGCGCAGGCGCGGGAACGGGATCGGGAGCTCGATCCCCATCGCGTCGCGGAAGGTGTCGACGAGCACCTCTTCCCACACGGCCCAGACGTCCTCCTCCTCGACGAAGGACATCTCCATGTCGAGCTGCGTGAAGTCGGGCTGGCGGTCGGCGCGCAGGTCCTCGTCGCGGAAGCAGCGCGCGACCTGGTAGTAGCGGTCGAAGCCGGAGACCTGGAGGATCTGCTTGAAGATCTGCGGCGACTGCGGGAGCGCGAAGAACTTGCCCGGCTGCACGCGGCTCGGCACCAGGTAGTCGCGCGCGCCCTCGGGCGTCGCCTTGGTCAGGATCGGGGTCTCGACGTCGACGAAGTCCTGCGCCTCGAAGGCCCGGCGCATCGCGGAGATGAAGCGCGCGCGGTGCAGGATGTTGCGCTGCATCGCGGGCCGGCGCAGGTCGACGAAGCGGTAGCGCAGGCGCGTCTCGACCGCGGTCTCGACGTCGGTGTCGAGCTCGAACGGCGGCGTCTTCGAGCGCGAGAGGATCTGCAGCTCCTTCGCGACCAGCTCGATCTCACCGGTCGGGCGCTCGGGGTTCACGTTCGAGGGATCGCGTGCGACCACCTCGCCGCGTACCGAGATGACGTACTCGGCGGAGAGCTTCACCGCGTCGGTGATCTCCTCGCCCAGCACGACCTGTGTCACGCCGTAGCGGTCGCGCAGGTCGACGAAGTAGATCCCGCCGTGGTCGCGGCGCGCGGCCACCCAGCCGTTGAGGACGGCTTCCTGGCCCACGTGCTCGCTCCGCAGCTCGCCGCAGGTGTGCGTTCTGCGCCAGTCGCTCATGGCTTTCTCTCCCTTGGCCCCGATGGCCGAGACCCGACTTTAGGAACGCCCGCGTACGCGCAGGCGCAGCATGGCGCGGCGCAGGGCCGCCTGGGCGCGCAGGAAGTCGATGTCCGAGTCGGGGCGCCGCGCCTCTTCGAGGTTCTTGCGCGCCCGCCCTTCGGCCTCGCGCGCGCGGGCCTCGTCGATCTCGCTGGCGAGCTCCCCCGCCTGCGTGACCAAACGCACGGTGTCGTCGCGCACCTCGGCGAAGCCGCCGGACACGAACAGCGAGACCTCCCGACCGCCGCTGCGGTAGGTCAGCTCGCCGACGTCCAGCGCCGCGACCATCGGCGCGTGCTTGGGCAGGATCCCCATCCGTCCGTCGACGGCGGGGATCTGCACCGATTCAGCCGTCTCGTCGACCGCGATGCGGTCGGGGGTGATCACACGTAGCGTGAGCTCGCCGGCCATGGGATCCGCCTAGCCTTCCGCCGCCATCTTCTCGGCCTTCTCGACGGCCTCGTCGATCGAGCCGACGTACATGAAGGCCTGCTCGGGCAGCTCGTCGTGCTTGCCCTCGAGGATCTCCTTGAAGCTGCGCACCGTCTCGTCCCGCGGCACGAAGCGGCCGGGGAAGCCGGTGAACTGCTCGGCGACGAAGAACGGCTGCGACAGGAAGCGCTGGATGCGGCGCGCGCGGACGACGACCTGCTTGTCCTCGTCCGAGAGCTCCTCGACGCCGAGGATGGCGATGATGTCGCGCAGGTCGGCGTAGCGCTGCAGCATCCGCTGCACCTCGCGGGCGACGTCGTAGGCCTCCTCGCCGACGACGTTCGGGTCGAGCATCCGGCTGGTCGACTTCAGCGGGTCGACCGCGGGGTAGATGCCGAGCTCCGAGATCGAGCGCTCGAGGATGATCGTCGAGTCCAGGTGCGCGAAGGTCGCGACCGGCGCCGGGTCGGTGATGTCGTCCGCGGGCACGTACACGGCCTGCATGGAGGTCACAGAGCCCTTGTTGGTCGAGGTGATGCGCTCCTGGAGCGCGCCCATCTCCGACGTCATGGTCGGCTGGTAGCCGACGGCCGACGGCATCCGGCCGAGGAGCGCGGACACCTCGGAGCCGGCCTGCACGAAGCGGAAGATGTTGTCGACGAAGAGCAGCACGTCCTGGTTCTTCGTGTCGCGGAAGTACTCCGCCATCGTGAGGCCCGAGAGCGCCACGCGCAGACGCGAGCCGGGCGGCTCGTTCATCTGCCCGAAGCAGAGCACGGCGTTGTCGATAACGCTCTGCTCCTCACCGTCGGGCGTCTTGTAGGTCGCCTCGCTCATCTCGAGCCAGAGGTCGTTGCCCTCGCGCGTGCGCTCGCCGACCCCGCAGAAGACCGAGAAGCCGCCGGTCTCGACCGCGGTGATTCGGATCAGCTCCTGGATGAGGACGGTCTTGCCGACGCCCGCGCCGCCGAAGAGGCCGATCTTGCCGCCCTTCGCGAAGGGGCAGAGCAGGTCGACGACCTTCAGGCCGGTCTCGAAGACCTCGGTGATCGCCTCCTGCTCCTCGAACGTCGGAGCCGCGCGGTGAATCGGCGCCATCTCCCCGTCGGGGAAGGCGCCCTTGGCCACCGTGTCGAGGGCCACGCCGAGGGTGTTGAAGATGCGACCCTTGGTGCGCTCACCGACCGGCACGCTGATCGGCGCGCCGGTGTCGAGCACCGCCATGCCGCGGCGGCAGCCGTCGGTGGACGACATGGCCACGCAGCGCGCGACGTCGTTGCCAAGGTGCTGGGCCACCTCGAGCACCAGGTCGATGCCCTTCTCGGAGTCCTCGACCTTGAGCGCGGTGTAGATCGACGGGAGGGTGCCGGCAGGGAAGCGGCAGTCCACCACGGGGCCGAAGATCTGGGAGATCGTTCCGGTTGCGGTTGCGGTCGTCATGGGTCTTTCGGTCTCTAGCGCAGGGCCTCGGCACCGCCAACGATGTCGAGCAGGTCCTTGGTGATCCCTTCTTGACGAAGGCGGTTGTACTGGCTCTTCAGGGCGGTCTGCATGTCGCCGGCCGCGTCGGTCGCGTTCTTCATCGACACGCGCCTGCTGGCGTACTCGGAGGTGAGGGCCTCGACCAGCGCGTTGTACATGCGCGTCTCGAGGTAGCGGGGCACGAGCTCGTCGAAGATGGTCTCCGGATCGGGCTCGAGGATCACGTCGCCGCCGGGCTGCGCGTCCCCGCCCTCCTCGGCCTCCTCAGCGCCGAGCGAGGAGGCCCGCACCGGCAGGAGCTCGAACAGCGTCGGGATGTAGCTGACAACGGACTCGAAGGCCGTGTACAGCACCTTCGCGTCGGCGCACTCCCCGTTCAGGAAGGCGTCGACCATGTACTTGGTCACGCGCGCCGCGCCGCGGTAGTCGATCGACTCCAGCGGCGGCTCGGTGAAGTAGTGCTCGATCTCGTACCCGGCCTTGTTCAGGTACTGGAAGCCCTTGCGGCCGTACGCCAGGAAGCGCACGGGGCCCTGCTGCTCGGCCATGAAGGCTTCGAGCTCCTTGAACACGTTCGTGTTGTAGGCTCCGCAGAGGCCGCGATCCGAGGTCACGAGCAGCACCAGCGTGCCCTCGCCCGTGCCCTCGCGGAACAGCGCGCGTTTCTCGACCTCGGGGCCGAGCACGGCCGCCAGGTGGGCCATCAAGCCGGTGATCTCCTCGGTGTAGGGACGCGAGCCGACGGCCCGGTCCTGGAAGCGACGGAGCTTGGTCGTCGCGACCATCTCCATCGCCCGGGTGATCTGCTTGATGTTGCCGACGGACTTGATCCGCCCGCGTAGCTCGCGAATGCTCGCCATGGCTTGCTAGAAGCCCATCTGGGCTGCGACGGTCTTGACGGCGGCGTCGAGCGTGCTCTTCTCCTCGTCGGAGAGGTCCTTGCCGTCGGCCTCCAGGCGCTCGCCGACCTCCGGGTGGGCATCGGCCATGTGCTGGAGGAACTCCTTCTCGAACGCCACCACCTTGTCGGCGGGGACCACGTCCAGACCGCCCGACGTCGCGGCGTAGATGATCATCACCTGGTCGGACATCGACTGCGGGACGTACTGGCCCTGCTTGAGGATCTCGACCATGCGCTCGCCGCGCAGGAGCGACTGCTGCGTGGCCTTGTCGAGGTCCGAGCCGAACTGCGCGAAGGCCTGCAGCTCGCGGTACTGGGCGAGCTGCAGACGCAGGCCGCCGGCGACCTTCTTCATGGCCTTGGTCTGGGCGTTGCCACCCACCCGCGAGACCGAGATGCCCGCGTTCACCGCGGGGCGCACGCCCGCGTTGAACAGCGTCGACTCCAGGTAGATCTGGCCGTCGGTGATCGAGATCACGTTGGTCGGGATGTACGCGGAGACGTCGTTCTCCTGGGTCTCGACGACCGGCAGTGCGGTCAGCGACCCGCCGCCGGCGGCGTAGAGCGGATTGACCTCGGGTGCGTTGTCCGCGAGCTTCGCGGCGCGCTCCAGGAGCCGGCTGTGCAGGTTGAACACGTCGCCGGGGAAGGCCTCGCGGCCGGGCGGACGACGCAGGAGCAGCATCACCTGGCGGTAGGCCAGCGCCTGCTTGTAGAGGTCGTCGTAGAAGATGACCACGTGGCGGCCTTCGTTGCGGAAGCGCTCGCCCATGGTGCAGCCGGCGTAGGCCGCCAGGTACTGCATCGAGGCCTCGTCGGTCGCAGGCGCGGAGACGACGATCGTGTAGGGCATCGCCCCGCCCGCCTCGAGGCGCTGCACGACGTCGACGACGGTGGACTGCTTCTGCCCCATCGCGACGTAGATGCAGATCATCTGCTCCGGGTTCTCCGGGTCGCCGCCGCCGGTGCGCTTCTGGTTGATGATCGTATCGATCAGGAGCGCCGACTTTCCGGTCTGGCGGTCGCCGATGACCAGCTCGCGCTGGCCGCGGCCGATCGGGATCATCGCGTCGACGGCCTTCAGGCCCGTCTGCATCGGCTCGGTCACCGGCTGGCGCTCGGTCACCGACGGGGCCGGCTGCTCGATCTGCCAGAAATCGGTGTCGGTCACCGCCAGCGGTCCACGGCCATCGACGGGGTCGCCGAGGGCGTTGACCACGCGGCCGAGCAGCGCCTGTCCGGTGGGCACCGAGATGATCTTCCCGGTGGTCCGGACCTGATCGCCCTCTTTGACCTGGGTCACGTCACCGAGGAGCACGCAACCGACGTTGTCCTCCTCCAGGGAGAGCGCCACGCCGCGGACGCCGCCGGAGAACTCCAGCAGCTCGTTCATCATGCAGTCGTCGAGGCCCCACACGCGGGCCACGCCGTCCCCCACCGAGAGGACGGTGCCCACGCTCTGCATCGAGGCGTCGCCCTGATAGTTGGCGATCTCCTTCTCGAGGATGGAGGTGACTTCTGCGGGTCGAAGATCCATGACTTAGGTTCTCTGGCTGAAGGGAGGAGCGGTTAGCTCTGGGTGGAGGGAAGCGGGGCTTCCTCCATGCGCTTTTTGAGGCCATCCAGACGGCCCCGGACGGAGTTGTCGAGCATGCGGCTCTCGACGACGACGCGGACGCCGCCAAGCAGGTCGGGAACGATCTCGTTCCGCAGCGTGACGGTCTTGCCGAGGCGGCCGCCGAGGGCCGTCGACAGCTCGCCGAGCTCGGCGGCGCCGAGCGGACGGGCGCTCTCGACCACGCCCTCGACCGCACCGCGGTCGCGCAGGGCGCGCTGGCGGAAGGCCTCGCCGAGGCTCCTCAGCACGTTCTCGCGACGCTTGTCGAAGAGCAGGTGGACGAAGTTCTGGGTCAGCTGGTGCATCCCCGACAGGAGGGGCTCGATCTTGGAGCGCCGCGCTTCCACCGAGAGGCGCGCGTCCAGGAAGAAGGCGCCGACGCCGGGAGCGCTGAGCTCCTCGGCGAGACGGCTCACGTCGCCCTCGACGTCCGCGAGGGCGCCCTCACGCTTGGCCAGACCGAACAGCGCTTCGGTGTAGCGGCTCGTGACGGGATCGATCACGCCTCCGAGCCTTCCTGGCTACCGACGAGCTGGCCGACCAGCTTGCGGTCGTCCTCGCTCGCGACGTTGCGCTCGAGCACCTTGGACGCGGCGTTGAGGCTGAGGTCGACGACCTCGGCGCGGATCGTCGCCAGCGCCTTGTCCTGCTCGGCGCGGATCGTGGAGCGGGCCGAGTCGACCATCGCCGCCGCTTCCTGCTTGGCCTGGTCGAGCATCTCGCGCTCGCGCGCCTCGGCGCGCTCGCGGGCCTCGGACAGAAGCCGCGCGGCGTCCGCGTTGGCCTCGCCCAGCTTGACCTCGACCTCGGCGCGCGCGGCCTCGGCCTCGGCGCTCGCCTTCTCCGCCGTCGCGATGGCCCGGGCGACGTGCTCGTCGCGCTCGGTCAGCGCGTTGGCGATGGGCCCCATCACCACCTTCCAGATGAAGGGCAGCGACACGAGGAAGATGATCCAGGTCCAGATGGCACCGCCAAAGCTGGTCGGATCCATCGGGTCGAATCCGCCCTCGGCAGCTAGCGGAAGGATCGCGGCGTTGAGCATCGCAGGTTCCTTGTAGGTGAGGTCTGGGTGTGGCTTGGGGGGAGGGTGCGAGAGGCGGCCCGCCGTCCGTCGCGGTAGGCGGAGCGGCAGGCGGGCCGCCGTCGACCCCGAGGAGGCCCTAGAGGGCCATCAGCAGGTTGACGACCACAGCAAACAGAGCGACACCCTCGATGAGCGCCGCGAGGATGATCGAGCCGCCGCGGATGTCGCCCGCGGCCTCAGGCTGACGGGCGATCCCCTCGTTCGCGGCCGAGCCGATGCGGCCGATACCGAGGCCAGCACCGATGGAAACCATGCCCGCGCCGATGCCGGCGCCGAACTTGGCGATGTCCATCACGGCCTGGGGTTCGTCTTGGAGCGGAAGGTTCATCTCGTTTAGGTCTCCTGATTCAGGCGCTGAGAGCCTGGTCGGGTTTGGTTAGTGGGGTCGTTGGTCCCCCCGGACGAGCCGGGGTTGCTTGGGTAGGCGTACGCGCCGCCGGCGGCCTAGTGCTCGGGGTGCAGCGAGGAGCCCAGGAAGAGGATCGAGAGCAGCGTGAAGATGTACGCCTGCAGCAGCGCCACAAAGCTCTCGATGATCATGATGAAGACGGCGAAGCCGATCGCGACCGGCGACGCGCCGTAGCCGGCCGTCGGGTTCTCCTGTCCGAAGAAGAAGATCAGGCCGAGGAAGGAGAGCACGACCATGTGCCCCCCCGTCATGTTCGCGAAGAGACGAATCATCAGCGCGAACGGCTTCACGAGCAGGCCGACGAGCTCGACGACGAACATCAGCGGCCACAGGGCCGCGGGCACGTGGGGCACGAGGTTCTTGAAGTACCCCACGACGCCCTGGGTCCGCATGCCCACGATCAGCATGCTGCCGAACGTGATGACGGCCAGCGCGCAGGTCACGGCGATGCTCGCCGTCGGCGTGGCCGACCAGGGCAGCAGCCCCATCAGGTTCATGAAGACGATGAAGAAGAACAGCGTCAGGAAGTAGGGCAGGAAGCGCGCCCCGTCCTCCTTGCCGAGGTTCGGGTACACCATCTCGTCGCGGATCCACATCGCCCACCCGATGAAGAAGCGCCCGAGTGGGTCGGCGTTGCCGCTGCGGATCTGTGACGACAGCCCGAAGAAGCAGACCAAGCACAGGAGCACAGAGGCGATCTGGAAGATCTGCAGGTTCGTGAAGACGAGCTGCGTGCCCTCGTGGTGGGTGTCCATGTCGAACAGGCCCGGGAGCGGCAGGCTGGCCGCCATCAGGTACTCCTGCTCGTCGTGCGGCGCGTGGTTGTCCGTGACCAGCTTCGCGGGCACCACGTGGAAGTAGAGCGTCTCGAAGACCGTCTCCCCTTCGTGGTGCGGCGTGAACTTGAAGGACGTGAAGAGCGCGCCGACGAGGACGAGCGCGATCAGAAGGAGGCGTACCGGAGCGTTCACGCGACACTTCTCCGCTGTTTGAGCAGGGTCAGGGTGTCCAGGAGCCCGAGGACCATCACCACCAGCACGCCGGCCGCGTAGGCCACCGCGAAGCTGCGCCAGTCCGCCTTCTCGGCCACCGGCTCGAGGTAGCGGAAGGCCAGCGTCCCGGCGAGCAGCACGGCGAGCTTGAAGAGCAGCACGCTGACCGTCGCGCCGAACACGCGGTCGGGAGCGGTGCGGAACACGTGCAGCTGCCACGCGACGCCGAAGCCCGACAGCGAAGCGCCGAGGAGGAAGCCGGCGAAGCCGCCCATCCCCTCACGCCCGCCGACGAGGAACGCCACGACGGCCGCGCAGGCCGCGCTCACAAGCGTTCCGAGGGTCAGGCGGTTCATCATCGGTCGGTGGTTGGGTCCTTCGACCCTCCGGTGGCGCCGGGGACCTTCTTCACGAGCGACAACATCCCTCCGCCGAAACCGAGGAGGACTCCAAGGAGGAGCAGCCACGGCGACGATCCGAGCTTGCCGTCGAGCCACCAGCCGCCGAGCGAGAAGAGCACGAGCGTCGCCGCGAACTGGAAGCCCAGTCCGGCGTAGCGCACGTAATCTTGGCCGGGGCGGCCGAGTTGGTCCGGAGCCACGGAAGGGGATCTTTTTTTGCTCTGAGAAAGGCCCCTGGATGCGGGGGCAGGAGCCCCTGATCCGGAGGATTGGCCAACCACTCTAGGAGCGCCAACGGGGCGGTCAACCTCGCGGACAAGAAAAGGCGAAGAGCCCCAAGGTCCGCCCTGACGATGGTCCGCGACAATGGGTCGCAGCCCGGGACGGGGAAGCGCCGGAGTCTCGCGCCGGCCCCTTTCGCGCCCCCCCCGCCGAGCGCTATCCTCACCGGTTCGTTTCCGCCATCCCAAGGACCCAATTCCCCCGTCATCCCGTGGAACGCACCCTCCTCCTGCTCAAGCCCGACGCCGTTCACCGTGGCCTGATCGGACGCATCCTGGCTCGCTTCGAGGACAAGGGCCTCAAGCTCATCGGCCTGAAGCTTCGGCAGTTCCCGGTGGAGCTGATCCAGAAGCACTACGAGGTCCACAAGGAGCGCCCCTTCTACAACAACCTGGTCGAGTTCATGACCTCGGCGCCGGTCGTCGCGCTGGCCTTCGAGGGCAAGAGCGCCATCGAGGTCGCGCGCCGGGTGATCGGCGCGACCGACTCCTCGAAGGCCGACCCGGGCACGATCCGCGGCGACTTCGGCATGTCGTTCTCCAACAACCTCGTCCACGGGTCCGACAGCCCGGAGTCCGCGGCGAAGGAGCTGGCGCTCTTCTTCCCCGACGCCGAGGAGATCTGCGAGTGGACCCCGGTCACCGACGCGTGGGTCTACAGCGGCGAGGAGCGCTAAGCGCCCGCCACGTCGGCGAGCTGGTCGACGAGATCGGGCCGCTGCTGCGCGGCTGGCGCGTTCGCGACGTCCAGCCGCTGCCGCCGCGCGATCTGTTGATCGCGTTCGAGCCCCCGACCGGGGGCTCGGACGAGGCACCGGCGGACGCTCCGCCGGTCCGGCGCCTGCGGCTGTCGGCCGACCCGGGGGCGGCGCGCCTCCACCTGGTGCGCGCCCGCGTCCGCTCCCACCGCGGCCCCGTCGGCCCCTTCTTCCGGCGCCTGGACACCGAGCTCCCCGGCGCCGAGTTCGTCGAGCTGCGGCAACTCGCCGCGGACCGGCTGGTGCGGCTCGCCCTGCGCTCGGACGGTAAAAAGGAGCTGGCGCTCGTGCTCGAGCTGGTCGGACGCCACTCGAACCTGGTGCTGATCGACGCGGACGAGCGCGTGCGCGACGTGCTGGTCCCGCCCCCCGCCAAGGCCGGCGCGGAGCCCCGGCTGCGCGCGGGCGAGCGCTGGAACCCGCCGCTCGGCCAAGCCCCCTCGGACCCCGGGCCGGCCCTCGCAGAGGCGTTTTCGCTCGCCGAGGACGCCGCGGACGAGCCCGCGACCGACGCGCCGCTCTCACGCCGCGTCGAGCTCACCCTCGGCGTCCAGGCCGAGGCGATCTACGACGCCGCCCTCCGCAAGGACCTGACCCAGCGCCTGAAGCGCAAGCGCAAGACGGCCGAGCGCACCCTGGCCGGCCTGACCGAGCGCCGCGCCGCCGCCGCCGAGTCCGAGCGCGTGCGCCAGGACGGCGAGCTCCTGAAGGCCGCCCAGGGCAGCTTCAAGCGCGGGCAGCGCGAGATCGAGCTCGACGACTGGTTCTCGCCCGACGGCGCCAAGCGCAGACTCGAGCTCGACCCGAAGCTCACGCCGAACGAAAACGTCGAGCGGCTCTTCCGGCGCTACCGCAAGCTGGTCCGCGCCGCCGAGAACCTCGAGGCCGACGAGTCGCGCGCCCAGGGCGCCCTGGAGGCGCTCGAGGCGCTGCTCGCCGACGCCCAGGACCCCGCCGTCGAGCCCGAGGAGCTGGAGCGCCGCGCGATCGACGGCGGCCAGCTCAGCCCGCGCCAGGAAGCCGGCCCACGCCGCCCCAAAAAGCGCGCGGCGCCGCGCGTCCCCTACCGCACCTACCAGACCGCCAGCGGCCGCGACGTGCTGGTCGGCAAGAGCGCGCGCGACAACGACACGCTGTCGCTGAAGGTCGCGCGCGGCAGCGACCTGTGGCTCCACACCGCCGACGCCCCCGGCAGCCACGTCGTGCTGCGCGCCGAGCGCGGCGTCGAGCCCGACCCCGAGGACGTGCTGGACGCCGCCCACCTCGCCCTCCATTTCTCGCCGCTGAAGGGCGCGCGCAAGGCCGACATCCACGTAGCGCGCTGCAAGGAGGTCAAAAAGCCCAAGGGCGCCCCGGCCGGCCTCGTGATCCTGTCCGGCGGTCGCGTCCTGCGCCTGCGGGTCGAGGAGGACCGCCTCCGGCGTCTCCTGGACGCGCGTCGGTAGTCGGTCCCGCCCCCCAGGGATAGGATGAGCGGTCCGCCCAACCCCAGAGGAACCCGCCGATGAAGACGCCCCTAGCTCTCCTAGCGCTCTTGCCGCTCGTGTCCTGCTCCTCGAACGAGGTCGAGATCGACCCCGAGAAGCAGCTCGAGCTGTACATGACGACGGCCACTTACCTCTACCAGGACGGCAGCCTGATCCGCGCCCAGGACCAGGCGGTCAAGGCCCTCGAGATCGAACCCGACAACCGTCCGATGCGGCGCATGGTCGGCTGGATCCGCCTGCGGCTGGGGAGCACCGAGGACCTGCTGATCGCCGAGCGCTTCTTCCAGGACCTCTTCGACGACGGCGACGACGACGCGCCGGTGCTGCTCGGCCTCGCCACCGCCCAGGAGCGCCTCGGGCAGGCCCATGACGAGGCCAGCCGCGCCATCGCCTCGGGCGAGCGCTTCACCGAGCACGAGGACCCCGAGCGCCGCGCCACCGAGCTGGCCCAGGACGCGCGCGGGTATTGGCAGCGCTCCCACGAGAACTACGAGCGCGTCCTCGCCGGCCCGACCCAGATCCAAAAGGCCCTGAACGGCCTGCTGCGCGTCGCCGCCCACCTGGGCGACTACGAGGAGGCGCTCGACTGGGGCCGCCAGCTGCTCGAGACCTCACACGGCGAACAGCTCGGCTGGGAAGCCACGCTGCGCGCCGAAGACCTCACCCAGTCCGAGGAGGACGTCGCCCGCGAGAGCATCGTCTCGGCCGTCGACCTGCAGATCGAGACGCACCTCTTCTGCACCTCGATCCTCCACCGCCTCGGCCGCACGCCCGAGGCCCTGGAGCACGTGCGCGACGCGGTCGCGATCGACCCCGAGCGCGCCGACGCCTACGGCTACCGCGCGCAGCTCTTCTCGGAGACCGGCCGCTTCGACGCGGCGATCGAGGACCTCGACAAGTTCCTGCGCCTCAGCGACAAGCCCTTCGAGCACGCGGACATCCGCAAGGCGTACGACCTGCGCGCGCATTGCGAGTCGCAGCTCGCGGGCGCGACGGCGCTCAGCGAGGGGTAGACCGAGAACGCCGGGCCGGTGCACTCAGGAACACCGGCCCGGACGGACGCGCTAGGCGTCCACGAGGTAGCCGGTCAGGGTGTAGTTGAGGAAGATCGTGGCCGGCGCGGCCGCGGTCGTGCGTAGCCCGACCTCGGAGCCCGGCGCGAAGACCAACCCCACCGGCGAGACGTAGGGCCCCGACTCGGAGTCGTCGGTCCCGGCCTCGACCCCGGAGAAGTCGTGGCCGCGCTTAACGGTCGTGACGCCGCCCGCGACCTCGACCAGCGTGACGATCTTGTCGCTCGCGCTGGTGTTGCTGCCTTCCTCGAAGTTCGTGACGACGAGCCAATGATCTGCGGGGACGGTGAAGGCGACGTGCACCTGGGAGGGGCCCATCGTGATGTTGCAGCCGCTGGTCCCGGTCGCGCCGGGGTGATTGCACGAATCCACGTTCACGATGTCGGCCGGCTTGGGCGGCCAGCCCGTGTCGACCTTGATGAGGCCGGCCTGGCCGGACGCCGACGGGGCGCCGACCGCGACCTGGGCGTCGAGCGTGGGAGAGGTGCTTTGGGCGAGGAGAATCACGCCGGCGAGGGCGGCGAGCGAGAGAGCGAGCTTCATAGGGATCTTTCGGAGTACTAGAGCGTGTTGTCTAATTGAGAGGCGCGCTGCACAGCACAGCCGCGCATCGACACATCGCGAGGCTAGGAGCAGGCTCGCGGCATGCGCATCGGCAATGCTTGCCCCGCGTCTATATCCCCTTGCCAGCCAGCGCGTCACCGCGGGACACCTCTGTCCCGAAAAGGGGGTCAGTCGAGCCGGAAGACGACTTCTTCGAACTCCGCCGTGGCGCCGACGAAGTTCGGAATCTCGATCGCGACAAAGCGGAATGGCGCCCTGTTCCTAGGCAGCGAGATCACCTGCGGCGGAGGCTCAGCAGCGCCAACCGGCCACACCCGCCCAAGCATCCGATCGCCCCGCTTGCGTAACTCGAAGTGAAACCAGCCTCCGGTCACGTCGCCCGCTGCCACCTGCTCTCTTGCCTCAGTCCCTTCCACTCCGGAAAGATAGGCTGTCCCGTCCGCGGCGATCCCGAGGCGCGCGAAGTCTGTAGCGAGCTCGAGCGGCGAAGAGGCTACCCGTAGGCCGATGCCCCGCAGCGGCGCTTGGCTCCGGAAGCCTACGACCTTGCCAACGGCCGTAACGGTAAAGTCTGCCGGCTCGCCAATGCAGCGCCACACGAAGATTCGGTCGCTCTCGTTCCCCCACTGCCCCTCGAGACGCAACCGATGCTCCCATAGCTCGAGCCGAGGCCTTCGGTCCGGGTTCCAGCGCACGTCGCCGAACGCGCCGACCAGGGGAGTCCAACCGGCTTCCTCGAGCTCCCCCAGCGTGTCGACCCGAAAGTCCTCGCGCCAACTCGTCACCTCGACTCCGGCGATACGAAACCTCGGCGGAAGCCTCCGGAGCACGAGGCGGAAGCCAACATCGGCATAGGGGGTGTTCCACGAGGAAGTAGAGACAGTCACACGGACCTGCTCCTCCGTCCAGCTGTTCTCCGTGCCGCCCCGCACTTCAAAGAGTCCCTTCACGGGTCCGTGCGTCTCCGCCATCCACTCGGACACGGAGCGCGCGAGGGCCATAACTCCGAATACCGACTCGTCGCATCCTTCGGTTCTCTCGTCGCCCCACACATAGCGACGGGCGTCCGCTCCACGCGCCGCACGAATCCACTCCACTGCCCGCGGAAGCGAGGGATACCAGTCGTCCGGCAGCGAACCGCGGAAGCCCACAGAGCCAGCGACGAAGCCCTTTGCCTCTGTCCTCGTCACTCCGACGACAGCCTTGTGCGGATAGCTAGCGACCCAAGCCTCCACCCGCGGCCAGGAGATAGCCGGAGCCCTACTTCCTAACGCCGCGACCAGAAGCGACTCATAGGCGCCCACGGCGACAGCCCAGCGGGGTCCCGAGAGTCGCTTGTGGGTCACGTGGACCTGCTGGAGCGCACTCGGGACCACCGGTGAGTCGCGCTGTTCTCGGTTCATCCACGCGGCCCACTCTCCGCGAGTCACCTCACGCCGCTGAATCGCAAAGGACTCAACGAACGCCCATCGTGGGGGATCGTCCTCGACGAGGGTCCACCCGCCGGGAATGTACACGAACGCGTCGTGCAGCGCCCGCGCCGGCAGAAGCTCAACTTCGAGTTCGCGCGCCGGCCTCGCGTGAGCATCCTCCTCGTAGCACGCAGGGCGCCGGACCAGGAATGGAACACGCGCCGGCGCGTATCCACTCGATTCGATCTCCGCGACGTAGGAGCCCTCCTGGAGAAGGAAGACCCTGGGCTCCTCCCCCAAGCTGGCCCAGTCGAGTTCAAGTTTGCCCGAGGCCGAGAAGACGCGTGCTCTTCCCGCTGATGGCCGAATCGACAGTCGGAATTCCCCTTCGGTCTCCAGAAGGGAGTCGAGCCTAGGGTCCTCGAGGCCTCGAAGACGAGCCTCGATGTCCTTGAGGTAGGAGGGATCAAGCAAGTCACGGTAGTCGCGGAGCGCCTGCGCGTACTCCTCCAAGAGGAGCTCCCGCAGGTCCTCCTCGGCGGTTGGATAACCCGGAGCGAGCAAAAGGGCTGCACCCAGTAGACGCTCGGCGTTGCGGTACAGGCCGGGCAGTTCCGCGCGGAGGCCAAGCAGTTTGACCTCCAGCGCATCGATCTCTTTCCAGTCGACACCACCATCGCTGAAGGTCGAGAGGTAGTCGAGCGTCTTGGCCTCGCCCCACTCGTACGTCGTGGCAACGAGCTCTGCCTGCTTCCCCCGTAGCTCGTTGAGCTTCGGCGCAGCCGCCTGCCGCGCCTGCTCCGCGGCGTGCGTCGTTTCTCGCCAGCCTTGGATCTGATTGCCGACGATTCCGCTCAGGACCAAGAGGATCGCCGCCAGCGCCGACGCCCATCGAGGATGCCTCGCCACAAGCCGTCTGACTCGTTCATACAGCCGCGGCGGTCGAGCCTGGATAGGCTCCCCAGCGAGGAAGCGCCGGAGGTCATTCGACAGCGCACCTGGGGTCGAGTAGCGCAGACCCGCGCTGGCGGCCATCGCGGTCAGGCAGATGATCCTCAGATCGTGCGGATAGCTCCGTCCCAGATCGGGCACTCGCGCCGCCATCTGCTCGCGCAGCTCCCGGCGACTTGCGCCCAGGAACGGGCGCTCCAGGGTCAGCAGTTCGAAGATCGTGACTCCGAGGGAGTAGACGTCCGCGCGCGAGTCGACCGGGACTCCGTCAAGCTGCTCCGGGGCGGCGTAGTGCTCGGTTCCCACCATGCCGCCGTCGCTGGTGATCGAAGCGGAGGAGCTTTCGCGGGCGAGTCCGAAGTCGACCAGAATCGTCCTGCCCGACGGCCGCACCATGATGTTCGCCGGCTTGATGTCGCGGTGGACCACTCCCTTCTCGTGGAGGTGCTGAAGGGCATCAGCGAGGTCCGCTCCGACGCGGGCGACCCAGTCGACATAGGACCCGGACCATCGTTCGTCCTCGTCTTGCTCGTCCCCGCGTGCGACGCTTGCTCCACGCGCCCGAGTACGTTCCGCCGCAACGAATCCACGAGCTTCCTGCGCGAGTCGGGGCGGCCCTGGAGCAGCGCGGAGCCGATCGATGAGCCGCGACGCCGGTATTCCATCGACACGCATCATCGCGAAGTAGGGCGACCCGTCGCATTCTCCCGAGTGGTAGATCCGCACGATGCTCGGGTGGTCCAGCCTCGCGATGACTCCAATCTCCTTCTCGAAACGCCGCAGCCTCCGTGCCGAGTGTGGGCCGCGAATGAACTTGATCGCCACCCGCCGACCGGCGACTGACAGCTGCCTAGCGCTCCAGACGACGCCCATTCCTCCGGCCCCAAGCCTCGACTCGAGGACGAACTCGCCGACCTGACGCCCGGAGTGGAGGGACTCGCCCCCCTCGATCCCGGGGACATCGACCGCACCGAGATCCAGGCCGTCTTGAACCAGGTCCTCCAGAAGCCCCCGCGCGTCGGGCCTCAGAGCATCGAGCGGATCATCATCCGAGCTGCTCACGCCGTCCTGGAGTCGACTATGCACCGAAGCGCCTGAACGCCACGCCCGTAGTGCCGCTTTGCCGTATCTCTGCGGAGGCCTAAGCGGTCAGCGATCAGGTCGTAGCTCCACCCGCTAATCGCATGCAGGTAGACAGCCTTCCGGTACTTCGGGCGGAGGAGTCGGATCAGCGCCCTGAGAAACCGAACCTGGTCACGGCGGGTCACCGTTCGAGTCGTGCGAGTCGCCGGAACCGGCGGCGCGCTCGGGTGGGCGTCGGCGGACTGCCCGAGGAAGCCCTCATGACCGTTGACCAGGTTGGCGATCCGGGTCCAGGTGTTTCGATACAGCCGCGCCCTCAGGTCGCCAAGTCCGGCGCTGGCCGGAAGGCCGCCAATCTCGCGCATCGTCTTGGCCAACCCCTCGTTCGCCACAGACTCCGGTGAGTCAAGCCTCTGGGCACGCGGGCCCATCTTCCTGCGGGCATAGGCGAGGACGTCCGGGTAGAAGGCGAGACAGAGGCGATCCTGAGCGGACCGATCGCCCCTGCGCGCTGCGGCCAACGCCGCAAGCAAGGAGTCCTGAGACATATATATCGGTCCCCCCCCCCCCGCACCGAAGAGCGGGGCAAACGCTTCGCGAGCACCGACCTCGAGCGAGCCTCTGGCCGACACCCCGTAATGCCGGCAGACGAGGTCTGCGGGTACAACTTTCGCGCGGTTTTCCGGAGTCGAGCCGACCGGAGGCCTGCCGACTCGCTGCATGACCGGCGGCGGCGCACGCCGATCCGGCGAACGCGGCCCCATGCCGCCCACGGGATGTCCCTCCCCATCCAAGGAATTCCCATTCCCAATCAAGACCGTTAGCCACAAACCCCGATCGGTCCACGCGGGAAGTGAGCCCATCCCCGGGCTCAAAAACAAGGAAGGGACCGATGGGAAAAGCGACTCGCTCCGGGCTCGAAGTATGCCCGGATCACGCCGGCGTTACGCGCCGTGGGAATCCGTTTCTCGTTCGAATTACGGCGGCGACACTGAGCGTCTTTGCGGCGGCCTGTGCGGGCGGTGGCGGGGGTGGCTCGGATAGTCCGAGTGGGCCGCCTCAGGTTCCGCTCGTCGAGGGAGCCTCGGTGGGCGTGTTCGAGGTGGAGGTTCCGGACATGGAGTCCTTCCTCCTGCACGGCACGCTGCCGATCCCGCCGGGCGTCTTCCCGCGGCCGGATGGGCAGCAGCCCTTCGGCGTGGTGGACGTCAGCGGGGAGACCTACGGCGCGCAGGCCGAGGTGACGTCGTGGTACGCCAACGACGAGGTCGACGGCGCCGACGTCGTGGAGATCATCGCGCGGGTGAGCCGCGGCTCGCAGGCCGTGGGCTCGCGCGCGACGTACCGCATCGTCCTCGCCACGCACGCCTCGCAGCCCTCCCCCGGGACGCCCGGGGTCGAGGACCTGCAGAACGGCCCGACCGCCGTCCCCACCTCGATCAAGAACCTGGTTGGGAACCCGGCGAACCTGGAGTTCATCAGCTACGACTGCTTCGACAACAAGTACACGATGCAGCCGCTGGACGGCGGCGCCGAGAAGAACGCGCTGATGCGCTACGGCGAGCACACCGCCGAGCTGCGCTCGTTCCAGCACCTGATGCCCGCGCCCGCGGTCTCGGGTGGTTCGGGCACGCTGCACCACTGGCTCGGCGTCCACACCTACGCGCGCACGTTCAGCGGCGAGGAGATGCTGGGTCTCGACATCCGCGTCTCGAACGCGGACAGCGGCGTCGATCCGTCGACCGACATCGACAACCCGCTCGACAAGCTCTACTTCAAGAACTTCCAGCTCGCGGTGCCGAACGGTTGGGTCGTGGTCCAGGACTACAAGGACCCGATGTTCGGCAACGGCGACGTGAAGGGCGGCTCGACGATCTTCCCGATCGTGAAGGGCATCTCGGGCGGCTCCGACATGCACGTCATGGAGTGGGGTGGCCAGTTCCACCGCCGCCTGATGATCTGCAAGGTCGGCGACGAGGACCGCGCCAAGGACCTCTTGCAGGGCGCCGGCCTGGGCTTCTCGCGCCTTGGCATGGACCCCGAGGAGGGTCACGAATACTGGTCGTGGTGGAACGACAACACCGCGCGCTACTGGCCGCAGCGGCACCTGATCCCCATCTTCGACCACGTCGGCTTCTCGTCGGTCGTAAACGGCATCAAGAGCGAGCGCAGCGACCTGAAGAGCCATATCCTGAACGGCACCTCGAAGGGCGGCTATCCGATCGAGGTCGGGAACCTCGGCTACGCCCACCCCTACGGCGTCGGTTACGGCGGCATGACCGGCGGCGCCGAGATCAACATCTTCGACGGCATGCAGACGGTGTGGGCGGCCGAGGTCGCCGGCTACCAGAAGTTCCGCATGATCCACCGGATGCACTCGGACCGCATGCCGAACGCGCTCTTCAACTCCGACGGCGACCCGTCGAGCGCCGAGGACTGGATGAAGGTCGGTGGCTCGGGCGAATACGTGCCCTTCAGCCACTTCATCATCCCGAACCTCAGCGGCGCGGACGCCTTCGGCGTGCACGAGGCCGAGCAGTTCCAGATCGACCACGTGTCCTCGAACGGCATGAAGCCCGACTACGAGAACACGCTCTTGGGCTTCGACGCGCACGACTACCAGCACTTCAGCCGCTACACGCGCGCGGCGAAGGTGCTGTCGTGGATCGCCAACGACTCGCTGGCGCAGGACGACCTGTGCATGCAGGCCGAGAACTTCAAGTTCTCGTGGCACCAGTACTACAACTCCTCGGGCGGCTACGTCCAGGTCAGCGGCCTGCGCTGGGACCTCGACTACGTCGATGAGCACTTCGGTGCGGGCTTGCGCGTCGGTCGCGGCGAGGGCTGGGGCCTGGACTGCACCAACGCCGCCTATTCGTGCGCCGACGCCGAGTGGCGCGAAGGGCGCCGCGAGTGGTACGACATCGTCTCGCAGATGATGTTCGACGGCCAGGGGGCCTGCAACGGCTTCATGCAGTCGAACATCCAGGAGAAGTTCCTCGACGCCAAGTATCGCGCGCGCCAAGCGATCGAGCACGCGATCCTCGACAACGGCCTGCGCGGCATGCTCGAGAGCGTCTACCGCGGCGACGACGTCGCGCACACCGCGATGATGGAGGACGTTCTAGAGGACTCCTTCTACGCACTGATCTCGGACATGTCCTGGGGGCCGGGCGAGCCGGCACCCTGGCAGTACGCCGCGGTCGGCCCGCTCGACGAGTCGCAGCCGATCTGGTGCTCGCTGTCCCAACTGCCGTCGGACGGCTACACGCCGGGCGCCTACGACGCCTTCCAGAACTGGTCCGAGTTCGCCTACGCCCACGACCTGACCGGGGCGCAGATCTTCCTGAACAAGGCCGGGGACCTGATGGGCGGCACCTCGAACCTGCTGGCGGCGCTCGAGAACGACAAGCTCAACAACATCGCCAACCGCGCGGGGCTGCTCGCCTACATGCAGCACCTGAACGGCGACTTCTAGGCCCTTCGGGGCAACGGCCCGGGCTCTCCGGGCGAGCGCACGGGCGCGGCGGTCTCCGTCGCGCCCGTGTTCTTTTTCGCGGCGCCTGCCCTTGTCCAGCCGCCCCCGGGTCGCCCATCCTCTCGCGGATGCGCGCCTTGCTCCCGGCCCTCCTCCTGCTCGCCGCCTGCTCGGGCGAGGTCGAGCCCGCCGTCGCGACGCTCACCGCCGGCGAGGTGCGGGAGGTCGTCTTCGACCCGCGCGCCGAGACCGGCGCCGCGTTCCGGATCGAGCTCCCCCCCGCCGCCACCGGCCTGCGCGTCCGCACCGAGGGCGCCACGCACGACGTGGAGCTCTACGCCCGCCTCGACGCGCCCCCGCAGCCCGAGACCGGGCTGTGGGACGCCGCGACCGCGAGCGCCTGGCTCGACGAGGACCTGCTGCTGGAGGCCTCCGACGTGTACGCGCCGGGCACCTGGCACCTTCTGGTCGCCCTCTCGCCGGTCGCCGCCTACGAGATGGCCGAGCCCGAGGTGCGGCTGACGCTGCGCGCCGACGCGGTGCTGCCGGAGCGCGCCGAGCTGAAGGTCGACCAGGTCGAACAACACGTCCTACGGCGCGAGCACGGCCTGCGCGCGGTCTTCCGCGTGGCGCTCCCGGACGACTTCCGCGAGCCGGGCCGGCGCCTGCGCCTCGAGGCCTTCTCGCCCCTCGCCGACGTCGAGCTGGTCGCCGGGCCGTCGGCCGGGGCGGACGTGTGGAACGCGCCCTACGGCTCGTCGGCGCGCACGTGGACCTTCGAGCGGTTGATGCTCGACCCGCGCGAGGTGCGCGACGAGCTCTTTCTGCACGTCTACGCCTACGCCGCCTACGAGACGCTGGGCGCGATCCCGGTACGGGTGCTGGCCGCGACCGAGGAGCGCGACGACCTCTCGCTCGCGCCGCCGATCGAGGTGCCGCCGGCCGCGGCCGCGGGCTCCGACCCGACGCTGCGCGCGATCGCGTCGACGGTGAGCATCTTCGGGCCGCTGGGCGCGGGCTCGGGGGTCGTGGTCTCCCCCGCCGGCCTGGTCCTGACGAACGCGCACGTGGTGGTCGGTGCCGACGAGGGCGCCGAGGGCCCCGCGAGTCTCGCGGCCGGCTTCCCCCTCGACGCGGCGCGTCCGCCCGTGCCGTCGGTCGCGCTCACGCTGCTCGACGTGCGCGAGGACGTGGACCTCGCGCTCCTGCGCATCTGCGGCGGGCTCGACGGCGCGCCGCTGCCCGCGGACCTGCGCTTCCCCCACGTCGAGCTCGCACCCGGCCGGCTGCCGCTGGGCGACGAGCTCACCGTTCTGGGCTACCCGATGACCGGCGGCTCGGGCTCGCTGATCTCGATCACGCTGACGCGCGGCATCGTCTCGGGCTACTCGGCCGAGGTCGAGGGCGTGGTCTACAAGACCGACGCCGCGGTCCACTCCGGGGTCTCCGGTGGCGCGTGCATCGACGCCTCGGGCCGGCTCGTGGGTCTGCCGTCGGCCAGCATCGCTGACCTGAACGAGGCCGGCGGCCTGGGCTACGTCATCCCGGTCGACCGCCTGCCGGTTGCATGGCGCAAGCGCATCGCGCGCTAGCCCGCATTCGTCACGAGGCGTCGTGGCAATGCGGTCCAACTCGGCGCCTGCTGGTGCTTTGGGAACGCTGGCCTCGCAGGCGACCCTGAACGGGTCGTCGAGGACACCGGTGTTCCCAAAGTGCCGCGAAACGCCGAGAGGCCCGCGAAGCGGGCCGGTTGGGCTGCGGTGGCGCACCGGCTCGTGATGGATGCGCGCGAGCCCCGCTTTGCTGCGGGGCTGCGGGGCGTCACCTTCGGCCTGTAGCACGCCGCTCGTGCCGCGGCAGGCTGTCCCACAGGCGCACCGTGGTGTCGCCCGAGGCCGAGGCCAGCAGTGTGCCGTCAGGGCTCCAGGCGAGGTGCATGACGTACTGCTCGTGGCCTCGCAGTACGAGCAACGGTTCGTGGGTGTCCGCATCCCACAGACGGATGGTGCCATCGTTGCCGCCCGACGCGAGGCGTGTGCCGTCGGGGCTGAAGGCCAGGGCGAAGACCGGCCCCTCGTGGCCCTCGAGCAGTGCCACCTGGCGCGCGCCCGGCTGCCCCGAGGCCCAGCCGACGGTGCTGGCCCTTGGCTCGGAAACGCCGCGCTTCCAATCCGGCGGGAGCTCGACGATCAGGATCCCTTCCACCGCCGGCCGGGCGGCGCGGACTCCGTCCGGGTGTAAGGCGGCGTTCCCCGTCACGCCGCCGAGCTGGCGTGCGAGCGTTTCGCGAAAGCTGACCTCGGGGTCGCCCGCCTCCACCACGGGCAGCACCGCGCCGGACTCCACCTCCCAGTGCAGGCATCCCGCCGAAGTGCCCACCACCAACCGCGAACCGTCCTGCGAGAACTCAGCCCGCGGCGACTCGTTGAACATCTTGGGCACGCCGAAGGTTCCGAGGGAGCGCTCGGAGGCCGTATCCCAGACGTGGACCTCGGGCTCCGCCAAGCCCACGGAAGCCAGTCGCCGACCGTCCGGCGAGAAGCTCACACCATAGGCGAAGGTCGAGTGCCCGCGCAGCACCCCAGGGTCGGCCAGCGGGAAGGTGCGGATGCGCTCCCCGGCGATCACCACGGTCGTGCCGTCCGGCGAGACCGCGGCCCGGATCTCGCCCTCCATGCCGGACTCGTAGACGGCGACGACCTGGCCCGAGTCCGCCTCCCAGAGACGGGCCGTCCCATCGAACGACGCGGTGACCAGGCGGGCGCCATCCGGGGTCCAGGCGACGCTCTCGACCCGCTCGCGGTGTCCGGTGAGCCGCCGCCGGATCGCGAGCGTGCCGGCGTCGAGCACGAAGGCGTTGCGGTAGAGGCAGGCCACCGCCACGCTGCGCCCGTCGGGTGCAAAGGCGACTTGGAGCACCACGTCGTCGAGCATCTGCTCCGCCAGGGTCCGGCCGCTCACCGAGTCGAGCAGCGCCACACGTTTGGAGCCACCCACGACGACGCGCGCCCCATCCGGGGAGAAGTCGGCGAAGCCAGGTGGCTCTTCGCTGAACGGGATCGAGCGTTCGCCGTCCCACAGGCGTGTATCCCTGCCGCCGTAGAGAAGCGTCCCTCGGCCGGGGCTCCAGGCCAGGACGCGCGGAGGGTTCGCGGGATCGGAGGCAGAGATGCGACGCTGCACGCCTCCGGCTGTGTCCCCCACCGCTACGGCCGCATCCGAGGTGCGCAGGGCGAAGCGCCCCGATCGACCGTCAACGAGCAGCGTGCCCGCCGACTGCGCCGCCGGCACGGCCGCCTCCGCGAAGCTCGTCGCCTGGAGCAGCTCTCCGGTGGCGAGGTTCCACCGGCCCACGCTGTCGTTCGCGAGCCCCGCCAGCACGTGCACTCCGCGCGCGCCGAAGGCCGGCGTCGTGCAGGCGGCTGCGGGCAGCTCCCACTCCGCCGTGTGCTGGCTGAGCCGAGCTCGGAGATAGTCGTATTCCCAGCCGCGATGCCACGCCGGCGTGCGCTGCAGGTGCTCGGCCGCCCCGCGGAAGTCGCGCGCTTCCACCGCCGCCCCCGCGGCGGCGATGCCGGAGAGGTAGTTCGCGCGCTCGAGCTGATCCGTGCGGCGGTCGGCCGCTAACGCGTACTTGCCCGCCACAAGGGCCCCGGTTGCGGCGACCAGCAGAGTCGCCAGCACGCCGCCCACCAGGGCCTTGTTGCGGCGCGCGAACTTGCGCACCTGGTAGATGCGGCTGGGGGGGCGCGCGACGATCGGCCGGTGGTCCAGGTGCCGGCGGATGTCCTCCGCCAGGGCGGCGGCGCTGGCGTAGCGCCGGCCGGGCGCGGGTTCCAGGGCCTTGCCCAGGAGGGTCTCTAGGTCCCCGCGCAGGGTGGCGTCGAAGACACCGGCGCGGGGCGGCTCGGCCGTGGCCAGGATCGCGATCGCGTCCGAGAGCGGCAGCTCCTCGACCGCGTGGGGTAGACGGCCGGCAAGAAGCTCGAAGCCCATCACGCCCAGGGCGTAGACGTCGACCCGGACGCTGACGGCCCCCGGCACCTGGCGCAGCTGCTCGGGCGCCATGTACGCGAGCGTGCCGACGAGCTGCCCCTCCTCGGTCACGATGGTCGAGAGGGTGGCGGAGGTCCCGTCGGAACGGGCGATACCGAAGTCGAGCACGCGCGGGTGGCCATGCTCGTCCACCAGCACGTTGTCCGGCTTCAGGTCACGGTGGATCACGCCCTGCCCGTGGGCGTACTCGACCGCGTCCGCCACCTGAGCCAGGAGGCGCAGGCGCTCCTGGCGGCCGAGTCCGCGCTCCTCGCAATAGGTGCGCACGTCGACGCCGTCCACCAACTCCATCGCGAAGAACGGCTGGGGGCCGCGCCCCGCGTCGAAGGTGCCGGCCTCGAAGATGCGCGCGATGCCGGGGTGGTTGAGCCGTCCGAGCAGCTCCGCCTCCTGGCGGAAGCGCCGCAGCCGCTCGCGGGTGGCGTGCATCGGGTGCAGGAGCTTGATGGCCACGCGCCGACGGGGCGAGTCCTGCTGCGCTTCGTAGACCACCCCCATCCCCCCGCGGCCGATCTGGCGCAGGATGGTGTAGTCGCCGATCCGGTCAGGCAGCCAGGCGCTGCTGCCGTCGTCCACGACCCGGTCCAGCG
This sequence comes from Planctomycetota bacterium, assembly GCA_039029355.1. GTDB lineage: Bacteria > Planctomycetota > UBA1135 > UBA1135 > JBCCGI01. The sequence goes on from JBCCGI010000015.1 coordinate 96,391, forward strand.
CCCGGCGGGCGCCCGCGAGCACGATCTCGGCGAAGGCGTCGTCCGCCCCGTCGTCGCGGCCGGCGGCCCAGAGCTCGAGCACCTCGCCTCGCAGCGCCGCGTCGCCTTCGCAGGTACGTGCCAGGTACTCGTCGAGAGACGCGCCCTCGAGCCCGCGGGCCCCGCCGAGGATCGCGTGCACCCGCGCGTAGCGCCGGCCCTCGTCCCCCATCAGGCCCGGGCCAGCTCCCGGCGCAGCCAGGCCTTCGCGGTGAACCAGTCGGTCTCCACCGTGCTGTGGGAGACGTCGAGCACGTCCGCGGTCTCGGCGATCGTCAGGCCGCCCAGGACGCGCAGCTCGACCACCCGGGCGTGGCGCTTGTTGAGCACCGCCAGGCGCCGCAGGGAGTCGTCCAGCTCCACCAGGTCGAGGCCGCGCTCGCGCGCGGTGCCGACCTCGCCGTCCAGGGTGATGCGCCGCCGGTCGCCGCCGCGTTTCTGGCGCGCCCCGCCGCGTGCGTGATCCGCGAGCACCTGGCGCATGGCCCGCGCCGCCAGCGCGAAGAAGTGGCGCCGGTCTTCCAGGGCGTTCAGGTGCCCCGCCAGCTTCACCCACGCCTCGTGGATCAGCGCCGTGGGCTGCAAGGTGTGGCCCCGGCGCTCGTCGGAGAAGACCTGCCGGGCGAGCGCTCCGAGCTGGTCGTACACCAGCGGAAGGAGCGCTTCCGCCGCTCCCGCCTCGCCCGAACGGATCCCGCAAAGCAGCCGTGTAACGGTCTCTGGGTCGGAGGAGGCGTTCATGCGTCGCGAAGGGGCCGGGGGATCCCCGTCGCGGCAAGGGTCCAGGGACCTGCATTGTATCGAGGTTCTCCGAGCCACGGGGGGCCCGGACCGGCCCGGAGCCCTGCGGGGAGAAAAACCGGATTCCGCCAGGGAGTCCGCGGCCAGGCGTCGCCTGGCCTGGAGAAGCGGGAGCGACCGGCCGATTCCGACGCCGCCCCGCACGGCCCTCTTCTCCATCACCGGAAACCGCGACCCCTCCGGGTCCCGTCTGAATGAAACTCTATCGCGCAACCGTCGTCTCCTCCCTGCTGCTCACCTTCCCGGCCGTGAGCGCCGGCCAAGGCATCCAAGAGCTCATCAACTTCACCTCGGGGCTCGACTCCCCCACGGACCTCGCCATCGACGGGTCCGGCAACGTCTTCGTCTCGTCCGGCGGCAGCGACGCCGTCTTCAAGATCGAGCCGGGAGGCGCCGTTAGCACGGTCATCGACGCCTCCGGCGACGGCGCGGGCAACCCCCTCTCGGCGCCCTCGCAGATCACGGTCGACGCCGCGGGCAACGTCTACATCGCCGGCGCCGGGAGCGACAACGCCTTCCGCATCACGCCGGCCGGGGTGATCACCGAGCTGATCGACTCCAACGGGGACGGTGCCGGCAACATCCTCGACGGCACCCGAGGAATCGCGGTCGACGGGGCCGGGAACGTGTACGTCACCGCCTCCGAGAGCGACAACGCCTTCAAGATCGAGCCCGGCGGTGCGATCACCGAGATCCTCGACGCCACGGGAGACGGGCTCGGGAACGCGGTCAACACGGCGATCGGCGTGCGCGTGGACAGCGCCGGCAACGCCTACGTCGTCAGCAAGTTCAGCGCGAGCGTCCATCGGATCACACCGGGGGGAGCGGTCACCCTCGCCATGAGCCTGCCCGGCGCCGAGCAGGACATCGCCATCGACTCGCTCGACAACGTCTACGTCACGGGCTCGCTGGGCGGCTTCCAGATCGATCCCGGCGGCACGGTGACCCAGATCATCGACAACAGCGGCGACGGCCTCGGCAACGTGCTGACCTTCCCGACCGGCGTCGCCGTGGACGGGGACGGTAACGCCTACGTCGCGGGGTTCGTCAGCAGCAACGTGTTCAAGGTCACGCCCGGGGGAACGATCACCCAGATCATCGATGCCACCGGCGACGGCCTGAACCCGCTCACCAACGCCTACGGGGTCGAGGTCGACGGGAGCGGCAAGGTCTACGTCGTCGGGACCAACAGCGACAACGCGTTCGAGATCGGCCCGCCGACCACCGGGCGCTGCGACGTGATCCTGGCCGAGCTGACCGGCGACGGCCTGCTGGACGCAGCGGCGGTCGACGTCGGCAACGACAGCGTGACCCTGTTTGCGGGGGACGGCCTGGGGGCCTTTGACGCCGGCACCTTCACGGCGCTGACCGCGGGCGACCAAGCGGTCGCGCTCGCGTCCGGCAACCTGGTGACAGGCGGCGGGAGCGACCTGGCGGTCGCGGCCAAGGGCGCCGATGCGGTGCGCATTCTGTCCAACGCTCCTGAGGGGACGCTCTCGGTCAGCTCGACGGTCGACCTGTCGGGCCTCGGTGCGAACCCGGTCGCCGTGCACACCGGTGACGTGGACGGCTCGGGGTTGGACGATCTGGCGATCGCGCTCGAAGGCGAGCTCCTTATCGCCGGGCTGTCCGGCGTCGCGGTGAGCCTGGACGGTGGAGCGCCGGTGATGCTGACCGCTCCGGCGGGCGGCTTCGGCGAGGTCAACGGGGTCCACCTCTGCGACCTCGACGGCGACGGAGACCAGGACGTCATGGCCTCGATGGGCGGCTCGATCTTCGTTCCGGGCATCAAGGACGTGCTGCTCTACGAAGGCGACGGGGCCGGCGGCTTCGCCGCGCCGATCGTGCTCTCAACCGCCGAGGAGCCCAAGGGCTTCTGCTGCTCGGACATCGACGGCGACGGCGACGCGGACCTCCTGGTCACCACCCAGGACCTGCTCACCCCCGGTGGCGTTGAGGTCCTCATCAACGACGGGCTGACCGCCGGCACCTGGTCGGCGGGCGATTTCTCCTCCGGCGGCACCTACGCCGGCGGCGACTCTCCGATCGACATCGCCTGCGCCGACCTCGACGACGAGAACATCGCCGGCTTTTTCTACCGCAACGACGCGGTCACCGTGAACCTGGGCTCGGGCGACCTGACCCGCCACGACGGCTTCATCAACGCGGGCTCGGGCTTCGAGGGCAACTCCAACATCAGCGCCGGCTCGGTGCCCGCCGCCGTGGCCATCGCCGACCTGAACGGCGACAAGACGCCCGACATCGTCGTGGCCAACAAGGCCCAGGCAGACCTGACCGTGATCCTGGCCAACCCGCAGGCCCAGGCCATGGCCTTCGGTGCCGGCTGTGCCGGCACCGGCGGGTTGATCCCCGCCATCGGCGCCACGAACCTGCCAGCGGCCAGCGCGGCCGACTTCAGCCTCGAGCTCACCGATGCCCGCGCCTTCGCCCCGGCCATCCTCGCGCTCTCGCTGAACCTGACGCCGACGGCCCTCGGTGCCTGCAACCTGTACGTCGACGGCTCGATCTCGGCCGGCCCGATCCTGACCGACGGTTCGGGCGCCGCCTCGCTGCCGATCCTGATGCCGGGCGCCGCCTCGCCGCTGTTCGGCTGCGACGTCTTCTACCAGTGGGCCGTCATCGACCCGAGCGGCGCCCTTGCCGGCCTGCTCGCCTTCAGCGACGGCCTGCGGACGAAGTTCGCCAACTAGAGCCGGCACGGATCCGACATGCGCAGCGGGCGCACGGCTCTCGGGTCGTGCGCCCGCGTCGCGCTGGAAGCGCAGCGTACGGCTGAGCTTCACCACCACCTGGCTGCTCCTCGGACACGTTGTCGTACTGCAGGGAGTTCGGCCAGGAGAGCTCGGGCGTGAACAGGAAGTTCGCGCGCAGGCGGCTGGACTACACACGGAAGTTGCCGTCGGGCAGGCCGACGAGGACGTGGACCTGGCGCCCTTGCGCATCCGCCCGCCGGCGGCGTGGCGCGAGCGCATCGCGCGCTGACGGGCGAAGTCCTCACAGGAATCGCACACGATCGGGCACGCGGAGCGCCCCTGGCGTCGTTTTCTCAAAGAACCGCGCGACCCCCGCCGTTCGGCGGGAATCCCTACGGAGACCCGCTCGCGTTCCGCCGACCCCGCACCCCAGGAGCTCACGCATGTCTCCGCTAGCCACGTTTTTCCGATCCGCGCTCGCGCTCGCGCTCGCCGGCCCGATCTGGGGCAACGACCTCTCGACGACGGGCACCTTCGGTGAGGACTTCGTGCCAGCCCCCGGCGATCTACTCACCGCGAGCAACACCTCCGGCAACGGCGTCTCGATCACGACGCTTCACTTCGAGCTCGCGGACGGAATCGTCTTCGACCCCGAGCAGACCGGCGGGGTGCCCGGAGAGCTCATCGACGAGACCGGCGTGTCTGGCTTCGACGGCGTCTGGACCTACGGCGATCCGCTCTTCCAGCCGCTGCCTGAGCCGCGAACCGTGTACGGCACGTTGACCCTCGCCTTCACCGACTTCCAGCCGGGCGAGGAGGTACACATCCTGCTCGACGTCGACGCCGACTTCGGCGTCGAGGCCTTCGTGTCGGGCGGTCAGTTTGCGGGCTCGACGCTCGCGGTCACGTACGACAACGGCCAGGCGACTCAGGTCGTCGCCGGGACCTACACAGCCGCCGGGTCCGACGCGGCGGTCTCGGTTTCCGGGATGCTGTCGCTCCAGGCGACCGAGACCGTCCGGGTCGGCGTGCCCGCCAACCCGAGCGCCCTCCTCCCCGGGCTGACCAGCGGCCCGGTGACGGGCTCGACGTGGGACCCGCGCGTCGACCACGCAGCGTTCCTGCCGGGCGCGGTGCTCGACGTGCTCGGCGCCTCCGGCGCCTCCACGAACCTGCCCCTTCCGCCGCTCGGGACGCTGCTGTGCCAGATCGGCACGCTGGTCTTCACCGCCAGCCCAGGTGTGCCGTTCGCGGTCCCCATCCCGGACTCCTGCGCGCTCGTCGGCCTGTCGCTCTGCACCCAGGCAGCCTCGGTGGACGCGGCGGGGACGATCGCGTTGACCAACGCGCTCGACATCACGGTAGGGACGTTCTGAGGCGAGCGTCGCCCGGCTGCCTCGAACCTCCGGCCAGCCCGTCCAAGCCGACTCCAGGCCCTCGGGGCCGACCGCACATGGCGGCGCTGCGCCTCCTTGGCATAGCGCCTTGGATACGCGGTCGTCGGCGCGCCTTGCCACGCACTTCCAGGCGTCGAGTCCGGCGCGCGCCCGTGGTCGAGCGGGCCTCTAGAACCTCAGCGTGTACGTGAGCTTCACCACCGCCTGCGTGCTCAGCGACGAGAAGCTGGGCGGGTCGTAGTCCCAGCCCTGGTTGACGACCAGGTTCAGCTCGCGGCCGGGCTCCAGGATCCAGCGCAGGCGGCTGTTGAGCCCCAGCTCCTCGGACACCGTGTCGTACTGCAGGAAGTTCGACCACGACAGCTCAGGCGTGAACAGGAAGTTCGCGCGCAGGCGGCTGGTCTGCACGCGGAAGTTGCCGTCGGGCAGGCTGACGTCGTTCAGCTCGTACTCGCCGCCCAGCAGGAGGTGCGCGCTGGGGCGCCACTCGAAGTCCAGCCCGAAGTCGTCGCGGTCGCCGTCGAAGAAGCCGCCGGTGAAGAACGACACCTCGACCGTCAGCGGGCGTCGATCGGCGGTCTCGAAGACCGTGCCGACGCGGTCGTAGGTGTAGGCGCCCTCGGGGATGACGACGTCGTCCTGGATGTCGAAGTCCTCGCCCAGGACCTCGCGGCGGTGCAGCACGTCGAGCCGGAACTCGTCGCCGCTCTCCCACTCGATGCCCAGCGGCCGCATCGTGATGTCAACCGTCTCGGTCTTGTTGGCCGAGTCGGTGATCAGGTCGGTCCGCAGCGTGAAGTCCAGCCGGCGGATCGCCGAGTAGAGGCGCGGGCGATAGCGGAAGTCGCCCTCGTACTTCTTCATGTCGTCGCGCCGTACGAAGCCCAGCGCGGGGTCGAAGTTGCGCTCGACGGCGGTGTAGGCGAGCGACAGGTCGACCTCGTCCTGCGGGTAGGCGAGCGAGGCGAAGTAGGCCAGGTTCTGGTCCGAGACGTCGTCGGAGTCGGCCTGCAGGATGTAGCTCGAGAGGCGCAGGTTCTCGTCGCCGCGAAAGCGGTTGGTGCGCAGGTTCAGGTCGACGCCGACCGTCGAGTTGCGGCCCTCGTCCACCGGGTCGCCGGCGGTGCCGATGATGCCGACGTCGGACTGCTCGAAGAAGTTCTTCGAGAAGCGCCCCACCGCCAGGTTCTGGCCGTCGAGCCCGTCGACGTCGTCGGTTTGGACGTCGAGCAGGCCGTAGGTGTAGGACTCGTTCGAGCCGGTCCACTTCACCGCGCCGAGGATCGGCACCTCGCCTCCCTCGTCATCCAGCCCCACGCGGCGGCTGAAGAACGGGATCACGTCGCCTCCACCGCGACTGGAGCGCCCGAAGAAGAACGCGCCCGAGTCCTCGAGGAAGAAGTCGCGCTGCTCGGGGAAGAAGACCGGAAAGCGCGTCAGGTTGACGATCCGCGCGTCGACCTCGGTCTCTGCGAAGTCGGTGTTGAGCGACACCGAGAGCTTCGAGTTCGGCGTCACGCGGTAGAAGGCGTCGACGCCTGCGTCGAACTCGCTGTCGGACTCGTCCGAAGTGCGGTCGTTGGTCCAGTTCGCGACGCCGAAGGGCACCACGTTGAGGCCGAGCCCTTGGTCGAGCTTGCCGATGCCGGTCAGCGTGCCGCCGTGGATGATCTCAAAGAAGCGGTAGGCCGGGCTCGGCCGCGACCAGCGCGCGACCTCGTTGCGGCGGCGGATGAAGCGCCGCAGGTTGAAGCCCCACGAGCGCGCCTCGGGATCGAAGTTGATCGACGCGGCGGGGATGTCGATCTCGGCCTCCCAGCCCTCGGACGTGACGCGCGCGCGGGCGTACCAGATCGCGTCGAAGTCCTTGTTGAAGCTGGAGCCGTTCTTCGTGATCAGCGCGTCGCCGAGCGAGCCCGCCGGGCCGACCTGGAACCAGTACGCGTTGCGGCGGTCGAGGAAGGTGTCGAAGTACAGCTCGACGCGGTCGTCCGGGTCCAGGTTGGCGTCGCGCAGCATCTGCGTCGCGCGGATGCCCGCCGGGTCCGAGTCGAAGCACCGCAGCGCGATGAAGACGCTGTCGGCGTCGTGCACCAGGCGCACCTCGGTGCGCTCCGACGGCTCGGCGCCGGCGACCGGCACGACCTGCACGAGGTCGCCGAGCACCGTGGCGTGCTCCCACGCCGCGTCGTCGATGACGCCATCGATCACCGGCCGCTCGACGCTGTCGGGCAGACGCGCGAGGGGCACCGACGGCGTGTCCGCGAGGGGCACGGCCGGGTCGTCGCTCTGGAGGAGCGCGGCGGTGAGGAGCAGGCCAGCGAACACGGGGGGCGCGGGTGAGAACGAAGGCCGGACCCCGCTCGGGGACCCGGCCTAACGCCTAGCGGTTCGGCGGGGACCGGCGCGCGGATGCGCGCTAGCCGAAGGTGATGCCCTGGGCGAGGGGCAGCTCGGTCGACCAGTTCACGGTGTTGGTCTGGCGGCGCATGTAGGCCTTCCAGGCGTCCGAGCCGGACTCGCGGCCTCCGCCGGTCTCCTTCTCGCCCCCGAAGGCGCCGCCGATCTCGGCGCCCGAGGTGCCGATGTTCACGTTGGCGATCCCGCAGTCCGAGCCCGCGGCCGACAGGAAGCGCTCGGCGTGGCGCATGTTCAGCGTGAACATCGCCGACGAGAGCCCCTGGGGCACGTCGTTGTGGAGGCGGATGGCGTCGTCGACGCTCTTGATCGGGATCAGGTAGAGCACGGGCGCGAAGGTCTCGTGCTGCACGATGTCGAACGAGTTCTGCGCGCGCACGATCGCGGGCTTGACGAAGTTGCCGCCCTCGTGGGTGCCGCCGAGGTTGAGCACGTCGCCGCCGTAGACCAGCTCGCCCCCCTCCTCTTTCGCCTTGGCGATCGCCTGCTGCATGCCGTCGACGGCGCGCTGGTTGATCAGCGGGCCGCAGAGGGTCGACTCGTCGAGCGGGTCGCCGATGCGCACCTGCTCGTACGCGCGCACGAGGCGCGCCTGCACGTCGTCGATCAGCGACTCGTGCACCAGCACGCGGCGCGTCGAGGTGCAGCGCTGCCCCGCGGTGCCGACCGCGCCGAACACGATCGACGGGACCGCCAGGTCCAGGTCGGCGTCGTCCATCAGCACCACCGCGTTGTTGCCGCCGAGCTCGAGGATGGTGCGCCCGAAGCGGCCGGCAACGGTCTGCGACGCGAGGCGCCCGACCGCGGTCGAGCCGGTGAAAGAGATCAGCGGCAGGCGCGCGTCCTCGAGCATCTTCTGGCCGACCGTCTCGCCGGGACCGACGAGGAGCGAAGCGAGGCCGCCGAAGCCCTCGCGCTCGAGCACCGGACGCACGACGTTGACGAGGCCGATCGAGCACAGCGCCGCATCCGGCGACGGCTTCCACACGCACGAGTCGCCGCAGACGTAGGCCAGCATCGAGTTCCACGCCCACACCGCCATCGGGAAGTTGAAGGCCGTGATGACGCCGACGGTGCCCAGCGGGTGCCACTGCTCGCGCATGGCGTGGCCGGGGCGCTCCGAGTGCATCGAGAGTCCGTACATCATGCGCGACTGCCCGACGGCGAAGTCGGCGATGTCGATCGCCTCCTGCACCTCGCCCAGGCCTTCCTGGTAGATCTTGCCCATCTCTAGGGTGATGAGCCGCCCGAGCGCGTCCTTGTGCTCGCGGATCGCGTTGCCGAGCTGGCGCACGATCTCGCCGCGCTTCGGCGCGGGGACCTCGCGCCAGCGCCGGAACGCATCGTCGGCCGCGCCGATCACCGCGTCGTACTCGTCGGCGCCGGCCTGGCGCACCTTTGCGATCACTTCGCCGGTCGAGGGGTTCTTGCACTCCAGCATCTCGCCGGAGCCGTCCAGCCACTCGCCGTTGTAGGCGCCGGGGTTCTCGCTCGCGATGCCGAGCTCTCGCAGGAAGTCCATGGGTCGTTCTGTCCGCTTCGGGGAGCCGTTCGGTCGGATTTGGGGACGAGAAGGATACCGAGGTGGCCTCCCGGAGACGAGGCGCTATCCTCTTTCGCCTTATGTCCGAGAAGATCATCTTCCAGCTCCAGGACCTGAAGAAGTTCTACGGCCAGCGCGAGGTCCTAAAGGGCATCACGCTGTCGTTTCTCGAGGGCGCCAAGATCGGCGTCATCGGCCCGAACGGAGCGGGCAAGTCGACCCTGCTGCGCATCATGTCCGGGCAGGACACGAACTTCGAAGGCGTGGCCAAGCCCATCGCCGGACTCACCGTCGGATACCTCGAGCAGGAGCCGCCGCTGAACGACGACAAGGATGTCGCCGGCAACCTCGAAGAGGCGGTGCAGCCCATCCGCGACCTGATCACGCGCTACGAGGCGATCGGCGAGAAGTTCGGCGAGGTCGCCGACGATCCCGACGCGATGGAGAAGCTGCTCGAAGAGCAGCAGAAGCTCCAGGACGAGATCGACCACAAGGACGCCTGGGAGCTCGACAGCCGCCTGCAGCAGGCCGCGACCGCGCTGTGCCTCCCGCCGCTCGACGCCGACGTCAAGGTGCTCTCCGGTGGCGAGCGGCGCCGCGTCGCGCTGTGCCAGCTGCTGATGAGCCACCCGGACATGCTGCTGCTGGACGAGCCGACCAACCACCTCGACGCCGAGACGATCGAGTGGCTGGAGCAGCACCTGAAGGAGTACACGGGCACGGTGATCCTCATCACCCACGACCGCTACTTCCTCGACAACGTCGTTGGCTGGATGCTCGAGGTCGAGCGCGGACACGGCACGCCCTACCAGGGCAACTACTCGGACTACCTGGCGCGCAAGGAGAACGACCTCAACACCAAGCGCCAGGCCGACTCGCGCGTCGCGAAGTTCCTGAAGAGCGAGCGCGAGTGGCTCGGCCGCACGCCGGCCGCGCGCCAGAAGCAGAGCAAGGCGCGGCTGCAGCGCTACCAGGAGCTGATCGAGAAGCGCGCCGAGGAGCAACTGGAGGACTCGATCGAGCTCCGCATCCCGCCCGGGCCGCGGCTTGGCGACAAGGTGATCTCGCTCAGCGGCGTCACCAAGGGTTTCGACGACCGGACGCTGATCCGCGACCTGACGTTCGACCTGCCCGCCGGCGCGATCCTCGGCGTGGTCGGCGCGAATGGCATGGGCAAGACGACCATGCTGAGGATGATCCTCGGGCAGGAGCAGCCTGACTCGGGCACCGTGTCGATCGGCTCGACGGTACACCTGACCTACCTCGATCAGTCGCGGATGATCCTCGACGACGAGAAGAGCGTCTACCACAACATCACCGAGGGGAACGACCTGATCCCCTTCGGCAACACCACGCTCGACGGCCGCGCCTACGTGGCGCGCTTCAACTTCAAGGGCGAGGACCAGCAGAAGCGGCTCGGCGAGTGCTCTGGCGGGATGCGCAACCGGGTGCTGCTCGCGCGCATGCTGAAGAACGCCGCCAACGTCATCCTGCTGGACGAGCCGACCAACGACCTGGACCTCGACACCCTCCGCGTGCTCGAGGAGGCGATCGCGAACTACCCCGGGTCGGCGATCGTAGTGAGCCACGACCGCTACTTCCTGAACCGCGTGGTGTCGCACATCCTGGCCTTCGAGGGCGACGGCTACGTCAACTTCCACCACGGCACGTACGAGGACTACGCCGAGTGGCGCAAGGGCTGGCGCGAGCGCGTGGGCATCAAGCCCGAGTCGCGCGCCGGCCGGTACCGCAAGCTGCTCCGGAGCTAGACGTTGGAGCGCAAGCTGCTCGCGGCCGACCACGCCTCGCTCGCGCCGCGCGACGATCTGGCCTACGCGGTCGAACACCTGGGGTCGTACCGCCCCACCGCCGAGGAGCAGGCGCGCGAGCGCGACCGCATCCTGGCCTTCTGTGCCGAGCACTCCGATGCGCTGCACCGTTCCTGCCTCGCGGGGCACCTCACCGCCGGCGCGCTGCTCCTCGACCACCGCGGCGAGCGCGCGCTGCTCACGCTGCACGCCAAGCTGGGCAAGTGGCTGCAGCTCGGCGGCCACGCCGACGGCGACGCCAACCTGCCGGCGGTCGCGCTGCGCGAGGTGACCGAGGAGAGCGGGATCGAGGGCTGCGTCATCGACCCGCGGCCCATCGACGTCGACGTGCACGTCATCCCGACCTACCGCGACGTGCCCGAGCACCTGCACCTCGACACGACCTACGTGTGCTTCGCCCCCGAGGGCGCGGTGCCGGTCGTGAGCCACGAGTCGACCGAGCTGGCCTGGCTCGGCTACGACGACGTCGAGCGGCTCAACCCCGAGCGCTCGCTGCTGCGCGCCTACCGCGCGGCGGGGCTCGGGCCGCAGAGCTAGGGGCCCGTCCGGGTCTGCGCGATCCGCGATGCAGCGATCCTCGCGCCCAGCTCTGCGTCGCCTCTTGTCCCCCAAGGGGGCTCGACGCTCTTTTGATCTGAGCTCGAAGCTGCCACCTCGCGAACCGCGATTGCCCGGGCGGGCTCCCAGGAGCCGGCGCGCAGACGGCGGAAAGAAATCCGCCTTTCGGGGATCCCGGTAAGGCTCGGAACGCGGCCCCGGGACGCGCCGTCGGCGGTAGCCTCGCAGGTGCCCCTCCTCCTTCCTACGACGGAGTCCGACGCACGATGATCGCCGCCCTCGCCCTCGCCGCCTGTCCGCAGGACCTCCCGCTTGCGGACCTCGACCGCGCCTTCCCGCGCTTCGCGCAGACCGTCGACGTCGCGTTCGGCGAGCTCGATACCGCCCCGGGCCTCGACGCGGTGGTCGCGACCCTCGCGGGCTGCTGGGTGGTCCGGCAGACCTCGTCCGGCTCCTTCGCGGTGGATCCGGCGCCGCTGCCGGAGACCGACCTGCCGCTCGACGACGGGCGCATCGAGCTGTTCGACGCGAACGGCGACGGCGACCTCGACCTGTACGTCGGCCGCTGGGGCGCGCACCGGCTCTTCCTCGGCGACGGCGACGGCGGGTTCACCGACGCGAGCGGCCTGCTGCCGCCCACGGCGCTCCTGATCCCCGAGGCGGTCGACTCGGGCGACGTGGACGGCGACGGCGACGTCGACCTCTGCATGCGCCTGGGCTCGGGCTTCGAGCTGTGGCGCAACGGCGGACCGGCGGGCTTCACGATCGAGTTCACGCTGGGGCCGCCGGCGGGCGACCTCCGGCTCCTGGACGTCGATGGCGACGGGGACCTCGACCGCGTCTCGGTCGAGCCGGGGAGCTGCGACGGCTACTTCGGGTGCTTCGCCGGGCTGGTGCAGCTCGCGCTCAACGACGGCAGCGGCATCTTCACCAGCGCACCGTTCCCCTCCACCCCGGTGTTTGGGCGTCAGATCGCGGCGGGCGACCTGGAGCCCGACGGCCAGCTCGACCTGGTCGTCGCGAGCACCGAGAGCGCGCCGACCAAGGTCTTCCGGGGACTCGGCGGGGCGACCTTCGTCGAGGCGGTCGACCTGCTTCCCTCCGTGCCCGATCTCTGCGAAGGCGCCGCGCTCTTCGACCTCGAGCTCGACGGCGACCTGGACCTCTTCCTCACCGGCAACGACTTCTTCGGCGACCCGGTCGACGTGCTCCTGCGACGCGTCCCCGGCGGCTACGAGGACGCGACCGGCGACCTGCCTCAGGGCGCCTGCTGCGTGGCCGGCCAGGCCTTCGCGCTGGACCTCGACCAGGACGGCGACGACGACCTCGCGATCGCGGGTGAGACGCCGCGCGTGCTGCTGCGGATCGCGGCGTCGTCGCTGGAGGACGCCACGCCCCGCCAGGCGGCCGAGAAGACGGGCTCCCCCACCACCGCCGACGTGGTCCTCGGCGACCTCGATGGCGACGGCGTCGCCGACGGCGCCTGCGCGAGCGGGTTCGCGCTGAACGTGCTGCACAACGACGGCACCGGGGAGCTGACGCCGACCCAGCTGGCGACCTTCTCGCCGGTGCAGGACTGGAGCCTCGCCCTGGGCGACATCGAGGGCGACGGCGACCTCGACCTGCTCTCCATCATCTCGACCGCGCCGGCGACGCTCTGGCTCAACGACGGGGCCGCGGCCTTCACGCGCACGGCCTTCTCGCTGCCGCCCAGCGTCCCCTACGGCGCGGTGTTCCTCGACGCGGACGCCGACGGCGACCAGGACGTCGCGGTCTACGGAAACAACAACCAGCTCCTGATCAACGACGGCACCGGTGCGCTGACCGCCACGCCGGGCTTCCCCACCAGCGGCACCAGCGAGGCCGCGGCGTTCGGCGACTTCGACCTCGACGGCGACCTCGACGGCGTCTACCAGCCGATCCCCGGCAGCGGCTACCTCACGCGCAACGACGGCGCGAGCTGGACGCTGGTCCCCGGCATCGGCGACCTCTTCGGCTCGCGCGATCTCGACGCCGGCGACCTCGACGGCGACGGCGCGCTGGACCTGCTCGCCACCGGCTTCTTCCCCGGCGACCGCGTGCTGTTGGGCGACGGCGCGGGCGGCTTCGCGCTGAGCGCCTACCTGCCCGGCGACCACGACAGCTTCGAGGGCGCGCTGGCGGACCTGGACGAGGATGGCGACCTCGACGCGGTCACCGGCCGGTTCTGGGAGAACACCGGGAGCGGGCTGGTCGAAGCCACGCCGCCCGGCGTCACGAAGGAGCGCAGCGACGTCCCGCTCGCCCTCGGCGACCTCGACGGCGACGGCGACCTCGACGTGCTCTACGACGGCGAGCTGCAGCTAGAGAACACGCTGCGCGCGACCGGCTGGCGGAGCCTCGCCGGCGTCGGGCGCCCGCTCGCCCTCGAGCTGCGCGGGCCGGCGGGCGAGGCCTGGCTGCTGGCCTGGTCGCTGGCGACCGCCGAGCTCGCGCTGCCGCCCTTCGGCACGCTGAAGCTCGACCCCGCGGGCGCGTTCGTCGCGGCCGCCGGCTCGCTCGCGTCGGGCGGCGAGGCCACGCCGGTCCTGCCGGTGCCGCCGGTCCCCGGCCTGGTCGGCGTCGACGTGTACTGGCAGTCGCTGGTCGGCGACGCGCCGCGCTTCACGAACCGCACGACGACGACGCTGCTCGAGCTCTAGTTTCTAGTGTCCTGAGTCAGAAGTTCGGCGTCACATTCCGCTCCCTGTCAGCCCCTGGCAGCGTTGCTCCTCCTCGGCGTAGCGCCCTGGATACGCAGTCGTCGTCGCGCTTGCCAGGAACCGACAGGGAACGGAATGTGACGACGAACTTCTGACTCAGGACGCTAGCCCAAGTTCTTCACAAGCTCGCGAGCAGCTCGTCGACCAGCGGCGGCACGACGTCGACCGCCCGCCCCGCGAGGAAGGCGTCGGCGGGGTGCAGGTTTTCGGGCTCCTCCAGCCCGTTCACCCAGGTCTTGGCGCCGCCGGCGCGCGCCAGCTGCAGCAGCCCGGCGGCGGGGTACACCACGCCGCTGGTGCCGATTGCCAGGAAGTGAGTGCAGCGCGCGAGCGCCGCCTCGATCGCGTCGAGGTGGAACGGCACCTCGCCGAACCAGACGATGTCCGGGCGCATGCGCGCGTGCCCGCAGGACGGGCACGGGACGTAGGCCTCGGGGTCGGTGTGCTCGAGGTCGCGGACGCGGTGCCCGCAGGCCTCGCAGCGCAGGCCGGCCAGCTCGCCGTGCATATGGAGCAGCGCGCGCGAACCGCCGCGCTCGTGCAGGTCGTCGACGTTCTGGGTGATCAGCGTGAGCTCCGCCCCGCGCGCTTCGAGCTCGGCCTCCAGGCGCGCCAGGGCGCGGTGCGCGTCGTTGGGCTCGACGTCGGCGAGCGCGCCGCGGCGCAGCTGATAGAAGCGCCAGACGAGCGACGGGTCATGGGCCCAGGCCTCGGGCGTGGCGACCTCCTCGACGCGGTGTCCCTCCCACAGCCCGCCCGCGCCGCGGAAGGTCGCGAGCCCGCTGTCGGCCGAGACCCCCGCGCCGGTCAGGACGACGACCCCGGGCTTCATCTCAGCCCTCGCGGAGCATCAGCTCCCAGTGGCGCAGATAGCCCCAGCGCTCGCCCATCGAGATCAGCGCGTCGTCGTTGTGCCCCGCGCGCGCGGCGAGCGCCGTGTGCCCGCGCGGCACCAAGAGCCGCCGCGCCTCGGCCACCAGGCTGCGGGCCAGCCCGCGGTGGCGGTGGGCGGCCTCGACGTGCAGCAGCACGATCATCGGCACGATCTCGCCGGTGAGCGGGTCCTGGAACGGCGCCGTCGCGAGGAGCCCGGCGAGCCCGCCCTCGTCCTCGGCGACCACCAGCACCGCGTGCGGGTCGTCGAACACGCGCTCGACGAAGCCGCGCCCCACCTCGGGCGGCAGCGGGGTGTCGCGGAACTCGTTCATGGCCTCCTCGGCGTAGCGGTCGAGCGCGGGCGCGAGCGCCATCGCCTCGGAGGCGTCGGTGACGTGTCGGAGCTTCATCGGGTGGGTTCGGGTTGGGTGTCGGAGCCGAGCCGGTGGACGGGCTCGTTGCGCCACATCCGCCCGAGCGTCCGCCAGGGGTGCCGCACGAGCGACCAGGTGTCGCGCAGCGCGCCGTACGCGCACGGAATGACGATCAGGATCAAGAAGGTCGAGCACGCGAGGCCGAAGAAGATCGTGATCGCCATGGGCTGGAGGAAGCGCGCCTGCCCGCTCGCGAAGAAGGCCAGCGGAGAGAGCCCCATCATCGTCGTGATCGAGGTCAGCAGGATCGGCCGGAAGCGGTTGCGTCCGCCCGACACGATCGCCTCGACCAGCGAGCGGCCGCGCGCGAGCTCCTGGTTGATAAACTCCACCAGGATCAGCGAGTCGTTCACCACGATGCCGCTCAGGGCCACGAGGCCGATCAGCGACAGGAACGAGAGCGGCCGGTCCATGGCGGTGTGCCCCACCACCATGCCGATCAGCCCGAAGGGGATCGCGAACATGATCACCAGCGGCTGCCCGAAGGACGAGAACAGCGTGCCGAGGATCATGTAGATCAGGAGCACCGCCAGGATCAGCGCCGAGACCAGCCCCTCCATCGACTCGGCCGACTCCTCGGCCTCGCCCTTGAACTCGACCGAGTAGCCCGGGAAGCGATCGCCGACGTCGCCGAACTCCTCGTTGATCACCGCGGTGATCGCGGCGGTGTTGCCCTCGGTCTTGTTCACGTCGGCGGTGACGCGCACCGAGCGCTCGCCGCCGTCGCGCGTGATCACCGCCACCGAGTCGGCCTCGCGGATCTCGGCCACCAGCCCGATCGGCACGCGGTCGCGCGCGCCGGGCACGGTGACGCGCAACGCCTCGAGGGCGCCGCGGCGCAGCCGCAGCTCCTCGGGCAGCTTGACCATGATCTCGACCTCGTCCTTGCCGCGGCGCACGCGTCCGTAGCGCACGCCCTCGAAGGCCGCCCGCAGCTCGCGCCCGATGCGCGTCTCGTCGAAGCCGAGCAGGCGCCCGGTCTCGGTCAGCTTGACCTGCACCTCGCGCTTGCCGGGCTCGTTGTTGTCGCGGATGTCGCGCACGCCGGCGAACTCGGTCAGACGCCCCTTCAGCTCGTCCGCGAGCCCGGCCAACACCGCGACGTCGGGCCCGCGGATGGCGATGTCGATCGCGCGCCCGGTCGGGCCGGCCTGGGGTTGAAGGATCTCGATCGCCTCGATGCCGGTGGGCGGCACGCGGAAGCGCTCCCGCAGCGTCTCGATGATCTCGGAGGTCGGGCGGCGCTCGCCCTCGTTCTCGCGCAGCTCGACCCACACCTGGCCCAGGTTCTGGCCGATCGTCGAGCGCACCGCGTCGGCGTAGTTGACGCCGGCGAGCATGTTGGTGCTCTCGAGCTCGCCCTCGCGCAGCGCGCCGATCACCTCGCGCTCGATCGCGGCGGTCAGGCGCTCGGTCTCGGCGAAGGGCGTGCCGGTCCGGGCGCGCAGGCTGATCGAGAAGACCTTCGACTCGAAGTCGTCGAACAGCACGAACGGGATGCGCTGCTGGGCGTAGGTCACCAGGAACGCCGCGGTGAAGAGCACCGCCACGATCGTCACCCAGCGGAAGGCGAACGCGAGGCGCAGGGCGCGCTCATAGAGGTCGCGGAGCGGGTCGTACCAGTGCCGCGCGGGCTCGTCCGCGCTCGCGCGCTGGCGTCCGGTCCAATGCGCCAGGTGCGAGGGCAGCACGATCAGCGCCTCGAGCAGCGAGGCGATCAGGCACAGGCTGACGATCACCGGGATCGGGCGCATGAACTCGCCCATCTGGCCGCCGATCAGCACCAGCGGCATGAACGCCGCGATGGTCGTCAGGATGGTGGCGATCACCGGCTTGCCCACCTCGACCGTGCCCTGCACGGCGGCGTCCTCCGGCGAGAGCCCCTCCTCCATCAGCCGGAAGACGTTCTCGCCCACCACGATCGCGTCGTCGACGATCATGCCCAGCACGATGATCAGCGCGAACATGGTCATCATGTTCATCGAGATCCCGAGCATGCCGGCGATCAGGATGCCGCCGAGGAACGACACCGGGATGCCGAGCGCGGTCATCCCCGCGACGCGCACCGACAGGAAGGCGACCAGCGCGCACAGCAGCAGGATGCCGCCGATGGTGGCCGAGTCGCGCATCACGCGCAGGCGGTTCTTGATGTAGACCGACAGGTCCGAGTTGGCCCCGATCGCCACGCCCGGAGGCATCCGGTCCTGTTCGCGCTCGATGTAGGCCCAGACCTCCTTGGAGATGTCGATCGCGTCGCCGCCGGACTGCTTGTTGACCTGCAGGAAGATCGAGGCCTCACCGTTGAAGCGCGAGAGCACGACCGGCCGCTCGTAGGTGTCGACGACGCGCGCGACGTCCGACAGCACGACCTCCTGACCCGACGCGTTGCGCAGGATCGGCAGCCGGCGCAGGTCGTCGGCCCACTCGACCTCGGCATCGACCCGCAGCAGGTAGTCGCCCGAGCCGGTCGTCAGCGTGCCGAGCGGCGAGCTCCTCGCCCGCGCGCCGACCGCCAGGCCGACGTCCTCGAGCGCCAGCCCGTGCCGCTCGAGCGCGCGCGGGTCGACCTCGACCCAGATGCGCGGCTCGAGCGCGCCCTGGATCCGCACCTGGCTGACGCCGTCGATCTTCTCCAGCTCGCGCTTGTGGCGCTGCGCGAGCTCGCGCAGCTCGGCCTCCGAGGCGTAGCCGTACAGGAAGACGCCGATCACCAGCCACTCGGACTTCAGCTCGTCGACGATCGGATCCTCGGCCTCTTCCGGCAGCTCGAGGTCGCCCGAGAGGATCGCCGCGCGCACGTCGTCGACGAAGCGGCTCATGTCCTCGCCCTTGTGGACGGTGAGCGTGATCGTCGAGAGGCCCTCCTGGGAGCGCGACGTCATCTCCTTGACGCCGTCGATGCCCTCGACCTTCTCCTCGATCGGCAGCGTCACGAGCCGCTCGACGTCTTCGGGGGCCGCGCCCGGGTAGAGCGTCGACACCGTCACGGTGCCGAGCGAGAAGTCGGGGAAGACCTCGCGCGGCATGCCGAAGTAGGTGGCCACGCCGGCCAACACCACCGTGATCGTCGCGAGGTTGACCGCGACCGGGTTGCGGACGGCGAAGCGCGCGATGGCGGCGATCACCGCGGGTGCTCCTCCTCGGCGCCCGCCGGGAGGTCGCGCCGCCGGCACGGGACGCCGTTGTCGAGCGGGTCGAGCGGCGCCGTGATCAGCCGCTCGCCCGCGGCCAGGCCGCGGTCGACGACGAAGCCCTCGCCGAAGGGGCGCGCGAGGCCCAGCTCGCGCCGTTCGGCGTGCACGCCGCCGGCGGCCTCGACGAGCACGAACGCCACCGGCTGCCCGGAGCGCCACTGGAGCTCGCTGCGCGCCAGGTAGACGGCCGCGGGCAGCACCGCCACGTGCACGGTTGCCTCGGCGAAGAGGCCGGCGGCGAGCGTGCGGCGCCCCTCGCGCCCGTCGTTCGGGACCTCGATCTCGACGCGGCCGCTGCGCAGCCCGCCGTCGACGACCGGCGCGATGGCCGACACGGTCGCGGCGAAGGGCTCGGGGCGCCGGACCTCGGCGCGGCCCACCAGCTGCACGTCGACCGCCTGGCCGACCTCCAGAAGCGCGAGCTCGTCCTCGGGCACCGCGGCCACCAGCACCAGCACGTCGGTGTCGACCAGCTCGCCGAGCGGCTCGCCCGGCGCGACGAAGCGGCCGAGCGTGGGGGCGCGCGCGACGAAGCGGCCGTCGATCGGCGCGCGCACCGTCGTGCGGGCGAGGCGGTCGCCGGCCTCGGCCAGTGCCGCCTGCGCCACGCCGATGCGCGCGCCGGCCGTGAGCTCGTCCTGCACGGCAGCGCTGCGCGCCGCCTGCGCGCGCTCGAGGGTGACGCGCGCGTCGAGCGCCGAGCCCGCGGCGCGGTCGACGTCGCTCGGGCTGACGATGCCTTCCGACTGCAGGCCCGCGATGCGGTCGCGCTCGCGCTCGGCGAGCACCAGGCGCTCCTCGGCGCTGCGCACGTCGCGCTCGGCCGAGGCGAGCCGCACCGCGGCCGCCTCGCTCGCCGCCTCGGCCTCGGCGAGCGACGCCTCGGCGCGGCCCACGGCGAGCTCGAACGGCGCCTCGTCCAGCGCGAAGAGCTCGGCGCCGGCCGCGACGCGCGCCCCGGTGTCCCAGCCGGCGTGCACGCGGGCGAGGCGGCCGGAGAGCTCCGCGGCGAGCGCCAAGCGCTGGCGGGGCTCAAGGGTGCCGTAGAGCACGACCTCGAGCTCCAGGTCGCGCGCCTCGACCGCGCGCGACTCCACCGGCACCGGGCCGAGGTCCGTCGGCGGCGCGGCGGGCGGCGGAGGCGCACCCGCGAGGAAGACCCTCCAGGCGGGCAGCCCCAGGCCGAGGATCAGTGCGATGGCGAGCAGGCTCTGCAGGCTGCGTTTCATGGCGCTCTCTCCGGCGGCGGCACGGAGGCGTTGCATCTTGGGCTCCGGCGCAGAGCGGCACCACCCTAGCCCCGCGGCAACGCGGGGATTCGAGCGGATTCGCCGCCGCCGGCGCGCGGGCGGGGCGGCCCGCCCATGGGCCTCCCGGGGCGCGCTCCGCGGGCGGGCGCGCGGCTCCGTTTTGCTGGCCTCCGCCCGAGGGGCTGGGTAAAGTCCGTGGTTCTCTCTTCCTTTCCCGAGGCTCCGTCCCCGCGCCGCGGCGCGCGAGAGCGCGGGCCCGCCCCCTCCCGCTTTCCTCTTCCACCCGCTGTTCCATGGCCAATCACGACCGCTCCCCCGACGTCGACGTCCAGGTTGATCGCACCGACGATGGCGTCGCCAAGGTGTCCTTCACCGTCCCCGCGGCGGAGTTCGAGGAGACCGTGCGCTTCGGGCTCCGGAACGTCGGGCGCAACACGCGCATGAAGGGCTTCCGTCCGGGCAAGGTCCCGGCCCAGGTGCTCGAGAAGCAGTTCGGCGCGCGCGTGCGGAGCGACGCGGTGCAGCACTTCCTGAACCACGCCTACGAGTCGGCGGTCCAGAAGAACGACCTGAAGCCGGCGGCGCATCCGCGGATCGACGTGGCGGGCCTCGAGCCCGAGCCCGGCCAGCCGCTGACCGGCGAGTTCCAGATCTACCTGCGGCCGGACTTCGAGCTCGGCGCCTACAAGGGCCTCGAGGTCGGAACCCAGCCGGTCGAGGCGACCGATGAAGAGGTCGAGGCCGCCCTCGAAGACCTCAAGCGCCAGCAGTCGCGCCCCGAGCCGGCCGGCGACGACGGGCTCGACCCCGAGGGCATGGCCCTGTGCCGGCTCGAGTTCCTGATGGAGGGCCGCGACGAGGCGCTGCTCGACCGCGACAACATCCGCATCTCGCCCAAGACGCCGCCGGGCGGCATCGAGGCCGAGGTCTTCGAGGAGAAGCTGAGCGGCGCCACCGACGGCGCCGCGGTCGACATCCCGATCACCTTCCCCGACGAGTTCCCCGAGGAGGAGGTGCGCGGCAAGGAAGGCACCTGCCGCGTCACCGTCAAGGAGGCCTTCCGAATCGTCCCGCCGACCCAGGAAGAGATCTTCCAGCTCATGGAGGTCGAGGACGAGGACGCGCTCAACACCAAGGCCAAGGAGCGCATCCAGGAGGCGAAGGAGCAGCAGGAACAGGCGCGCATCGAGGGCGAGCTGCTCGACCAGGTGATCGAGATGCACGCCATGACGATCCCGCAGCCCTACCTCGAGGAGCAGGTCCAGGCCAAGGCCGCCGAGGCCAAACAGAACCTGATGACCCAGCAGGGGCTGGACGAAGAGGCCGCCGATTCCCAGGTGGCGGACCAGATGGACGAGTTCCGCCGCTCGACCGAGAAGGCCCTGCGAGCGGTCTACCTCATGGAGGAGATCGCCAAGGCCGAGGACCTCAAGGTCTCGAAGGAGGAAATCTCGGCCGAGATGGAGTCCATCGCGGCTCGGAACGGCGTCGAGCTCGACGAGGTGAGAAAGTATTACCACGAGAACGGAATCGTCTCGCAGCTGGCTCTCGAGCTTCTCGAGCGCAAGATCCGCAGCTTCCTACGCGAATCTGCCGATATCCGTCCGGTGAGCGGCTAGTCGGCCGTGTCCCGGGCCATTGAAGCGCCCTCCGTCCTGTGCTAGCCATGCTCTTCGACCCTGATCCTCCTGATCGCGAACCCACGACGACTCGCGACCCTATGAGCGAATACAACACCATCATCCCCTACGTCATCGAGAAGACGGGGCGCGGCGAGCGCACCTACGACATCTACTCCCGCCTGCTCGAGGAGCGGATCATCTTCATCGGGACCCAGATCGACGACGTGGTCGCCAACTCGGTGATGGCGCAGCTGCTGTTCCTGGACCGCTCCAACCGGTCCCAGGACATCAACATCTACATCAACTCGCCGGGCGGCTCGGTCACCGCGGGCCTCGCCATCTACGACACGATGCAGTTCGTCAAGCCGCAGGTGGCGACCTACTGCCTCGGGCAGGCCGCCTCGATGGGCGCCGTGCTGCTGGCGGGCGGTGCCGCGGGGAAGCGCTACTCGCTGCCCAACTCGCGGATCATGATCCACCAGCCCTGGGGCGGCGCCCAGGGGACGGCCAAGGACATGGAGATCCAGGTCGAGGAGATCCTCAAGATGAAGAAACGTCTGGAGGAGATCCTGGGGCACCACACCGGCAAGGCCGCCCAGGACATCTCGGAAGCCTCGGACCGGGACAACTTCATGAACCCCGAAGAGGCCCAGAGTTTCGGGCTGATCGATCACATCGTCTCCCGCCTCGACGACGACACCGAGTAGAATCGAGCCACCATGACGCGCTCCTCCGGCCGCGGGCGACACGTTGAACGCTGCACGTTCTGCGAGAAGACCCGCCACCACGTTGCCTCGCTGATCGCGGGCCCGCCCGGGGTCTACATCTGCAACGAGTGCATCGAGATCTGCAACTCGATCCTGCAGGAGGAGCAGCGTCGCGGCGACACCACGACGCGCTCCGAGCGGCGTCGCAGCGCCGACGGTGCCGCGCCCGCCGCCGGTCGCACCGAGACGCGTCTGCCGACGCCGATCGAGATCCGTCGTCGCCTCGACGAGTACGTGATCGGGCAGGACCGCGCCAAGCGCGTCCTGTCGGTCGCGGTCTACAACCACTACAAGCGCCTGCGCCACCAGAACGAGAAGAGCGGTGGCCCGGGCGCTCCGATCCTCGTCGACGACGTCGAGATCGAGAAGTCGAACGTGCTGCTCGTCGGGCCGACCGGCTCGGGCAAGACGCTGCTCGCCCGCACGCTGGCGCGCATGCTCGACGTGCCCTTCGCCATCGCCGACGCCACGACGCTGACCGAGGCCGGCTACGTCGGCGAAGACGTCGAGAACATCCTGCTGAAGCTGCTCCAGGCGGCGGACTTCGACAAGGAGCGCGCCGAGCAGGGCATCATCTACATCGACGAGATCGACAAGATCGGACGCACGACGTCCAACGTGTCGATCACGCGCGACGTGTCGGGCGAGGGCGTGCAGCAGGCGCTGCTGAAGATCCTCGAAGGCACGGTCGCCAACGTCCCGCCGCAGGGCGGGCGCAAGCATCCCGAGCAGGCCTACATCCAGATCGACACGGCCAACATCCTGTTCGTCTGCGGCGGCACGTTCAGCGGGATCGAGGAGACCGTCTCCAAGCGCATCGGGCAGAACGTGATCGGCTTCGGCTCGCACCTCCCCCACGGCGAGGAGGAGCACGGCAAGAACCCGATCAACGACGAGTCCACGCGCGACGAGATCCTGCAGCACGTCTCGCCCAAGGACCTGATCGACTTCGGGCTGATCCCGGAGTTCGTCGGCCGCCTGCCGATCATGGTCACGCTCGACGAGCTGAAGAGCGAGGACCTGGTCCGCATCCTGACCGAGCCCAAGAACGCGCTCGTGAAGCAGTTCCAGGGGCTCTTCGCGATGGAGGGCGCCGAGCTCACCTTCACGCCCGACGGGCTGACGGCGATCGCCGACCTCGCCATCGAGCGCGAGACCGGCGTGCGGGCGCTGCGCTCGATCTTGGAGAGCCTGCTGCTCGACCTCCTCTACGAGCTGCCCAACCGCAAGGATGCGAGCTCCTTTACGATCGACGCCTCGGTCGTAAGTGGCGACACCACCCTGGCGATCGGGCTCACGCACGAGGACGTCGAGGAGGTGCTCGACGAGCCGGCCGCGTCGGACGACGACGAAGAGACCGAGGACGAGGCGCCCGAGAAGCGCGAGAGCGCCTAGCGCTCACCCTCACCGCTCATCCAGCCTCCGGGCCCACGCGGCCCTGGCGTAGCGGGGCTCACCCGGGCGTCCCCAGGGACGCCCGGAAGACTCCCGGGGCGCACCCCTCGGTTTCCTCCGCGGCAGGGACTATGCTTGCCGCATGAGCGCCGACAGCCTGAGGATCCACTACCATCGCGACTTCGACGGCATGGTTTCCGCGGCCGTGCTGGCGCGGATCCTGCAGGATCGCGGCGAGGACGTGGAGTGGCAGAGCGTCAACTACGACCAGCGCCGCGACTGGGAGCAGTTCTCCCAAGGTCAGCGCTTCGCCATCGTCGACTTCCACTTCCACCCGCGGGCTGAGTACTGGTTCGACCACCACCCGACGACGTTCCTCTCGCCCGAGCTGCGCGCGCAGTACCAGCCGAGCGAGCGCTGGCTGTGGGACGAGACCTCGCCCAGCTGCCCGCCGCTGATCCTGCGCCACGCCCGCGAGCAGTGGGGCTTTGAGCCGCCGGACCGCTTCCTCGAGATGGCGCGCTGGTCCGACGTGGTCGACGCGGCGCTCTTCGAGAGCGTCGACCAGGCCCTGTTCGGCGACGAGCCGGCGCTGCGGATCTCGCGCTCGCTCACCTGCTCGCCCGGCCCCGACTGGCCCGACGAGGTCGTGGGCGCGCTGGTCGACGGCTCGCTCGAAGAGGTGGCCTCGCGCAACGACGTCGACCGCGCCTACCAGCGCGCGGCGCGCAACCGCGACAAGGCGCTGGAGCAGTTCCCCCCCACCGTGCGCAGCTCGGAGGGACGCGTCGTCCACTACGACGCCTCGTCGAACAAGATCCGGCGCGAGCGCTTCGCGCCGTTCTTCCACCACCCCAAGTCGCTCTACTCGGTCGGCGTCATCCCGACGCGCGCGGGCTACCACGTCTCCGCCGGCCAGAACCCCTGGAACCCGCCGCCCCAGCTGGTGCACATCGGCGAGATTATGGAGCGCTACGGCGGCGGCGGACACCGCGCCGTCGGCGGCGCCAACCCGCCGAGCCTCGAGGACGCGCGCCGCATCGCCGAAGAGGTCGCCACGACCCTGCGGAGCGCGCTCTCGAAGTCGCCGACGTGAGCCTGCTGACCCTCTCGGCCGAGGAGCTGGAGGCGCGCGTCGTCGAGCTCGGGGGCCGGCCGTTCCACGCGCGCTCGATCCGGCGGCACGTGTTCGAGCGGGGTGCGCTCTCCTACGAGCCGATGACCGACCTCTCCGCCGCCCTGCGCGAGCGGCTGGCGGTCGAGCTCCCGCTCCTGACCGCCCGCGAGGAGGCGCGCTCGGTTGCCGCCGACGGCACGACCAAGCTGCTGCTCACGCTCGCGGACGGCGCCACGCTGGAGACGGTCCACATCCCCTCGCGGCGCGCGGGCAGCGGCGCGACGCTCTGCGTCTCCTCCCAGGTCGGCTGCCCGGTGGGCTGCCCCTTCTGCGCCTCCGGGCAGCTCGGCCTGAAGCGCAACCTCGCCGCCCACGAGATCGTCGAGCAGTACCTGCGCGGCCGCGACCTCGGACCGCTGTCGCGCAGCGTCGTGATGGGCATCGGCGAGCCGCTGCTCAACGCGCGCAACCTGCTCGCGGCGCTGACGCTGGTGCACGACGAGCTCGGCCTCGGCGCGCGGCGCATCACGGTCTCCACCGTCGGCTTCCCAGACCGCCTGCGCCGCCTGGCGCCCGAGCGGCCGCCGTTCCAGCTGGCGATCTCGCTGCACAGCCCCGACCAGGAGCAGCGCGACCGGCTCGTGCCGGCCATGGCGGGCACGCCGATCGACGAGGTGCTCGCCGCGGGCGACTTCTGGTTCGAGCAGACCGGCCGCGAGGTCACCTACGAGTACGCGCTCCTCGGCGGCGAGAACGACGACGCAGCGCACGCCGACCGCCTCGCCGCCCGGCTCCGCGGGCGGCGCGCAACGGTGAACCTGATCCCCTACAACCCGGTGGCCCCGCTCCCCTTCAAGCGCCCGCGCCCCGACGCGGTCCGGCGCTTCCGCGAGCGCCTGGAGGCCTCCGGCCTGGTCGCGACCGTGCGCTGGTCGCGCGGCCTCGAAGCCGACGCGGCCTGCGGCCAGCTGCGGCTTGCGCACGCGGCCGGCGGCGCCTAGCGGACATCAGGGCGCAACGCGGCCGCAAGCTGCGGCGCGAGCAGACCCCGCGTCCGCCGCGGGTGTCGATGTCCAAGAACACGTTGCCCCCGCCGAAGCGCGCCACCGTGCGGTAGCGCTGGGTGACGTCGTTCAGGCAGAAGGCCACCACGACGGCGTCGGGGTCGATCGCGTCGCCCTCCAGGCCGAGGTAGGTCTCCTGCTGGAAGGTCGAGTACCCCGGGGCGCTGGCGTTGACCAGCTCGACCGTGCGCGGCCCGAAGCGCTGGGCCAGGCGCGCCTCGGTCAGGAGCGGGAGGCACGCTGGTGCGAGGAGATCCCGTCCCCAGGCCACCGAGTCGCCCGAGCAGCAGCACCTTGAGGTCGGCCTCGGCCCGGTAGGGGTCGTCGCGCCAGCGGAGCTCGTTGGTGACGAACATGCCCTCCGTCTGGCGCTTCAGGCGCCACAGCAGGTCGGGGTCCTCCGCGATGAAGCCCGGGCGATCGCGCGCGCGTCGCGGTAGGGAAAACAGCGCGCCAGGGCCTCCAGGAGGCCCGGAAAGGCCACCGCCGAGGCGGCGGAGATCCAGAGCTTCTTGAGCCGGAGGCCGCTCATCCCCACACTGTCCGGGATCTCAGCCGCCCCGGCAGTCGCTCCGGCTCGCTTCGGAGCGCCCCCGCGAAGACCCCTGTAGCCACTCCCGCCCCATGAAGTCCCTCCCGTCCAGCGTCGTCGTCGCCGGGCTCCTGTGCCTCTTGTCCGCCCTCTGGGGCCTGATCCAGGGGACGATGGGCCTGGAGCTGCCGATCGGCGTCCCCGGCTCGGTCGCGGTGATCCTCGCGCTGGTGCACGTGTACTGCGGGCTCGGCCTTCTCGCCGGCTCGAACTACGCGCGCATGCTGACGCTGTGGCTGCTCGGCATCGGCCTGGCCTGGTGCTGGGTCGACATGTGGGGCTACGTGCGCAGCAGCGCCGGCGCGGGTGCCTTTGCGGGCGCGATCACGCGCATGAGCTTCGTGAGCTTCTTCCTGTGGCACCTGTCCGGACCGGGCGCGGTCGCGTACAGCAGCGATGGTGAGGACCACGGGCATGGCCACGATCACGATCACGGCCACGACGGCGACCACGCGCACGCGTCGCAGTAGCTCCGAGCCGCCCGCCCCGACTACGAAAACGGGCCGGCCCCGCACGCGCGGGGCCGGCCCGTTTTTCGTCGGCGAGCTCTAAACCGCGGCGGGATGCGCGCCGGCGACGCGCTCCAGCAGCGTGTCGGCCTCGGCCTGGGTCGTGATGAGCGGCAGGCGGAAGCGGATCGAGCGCGGGCCCGAGCTCAGCGCCATGACCTTCTGCTCGAACAGCGAGCGGATCATCGCATCGCGCGCCTCGGGCGTCTCGAGCGTGAACGCGATCAGCGAGCCCAGCCCGCGCACGTTGGAGAAGCCGCCGCGCTCGGCGGCCATCGAACGCAGGCCGTCGATCACGTGGACGCCGGTCGCGGTGATGCGCTCGGCGAGCTGCTCCTCGCCGATGATCTCGATGAAGCGCCGGCAGCGCACCATGTCGGTCAGGCTGCCGCCCCAGGTCGAGTTGATGCGCGAGGACCTGCGGAAGACGTTGTCCTCGACCTCATCCAGCCGCTTCGAGGCGTAGATGCCGCAGATCTGGGTCTTCTTGCCGAACGAGACCACGTCGGGCGCGACGCCGTGGTGCTCCCACAGCCAGGCCTTGCCGGTCCCGAAGAAGCCGGTCTGGACCTCGTCGAAGACGAGGAGCGCCTCCTCGGAATCGGCGTAGTCGCGCAGCTTCTGCAGGAACTCGGTGCGGAAGTGGTTGTCGCCGCCCTCGCCCTGCATCGGCTCGAGCAGGATCGCGGCCACCTTGCCCTTGTGGCGCGCGAAGGCCTCCTCGATCTCGCGGCAGGCGCGGGCCTCCTCGGCCTCGATGTCGTTCACGATCTCGCCCGCGGGCCCGAACTCGATCGCCGGGTTGTGCACCCGGGGCCAGTCGAACTTCGGGAAGAGCCCGATCTTGTCGGGGACCGTGTTGGTCAGGCTCATCGTGTAGCCGCTGCGGCCGTGGAAGGCCTGCTCGAAGTGCAGCACGACCAGGTCGTTGACGTCGTCCTCGAAGCGCGTGCGGCCGAGCTTGCGCGCCTTCCAGTCGAAGGCCGCCTTCAGCGCGTTCTCGACCGCCAGCGCGCCGCCGGACACCCAGAAGTGGTGGGGAAAGCCCTTGGGCGTCACGCACGACGCGAAGGACTCGACGAAGCCGGCCATCTCGCGCGTGTAGAGGTCCGAGTTGGCGAGCTTGGTGCGCGCGGAGCGCAGCAGCTCGGTCTCGAAGGCCGCGTCGTGCAGCCCGGGGTGGTTGTAGCCCACCGGCCAGGACGCGAAGCACGTGAAGGCGTCCAGGTAGTCGTCGCCCGTGCGGGCGTCCCGGAGCCAGACCCCGCGCGACGCGTCGAGGTCGAAGACCAGGGGATAGCCGTCCACCAGCTGGTGGCGGCCCAGGACGTCGTGGACGTGGTCGGTTTGGATCATGGTCGGGGGCTCCAGGGGGAAGGACGGGCGCGTGGAAACCGAGCCATGATAGCCCTGTCGACGCCCCGGTTCAGCCTCCCGGGGGCGCGCACATGTCCTACGACTGTGACGCGTAGGCCCAGCCCCCCTCCCGGGGGTGGGAAGGGCCCTCGGAGGGCTCGGCGCGGGCCAGGCGCAGCACCGGCCCGGGCGCCGGCAGGCGCAGGAGCTCGGCGTCGAGCTCCACGTTGGTGAAGACCAGCGGCCGCACGGCCAGCCCGCGGGCGCCGGGCAGCGCCTCGCCGCCGCGCACCAGCGTGGCGCCCTCGTCCAGCCCGCGGCTGCGCACGGCCTGGAGCTCCTCCAGCGCCTCCGCGTCGATCAGGGGCACGGGCCCGCCGGCGTCCTCGCAGGCGTCGAGGCGCGCCAGCAGGCGCTCGCTGAAGACCGAGAAGCACCGCGGCGGGCAGAGCACGGTGTCGATGCGCCCCGGCAGCTGGCCCGACAGCGTGCGCGCCCGCGAGAAGGCGCCGGTCAGCACGTCGGCGGCGCTCTCGTCCAGGTCGCCGCGCGGATCGACCCGCACCTCGCGCCCCGTGTTCGGCGCGAAGGCGCGCTCCAGGTGAGCGCCGGGCGGCCGCGCCGCGGCGGCCTGCTCGAGCGCGGCCGCGCGCGAGGCCGAGCCCGAG
>JBCCGI010000016.1:0-124607 GCA_039029355.1 Planctomycetota bacterium
GTGGCGTCGGCGCCGCCCCGCCCGCCCGGCGCATGGCCTCGCGCGCCAGGTCGCGCGCGTCCGCCGGGTCGTCCGGTATGCGCCAGCGGTCGAGCTCGGCGCCGGCGGCGCGCATCTCCTCCCAGTCCGAGCGACAGCCTGGGCAGCGCGCGAGGTGGCGCTCGAGGGCCGCCTCGGTGGCGCCGTCGCACTCTCCGTAGAGCCGCGCCGCAAGCTCGGCGCGGGCGTCGTCACAGGCCTCGTGGTAGCGGTCGGGTTCGGTCATGACACTCGTTCGCGGAGTCGGGCGCGCAGGGCGGCGAGGCCGCGCGCCATGCGCGCCTGCACGGTGGTCACGGGCGCGCCGACCAGGCGCGCCACGTCTTGGAAGGGGAGGTCGTGGTAGTGGCGCAGCACCACCACCTCGCGCACCTCCGGCGGCAGCGAGAGCACCGCGTCGGCGACGCGCGCGGCTTCCTCGCGGTCGCCCAGCACGGCCTCGGGGTCGGCCGCTGGCGACGCGCCCGCGGCGTCGAGCCGCTCGCGCGCCGCGTCCAGCAGCCGTTCGCGGCGCGACTCGCCGCGCAGGCGGTCGCGCCAGAGGTTCAGCGCGATGCGGTAGAGCCAGGTCCGCGGCCGGGCCTTGCCGCGGTACGAGGAGAGCGCGGTCCAGGCCTGCACCAGCACCTGCTGCCGCAGGTCGTGGGCGTCCTCGGGCCGGCCGGTCAGGCGCCAGGCGAGCCGCAGGAGGTCCGCGGCCCAGCGCTCGACGAGCGCACCGAAGGCCTCCTCGTCGCCGCCTTGGAAGCGGCGGATCAGCTCTTCTTCGCTCGGGGCCTGGCCTGTCATCGCGGTCGTTGGACGTCCGCCGCCGCGCGGAAAACGACGGAAAAGCGGCCCTTTCGCCGGCCTGCGGGCGGCAGCGGGCGTCTGCCTCCATGGTAGGCGCGTTCCCGCCCCGTAACGCCGGCGCGGTCGGCAAGCCGCCGGATGGGGCTCCGGAGGGGCTGGCACGGGCCTTGCCACCGCCGCGATGTTCGACCTCGCCTGCTCGGCGGGGTCCGCCCTCTATCACCCTTGCGCGCACCCGCCGTGAACCGAGCCCTCCTCCTGTTTCCCCTGGTCTGGCTTCCTCCGGCCCTTCGGGCGCCGGCTCCCTCGAACGACCCGGCCCCGCGGGGCGAGCTCGACGCCCGGGCCGAGGAGCTCTCGCGTGCCCACTACGCGGCGGTCGTGCGCGAGCTGCGCGAGCGCGACGTCGAGCACCTCGCGCCCGGCGCCCGCGCCCGCCGCGGCGAGCTGATCGACGAGCTCGCCCGCTACCGCGAGGCCGGCGACTTCGCGCGGCACGAGCTCGACGGCAGGTTGCGCGCTCCGGTCTTCGTCGACGACGAGGGACGACACTGCGCCGTCGCCAACCTGCTGCGCTTCACGGGCGAGGACGAGCTGGTGAGCCGCGTGCGCCACGGCGACAACCACGCCTGGGTCGCCGACCTCGGCGGCGACCGTGAGCTCGCGCGCTGGCTCGAGCGCGTCGGGCTTACCTTCGACGAGGCGGCGCGCATCCAGGCGCCGAGCTACCACGGCTGCACGCCTCCGCCTCCGCCGCCGCAAGGCGACACCGTGGTTCCGCCCTCCGAGCCCCCGGGATCCGGCGAGCCGCTGGGGCCCCTGAGCCCGGGGCTCCCGACCAAGACCCCGCTCGCCCCCGGCGCGGTGCCCGACGGCTTCGCTCCGGCGAGCGCGAGCCCCGGCGGCGGCGGTGTCGGCACGCCGGGCGGCACTCCCGGCGGAGGCCCGGCGCAGCGTCAGGACTGGATGACCTTCTGGGAGCTGAACAAGCTGCGCTGGCTCGAGCCGCGCGCGCTGGCCGAGGCCGGCGCAGGCGGCGACGACCCGCGCTCGTCCTCCGGCGCGCGGCTGGAGCGTGCCCGCGCGTGGGCGCGCGACCTCTTCGCGCGCTACGTCGACGATCCGCGCGCCGTCGTGCGCGAGCGCGCGGTGCTGGGGCTCGCTGCGGTGGGGGGGGCGGAGACCTTGCCGAAGATCATGCCGCGGCTCTCCGACTCCAATCGGCACGTGCGGCTGGCGGCGGTGCTCGCCCTCTCGCTCTCGAGCTCCGAGCAGGGCGTGCACGCGGCGCTCGGCCTCACGCTCGAGCAGGCCGCCGCCGACGTCGGGCCGGGCGCGCGGCCCTTCGCGTTCGTGGCGCTCGCGGTGGCCCGCGCGAACGGGCTCGGGAGCGGCGTCGAGCGCATGCTGCCCTCGCTGGTCGGCGACGACGCGCACGCGCAGTACGCGCTGCTGCTGCACCAGGTGCTCGCGCCGTCCGCCCAGCTCGCGGGCTTCGTGCGCACGACCTCCGAGGCCTTCGACGACCGCGCCGGCGACCGCCCGCAGGCGCTGACCGCGCGCGCCACCGAGGCGCTGCGCCACGACCGCGGCGAGGGGCTGCTGAGCGAGCTGCTCGACGAGCTCGGTGACGACGCCGTGCCGCACCGCCGCGCGGCTGCGCTCGCGCTCGGCGGTGTCGAGGGGGCGCGCGCTCCGCTCACCACCGCGTTCGAACAGGAGCGGGAGCCGCTGGCACGCGCCTACGCGCTGCTCTCCATCGCCGAGCACGCGGACCCCGAGGCGCGCGGCTTCCTGCTGCGCGAGTTCCGCCGCGGGCGCAAGGCCGAACGGCCGTGGGCGGCGCTCGCCCTCGGGCTCGCGGCCGGCGCGACCAACGACGACGAGCTGCGCGAGGCGCTGCGCACGGGCTACGCCGAGGACAGGAAGCGCGACCGCTCCGACGCCTACCTGTTGGCCCTCGGGCTCGCAGGCGACCTCAGCGCGGAGGCATCCACGCTGCTCGCCGGCGCGCTTGCGTCGGGCGACGCGCGTACGCGCGGCTACGCGGCGCTCGGCCTGGGCCTTGCGCCGCGGCCGGCGGGGCGTGCGGCGCTCCTCGCGGCGCTGCCCGCGGAGTCCGACCCCGCGGCACTCGGGCGGATCGCGCTCGCGCTCGCGCTGCACGGCGAGCCGGCGGACGCGAGCGCGCTGGGGCGTGCCCTCACGCAGGCGAAGAACCCCGTCTCGCAGGGCGAGATCGCGCTCGCGCTCGGCTTTCACGGCACCTACGGGGCGATCGAGGAGCTCGTCGCGGCGCTCGGCAAGCCCGAGCTGCCGGACGTCGCGCGCGCGGCCGCGCTCGACGGGCTGCGGCTGCTGCTCGACGGCGACCGGGCGCTGGTGTTGCCGCGCGTGTGGGCGGCGACCGACTTCACGCAGCTCCCCTGGTGGGTGCTCGAGCTGATGCGGCACACCGTGTAGCGGGCCCGCGCGAGATTCGGGCGTCCGCGCTACGCTGGCGCGATGCGTCCCGCCCTGCTCACCCTGCCCCTCGCTCTCGCGCTCGCCCCGTCGCTCCAATCGCAGGTTCTGCCCGACGGCTTCGAAGCCGTGGTGGTCGAGCCGTACAACAACCCGGCCGGCTTTGTGTTCACGCCCCAGGGCTGGATCCTGACGATCCAGGTGAGCGGCAAGGTCCGCGCACACGACGGTCAGTCGGCCCAGGACGCGCTCTTCCTGGACCTCAGCGACGAGGTGAACGACTTCGGCGACCGCGGGCTGCTCGGCATCGCGCTCCATCCGGGCTACGTGCCCGACGGCGGTCCGACGTCGTGGGTGTATCTGCTCTACACCGTGTCGCCGGTTCCCGGCCAGGACCTCGACTTCGACGAGGACGACAAGTACTCGTTCTCGCGCCTGACGCGCTATCGCTCGACGACGACCGGCGGCCTGCTGCTCGGGATGCAGGGCACGCGCGAGGTGCTGCTGGGCAACCAGCTCGCCGACGGCTCGGTGCCCGACGCCATCGCCAGCCTGCACACCAGCCACAGCAACGGCTCGCTGGTCTTCGGAGCGGACGGGTCGCTCCTGGTGGCGGTCGGCGACGGCGCGCACTTCGACACGGTCGACACCGGCGGGATCGACGTGCCGGGCTTCGACGACTGGACGCACCCCGAGACGGGGCTGCGCGGGCCGACGCCGGTCGTGCAGGACTCGGGCGCCTTCCGGGCGCAGGACCTGCGCTCGCTGGCGGGCAAGATCCTGCGGATCGATCCCGAGACGGGGGAGGGGTACTCCTCCAACCCGTTCTACGACGGGGACCCGACGAGCAACGCCTCGCGCGTGTGGGCGCTGGGCCTGCGCAACCCCTTCCGCGCCGCGGTGCTTCCGGGGACCGGCCTGGCGGATCCGGCGCTCGGGCGGCCGGGCGTGCTCTCGATCGGCGACGTCGGGTGGGCGACGTGGGAGGAGAACAACCTGTGCCACGGCGGCGAGAACTTCGGCTGGCCCTGCTTCGAGGGCTCCTTCGAGGTGCCGGGCTACCAGGCCTTCGATCCGCCCGAGCCCGCCTTCCCCAACTGCAACGGCGAGCCCGTGGGGACGCTGACCGGGCCGACGGTTGCCTGGCACCACTCGGCCACGGCGCTCTACGAGCCTCCGGCGACCTACGTCGAGGAGGACGGCACGCCGCTCCTGGGCTTCCTCGGCGTGTGCTCGATCGCGGGCGCGCTGTACGACGGCGGCGGCTATCCCGACGAGTACGACGGGCGGCTGTTCTTCGCCGACTTCGGCTTCGGCTGGCTCAAGACGCTCGAGCTGAACCAGGACTTCGAGGTCGTCGCGATCCGGCCCTTCGGCGAGGGCTTCTTCGTCACGGTCGACATGCAGCGCCATCCACAGACCGGCGATCTCTTCGTGCTCGACGTGCAGAACGGGCTGCGCCAGCTGCGCTACACCGATCCCGACGGCGTGCAGCCCTACGGATGCGGCGTCAATCCGGCCGGGAGCCTGGCGCTGGCGGACGCCGGCGTCCACATCGGCGAGGTCGCCACGCTGGTGCTCGACAACCCGCTCGGCACCCAGTCGCCCGGCTCGGGGACCGCCCTCGGCATGTCGGCCGCGGCCGACCCGGCCTTTCCGTGCGGCACGCTGCTGCCGGGCTACGGCATGACGGGCGCGGGCGCGCAGGGCGAGCTGCTGCTCAGCCTCGCCACCGGCGCGGTGCTGGCCGCGGTGCCCGGACCCCCGTGGCCGGGCGCACCGGTGGAGCTCGAAGTCGAGGTGCCCTACCTCGTCACGCTCGCCGGCGCGACCGTGCACCTGCAGGGCTTGATCCTCGACCCGAGCTTCGGCGGCGGGAGCGGCGCGGGCATCGGGTTGACCGATGCCCTGCGCGTCGTCATCGGGTCCTAGCGCCCGCTAGCGCACCGTCCGCGGCATCACCGCGGACTGCACCGCGAGCGGACACGGGCTCGCCTGGGTCGCCTGGAAGTACAGCGCGACGCCGGCCAGCCCGGTCGGCACGTTGACCGTCCACGTGGCCACGCCGCCCGCGTCCGCCGTGCCGAGGAACAGCAGCAGCGACGTCGGGTTCGCGACCTGGATGTCGAGCGCCAGGCACCACAGCGCCGAGGGCACGTCGAAGCTGCCGAGCTGACCCGAGAAGAAGACCGCGACCAGGCTGCCGGGCTCCGCGCCTCCGACGGTCACGGTCGCGGGCTGCAGCTCGATGAGCACCGGCGTCACCTCGAGCCCCAGCGCGACGGGAGTTCCGAGCGCGACCTCCGCGAGCAGGCGCAGGTACGCGGCCTGGTAGGGGTTGTGGTTCTCGGTCACCTCCCACGAGTTCTCCGGCCAGTCGGCGTTCCAGTCCTTGAAGCTCTTGAGCGTCGGCTGGTTCTCCGGCGGCGAGATCGGCGGGCCGCTGTAGCCGAAGGCGTCGGGCGAGTAGTCCGGGTTCGGGCCGCCGACCAGAAAGCCGGGCGCGGGGCCGAAGAGCGAGGTCTCCGCGCTGTCCCACACCGAGCCGTCGCGGAACCAGGAGTGGTACATCTCGTTCGAGCTGCCGGCCGCACCGTGGGCGCCCATGTTGGTCAGGAAGGCCTTGCCGAACGGGTTGACGCCGTGGAGGTAGTGGAGGAAGCCCTCAGCGGCCGCGCGATACTCGCGCGCGTTGGCAGCGTCGAGGCCGTAGCGGTTCATCGCCGCGAGGATATGCCCCTCGAGCGACTTGGTGCGGTTGCTGCCCCAGGTGTGGTCCTGCTCCGGGAGCGGCGCGCCGTAGGGGTCCTCGTCACCGACCGCCGCGCCGAGGTGGGTGGGCCCCGACACGACCAGCTCGAAGCGATCGAGGATCGCGTTCACGACGACCTGCGTCGCGCCGGCGAGCTGCGTGTAGTCCAGCAGCGCCTCGTGCTCGAGGTGGTTCCACGGCGCGACCCACCAGGACGTCATCATGTCGGTACTGAGGTACTTCGAGTCGACGTAGTTGCGGTACACCGACGCGCCCGTGCGCGCGTAGAGGTAGACCGCGGCGATCAGGCGGTTCATCTCCTGCACCTTGGGCGGGTCCTCGGCGTCGGCGCTCTGGAAGCCCGCGTTGTCGTAGCTCGACGGGATCAGGGACGGATTCTGGTCGAGCCACGTCCAGGCCGCGAGCGCGCCCGCGTCCAGCTGCGCGGCGAAGGCCTGCGAGCCCGCGTCGCCGAGCGCCCCGAAGGCCGTGGCGGCGCGCGCGAACATCGCGCACGCGCTGGCCGTGGCCGATGCCGTCGGCGGCGAGTAGTAGCGCAGCGCGCCGTCCGCGCTCGGCGGCGAGGCCGCGGCGAAGTCGGTCACCGACAGCTTGTGGATCACCGAGCCGTCGCCCAGCTGCATGCGCAGCAGCCACTCCAGCTCCCAGCGCACCTCGTCGAGCAGGTCGGGGACGCCGTTGCCCGATTCGGGGATCCCGTAGTCGTCGCGCTGATGGGTCGGGAACGCGGCGTAGATCGACAGCAGCGAGTGCAGCGCGTCGTCGGTGAAGTTGACGTACTTGTTGTAGTCGCCGGCATCGTGCCAGCCGCCCGACAGGTCGAGCTCGGTGGCCGGGTTGCCCGGGTCCAGCACCGAGCGCGCCGCGGTATCGGGGAGGTGGCAGGGGCCGTCGGCCCAGGCCGGCTCGGCGTAGGGGAGCGCCTTCGGCGTCCCGCAGCGCTGGTAGTAGTACGAGCGCAGCGCCTGGGCGTACACGTCCGCGTACACGTCCGTGGCGATCTCGAAGTCCTCCGAGCGCGCGCCCGTCGCGCTGTCGACGGCGTAGAACGAGCCGCTCTCCTGCAGCGCGCTGAAATCCAGGTGCCACGCGCGGTCGCCCGACTGCCCGTGCACGGCCCCGCCGTTCCAGGTCGCCGGCGCGCCCGCGAAGGCCACGCTGTCGTCGGACGAGCGGCGGATCTCGACCAGCGGGCCCGGCGCGTAGCCGTCGGGCGCGTCGTAGCCGACGACCGCGGATCGCAGGAGCACGACCTTCTGGGAGAGCGGGTGGTACCCGAACGCGTCGACGCGCACGGCCGCGTCAGAGGGAGCCTGGGGGGAGGCGAGCGAGGGCGAGGCGAGCGAGAGCAACAGCGCGAAGGTCAACTTCATGCGCTCCATTCTCCGCATGACGGATGAGCGCGGGTCCTCGACCTGGATGAAGTGCCCCTCACCGGAGCGGGAGCGCGGCCACGGAATCGGGGGCCTCGTCTCCCGGAAGCGGGATTGCGCCGCGCCAAAGACGCCTGCGTCCAGCGCGGCAGGACTTCCGAATCAACAGGCGGGCGCTCCGCGGTCGAGCCAGAGGAGGCCCCGCCCCGCCTTCGACAAACCATGGCGAATTCCAACACCAACCGGCCGATGGTCCTCGTGACCGGCGCGACCGGCTACATCGGCGGCCGGCTTGTGCCGCGTCTGCTCGAGGCGGGCTACGCCGTGCGCTGCCTGGCCCGCGCTCCCGGCAAGCTAGAGCACCGGCCCTGGTCCGGCGACGCCAACGTGCGGATCCTGCGCGGAGACGCCGAAAACGAGGCCGACGTCCGGCGCGCGATGCGCGGGTGCTCGGCCGCGTACTACCTCATCCACTCGATGATGGTCGCCGGGGCCGACTACTCCGAGCGCGACCGGGCGCTCGCCGCGACCTTCGCGCGCGCTGCAGCGGCCGAGGGCGTGGCGCGCCTCGTGTACCTCGGCGGCCTCGGCGAGACCGGCGCGAACCTCAGCGAGCACCTCACCTCGCGCCGCGAGGTTGAAGAGGTACTGGCCTCGACCGGCGTGCCGGTCACCGTGCTGCGCGCGGCGATGATCGTCGGCTCGGGCTCGGCCTCGTTCGAGATCCTGCGCTACCTGGTCGAGCGGCTGCCGATCATGGTGACGCCGCGCTGGGTGGCGACGCGGTGCCAGCCGATCGCCGTGCGCAACGTGATCGCCTACCTGATCGCGTGCCTGCGCACGCCGGAGACGACCGGGCGCACGCTCGACATCGGCGGCCCCGAGGTCCTGAGCTACCTCGACATCATCCAGACGATGGCGAGCGTGCGCGAGCTCGGCCGGCACTACGTCGTGCCGGTGCCGGTCCTGACGCCGCGGCTGTCCTCGCTGTGGATCCACCTCGTCACGCCGATCTCGAAGAACTTCGCGCGCCCGCTCGCCGAGGGGCTGCGCAACGAGGTGGTGTGCCGCGACGACGAGGCGGCGCGGCTGATGCCGCAGCCGCTGCTGTCGGTGCGCGAGGCGATCGAGCGCGCGCTCGCCAACCTGCGCGGCGGCCGCGTGGAGACCGCCTGGACCGACGCCGGCCCGATGCCCGGGGACCCGGACTGGGCCGGCGGCTCGGTGTTCACCGATGCCTGGCGGGTCGAGATCGCGACGCCGCCGGACGCCGTGTTCCGCGCCGTGTGCCGCGTCGGCGGAGGGCACGGCTGGTATGCGGCCGACTGGCTGTGGCGGCTGCGCGGCTGGATGGACCGTGTCGTCGGCGGCCGGGACTGCGCCGCGGGCGGCG
Source organism: Planctomycetota bacterium (assembly GCA_039029355.1). Lineage (GTDB taxonomy): Bacteria > Planctomycetota > UBA1135 > UBA1135 > JBCCGI01. The sequence goes on from JBCCGI010000016.1 coordinate 8,834, forward strand.
CCACCCGGAGACCGTCGGCTACGGCGACTCGCTCGACTTCTGGCGTGTCACCGCGGTGCACGCGCCCGAGGAGCTCGAGCTGCGCGCGGAGATGAAGCTGCCGGGCGAGGCGCAGCTTGCGTTCCGCGTCGAGCCGTCCGACGAGCCGGGCCGCTCGCGGCTCTACCAGACGGCGCGCTTCGTGCCGCGCGGCCTGGGCGGGCTGGCGTACTGGTACGCGGTGCTGCCGCTCCACAGCATGGTCTTCCGCGGCATGCTCGACGGCATCCGGCGCGCGGCCGAGGAGAGCACCGGGAGCCGGTCGGCGCCGCCGACGCCGGTCGAGCGCGTGCCGGCCTAGTCCGACCCCTCCGCCGCCGCGTCCTCGCGCGAGTGCCGGCGCAGGCAGCCCGCGGTCAGCACGGTCAGGAGCGCCTCGTCGACGAACGGAAGCGGATCGGCGATCACGAGGTCGAGGAGCAGCAGGCCGCCCAGCGCGAGGCAGGCCCAGCGCCGTCCGAGCATCTTGGCGAGGCGTAGCAGCATCTCGCCCTGATGCCCGACGGCGGCTGAGTTGTCAAGCGGCGGATCCGGCGCTCTCGGTCAGCGGCGGCACGGCCCGGGCCTCGATGACCGCCGCCGCGCCGTGCAGGATCGCGGCGACGCGCACCGCGTCCTGGATCTGCGCCTCGCTCGCGCCTTCGGTGCGGAGCTTGCGCTCGTGCGAGTCCACGCACATGCCGCACCCGTTGACGGCCGAGACCGCCAGGCACCAGAGCTCGAAGTCCAGCCCGTTCGCCCCGTGGTTCGCGAGCCCCTGCATCCGGAGCCGCGGGGGCAGGCGGCCGTAGGCCTCGTTGGAGCTCAGGTGCAGGAAGCGGAAGTAGATGTTGTTCATGCCCATCAGCGCGGACGCGGTGCGCGCGGCCTCGGCGTTGGCGGCGTCGAGCCGCTCGGCGGCCAGGGCCTCGGCGGCGGCGACGATGCGCGGCGAGCGCGTCGCGATCGCGACGGCGAGGATCGTGCCGTAGAGCTGCGTCTCGCTCAGCGACTCGGTGCGCTCGAGGCCGCCGAGGTTGATACGCAGGTCCTTGGCGTAGTCGGGAATCAGGTCTTGGAGGTTCTTCATGGCGGTGCTCCGGGGCCTAGCCGGCCTTCAGGGTCTCCTCGCCGCGCTGCCAGTTGCAGGGGCACAGCTCCTCGGTCTGCAGCGCGTCTAGCACGCGCAGCACTTCGTCCGCCGAGCGTCCGACGCTGGGGTCGTAGATGGCCGCGAAGCGCACGACGCCGGCGGGGTCCACGATGTAGGTCGCCCGGTGGCACACCTCCTCCTCGGGCTCGAGGACGCCCAGCGCCCCGGAGAGGCGCCGCGCCGTGTCGGAGAGCAGCGGGTAGGGCAGGTCGCGCAGATCGTCGTGATCGCGGCGCCAGGCGAGGTGCACGAACTCGCTGTCGGTGCTGACGCCGTAGAGCGCCGCGTCGCGGTCCGCGAAGTCGCCGGTGAGCTTGCCGAAGGCGGCGAGCTCGGTCGGACAGACGAAGGTGAAGTCCTTGGGGTAGAACACGAAGATCTTCCACCGGTCGCCGTCGCGGGCGTTGTCGAAGGACTCGAAGTCCGCGTCGGAGTCGATGGAAACCACGCCCTTCAGGCGGTAGTCGGGAAAGCGTTGGCCGAGCGTCAGCATGGCTGTCTCCTGTTTGGGTCGCTGGAAGCGGGTACGGAGACAGCTTCGTCCGGGATCGCCGGACGCTCCAATCGCGAGTCGCGATGAGGCTGATCGCGTGCGCTTATCGGCGCGCTACTTGTCGCCGCGAGCGACGAACTCGGGGATGCGCGCCGGCCCGCGGTCCTTCGAGGCCCCGGCCTCTCCGGCGAGCGCCTCGGACCGGCGGCGCAGGTTGCCGAGGCTGCCGCGCAGGGCCTCGCGAACGTTCTTTTCGCTGTCGGGCACGTCGTCCAGGTCGAAGCCGTACTGGCGCACCACGAGATAGGCGACGCGCTCGCCGTCGCTCGCGTCGAGCGGCAGGTAGACGTCGCGGCCCGCGAGCCAGTGGAAGTCGCTGCTGGTCGAGTAGATGTCGCACGCCAGCCGGCCCTTGGGGTCGATGCGGTTCAGGAGCCGCAGCGTGCAGCGGTAGTCGGGATACCAAAGCGGCAGGTCACACCGGAAGCGGATGCGCAGCGCCGAGAAGCCGTTGCCCTGCGGGTCGGTCCCGCGCACGAAGGTGTCCGCGAGCGGGTAGATCTCCTCATACGAAGAGCCCGGGTCGTTCGGGTAGAGGCGATAGTCGTTCTCGGCCGCCTTGATCGTCGCCAGGTCGGCGAACATCAGCGTCGCGCCCTGCTGGGCGATCGCGTCCACCTCGAGCTGGTTGAAGGGCGCCCCTTCCTTGGTCAGATCCCAGGTGCCGCCGACGAGCAGTCCATCGCGCGAGCCGTCGTCCTCGGGGTTCCAGTCCTTCTCGAACAGCTCCGAGCACCGCAGGAGCTCGCGCAGCCCGGCGCCCCAGTCGGCCTCGAGCTTCGGCGACGAGCGCAGCACCGCCTTCAGCCAGCCGTCCGCGTCGTCGGCCGCGCGCGCGGCGCGGGCCAGGTCGCCGAGGCAGCGGTACTCCTCGCCCCGGGGGCCGCGGGCTTCGAGGCGCAGGGCGGCTAGGCGCTCCATCTCCGCCAGGAGGTCGCGCCCGGGCGCCGTGCGCTCGTCGGGGAGCTGCCAGGCGAGGTCGAACAGCTGCGGCGAGAGCTGCTCCCAGGCGAGCTCGGTGGCCTCGACCGTCACCTCGTCCGGCGCGGAGAGGGTCAGCGCCGCCGCCGCGAGCAGGATCGCGGGCTTCACGGCCGCCGCTCCTCGCGCGCGAAGAAGTCGCCGAGCAGGCGCACGACCTCCGCGGGTTGCTCCTCGTGCGGGTAGTGCCCGGCGCCGGGGACCAGTACCAGCTCGGCCCCGGGGATGTCGCGGGCGAAGCTCGCGGCGTAGACGTCCGGCCAGTAGGCGACGTCCTCGGCGCCCCACACGAGCAGCGTCGGGACGGCGAGCGAGGGGAGCTCATCCTGCCGCTCGCCGTTCTCGTCCTGCGCCAGGTCGATCATCGCGCACCAGTTCGAGCGGTTCTCGCAGACGAGGAAGAACTCGTCCACCCGGTCCGGCGGAATGGCGCGGAAGTGGGGGGCCAGGGCGCCGGCGACGCGCTCGCGCGAGTTGATGAGGTAGCCGTAGTCGGCCAGCGAGTTCTCGCGCATCTCGACCTCCTCGGGCAGCCAGTCCTCGTCGCGGCGCTCGTAGCCCGACGAGCTCATGATGGTGAGGCTCTCGAACAGCTCCGGGTGGTCGAGCGCGGCCCGCCAGGCGAACTCGCCGCCGTAGGACTGGCCGACGAGGTGCACGCGCTCGAGGCCCAGCGCGCGCACGGCGGCGGCCACGTAGTCGGCGCAGCGCTGGAACGTGGTCGGCGTCGGCCCGGAGGGGGCCAGGCCGTGTCCGAGCACCTCGATCAGGTACACGTCGCGCTCGCGTGCCAGGCCGGCGAAGGCGCCGCCGCCGCAGGCGATCTCGGTCCAGGTGAAGAGCGTCGAGGGCGTGCCGTGGACCAGCACGGCGGGCGCGGCGCCGGCGGCCGGCTCCAGGGCCGGGACGCGCGCGTAGACGAACTCGAGCTCCTCTCCAGTCAGCTGGAGCTTGCCGCGCTGCAGCCCCAGGTCGCGGAGCGCGTCGTTCTTCGGAAGGGCCAGGAGCTCGGCCTCCAGGTCGCCCTTCGACAGCGAGGTGCACCCGGGGGCCAGGAGCCCCAGGGCGAGGACGCCCACGAGGGCGACGGCGAGGCCCCAGCGGGGGCTTCGAGAGCGGGTCGAAGGGTCCTGATTCATGCCGCAGATTTCGCGTTGAGGGTAGCTTCGGATTCAAATCGACCCCAATTGGGCCCCCCTGGGCATTCTCTGCGTCCAACTCCCGGGAAGTGACGAACTCAAACGCATGTTGGGGTTGCTGTACCTGCCTCTGCTCGGCCTCCTGGCGCTCGTGATTGTCATGATTGCCGCCTGGGCGCGCCAGCGCACCACCCGCAACGCCGGGGTGGTCGACGTGATCTGGACCGCCTCGATCGGGGCGCTTGCGCTGGTCTACGCCGGGCTCGCCGGGGGCTGGCTGCCGCGCCGGCTGCTGGTGGCCGTCCTGGTGGGCGCCTGGTCGCTGCGGCTGACGCTCCACCTGGCGCGGCGCGTCGGCTCCGAGGCCGAGGACGGCCGCTACCGCGCGATGCGGACGAGCATGGGGGAGGGGATCGATCGCTTCCTCTTCTGGTTCTTCCAGGCGCAGGCGCTCTTGGCCGTGCTGCTGTCGCTCGTGTTCCTCGTCCTCTGCGCCGCGTCGGACGCGGGCTGGCGGGCGACCGACGCGCTGGCGGTGCTGCTGTGGGTCACCGCGCTGGTGGGGGAGTCGATCGCGGACCGCCAGCTCGCGCGCTGGCGCAGCGACCCGGCCAACCGCGGGCGCACGTGCCGCGCCGGGCTGTGGCGCTACTCGCGCCACCCGAACTACTTCTTCGAGTGGCTGAACTGGCTGGTGTACCCGCTGCTGGGGATCGGCCTGCCGTACGGCTGGTCGCTCTGGCTCGCGCCGGCGGCGATGCTGCTGTTCGTCCTGAAGGTCACCGGCATCCCGCCGACCGAGGAGCAGGCGCTGAAGAGCCGCGGCGACGACTACCGCGAATACCAGCGCACGACCAACGCCTTCTTTCCCGGCCCGCCGCGGGCCCAGACCGTCGAGCGGAGTCTAGAGACCCGATGAAGACCGCCATCCGACTCGTCGAGCGCGGGCTCGTGCCCAAGCCGCTGATCCGCCGTGCGATCCGGCGCCTCCTGCGGGAGCGCCAGAGCGAGCTCCGAGACCTGTACGGTGCCGACCGCTCGGCCGGGCTCGCGTCCTGGGTCGAAGCGATGCGCGCCGGTCCCGTGGCGCCGGTGCCCGACAAGGCCAACGAGCAGCACTACGAGGTGCCGGCCGGCTTCTTCGACCTGGCGCTGGGCAGCCGGCTCAAATACTCGAGCGCCTACTACCCGGACGAGCACGCGACGCTCGACGAGGCCGAGGAGGCCATGCTGGCGCTGACCGCCGAGCGCGCGCAGCTGGCCGACGGGCAGCGGATCCTCGAGCTTGGCTGCGGGTGGGGCTCGCTCTCGCTGTGGATGGCCGAGCGCTTCCCCGCGGCCCGCATCGTGTCCGTCTCGAACTCGGGGCCGCAGCGCGAGCGCATCACCGGCGAGGCGTGCCGCCGCGGCCTGACGAATCTCGAAGTCGTCACCTGCGACATGAACGCCTTCGACGCCGCTGACCACGGCGCGCCGTTCGACCGCATCGTGTCGGTGGAGATGTTCGAGCACATGCGGAACTGGGAGGAGCTGCTCGGCCGCGCGAGCCGCTGGCTCGCGGCCGACGGGCGCGTGTTCCTGCACGTCTTCGCCCACACGCGCTGGCCGTACCCGTTCGAAGTGCGCGACGAGTCCGACTGGATGAGCAAGTACTTCTTCACCGGCGGCATGATGCCGTGCCACGACCTGCTCGATCACCTCACGACGCCGTTCGAGGTCGAGCAGCGCTGGGAGGTCAACGGCTCGCACTACGCCCGCACGTCCGAGGACTGGGTGCGCAACCTGGAGCGCCGGCGGGCCGAGGTGTTGCCCGTCCTCGCCGCGACCTACGGCGCCGAGAACGCGGGGGTGTGGTTCCAGCGCTGGCGCATCTTCTTCCTGGCCTGCGCCGAGCTGTTCGCCTTCGACGCCGGAAAAGAGTGGATCGTGAGCCATCAGCTGCTTCGCCCGCGCGCGACAGCCGGAGCGAGCGGGAGTGACGCCCGGTGAAGAGCGGCGTCCGAGTTCCCACCGGCCCCTGGGCCAGTCTGGTGCGCTGGTTCGACGCCTGGGCGGTCGACGAGCGCGACGAGGCGGGCGACGCCACCCGCATCGACTGGGCGCGGGTCGTGCCCTTCCTGCTGATCCACGCGAGCTGCCTCCTGGTGCTCGTCGTCGGGTGGTCGTGGACGGCCGTGGCCTTCGCCGTGGCGTTCTACGCGGTGCGGATGTTCGCGATCACCGCCTTCTACCACCGCTACTTCTCACACCGCGCCTTCGAGACGTCGCGCGCGCTGCAGCTCGGCTTTGCGCTCCTGGGTGCGACCGCCGTGCAGCGCGGGCCGCTCTGGTGGGCGGCCCACCACCGGGCGCACCACCGGCACTCAGACTCCGAAGGCGACGCGCACTCGCCGCGGCTCTCGGGCTTCTGGATGAGCCACGTGGGCTGGTTCCTGACGCGCGGCAACTTCCGCACCCGCGTCGAGCTCGTGCCGGACCTGGCGCGCTTTCCCGAGCTGCGCTTCCTCGACCGCTTCGACGCGCTGGTGCCGCTGCTCCTCCTGCCCGCGCTCTTCGGGTTGGGCGAGCTGCTCGGGGCGTTCGGGCTGGGCGGCGGCGGCCTGCAGCTCGTGGTCTGGGGCTTCTCGATCTCGACGGTGGTGCTCTACCACATCACTTTCTGCGTGAACTCGGTCGCCCACCGGGTTGGTTCGCGCCGCTACGAGACGCGCGACGAGAGCCGCAACAACTTCGTGCTGTCGCTCTTCACCTTCGGCGAGGGCTGGCACAACAACCACCACTTCTATCCCGCCTCGGCGCGGCAGGGCTTCTACTGGTGGGAGGTCGACGCGTCCTACTACACCCTGCGCGCGATGTCGTTGCTCGGCCTGGTTTGGAAGCTGCGGCCGGTGCCGGCGCGGGTGCTCGAGCGGGGTCGCGGGCGATGAAAGTCGCGGTCGTCGGTACGGGCATCTCCGGGATGGTGGCCGCGCGCCGCCTGGCCGAGGACCACGACGTGACGGTGTTCGAGGCGGGCTCCTACCTCGGCGGGCACACCAACACGCTCGACGTCGACGAGGACGGCCGCAGCCTGGCCATCGACACCGGCTTCATCGTCTTCAACGAGGCGACCTACCCCGAGCTGTGCTCGCTCCTGCGCGAGCTCGACGTGCCGTGGAAGCCGAGCGACATGAGCTTCTCGGTGCGCAACGACGCCTCGGGACTCGAGTACAACGGCACCTCCTTTGACGGCCTGTTCGCCCAGCGCACCAACCTCCTGCGACCCCGCTTCTGGCGCATGGTGCGCGACATCCTGCGCTTCTATCGCGAGGCGCCCGAGGTGCTGGAGCGCGAGGACGACCTGCGCACGCTGGGGGAGTTCCTCGAGCGCGGCCGCTACTCGCGCTCGTTCGTCGACGATCACCTGGTGCCGATGGGCGCCGCGGTTTGGTCGGCGCGTCCGGACGGCATGCACGGCTTTCCGCTGCGCTTCCTGGTGCAGTTCTTCAAGAACCACGGCTTCCTGCAGGTCGACGACCGGCCGCAGTGGCTGGTCGTCCAGGGGGGCTCGCGCAGCTACGTCGGGCCGCTGATGGCGCCGCTCGCGGGGAGGATCCACCTCAGCACGCCCGTCGTCAGCGTGCGCCGCACGCCGCGCGGCGTCGCGCTGCGCACCAAGGCGGGCGACGAGGCGCTGTTCGACCGCGTCGTGCTGGCGTCGCACTCCGACCAGAGCCTGCGCATGTTGTCCGACGCGACGGCCAACGAGCGCGAGGTGCTGGGCGCCTTCGGCTACCAGCGCAACGAGGCCGTGCTGCACACCGACGCGTCCCTGATGCCGCGCCGCCGCCGCGCCTGGGCCAGCTGGAACTACCACGTCCCCGATCCGCCCAGCGAGCTGGCGACCGTGACGTACTGGATGAACCTGCTCCAGGGGCTGGAATCGCGGCGCGACTACTTTGTGACGCTCAACCGCTCGGATGACATCGCCCCCGAGCACGTGCTGAGGAGCATCACCTACCACCACCCGGTCTTCACGCCCGAGGCGATCGACGCGCAGCGCCGCCACGACGAGATCGACGGGGTGAACGGCGTGCACTTCTGCGGCGCGTACTGGCGCTACGGCTTCCACGAGGACGGCGTGAGGAGCGCGCTCCGCGTCATCGCCAACCTGCGGAGGGCCGCGGCGGCGTGAGCGCGAGCGCGATCTACGAAGGGCGGGTGTACCACCGCCGCCTGGAGCCGCGCCCGCACGCGTTCGAGTACGGGCTCTTCCTGCTGTACCTCGACCTCGACGAGCTGCCGGAGGTCTTCACCCGCTCGCGGTTGTTCTCCGACCGCCGCCTGCGCCCGCTGCGCTTCGCGCGCGGGGACTACCTGGCACCCGCGGAGCGGCCGCTGCAGGACGTGGCCCGCGACCGCGTCGAGGCGGCGCTCGGCCGCCGGCCCGGGGGGGCGGTGCGCCTGCTGACTCAGGTACGCACGTTCGGCTACGTCTTCAACCCGGTCAGCTTCTACTACTGCTTCGCAGCGGACGGCGAGCTCGACGCCGTCGTCGCCGAGATCACGAACACGCCGTGGGGCGAGCGCCACGCCTACGTCCTCGACGCGCGTCGAGCCGAGGAGCCCGGAGTCCGCGCGCGCTTCGAGAAGGCCTTCCACGTCTCGCCGTTCTTCGACCTCGATCAGACCTACGACTGGCGCTTCTCGGCGCCCGGCGAGCGGCTCGACGTGCACATGACCAACCTCCAAGAGGAGCGCGCGGTCTTCCACGCCGGGATGACCTGCGAGCGGCGCGAGCTGTCTCCCGCCGCCCTACGCCGCGCGCTGGTTCGCCACCCCTTGCTCACGCTGCGTGTCCACGCGGCGATCTACCTCCAGGCCGCGCTCCTTTGGCGGAAGCGCGCGCCGTTCTACGTGCATCCCAAGAAGCGCGCGCCCCTCAGCGAGGCGACCCCGTCATGAAGAGCGAAGCAACCACGCTGGCCACGCGCGGCCCGGCTCGCGCGGCCACCCGCCCCCGGCTCCCCTTCCTCGCGCGGCAGGTCGTCGCGCGCCTGGAGCAGATCGATGTCGGCACCCTCGCGCTCGAGGTCGGCGGGCACAGCCTGTCCTTCGGCCGCGCCCTCCCCGACGCGCCGAACGCGGCGCTCGCGGTGCGCGACGAGCGCTTCTGGTCCGCGATCGCGACGCGCGGCAGCGTCGGCGCCGGCGAGGCCTACGCCGACGGCTGGTGGACCAGCGACGACCCGGCGGCCGTCGTGCGCCTGTTCGTGCGCAACCAGGACGCGCTGGAGGGCCTCGAGGGCGGGCTCGCGCGCCTCTCGATGCCGCTGCTGAAGGCCTACCACGGGCTGCGCCGCAACACCGAGTCCGGCAGCCGCTCGAACATCGCCGCGCACTACGACCTGTCGAACGACTTCTTCCGGCTCTTCCTCGACGACACGATGACGTACTCGTGCGGCATCTTCGAGCGCGACGAGGCGTCGTTGCGCGAGGCGTCGCTCGCGAAGATCGACCGGCTGTGCCACAAGCTGCGGCTGACGCCGGACGACCACCTGCTTGAGATCGGCACCGGCTGGGGCGCGTTCGCCATCCACGCGGCGCGCGAGTACGGGTGCCGCGTCACCACGACGACGATCTCGGCCGAGCAGCACGCGCTGGCGCGCGAGCGCATCCACGAGGCGGGGCTAGAGGGCCGCATCACGCTGCTCTCTTCGGACTACCGCCGGCTGGAGGGCACCTTCGACAAGCTGGTGTCGGTCGAGATGATCGAGGCCGTAGGCGCGCGCTACTTCGACGCGTTCTTCGAGCGCTGCGGCGCGCTGCTGCGCCCGGACGGGCTGATGGCGCTCCAGGCGATCACGATCGCCGATCAGTACTACGAGGCCGCCCTGCGCTCGGTCGACTTCATCCAGCGCTACATCTTCCCCGGCTGCTGCATCCCGTCGGTGACGGCACTCTGCGGGTCGATCGCCCGCGCGAGCGACCTGAAGCCGGTCCACATGGAGGACATCGGCCCGCACTACGAGCGCACGCTCCGCAGCTGGCGCGAGAACCTCCGCGCGCGCTGGGACGAGGCGCGCGCGCTCGGCCACGACGAGACCTTCCTGCGGCTGTGGGAGTTCTACTTCGCTTACTGCGAAGGCGGTTACGCCGAGCGACGCCTGGGCGACGTGCAGATGCTGCTCGCGAAGCCCGACGCGCGCCAGGAGCCGATCCTGCCCGGGCTGTGAGGAACCTGGCGAACTACGCCCTCTTTCAGGGCGTGTGGGCCGCGGCGGTTTGGAGCGCGGTCGACGGCGGCGTGTATACCGGGCTGCTCGCGGCGCTCGGGATGCTCGCGGTGCACCTTGCGATGGTCCGCGAGCGCGGACCCGAGCTGGCGTACGTGCTCGCCGCCGGCGCCGTCGGCACCGCGCTCGACAGCGCGCTGCACGGCGCCGGTTGGATCCTGTATCCGACCTCCGAGGCCTGGACGCTGCCGACGGCGCCGCCGTGGATCGCGGGGCTGTGGCTTGCGTTCGCGATGCTGCCGCGCTTCTCGCTACGGTGGCTGCGGGGCCGTACGGTGCTGGCCATCGCGCTCGGCGCGGTGGGGGGGCCGCTCAGCTTCCTGGCCGGCGAGCGGCTCGGCGCGATCGCTCCGGGGTCGGGTTTCACCTGGGCGGCGCTCGCGGTGGAGTACGCCGTGCTGACGCCGCTGCTGCTGCGCTTTGCGCCGACCGGCGAGTCGAGCTCCGCCGAGCTCGGCGGAGTGGCGGCGCGCCGCGCGGATGGATGAAGCGGGCGTGCGGCCGGGCGGTGTACGCTCTACCGCATGACGTCAGCGGCGGCAGGGACGCTAGCGGCGGGCGAGGCCGAGCACCTGAAGGCGAGGGCGCGCGGCGAGCTCGGCCGGCGCCCGTTTCGCGTCGCCTGGTGGCTGCGCGGGGGACGCCGGCAGACGCTGCTCAGCGCAAGGTACCCCCGGCGGCGGCCGCCCGCGCTCGAGCTGGAGCGCTGGCCGACGCCCGACGGCGACTTCCTGCGGGTCCACCTCAGCGAGGGGCGGCCGGAGCGCCCGCTGGTGCTCGTGCTCCACGGGCTTGAGGGCAGCGCCGACGCCGCCTACGTCGAGTGGATCGCGCACCTCTGCGGCGGGCGCGGCTGGGGCACGGCCGTGCTCGAGTTCCGCGGCTGCGGCGGCGAGCCCAACCGGCTGGCCCGCAGCTACCACAGCGGCGATACGTTCGATCTGGCCTTCGTCGTCGAGGGACTGCGCGCCCGCAGCCCGGGTCGCAGGCTGTATCTCTACGGCGTCTCGCTCGGGGGCAACATGGTGCTGAAGTGGTTCGGCGAACGGCGCGGCGACCTGCCGCCCGAGGTGGCCGCCGCGGCGGTGCTCTCACCGCCCTTCGATCTGGTCGAGAGCGCGCGCAACGCCGACCGCTGGATGGGCGGCGCGATGTCGCGCCAGTTCCTCAAGACGATGGTGCCGAAGGCGCTGGGCAAGGCCGAGCGCTTCCCCGGCGTGATCGACGCCGACGCCGTGCGGCGCGCGCGGACCTTCGCCGAGTTCGACGAGCTGGTGACCGCGCCGCTGAACGGCTTCGACAGCGCGCAGCACTACTGGAGCTCCCAGAGCTCCAAGCACTTCCTGGCCGGCGTGCGGCGGCCGACGCTCGTCGTCGCCTCGCGCGACGACCCGCTCAACCCGTGCGCGACGATCCCCGAGCGCGAGCTGGAGGCCTCGCCCTACCTCGTGCCGCTGCTTACCGACCGCGGCGGCCACGCGGCGTTCGTGACCGGCGGCGTGCCGTGGCGCGCCGAGCGCTGGGCCGAGGAGCGCGTCGCGAGCTTCTTCATGCTGTGCGAAGAGGCCCTCGGCGCGACGGGGGAGGGGTAGGCGCGGTGCCGTCCATCCCCGTCACGATCCTCGGCGGCAGCGACCTGAAGCCGAGCGCGCTGCCCGAGCGCGGTGCCGAGCTGCACGCCCTCGCGGCCTACAAGGGCGCGGCGCTGCGGGTCGGAGACCGGCCGCTGGTGGTCGAGCTCCTCGACCGCCTCGCTGCCGCCGGCTTCGGCCCGTTCGCGATCGCCGGGCCGGAGCGCGTCTACGGGCCGCTCGACACCGGCGCCCGCATCATCGAGACCGACTCGACCGTGGCGGACAACCTGCGCGCCGCCTTCGACGATCACCTCGCGCGGCGCGACGCCGATCAACCCTACGTCGGGATCCTCGCGTGCGACGTGCTGCCGTCGGTCGCCGAGCTGCGCGACGTGCGCGCGCGCTTCGAGGCCGCGTGTCCGTGCGCGCTCTGGTTCCCCTTCGTGCCGGTGCCGGACGAGCGCGAGCGGCTGGGCGTATTCGGCTGGAAGCCGCTGTACCGGCTCGTGCCCGAGGGCGAGCGCACGCCGCAGCTGGTGTTGCCCGGGCACCTCGCGCTGCTGGACCCCGCGGCGCTGCGCCTCGGGCTGCTCTACCGCTTGATGGACTGCGCCTATCGCACGCGCAACCGCTCGATCGGCGCGCGGCGGGCGGCGCTCGTGCGCACCGGCTTCGGGCGGCTGTTGGCGGAGGACGCGCGGCTCGCGTTGCGCCTGCGCCTGCCGAACCGGACGTGGACGGTGCTCCTGAGCGGCCTGCGCGTGGCCGCGCGGCTGCGCGGCGGCGAGCTCGAGCAGCTCGAGCTAGAGGACCGCATCGGCCGCATCTTCCTGCACCGTCCCGCGCCGCCGCGCCGGGGCATCCGCTATCCGGTGGTGGAGTGCTTCGGGCTGGCGGCGGACGCGGACACCCACGAGGAGGCGCGCGAGCTCGAGCGTCGCTTCGCGGCGCCGAGCGGAGGCGAGTCGCCGCGGTGAGCGTTCCGCCGAAGGCCGACGACCCCACGCCGCGCCCGCGCCGGGGCTGCGCCCGGCGACTGGTGCGGGCGGCGGTGCTGGCGCTGGCCGCCCTCGCCGTGCTCGGCGCGCTCGCGACGCAGGCGCTGCGCGCGGCCGCCGAGCGCCGGTTCCCGCGCTCGGGCGAGCTGGTCGAGGTCGAGGGCCTGAAGCAGCACGTGCTGCGCCGCGGCGAGGGGCCTCCGGTGGTCTTCGTGCACGGGGCCTACGGCGGGCTCCAGGACTTCGAGGCGACCATCCTCGACGCCGCCAGCCAGCGCTACCACTGCGTCCTTTGGGACCGGCCGGGCCACGGCTACAGCGAGCGGCCGAGCGAGCCGCTCGACCCGGGCGGCCAGGCGCGCCTCCTGCTCGGCCTCGTGCGCGAGCTGGGGCTGGAGCGCCCGCTGCTCGTCGGCTTCTCCTACGGCGGCGCGGTCTGCCTGGCCGCCGGCCTCGAGGCGCCGGAGGAGCTGCGCGGCCTGCTGCTGCTCAACGCGCCGAGCCATCCCTGGCCGGACCCGCTCGACCTCGAGTACCGGCTGAGCCAGAAGCCGATCCTCGGCCGCCTGTTGTCGGAGACCGTGACCGCGCCGCTCGGCTGGCTGCTGTCGAAGCGCAGCGTGGCCGCCGCCTTCGATCCGGAGCCGATCCCGCCGCACTTCGACCGCTCGCCGGTCGCGCTCGCCCTGCGGCCGGCGAGCTACCGCGCGAACACCGAGGACATCTTCCTGCTGAAGCCGTTCCTCCGGGCGCAGGCTCCGCGCTACCCCGAGCTAGCGCTTCCGGTCCTGGCGCTGGTCGGCACCGGCGACACGGTCGTCAGCCCGGTCCTGCACATCCCCGAGCTCTCCCGCGCCGCCCCGGCCTGCCGCGAGGTGCGTCTGGAGGGCGTGGGGCACCCGCTCCTCTACGCCCACCCCGAACGGGTGCTGGCGGCGCTGGACGAGGCGCTGGGGGAGCCCGGGCGCTGACGGCCGCCCGCCGCGGGCGACTTACAGGGAAAAGCCCGTCGTTCCGGGAACCACGCCCCGGTCGGCGGCATTGCTTCACCTGGGGACGCGTTCACGCACGAGCGCGGCCGGGGCGGCTCGTCGGATGGGGCGAGCCGCCCAACCCACCTTCTTTTTCGAAGGTCTGAGCGACGACGCCGGTCCGACACGAGGGCCGGCACGGGCGGCCGGAACGGCGCGAACCCCGCGCCCCCGCGCCCGGGGGAGACGCGGACGGCGGCGGGGCCCCGGTTGGCCACGGAACCCAGGCCCTGCCGTCGCGACCGCGCAATGCGGGCTTTCCCGCGACCGGCCGGGCGACGCGGTGGAGAGGCCCCCCCTGAAGATCGCTCTCCGCCGGCGCCTGGCGGCGCTCCTCTCGGCGGTGCTCACCGCGTTGGTACCTGTCTTCGTTCTCGGCCTCGCGCGAGGGCCCGTATCGGCGACCGATCCCGCGGGGGACGCCATGCCGTCCGCGACCGGCGGCGCGAGGAGTCATCGGGCGACCAGGGCGATCGCGACCGGGTCGGCGTCCACTCCCTTGCTCCGCGCAGGCGAGCGGGCGACGCAGGGCTCGTTCCACGGTGTTGGAGCGGCAGAGCCGAGTCACTGCACCGCGATCGCCAGCCCGTTGCTCAGCGTGTAGAAGTCCGGCGCCCCCGGATCGAAGAGCCCGACCTGGGCCGTCGACGTGACGCCGGTGGGCGCGGTGGGGGAGACGGCGATCGGCAGGCTGCCCGCGCCGCTTGCGTCGAGGGTGAAGCCGACGAAGACCGGGATCCACGGGCTGAGCAGGAGCTCGCAGCCGTTCGGGAGCGCGAGCGCGCCCTGGCCCAGGCCGAAGGAGGCGAAGGCCGCCGTGCCCGCCGGGCCGCGGGCGACCTGCAGCTCGTACACGCCGCCGGGTGTCGGGCAGCCGGCGCCCTCGAGCAGGGGCGCGTCGCCGCTCGCGCCTGCGCAGCCGCCGGCGTAGGCCTCGAAGGAGCCCGAGCAGCCGAGGCGGGCTTCGAGCGCGACGACGCCGACCGCGGACTCGAGCACGACGAGGTCCGGCGCGCCGTCACCCACGACGTCGGCGACCTGGGTGTCTTCGGTCCAGTACGAGTAGTAAGCGCCCAGCTCGGTCGGCGGCGCCGGGCCGCCGGGCCCGCCCTGCAGGAAGAGCCCTCGTCGCGTCACGACGTCGTCCACCCCGTCGCCATCCGCGTCGGCGCTGCGCGCCGCGTGCTCGAGGAGCAGGTTCTGGTCGCCGGCGAGCGCGAACATCCCGTCGCCTACCCCGCGGCACCACTCGAGCTGCGCGGTGACGATGTCGGGCAGACCGTCGACGTCGAAGTCCCCGCTCGCCACGCTCAGATCGAAGTCCTCGTAGGTGAGGATGAGCGACTGGGTTTGGACGAGCGTGCCGTTGCCGTCTCCGGTCGCCGTCCGCAGGTGGGGCGCTCCGGTGAAGAGGCCATCAAAGCCCACCTGGACGACCGCGTCGAGGTCCCCGTCGAGGTCGACGTCCAGCGGCTCCACTCCGCCGAGCCGGAGCGAGAAGAGGTCGGCGCCCGTGGGCTGAAGGAGCGACGCCGGTCCGAACCCGAAGTCCGGCTGACCGGGGTAGAGCCGGTACAGCTCCTCGTCGGGCGCCGGGGTCATCAGGTCCGGCAGCCCGTCGCCGGTCCAGTCCGCGAAGGCGGCTCGGATCCCGTAGAAGGACGACGCGCCCGAGCCTTCCAGGGGCAGCAGCAGCTCGGGCGCGAAGCCCCCGGCGCCGTCGCCCGCAAAGACGCCGAACACGCCGGCCTTCGACCCGTCCGCGAACGCCGCCAGGTCGACCGCGCCGTCGACGTTCAGGTCGGAGGCGAGGACGCCCTCGCCTTCGAAGCTGGTGGCCCGCGTCACGCCGGGCAGGAAGCCGCCGCCGCCGTCGTTCTCGAAGGTGCGGAGCGCGCCTCCGTCCACGATCGCCGCGTCCAGGTCGCCGTCCCCGTTGACGTCGGTGAGCGCGAAGTCGCGCGCCGGCGGCGTGACCGCGGTGGCGAGCTCGAGCCCGCCGACCTCGCGCTCGACCAGGATCACGTGCTCCGCGAACCCCGGCGTCGGACAGAGCGATGAGCCCGGGATGAAGAAGCTCGGAAAGCCCATCCCGATCGCCAGGTCGTCGTCGCCGTCGCCGTCGAGGTCGCACACCGAGAAGCCGGTGTGCGGGACGTGCAGCTCGACCTCTTCGGTCGCGGCGAGCGCGCCACCTCCGCCGCCGTAGGCGACGAGCAGCCGTCCGCCGTCGCAGGCCTCGCCGTCGCCGACGACGAGGTCCAGTTGGCCCGACGCGTCGAAGTCGACGACCTGGATTTCGGGGAGCTGCACGGTGTGCGTGAAGGTGGCCGAGGCGTGCTCGACCAGGCCGCCTGCGCCGTCGCCGAGCAGCAGCAGCGAGCCGTCTTCGGCCGCCCCCGCGAGGTCGAGCGCGCCGTCGAGGTCGACGTCCGCGAGCGCGAGGTCGCGGACCGGCCGTGAGGTCGCGACGGGCGAGGGCGCTCC
Source organism: Planctomycetota bacterium (assembly GCA_039029355.1). Lineage (GTDB taxonomy): Bacteria > Planctomycetota > UBA1135 > UBA1135 > JBCCGI01. The sequence continues at coordinate 25,043 of JBCCGI010000016.1, forward strand.
GAGCTCGCCGCCGGCGGCGAGCGCGACATGGACGTCGCCCGGCTCCACGGACGCGAGCAGGTCGGCTCGCCCGTCGCCGTTCAGGTCGCCGAGCTGTACCGCCAGCGTGCGGGCGCCCAGCGTGAACTGCTGGGAGGCCGTCGCGCCGCCCGCCCCGTCGCCGGTGAGGAGGAAGAAGAACCCGTTCGAGCCCCCGGTGACCGCGTCGTTCGCGCCGTCGCCGTCGACGTCTCCGCCGGCGACGCGCGTGGGCCCGGCCAGGCCGCTGACGGTCTGGAGGGACGACTCCCGAAGGACCGTGTCGAGGAGCACGACGCGCGCCTGGGACTGGTTCGCGTTCACCTCGACGACGTCCGGGAAGCCGTCGCCGTTCATGTCGATCGGAACCGCGTGGTCCGCGCTGAACGGGGACGTCTCGATCGTCGCCTTGATGCCGAACGCGCCGTCGGACAGGTTCACGCTCAACGAGCCGTAGAAGTCCGCGACGCCGTCGAGGTCGAAGTCGGCGGTCCCGATGTAGGGCACGTCGTCGACGCGCGGGTAGCGGTAGAGAGGCTCCTGGGCGGGCGCGAGCGAGGCGAGGACGAGCAGGGCCGAGAGCATGGGCTTCTCCTCTGGACGGTTGCGGTCGGAGCGGGGGGAGGCGACGCGCGTGGTGGGCTTGCGCACCGATTGTAGCGCGGGCCGAGCAGGCGACCGGGGAAAGGGGCGTGCTCCTCCCCGCGCTGCGGAGGTACAACGGCGGCATGCACTGCGCCTCGCTCACCGCCACCATCGCCGCCTTCGGCACCGCGTGTGCCGCCACGCCCCAGGTCGACCTCTCTCCGGCCCGCTGGCCAGCAGGCGAGCTCGAGCGCTTCGCGGAGCGCGACGCGACCTTCGGCGGACAGAACCAGCTCGCCACGAGCAAGCGCGGCGTCGTGACCGGCACTACCGGCGCGACCGCCGTGCGCGCCGGCCTCGAAGCGCTGCGCCAGGGCGGCTCGGCGGCGGACGCGGCGCTGACCACGTCGCTGACGCAGATCGCCCTCGCCGCGGGCTCGTGGGTCAGCTACGCCGGCGTGCTCACGATGGTCTACTACGACGCCGAGTCGGGCGAGGTCGTGAGCCTGAACGCCGCCTACGACACCTTCGCCGCGGAGGACGATCCGCTGTCGATCCCGCGCCAAACGGCCGCAGGCGGCGAGCCCACGCCCAGCGGCCGTACCGCGCTGGTTCCGGGCTACATGGCGGGCGTCGGGGCCGCGCACGCGCGCTTCGGCAAGCTGCCGTTCGAGCAGCTCTTCGTCCCGGCGCTGTACTTCGCCGAGGAGGGCTTTCGGCTGAGCGAGCTCCACGGAGCGCTGCTCGCGCACAGGAAGGACGTGCTGGACCGCCTGCCGGAGACGCGCGCCGTCTTCACCAAGGGCGACGGCTCCTTCTTCGCCGCGGGCGACCTCTTCCGCCAGCCCGCGCTTGCGGAGACGCTCCGCGCGGTCGCCGCGAACGGCGCGCGGGAGATGTACACCGGCCCCTGGGCGGAGCGCTTCGTCGAGGCTGTGCGGCGCGAGGGCGGCAAGGTCACCGCGGACGACCTCGCCACCTACGAGCCGCTTTGGTGCGAGCCGGTGCGCTTTCCGTACCGCGGCTTCGAGGTCGCCGGCCCCGGCCTACCCGCCCAGGGCGGCGCGCAGGTCGCCGAGGCGATGCAGCTGGCGGCCGCGGCCGACCTCGCCGCCATGGGGCACTATTCGGAGTCCCCCGCGGCGTTCTTCTGGCTCGCCCAGATCACCGACCTGATGGCGCTCTCCTACCTCGACGATCCGATCGCGCGGATGATGGTGGGGTCGAAGGACATCTCGCTCGCCGCGCGCTCGACGGCCGCGCACGCCGCGGCGCTCTGGGAGCGCATGGAGGCCGGCGAGTGCCGCCTCACGCGCGTGCCGGAGACGTCGGACCCGAAGCACTCCGATGCGATCGTCGCGATCGATCGCTGGGGCAACGTCGCCGCCGTCTGTCACACGATCAACACCACGAGCTGGGGGGAGACCGGCCTCTTCGTCGGCGGCGTGTCGATCCCGGACTCGGCCAGCTTCCAGCAGGCGCTGATCGGCCGCACCGAGCCGGGCGAGCGCCTGCCGGATCCCACCGAGCCGCTGATCGTGCTGCGCGACGGGAAGCCGTATGCCGCGCTGTCGTCGATCGGCGCCGGGCTGCACCAGAAGACGGTCGCCACGCTCCTCAACCTGCTCGACCGCGGCGACGGCATCAAGGAGGCCGTCGACGCGGCCTCGCAGCACCTGCCGAGCTGGGGTGCGGGCGGCCGTACGACGGTGCAGGTCTTTGCCGGAGACTTCGACGCCGGCCTGCTCGAAGCCGTGCGCGGTCTCGGCCACGACGTCGAGGTGATCCGGAACGACCTGAGCTCCCGCGCGCCGCGCGGCTACGTCGTCGGAGCCCGGATCGACCCCGAGACCGGCGAGTACCAGGCGGTCGCGACGGACACGTTGAACGGGCGCGCGCTCGGTCTTTGAGGCTGGGCTAGGATGGAGCCGATGCAGGGCTACCTACTGGGCTATCTGTTCGCCTGCTTCGCGGCGGGTGTCGCCTGCCTCGGCGTGCTGTTCGGCCTCGCCGTCCGCCGGCGCGACCCCGTCTCGCGGGCCCTCCTCGCGGCCTACGCGTTCCTCACGGTGATGGTCACGGCCTCGCTCGTGCTGGCGCTGGCCGATGCGGCGCCCGGCGTGATCCCGGAGTCCACGCACGCGGTCTTCGTGTACCTCGAGTCGATCGTCGGGCTGTACGGGCTGATGCTGACGCTGCCGCTCCTCGCGCACCGCGTGTTCCGCGTCGAGGCGCGGCGGCGCGAGCGGGTGCTGATCGCGGTGGTCGTCGTGGCGCTCGGCCTGCAGCACCTGACCGAGTACGCGTTGGGCTCGACGCCCTGGGACGAGCGCGGGGATCGCTTCGAGGACGGGGTGCTGATCCTCCTGGTGGCCTATGCGCTCTGGGTGGCGTGCTCGCGCCTGGCGGCGGACGAAGCGCGGCGCCCGCTCGCACCGCGGCTGTTCGCGCTGCTCCTTCTGGGCACGCTGGGGACCGCCTACGACCTCTACCTGGGCGAGGCCACGGGCTGGCGCCTGTACCCGCTCTGGTACTGCACGGCGAGCGTCCTCTTGACCTGGACGCTGGTCCGGAGTGGGCCGGCGGCCGAGGCGTCCGCGCCCGCCGCCGGGCCGCGGGCCGAGGAGGGCTGGGGGCTGAGCGAGCGCGAGAGCGAGGTCGCCGGCCAGGTGGCGCTGGGGCTCAGCAACAAGGAGGTCGCCGCCGCCCTCCACATCTCGACGAACACCGTGAAGACCCACCTGCGGCGGATCTTCGACAAGGCCGGGATTCAGTCGCGCTTCGAGCTGATCGCGCGCATGAGCGGCTCCCGGGGGGGTCACCCACCGGGGTGAGGGGCGATTTCACCCCCTTGGGCGACTGCCCGCGGGCCCGCGGCGGGTCTACGGTCCCCCGACCACTTCGGAGGACCTCATGCACGCAAGCTCTCGTTCCCTGCTCGTCGCCCTTGTCGCCCTGGCACCGCTCGCCCCGGCTCCGCCGCCGGCACAGACCTCGCCCGAGCCCAGCGGCCGCCCGCGGGTCCTGATCACCAACGACAACGGCATCGACGACCCCAAGCTGGTCGCGCTGGCCCGGGCCTTCGCGCGCCGGGCCGACACCTGGGTCGTGGCTCCCGCCGAGGATCGAAGCGGCAGCAGCACCTATCTGGTGCTCCCGCAGACCGGCTCGATCGCGGTCGAGCGGCGCGACCTCGGGCCGGGCATCGAGGCCTTCGCCGTCGACGGCTATCCCGCCGACTGCGTCCTGGTCGCCATCGCCGGCATCCTGCGCGAGCGGCCGCCGACCCTGGTGGTGTCCGGGATCAATGGCGGGCCGAATCTCGGCGCCGACTGGATGTTCTCGGGCACCATCGGCGCCGCCCGGGTCGCGGCGCTGGCGGGCTTCCCCGCGCTCGCGGTCTCGGGCCTGGACGATGACGTCCCCGGCGCGGTGGAGGCCGCGGTCGACTGGGTCGTGCGCTTCTCCGAGCACCGCGCGGTGCGCGCGATGGAGCCGGGGGACTACCTGACCGTCAGCCTCCCGCCGGGCGGGCCCACGGAAGTGAGCGGCGTCCGGATCGCCGACCGCACGCCGCTGCGCCGCGGGCCGAGCCTGGGCTACGACGAGGCCGCCGGCCTCTGGAGGATCACCGGCGCTGCCACGCGCGACATCGAGCCCTCGGTCCTCTCCGACGAGGAGCTGCACGCGGGTGGCGCGGTCGTGGTCGTGCCGATGCACGCCGACGAGGTCGACCACGCGCGGCTCTTGGAGTGGACGCGGTCGGATCCGGGGCTCCCGCCCTGGCGAGCCGAGGCGCGCAAGCGCTGACGCCCGGGATCAGTCCGGCGCCAGCTTCGCCCCGCGGCTCTCGAGCAGCTCGCGCAGCACCGGGCGCTGGCCGCGCGACTCCTCCTAGCAGTGGCAGCCGACGGCCATGCTCGTGCGGTGCGACAACGCCGCGAGCGGGACGCGATCTCGTAGGCCGGGACGCAGACGGGAGCTCCGCTTTCGCTCTCCTGCGCTCCGCGCGCGGAGCTGGATTCCCTCGTCAGCGCGGCCTGGGGCTGCCAGACTGTCGGAGTCGGGGCTCGCTGCCCCACCAGGGACGAGCCCACCGACGCTCCAGACCGATCGACAATGCGCGCGCTCAACCTCCTCGCCCTCACCGTCGTCTCCGGCTTGTCCTGCCTTCATGCCCAGGATCAACGCGGCGTTGGGTTCCGCGCCGAGTGGACGGTCGACTGGACCCGCACCTACAGGACATCGTTCGACGACGGAGCGACCTACGGCGCGGCGAAGTCGCCAAGGCCGATGCTCGTTCTCTGCTGGTATCCCGCGCTCCTTGGGACGGAAGCGAGCGAGCTGCATCATCGCGACTACCTCGGGGTCGAGCCCGACGTCGCGGCGCTCCGTGCGCTCGCGCGCGCGCATGCGAAGTACACCCGAGAAGTCCTCGTCCAGGAGACCATGGACGCGGCCGAGGCGGCGCTCGATGGCGCACGCCACGAACAGCTGGCGCAGCTGCTGGATGCGCCCACGGGGTGCTTCGACGGTGCGGAGCCCGAACCGGGGCTGTTCCCGATCCTCGTGCAACACTCGGGGGCCGGGTCGTCCTACGAAGACGACGCCGCTCATTGCGTTGCGCTCGCGCGTCGCGGGTATGTGGTCGCTACCGGGGCCTTCCTCGACGGAGGCGGGGCTGATCTGGGCGTCGATGGGAGACTCGATTCCGGGCTCGACATGGCCTTTCTCGCCGCCTGGGCGGCTCGCGAGGTGAATGGTGACTTCGACCGAATCGGATACCTGGGCCACAGCCTCGGTGCGCAGGCCGTCCTGCGTGACGCCGTGCGGCACGGAGCGCCGCCGGACGTCGCGGTCCTGTTGGACTCAACGCTCGACTACTACGCCACGGGGGTGCCCGGGTGGACAAAGCTGATCGACCATGTGTCCGTTCGCGCCGAACGGCTTCGCGCGCCGATGCTCGTCGTTGCGGGTCCCGGCGCTACGTTCGAGCTCGTGGACTCCCTGGTCGCGTCCGAGCGCACGTACGCGACGTTCCCCGGCCTCGGCCACAACGAGTTCATCGCGCAGGGGGACCAGCGGAATGCCCGCGTCATCGCCCAGGGTGCTGCCGGAGAAGAGCTCGCCTACGCCCGCGCGGCGCGGTCGCGCTACCGCGAGCTGGTCGAGTACGTCGGAGCCTATCTCGACGCGCACCTGAAGAACGAATCGGGCGCGCTCGAGCGACTCAACGCGGGCTACGGGGCCTCTGAGCTCGGCGCGGCGATCCACGTCGAACGAGCGGCTGTCGGCGAGCGCGGGGTCGTCCTCGAAGGCTTCGACGTCGGACGCGCTCCGACGCCGCGCGAGTTCTCCGCGTGGGTACGCAGCGGGGACATCGAAGGCCTCTGCGCGGCGATCGAGGCCGCGCCGCCGGAGATCGACGCCCCGATCTTCAGCACCAACATGCTCTGGGGGTCGACGCTGTACACACTGCTTCGAGCCGGTCGAGTGGAGGACGCTCGGCGCCTGTACGCTACGGCGCTTCCACGCCGGCCAGCAGTGCTCAGCAGCCTGACGTTCCTCGCGCTGATGGCCGAGATGACCGATCGTCCCGATGACGCTCGCGATCTGCTCGAGTCGGTGCTCGTGCTCGAGCCCCAGCATGAGGAGGCGCTGGAACGGCTGCGTTCTCTCGGCGACTAGCGCTTCGAGGCCCCCGCGCGAGCGCCGACGCGCACGATCAGTCCGGCGCCAGCTCCGCCCCGCGGCTCTCGAGCAGCTCGCGCATCACCGACCGGTGGCAGCGCGACTCCTCCTCGCAGTAGCATCCGACCGCCATGCTCGTGCGGTGCGACAACGCCGCGAGGAGGTCGAGCGTCCGGCTCGCCTCCGGCGTCTTCATCTCCGCCCGGTAGCCCCGCGCGAAGGCCTTCCACTCGCGCTCGGTCTCCGCCGCCAGGCCCTGCTTCATCAGCTCGAGGCTCGGCGCCAGGTTGGGGAACCACACGTCGTACCAGTCGCCCGCGGCGTGCTCGCTCTTCGGCACGCCGCGCGGCGGACGCCGCACGGTGCCGATGCGCAGACCTTCGCCGCGTCGACGCGGCGTGCCCAGTCGTACGATTCGAATCGCCATGGTGGGATTCTAGGGCATGGCGGCGCGGAGCCGTGCCGCCGGTCGCGCGGGCGCCTCGGACCGATTCCTAGAGCTCCAGCGTGCCGAGCGTGACGTCGATCGCGTTCGTCAGCTCGACCGTGGCTCCGAAGGGCAGCAATCCGGTCGTAGCGCCGCCCTGCAGCGCGAGCGAGAGGCCCGCGAAGGAGCAGTCCGCCGGCCACACGATCTCGAACGGCGCCCCGGGAAGACCGGACAGCAGCAAGAGCGGCGGCGTCGACAGGTCGACCAGGACCGTCCCCGCGGCGCTCGGCACGTTGGCCGGGCCCGTCGCGACGACGAGCGCGTCGAGGACCGCGAACGGCAGGAACGCTCCGTGGTCGATCGCGACCTCCCACCGCGCGCCCAACACCGGCGGCGTCGGCGGCGCGGCGAGCGCCGAGGGGTTGGGCGGAGCCCCGACGCGCACCGACTGGACCGCCGCGATCGAGCCGGCACACGCGACCGGAAACACGCGGACGCTGCCGACCGACGGCGCGAGGTCGTCCCCGGCCGCGCCCAGCAGGATCTCCCCGCCCGCGAGAGCGGCGGTGCTCCCGAGGAGGTCGTTCGTCCCGGGCGCGGACGCGACCAGCTTGGCCTGCTCGGTCCAGGCTCCGTCCACGCGCAGGAACACGTAGCCCGCGCCGTGGTGTGGCTGTTCGTGCCGCGGAGCGCCCACGACCGCACGGCTGCCCGCGAGGAGCACGCTCTCGCCGAAGCGCTCGCCCTGGCCGAGATCCTCGGACGAGGCCAGCTCGGCCGTCAGGACCCACGCGCCCGCCTGCTGCTCGAAGAGCAGCGCGCCGCCGAGAGGGGCCGAGCCGTCGATCGCGGGGCCCGGGGCTCCCGCCAGCAGCCGTCCTCCGTCGAGCGCGACGGCGGTCCCGAGGCGTCGGCTCGTCGCGGGACCGGGCGGAGCCAGGCGGGCCGTCTCCGGCCAGGTTCCGTCCGGCGCGGCCTCGAACAGGTAGACGGCTCCTTGGGTCGCGCTGCCGGCGAGCGGAGCGCCGACCGCGACCCGCTGGCCCTCGACCGCGACCGCCGAGCCGAAGGCGTCCTGGGGCGCGGCGTCGGAGGCGGTCAGGAGCGCGACCTCGGCCCACAGCCCGTCCCGCCGCGTGAAGATCCAGGCGCCTCCCGCGCCCGAGAGCCCCGCGCCGTCGTGCAGGGCGCCGCCGACCACCAGCGTGTCGCCATCGAGCGCGACGGCCGAGCCGAACTCGTCGCCGGTGGCCGCTCCGGAGGGGACGAGCGTCGCTTCGAGCTCCCAGGAGCTCCCGGCGCGCCCGAACACGTAGCACATCCCGAGCGCGCCGCCGAACAGGCCCGGGGCGCCGACCGCCACCGTGTCGCCGTCGGCCGCGAGACCGGTGCCGAAGCGGGCCTGCGTCTGGGGCTCTGGCGCGCCTAGGACCGCGTGCGGCGTCCACTGGCCGTCCACGCGCTTATGGACGAACACGACGCCGGCGTCGTCGAGCCCCGCGACCGCCCGCTGGGGGGCGCCGGCGAACGCGAAGGCGCCGCTTCCGGCCAGCGCACGGCCGAAGGCGTCCACGCTCCCCGCAAGCGGCGGATCGGCGCTGAGCAACGCGCCTTCGACGAGCTCTAGCACCTGCCCTTCGGCCGGCGCGGCGCACGCGAGGACGAAGGCGAACGCCGGGGGAGCCCATCGTGTGCGGCGCATGGCCTCAGCTTAGCAGCGCGTTGTTCCCTCGGAGGGTCCCGGCCCCAGGCTTGCGGAAGCAAGGGAGTCCCCGCGCCCGCGCTGCGCTCGGCTCCCATAGCGCCTCGCCTCGGCGGTGCCCGGCACACTCCTGCGAAAAACGGCCCTTCCGAGCGCGTTCTGCGGAGCGTCGCGCGTTTCTGTCCATGGAGGAGCCATGAGCACGTTTCGATCCGTGTTGGGGGCTGCGGTTCTGCTCGCGACGCTCGGCCAGGGCGACGGCGAAGAGGCCCGCTTCGAGAAGGAGTACGGCCGCGTCCAGCAGCAGATGGTCAACAAGCGCTGGAAGAAGGCGCGCGCGAGCCTGCTCGAGCTGCTCGGCGAGCACCCGGGCGAGCGCTACGTGCTCGCCCGCGAGGCGGAGATCCGGCGCGACCTCGAGCGCTGCTCGTTCTGGATGGATCACCCGGCGCCTCCGCCCGCCGAGCTGGTCTCGGGCGAGCTGTTGTCCTACCGGCGCTCGACCGGCGCGATCAAGCTGCGCTACCGGCCGGGCAATCTCCAGGACTTCGAGCGGTCGCGGAGCCCGTTGGGAGCTCTCGTGCATCCCCTGACCTTCGACGGCTCCTACTCGATCGAGCTCGACCTTCCCAAGTACCCGAGCCACGCCTTCCCGTCGGTCTTGATCGGCTTCGATACCGAGGTCCCGATCCAGGTCGTGTTCGGGCTGAAGAAGTCCGGCCGCGGCAACCTGCTCACCTGGCTGCCGGCCAAGATCATCGAGCTGCGGGACGGCGGAGCCAAGCTGCTCGCCGACAAGGAGAACCCCCAGGTGGTGGGGGGCGAGCCCGCGCGCCTCCGCGTCACGGTGAAGTCCGGCTCGGTCGCCGCCTACTGCAACGGACGCAAGCTGGTCAGCGCCAGGCGTCCGAAGGGCTTGTACGGGCGCATCGCCGTGCTCAACCCGGGTTCCTTCCGTGAGCTGGTCATCTCCGGCACGGCGCAGTCCTCCTGGATCGACGGTCTCGAGGACGCCGCGACCCAGGAGCGGTGGAGCGCCTTCGAGCAGAGCTTCGAGGTCGACCGCTTGCTGCCGGACTGGTTCCGCGCGCCGGAGCCCGAGGCGCGCGCATCGATCGCCGCCGCGTATCCAGGGGAGCGGTCTGAGCTGCGCGACGTGCTCCTGGCCGAGACGGTCGCGCACCTCGAGGCCGGAGAGGTCCAGGCCGCGCTCGCCGCCGCCACCGGCGTCGCCGCCAAGCGGGGCGGCGAGCCCTACCGCAGCTACCTCACCACCCTCGTCTACTACGAAACCGGCGACCTTTGGGCCGCCGCCGACAGCTCGCGCCGCCTGGTCGAGCTGGCGCCCGCGCACGCGCCCTCGCTGCTGCTGCGCGGCGAGGTGCTGCTCGCGCTGGGGCGTGCGGAGGAGGCCGCCGAGGAGCTCGACCGCTGGGACGGCGAGCCGCCGGCGAGCGCGGACCTGGTCGAGCTCCAGGTGCGCGCCTGGCTACGCGCGGGCCGCGTCGAGCGGGCCCAGGCCGCGCTGGAAGCGGGGATCGAAGGCGGCGCGCACGCCGCGTCGCTCCGGCGCGTCGGCGAGCTGGTCACCCAGGTGCTCCACGGCCCGCGGTGGGACGAGGTATACGAGGTCAAGACGAAGAACTACCACGTCGTCTCCAACCTCGACCGCGAGACCTGCTTCGAGGTCGGCCAGGTGCTCGAGGAGTCCCTCCAGCGCTTCAACCGCGACCTGCGCCGCCTTCCGCGCAGCACCCGGCGCTACAAGGTCTACCTCTTCGCGGGCCAGGCGGGCTTCCAGGCCTACCTGAGCGACACCTACGGAACGCGCCGCGAGAACGTCGCGGGCCTGTACCGCTCCGACGTCGACCAGCTGCTGCTCTGGAACCTGCCCGACCGCGACGAGCTCCTGCGCACGACGCGACACGAGGGCTTCCATCAGTACTTCGACCGCCTGGTGCCCCAATCGCCCCGCTGGCTCAACGAGGGCTTGGCGGAGTACTACGAGAACATCCGCTCCGTCGGCGGAAGCTGGCACCAGGACCTGCCCAACGAGCGCCACCTCGCGGCCATCCGCCGGCGCTCGAACCGCATCGCGCTGCGCGACTTCCTCCACGCCTCGCCGGCGGAGTTCTACGCCCACCCCAAGAGCTACCCCCAGGCCTGGGCCTTGGTGCACTTCCTCCTGCACTCCACGGACGAGGCGCGGAGCGACTTCGACGAGCTGATCGACCGGCTGATCGCCGGCGAGAATCCCAGCCGTGCTCTGGCGGCGGTCTTTGGGAGCGGAGATCTAGAGACCCTCGAGCGCGCGTTCGGGGCGCACCTGAACGAGCTCTAGGTCCGCCGAGCGAACCCGCCGTCGCCGCGCCGCGACCGCGTGCGCCGGCAGGAGTGGTGGGGGAGGCGGGGCTCGAACCCGCACGGCCATGCGGCCTTCGGATTTTAAGTCCGATGCGTCTACCGATTTCGCCACTCCCCCGAGTCGGTTGCAGGGAGGCTAGCAAGCTGGCTGTGGGTGGCAAACCTCGTAGCCGCCTGCACGCCGTGTCCGCCGTCGATTCGGCTGCCCTTCAGTTCGCCGCACGTGCTCAGGTGGGCGAGCGCGGAGGGCCGCTGCGAGAAGCGGCCCGATTCGGGTCACGACGGGATGTGCCCCAGCGCCGGTTCCGGGTTCAGGCTTTCCCGAAACGCCGAGCGCCGCCGGCCCTACCTCCCGCCCGCGTAGCGCTCGAGCAGCGCCTTGGCCTCCTTCGTCGCCTCGTTCGAGTTCGCGGTCGTGCGCAGGAACTTCTCCAGCTCCTTGGCGAAGGCGTCGCCGCCCTTGCTCTTGCGGGCCGGAAACAGCGCGGGCCGCTCGCGGCGCAGCTCGATCCATTTGGTGAGGTCCTGGTTGCGCAGCCGCCAGAGCTTCTCCTTCTTCAGCGCCTTCTCGATCTCCTCCAGCTCCTTGGCCGCCTCGCCCTTCGGCAGGGCGCTGCGCAGCGCCTCGGCGAGCTCGAAGTAGCGCAGGTCGGGCCCGCCCGCGGCGTGCTTGCGCAGCTCCTCGAGCCAGGCCCACTGGGTCGACTCGACCAGGTTGACGACGGTCCGCGCGCTCGCGGCCGCCTCGGAGTTCTTCGACTTGAGGAGCTTCTTCGCCTTGGCGAGCGCGTCCTTGAGCTCCGCGGCGAGATACGCGGACTCGGCCCGCGCGAGCTTCGCGTCGAGCGGGCGGCGCAGCACGGCGACGTGGGGCCGTTCGTAGGCCCGCCCCAGGGCGTCGAGCAGGTCCTTTTGCGCGGCGATCGGATCGCCCCGCCAGAGCAGCGCGCCGTTCGGCCCGATGACGAACGCGTCGTTGCGCCCGTCCGCGTACGGGCTCGGAGAGCGACCGAGGTCCGCGCTGGCCACCGGGTAGGTCACGCGGTGGGTGGAGAGCGCGTTGAGCTCGGCGGCCAGGCGATCCTCGGGACGCGCGTCGGGCAGCAGCTCGTCGGCGATGCCGATCACCGCCAGCCCGCGGTCGGCGTTGGCGCGCAGGAGGTCGCGCATGAGCGGCAGGACGCGCTCGGTGCTCTTCTTGTCGTCCCACGCAAAGGCGTGGACGATCAACGGGCTGCCGCCGTAGCCGGTGAGGCCGCCGCGGTCGGAGTCGCTGCCATCGCTCCTCTCGTTCGGCTTGTCGCCGGACGCGTACGGCGGCGCGCTGCCCGGCGCGGGGCGCTCGATCCACGAGGAGAGCTGCAGGTCGGGTGCCAGGCGCTCCAGCTCGAGCGGAGCGGTGCGCGGGGCGTGGGCGAGCGCAACGAGGACGAGCAGCGGGGCGAGGCGGAGCATGCGCTCGAGGATACCTGGACGGCGCCTAGGGCATCCCCGAGCTCGGTCGGGTCGCGCGGGCCGCCGCCGGATTGCGGCCTTGTAGGGTGGGTGCTACGGTCGGCGTCCGCGCCGCCGGTTCATGGCGCGGCTCTAGGTCGGATGGAAAACGTCTCGGTTCAAAGGCTGAAGGACGCGGGCGTCCACTTCGGTGGCCGCGTGTCGCGCTGGAACCCGAAGATGGCGCCGTACGTTCACGGCCAGCGGGACGAGATTCACATCATCGACCTGCGCGCGACCGTGCGCGCGCTGCTGCGCGCTCAGAACTTCCTGCTCAACGTCGCGCGCGAGGGGCAGCAGGTGCTCTGGGTTGGGACGAAGCGTCAGGTGAAGAGCCTGGTCGAGGAGGTCGGGCGCACCACCGGCATGCCGGTCGTCAACGAGCGTTGGCTCGGCGGCACGCTCACCAACCTGACCGCGATCCAGAGCCGACTGCGCCGCCTCGACGAGCTCGAGGCGATGGAGCGCGACGGCTCGTTCGAGCACCTCTCGCGCAAGCAGGCCTCGATGCTCCGCCGCGAGCAGCGCAAGATCCAGCGGAACCTGAGCGGCCTGCGCGACCTGCGGGGCTTCCCGGCCGCGCTGGTCGTGGTCGACCCCGGGCGCGAGCCGAACGCGATCCGCGAGGCGCGCAAGATGGGCGTCGCGGTGATCGGGATCCTCGACACCGACAGCGACCCCGACGGCATCGACATCGTGATTCCCGGCAACGACGACGCGCTGAAGTCGGTCCGGATCCTGCTCGACTCGTTGGCGAGCGCCGTACGGGAAGGCACCGGGCAGTATCGGGAGCGCATGGCGAACGCCGAGGAGCCCCGTGCGGAGCCGACCCCGGCGCTCGGCGAAGCGGACAGCCGCGAGATCGTCCAGAAGCTAGGGCTCGTCGCCGCGGCCCTGGGCACGCTCGAGTCGGAATACGCCGCGCTGCGCGAGGCGTTCGGCGTTCCGGCGAGACGAAGCGAAGCGCCCGCGGCGGAGGCCCAGGGGGAAGCGCACCATGAGTAGCCTAGGCGACGCGGTCACCATCATTCAGAAGCTCGCGAGCCTGCTCTCCCGGGTCGACGACCTGGGCGCGGACTTCAAGGCCTTCCGCACCGCTGCCGACGCGAAGCTCGACGAGATGCGCACCGAGGTCGGGCGGGTGTCGGAGCGCGTGGCGCGGCTGGAGGCGGCCGAGGAGAGCACGACGGCGCGGGTGGCGGGGCTCGAGGCGATGCGCGACGAGCTCGCTCAGCTCTCCGAGCGCGTGGCGGTCCTCGAGGCGGCCGACGAGGCGAAGGCCGACAAGATCGACGCCAAGCTGGCGCGCCTGCACGCCGAGGTCGACCGGGCGGTGATCAAGATCAAGGCCCGGATGGATCAGCTGATCGAGGCGGCGGAGTAGCCGGCGGGCGTCGGGTCAGCGCAGCGGGCGCGCCTCGACGTTCAGCCGCCGCTCCCAACCTTCACGCAGGTGCAGCTCCTCGGTCTCGACCTCGAGCCACGACGTGTACGTCGCGCCCGGAGCCATCCCGTCGCCCAGCGGCGCGAGCAGGTCGAGCCACTGGGTGGCGAAGTCGCCGGTCACCGGGTCGAGCACCGTCAGCGTCACGCGCGGGGTGTCCAACCGAACGCCGCTGGTGTTCTCGAACGTGAACTGCGAGCGGAGCACCGCGCGGCCCGGACGGCCCCGCAGCTCGAACTCGTGTAGGTGCAGCGTGCCGACGGGGAAGTCGAGCCGCTGTGGCAGCTCGACGTTCTCCTCGACGAACGCCTTCTGAAGGTCGAGCGCGAGGAGGTCCGCCTCGTGCTGCATGGCCGCGGAGCGCAGCGAGCGGTTCTCCGCTTCGGATGCAGCGCACGCGCCGAGGGCCAGGGTGCAAATCAGCCTGCCGAGTTGCTTCATGCGGGTGGGGTCGATCGTGGGTGAGGGCGCGAGAGGCAGGCGCCGGCCTGCGCTCTCCTGCCGTGCGCACGCTCCAGCGTAACCTGCGAACCCGCATTCCGAGACGCGCGGGAGCGCGGGGTCTTCCCGGGCTCGCCTCTATTTTTTGTGCGAAAGGCCCTCAGGGTTCGCGCGCGTTTTCCGTCTTGTGGGATGAGCGTTGAGGGACGCTTGCGAGCGGCACCGCGCCCCCCCGTGTGCCGCCGCTGGGGGGAGCTTGCCCGCCGGCTGACCTGAGACAGCCTCCCCCCCTTCTTTTGCCGCCTCGGCCGCTCGCTTCCACTGTCGGGCGGTCGGGGTGGCTCTTTTCTCATCCGTGTAACCCGCGCAGGTTTTTCGCGCGGATGAGCGGCTTCCCATCGGCGCTTCACCGGCCCTTCAGTGTCGCGGGCTTAGATGCCTCCCATGCGACGTCCGCGCGGGCTCGCCCCTGGACCTTGAACGTCAACGAACCGGAGAAACAACCGATGAAGCCCCTTTCGTCCCTCGCGCTGCTCGCGGCGCTTACCGTTGCGCCGGCGGGTTCGCTCGCGGCGCAGGACCGAGGCTACGACCAGGCGCCGCCGCCCCCGGCAGAGGCGGCGGACAAGAAACCCGTCTTCGTGCGCGCCGCGCTCGGCAAGGATGCCGCGCTGCGCGACGCGAGCGGCGAGCGCGTCGGCACCGTGCAGGACCACGTCGTCGAGCGCAAGACCGGCCGGGTGGCCGTCTTCGCCGTCGAAGTGGCCGGCGCGGATGGAGCGCCGAAGACCGTCGGCGTGCCGTTCTCGGCCCTCGCTTTCGACGCCGAAGCGCGCGAGCTGCGGGTGAGCCTCGGCCTGACCGAGCTGCAGGCGCTGCCCGAGTTCGATGCGAAGAAGGCGCGCGACGGCGCCATGCGCGCCGAGCCGCGCGAGGCGGCGGCCGCCAAGGACGCGGCGCCGAAGCACCTGCTCAGCTCCGAGATCCACGGCGGCGTGCTCGAGGTCGAGGGCAGCGCGGTCGGCAAGGTCGCCGGCCTCGTGATCGAGCCCAGCCGCGGCATGGTCGTGTTCGCGCTCGCGGGGCGCGAGGGCGGCGACGGCTCGTCGCCCGTCCTCGTGCCGTGGGCCGCGATGAAGTGGTCGGCGCCGGCCGAAGGCGCGGAGGAGCGCGAGAAAGCGCACTTCGCCCTCTCGGTCGCGCCGGAGAAGCTGGAGGCGGCACCGCGCCTCGAGCGCGGAGACCTGAAATCGATCGACAAGACGCTCGTCACCAGCGTGTTCGCCTTCTGGGGCGTGCAGCCGGGCGTCCGCGGCGATCGGTAGCGTTCGCTCGGACCTCCTCCCCGTCCGATGTGACCCTTGCCCTTCCTTGCCCGGGGGAGAGATTCGAGGGAATCGGGACGAACGCTCGCTAGCACCGGGGCGCGCCGCCCGTCGACGCGGTCATGAAGACCCGTCTCCTGGGCGCGCTCGCCCTCCTCGTCCCTTCTTGCACGTCCCCGACCGCGCCAATCGAGCTCGACGCGCTCGCACAGGACCTTGCCGCCGGCCGCGTGGCGGCGGCCGAGGTCCTGGTCGCGCCCGAGTGGCAGGTCCTGCGCCGGGAGGAGTCCTTTCGCCTCCTGATGCGGGACCACGCACCGGTCGGGGACGTGCGGCTCGATCCGCCTGAGGAGCCCGGCGTGCCGCTCCGGATCGAGGGGCGGATCACCGACACCGCGGGCGCCCCGCTCGCCGGCGTCGGCCTGTACGTCTACCACACCGATCGGGACGGCCTGTACGCCCCGGGGGAGAGCCCTGACGACGGCGAGCGCTCGCCGCGGCTCTACGGCTTCCTACGCACCGACGCGGGCGGGCGCTACCGCGTGCGCAGCGTGCTGCCCGGCGGCTACGCGGGGCACGACGATGCGATCCCGCACGTCCACTTCGCGCTGCACGCGCCCGGCTACGAGCGCACGCGCGGCAGCGGGCCCCCCTCGCTGTACTTCGGCGACCGCGTGACGATGAAGCCGGAGTACCGGGCGGAGATCGACCTCGACGGCGGCTGGATCGCGTCGCCGGAGCCCGATGCAGATGGCGTGGTGCGCTGCACGTACGACTGGGTGCTGCGCCGCGGCGCGGAAACGCGCTAGCGCGCCAGGTGCGCGCGGACCAGCTCCGCGCGGGCGGCGCGGCGTGCGCGCGTCGCGCTCGGCTCCTCGGCCGCGCGTCCCGGCGGGGCGAGCGCGTCCCAGCGCGCGAGCAGGTCGCCGGCGTCGCGCGCGTACAGCCAGTCGCGCAGCGCGCGTTCGGAGCTCGCCGGGTCGACGCGCTCGTCCTCCAACCAGACGGTCAGCCGCAGCGCGACCTCCTCGGCGTCGGGGTCGGCGCGCACGAGGCTCTCGGCCGCCGCCTGGGCCAGCTCGGCGGGCTCGGCGTCGAGCAGCGGGGAGAGCACGGCCGCGGCCCTCCGCGGGGAGAGCACGCTCAGGTACCCGAGCGCCCGCGCGCAGGCGAGCCGCAGCCCCGGCGCGGTGTCCGGGTGCAGCAGGTCGGCGAGCACCTCGGCCGCCGGCCCGTGGTCGACCTGCCCCAGAGCCACCGCGGCGTGTGGCGCGAGCTCGGGGTCGCCGAGGGCCGCCAGCAGCTCCGCCCCCGCGCCCGCCGCGCGCCGCCCCATGCGCTGCAGGCACTGCGCCGCGTGGACGCGCACGTACACGTCGCGGTCGTGCAGCGCCTCGCCCAGGACGTCGACCGCGGCGACGTCCATGCGCTGCAGCAGGAAGCGCGCGTCGTCGACGCCGCGCAGCTGGAACTCGTTCAGGCGCGCGACCCAGCCGCACAGGGCGGCGCGCAGCGCGGGCGAGCGCGCGGGGGGCGCGAAGTCGCGCTCGTCCGCCGGGCGGCGCCAGGCGCGCCAGAGGTCGGTGGCGGACTCCTGCCCGAAGCGCGCGAGCAGCGCCGACAGCTCGCGCTGCGCGCTCGATTGCGCCGGGCTCTGGGCGTTGCCGGCGATGGCGATCAGCCCGTCGAGCCCCGCCAGGTTGCCGTGGCGCGCGAGGGCGACGGCGAGCCAGACCACGGTCTCGTGGTCGCGCTCGTACTTCAGGCGCAGGACCAGCGCGGGCAGGAGGCGGTCCGGCCCGTCCTCGGCCAGCCGCCACGCGGCGCGCGCGCGCATCCAGCCGGGCTCGGCGTCGCTGGCGAGGCTCAGCAACCCGTCGGCGCCGCGCTCGCTCGCGAGGTCGATCAGGTCGAGCGCCGAGGCGCGCTCGCGGTCGGGCCGTCCGCCGTCCCGGGCCAGCGCGACGAGCGCGGCCGTCGCGTCGTCCCCGAGCCGCGCCACGTCGTCGCGCGCGACCTGGAGCATGCCCGCATCCGAGGTCACGAGGATCGCGAGGCCCTCGGCCTCGGCGCGCGCCGCTTCGTCGACCTCGGCGTCGTCGTCCGACGCCTCCGCGGGCGCGGGGCAGGCGGCGAGGGTGTCGCGCAGCTCGAAGGGGGCGAGGGACGGAGGCGTGGATGCGTGCGGAGAGGCGGGCTCCGCGCCCTCGGCCCCGCCGCCGCAGGCGGAGAGCAGGAGCGACGCGAGCGTGAGGGCGGTACGCGGCCGGAGGATCACGGCGAGATGGTAACCGCGTGCATGCGGATGGCCTCCCGCTCGGGGTCGGGAAGCGCCGGATCCTCCCAGTAGGGCGAGCGCTTGTAGAACAGCACCACCTCGATCGACGCTCCCTCGGGAACGCTCTCGACCTCGAGCGTGAGCGTCGCGTCGGCGTGCAGCAGCGTGCTCGGGAGGTGCGTCTCGTGGCGGTACGGGTCGCGGATGCGGTAGAGGTGGCGCCACGACTCGCGGCCCGTGGACCCGGAGAGGCGCCAGAACAGATCGGCCGCGCGCGAGCGCTCGTCGGTGGGGAACGCGTGCCCCGCGCCGACGTTCTCGAGCTCGACGTGGTAGCGCCCGCCCTCGAAGCGGCCGCGCAGCTCGACCGCGGCGTTGAGCGTCGCCTGGTGGTGGCTGCCCAGGAAGCGGTGGTCGCGGCCCTTCGACGGGTCGCCGTCGCGGAAGGGCATGTGGCAGGAGAGGCAGTCCTCGCCGCGCTCCGGCCACGCCGAGCCGCGCCACTGGTCGACGGTCTTGTGCTGGTTGTGGCAGCCGCCGCAGTGCTCCGCGCGCGTCAGGTCCGGCGTCGCGGTCGGGCGGCAGGGCGCGGACGGCGCGTCGGCCGTTGCGGCCATGCCGCCGCCCTCGCTCGCGGGCAGCTGGTGGCACGCGATGCAGTCGACGCCCTCGACGCGCCGCGCCTCGCGGGGCAGGACGCGCCGGCCGACGCCGGTCGTGAAGACCGGCCGCGGCGCGTGGCAGTCGACGCAGTCCTGGTTCGCGAAGTCGTTCGAGAGGAAGCGCACCTCGGGGTTGGTCCACGCGGCCGCGTGCTGCGAGGCCTCCCACTCGGCGTAGACCTCCTCGTGGCACGCGCGGCACTGGCGCGAGCTGGTGAAGGAGCGCGGCGGCGCCGGCTCGGCCGCGCGGCCGGCGCAGCCGCCGAGGAGCGCCGCGGCGAGACCGAGCACGCCGAGGAGGGCGGCGAGGGAGCGGAGGAGGGAGGGGGGCATGGCGGGGGCCGGCGGTGAGGGGCCGGCCTCGGCTTTCCCTCCTAGCACGGAAGGGCCCGCGCGTCACGCCCGCGGGCGGCCGGCGCCGCGGCGCCGCAAAGAAATCCGGGAACGTGCCCCGCCCCGCGCCGCTAGGAGCGTTCTCTGCCGGAGGCTGCGATGCAGATGCGACGATACGAATCACATGCGAGGGATGCGGTGCGGAGCACCGCGTGGAGCCGACCGGCCAGGCTCGCCGCGGGCGCTGCCGGCGGTGCGGTGCCGCGCTGATGGTGCCCGCGGCGGAGCCGGGCGCACGGCTGACGCTGGCCGAGCGGCGCAAGCAGCGGCGACCGCTGCTGGCGCCGGCGGTGGTCGTCGCGGTGGTCTCGTTCCTTCTCGGGCTCGTCGCCGTGCCGCTGACGGTGCTTGCCGGCGCCGGCACGGCGGTGGCGGCGACCTCGGGGGAGGCCTCCTCCGGCGACGTCGGGCTGGCCTTCTACCTGGTCGCCGTGCTCGGCCTGCTGGCGCTCGGGCTCGTCGGCGGCGGCATCGGTCTCCTGCTGCGCCAGAGCTGGGGCTGGTGGGCCGAGACCGTGGTCTACGGCTTCTTCCTGCTGCTGAACCTCAAGCTGTGCCTGCCGCTGCTGCGGCTCAACTGGGACCACCCGCGCGCCGGCGAGACGGCGCTCGCGTTCGGTCTCCAGCACGGCTTGCCGATCGCGGTCTCGCTCGCCATGTTGATCCTGCTCTTCCTGCCGCGGATGCGCGTCGCCTACGGCGTGAAGCAGGAGAAGCGGCTCCGCCCGCGCCGGGCGTAGCCACGTCCCAGGCGGCTCCGGCGCCCCGGGCCAGCGGCCCGCGACCGAAGCGAAGGCCGATGGGCACCCGCGTCTGTGCGCCGAGCGCTAGCGCGCCGGAGCTGCGAAGGTCTTCTGCCAGTAGCCCACGTCGACCCAGCGCCCCTGCTTGAAGCCGACCTCGGAGAACAGCGCGACGCGCCGCATCCCGAGCTTCTCGTGCAGCGCGACGCTGGCGTCGTTGGGCAGCGCGATGCCGCCGATCGCCACGTGGGCTCCACCGGCGCCGACGCGTTCGAGGAGCTCGGCGTAGAGCGCCGTTCCCAGGCCGCGCCCGGTGGCCTCGGGGGCGAGGTAGACCGTGGTCTCGACCGAGAAGCGGTACGCGCAGCGGCCCTTCCAGCGGCTCGCGTACGCGTAGCCGCACGGCTGGCCGTCGGCCTCGACGACCAGCCACGGGAGGTCCGCGTCGAGCACCTCGTCGATCCGGGCCCGCATCGTCGCCGCCGCGATCGGGGTCTCCTCGAAGGTGACCACGGTGTGCGCGACGTAGTGGTTGTAGACGCGCGCGAGGGCCTCCTCGTCGCCGGGCGAGAAGGGGCGTAGGTTCGGGGCGCTCATCGGGCGGCGCTCGGTCGGGACGGCCTGGGCGGAGCGGGCAAGCCGGACATGCGGCGATGCTAGCCCGCGGGCCTCCAGGGCACACGAGGGGAAGTCCGCGAGCGAAAAAAGTGCCCGCTGTCGTGCGCCTCGTGGCCGTTGGCCACAAAAAGCGGCCCCGGCACGACTCCAGGGCGCCCCGGTGCGTGGCCGACATGGGGAGAGTCGGTCCCCCATGTCCTCTTCACACCCCCCCGAAGGTGCGGCACCCGCACCCGCGGTGACCGAGGCCGCCGAGTCGTGGTGTCGTCTGGCGCGCTCGATCTCGATGTACGAGCGCGACAGCGCCCGCACGCAAGGCTTCCTCGACGACTTCCTCGGTCACATCAGCGCGCTCGATCCCAAGTGGATCGACACCGATGGGACGGTCGAGATCGCGATCGTGCGCGACTCGATGTACGTCGCGCGTCGGCGCGTCATCGAGAAGGTCACCAGCAACCTCGCGTGGATGCAGGAGCGGCTCCACCGCTCGGTGCTCGTCGGCGCGGCCTTCGCCCCCGACGTCGACCGCGACCTGCTGCTCGACTTCTGCCAGACGCTGCTCGACAACTACTCAGCCAACGCCGGTGCGAAGGGGTTCGACGAGCTTTGGCCCGAGGAGTTCCCCGGCATCCGGCTGGTCGAGATGCGCTTCGCCGGGGTCTTCGGCGACGAGGAGGGGTTTACCGACGGCACGCCCTACGCCGGGCTCGGCGGCGGCGGCACCGGCGCCGGGCTGACCGACGAGCAGATTCTGGTCGACTACCTGCTCAGCGACACCGACGTCATCGATCACCTGCACTCGATCGAGGACGTGGCCGCCCAGGGAGTCGACAAGGACGACGGGCTCGTCTCCTCCTCGGAGCTGGTCGCGCAGATCGTCGAGGTGCTGCCGGTCGAGGCCTTCGAGGACGTCTCCAAGGCGCTGAAGCTCACCGTCGAGGTGCTGTCGCGGATCGCAGGCCGCGGTCAGGCCCTGCCGGCGGACGTGGCGGCCTTCGTGGACGACAAGGAGATCGACCTCCTGCTCGAGAAGATCGGGCGTCGCTTCTTCGTCCGCAACAGCGAGGGCGACCTGGCCGAGCAGATCGCCGAGCGCCAGCGGGCGAACGAGGTCCCCGCGGCGCTGCGCGGACACGCCGGCGACGACGCGATCCAGGATGACCTCGTGGCGTTCATGCAGGAGTTCAAGAAGCTCCCGCAGGACAAGGTGCGCCTGGTGACCAAGGAGGACGTCGATGTGCCGGCCGAGCAGCTCGGCGCCTACCTGCACTACCTGACGCATCTGGAGTCCGAGGAGGAGGCGGCGCGGCTGCACGGACCGCTCAACAAGCTGCTCGGGCGGCTGCAGCGCACCGAGCTGAGCGCGGTGATGCCCTACCTGCGCCCGGAGGGCGCCGGCGACTCCTATGAGCGCATCCACCGCCGACTCGCGACCTTTCTGCGCCAGACCAACACCTCGGTGGTGTTCGAGAAGCTGGGCTTCCTCGACGCCGAGTGGGTGGTGGAGACCTTCCCGCACACCTTCTCGCTCTACATCCGGCGCCTCGACTTCGAGAACTGCAACGACCTCGACGAGCTTGTCACGGTCTGCAACCGGCTCGGCGACGTGCGTATCCTGGCGGAGGGCACCGCGTTGGCCACGCGCGAGGGCCTCCTGCACCCGCACGTGGTCCAGGCCCTCTGCAAGTCTCCGATACGGCAGTTCATGCCGCTGGTGCGCCTCATCCTCCAGCGCGGAGGCGACGAGATGCGCCCGAAGGTGATCGAGTACCTGCTACACGCCGGGCTCGACGGGAAGGAGGGGCGCCTGCTCGCTCTGCTCCCCGAGCGCTACATCCCGCGCATCTTCCTGTTGTCGCTGATGGAGCCGGGCGGGCAGAAGGCGAGCTCGCGCGCGAACGTGCTGATCTCGTCGAACATCATCCGCTTCGTCGCCGAGACCGCCGACGACCCGAAGGAGAAGGCTTCGCGGGTCAAGGCGATGGAGCTCCTGGGCGAGTTCCCGTCGGAGGAGGCGAACGCCTTCCTCTACCAGATCATTCACCGCAAGGGCCTCCTCGGCGGGGAGTCCCGCGCGATCCGGAAGGCCGCCAAGGCCTCGCTGAAGAAGATGTCGGGCAAGACCAAGCATGTGTGACCTACACCCGCGAGATGAGGTGAGCTCGCAGCTCACCCTGGGCATCGTCGACTTCGTCGACGAGCTGGTCGTCGCGATCACGAACTCGCGCATTTACTCCCCGGACCACCCGCGCGTCATCGCCTCGGTGACGGCGCTGTGCGAGCAGCTGCGCGACCAGCTCGGCACCGATGGTCCCTCCGAGCTGGTCCTGGGCGCCACGGGGGAGTTCCTGTTCTACGACCAGCGCCCGCTGATCGGCGCCAGCCTGTCGGGAAACCGGATCCTCGAGGCCTTGGCGCGGCTCGATTCGGGAGGCCTCTCGTTCTCCAACTGGGCGAACGAGGACGACATGCGCATCGTCGTCGGAATGCTGGGGCGCCAGCGCGTCGACGCGGCGAACTACTCCGAGGCCAACGACCTGCTCGACCAGCTGGGTTGCTCGTCGATCCGCTTCCTGCCGAGCTACACCGAGACCGGGCTGGGTCCGGGGGGCGGGGCGGTGGTGAACGGTCCGCCGAAGCTCGACACGCCGGAGATCCCCATCGGAGTGTACAAGCGCCTCGTGGATCACCTGCAGGACACGCTCGTGCGGGTCTGCCACGGGACGCTGCTGGACACGACCGAGACGATGTCGCTCGTCGAGCTGATCCTGCATCAGCTGGCGACGGACACCGCGCGGATGATGAGCGTCAGCCGCTACGAGCGCTACGACGCGTACACGTTCGGCCACTCGATCCGCGTCGCGGTCCTGGCGCTGAACTACGCCTCGGCGTTGACGCTCGACGACGAAGTGCTGCGCAAGATCGGCATGGCGGCGCTGCTGCACGACATCGGCAAGGCGCGCGTGCCCTTCGAGATCCTGCACTCGACCAAGCGCCTCGACGCCGACGAGCGCGCGGAGATGAACAAGCACACGCTGCACGGCGGCGAGATCCTGCTAGAGCAGGAGTTGCCCGAGCCGGTGGCGGTCGCGACGGCCTTCGGCCACCACCGTACCACGGACCAGGGCGGCTATCCGGGGCTGCTGCACGAGCATCCGCTCTCGGTCGCCACGCGGGTCGTGAAGATCTGCGACGTGTACGAGGCGCTCACGGCCGTGCGGCCCTACAAGGACCGCATGAGCCCGATGCGCGCGTACCGCATCATGATGTCGATGGGGCGCCACTTCGACCTCAACCTCCTGCGGCGCTTCATCGAGATCAACGGGATCTACCCCGTGGGCAGCTCGGTGCAGCTCTTGGACGGCGCCACCGCGCGCGTGACGTCGCAGACCGACTCGCTGCTCTTCCCGATCGTGCAGATCGAGGGCGAGGACTTCGACCCGATCGACCTGCGCAAGTCGACCGGACCGAAGGGGCGGCACATCGAGCGGCTCCTCATCGAGACGCAGATCTAGTCCGAGACCCTCACCGGGCGACGCCGAGCAGCACCGTGCCGTCGAGGTCCTGACCGATCGAGGCGAAGCGCACGCCGATTCCGCCGGGAGGCGCGTTGTCGCAGGTCAGCCGCACGTCGGTCGAGCCGACGAACGGCGGCCCGTCAAGCCCGCGCTCGCTGCTCCCGGTTTGCGGCGCATTCCGCGCCGATCGCCAGGTCTTCTATTCGCCGGCGGCCTCGGCGATGCAGTAGACGTGCTTCGCGCCGCGCAGGTAGAGCTCGTCCCCGACAACGGCCGGCGAGGCGTCGAAGCTGTCCTCGAGCACGTTGGTCGCCAGCACCTTGTAGTCGGAGCCCGGCTCGAGCACCTCGGTTTCCCCATCGCGGCTCACGAGGTAGATGCGCCCGGCCGCGGCGACCGGCGACGCGTACACGTTGGCGACGCTCTCGAGACGCTCGGGGCCGAAGGCCGCCTCGCCGCTGGCGACGTCGTGCGCGGACAGGATGCCGGTGTTCCCCTTGAAGAAGTACAGCTGGCCTTCCACCAGCAGCGGGGAGGGCACGTAGGGCGTATCGCGGTCGTGCTGCCACAGCACCGCATCGGTATCGGTGATGTCGCCCTTGGCGCCGTCCAGGCGGATGGCGAGCAGCGCGTTGCCGCGGAAGCCGCTCATCAGATAGACCACGCCGTCGGCGTACACCGGCGACGGGATCGCGTTGAGCGTCATCCCTCCGCACTCCCACACGATCTCGCCCGAGGCGAGGTCGTAGCTGCGGATCTTGTTGGTGCCGTTGGTGATCACCTGCGGCTTGCCGTCGACCTCGACGATCAGCGGCGTGGCCCACGAGGTCGGCTCGTCGCGCTCGCGACGCCAGAGCTCCTCGCCGGTGTTCGCGTTGAGCGCGACGATGAACGACGGCCCCTCGTGGTCCCACTGCACGACCAGCGTGTCGCCGTGCACGGCGGGGGAGGAGCCCTCGCCGAAGCCGTTGCGCGTGCGCATCTGGCCGAGGTCGGTCTCCCACAGCTTCTTGCCCGCGAGGTCGTAGGCGAAGAGCCCGTTGGAGCCGAAGTGCGCGAACAGCCGGCGCCCGTCGGTCAGGGCCGAGCCCGAGGCCCAGCTCGCGTCGCCGTGAGTGCCCTCGTGGGGGAGCGCCTCGCGCGCGACCGCCTGCCACGCGACCGAGCCGTCGCTGCGGTTGAGGGCCAGGATCGTGAAGCGCTGCTTCTGCGTCGGCTGGATCTTCTTCATACCGCCTCCGCGACGCCCGCCGCGTCGGCCGCCGCCGCCGCCCTCGGGCTCCTCGGGCTGGACCTCCTCGCCAAAGCCCTCAGCCGTGAGCACGAACACGAGGTCGCCCCAGATGATCGGCGTGCCCTTTCCGGCGCCCGGGATCTCGGCCTTCCAGCGGATGTTCTTCTCGTCGTCCCACTCCAGCGGCGGGTCGGCGTGCTTGGACTCGCCCGTGCCGAGCGGGCCGCGCCACTGGGGCCAGTGCTCGTCGGCTAGCTCGACCGAGGTGAGGGGGGCGGGGAGGGCGAGCACGGAGGCGAGCAGGAGCGGGGCGCAGAGGGGGTGGATCATGGCCCCGTTTTAATGAGCGCGGGCCCGACCGGTTCCGCCCGGACGCGCGCTTTTTCCGGTTCCTCACCCCGGGCCTAGGCCGCTTTCGTCACGAGCCGACGCGCCGCAGCGGCCCAAGCGGCCCGCTTACGCGGGCCTCTCGGCGCCTGGCGGCACTTTGCGGACACCGGCGTCCTCGATGACCCGTCCAGCGTCGCCTGCGGGGCCGGCGCCCTCAAAGCGCCACCAGACATCGAGTTGCACCGCACCGCCTCGCCGTCTCGTGACGAAGGCGGCCTAGCGGGAGCGTCGCTTGAGGAGCTTGATCGCGGCCTCCAGCTGCGCGTCGCTGTCCCCCAGCAGGAAGTCCTCGGGCTCCGGCAGGACCTCCTCGTCGACCTCGATGCCGCGCCCGTCGTAGAGCCTGCCGTCGGGGCGGAACGAGGCCATCGACGCGCACTTCACCCGCATCCCGGTTCCCGGCAGCCGGAAGGTCTGCGAGCGCGCGCTGCCGCCCGAGCTGGCGGTGCCGAGCAGCGTGACGCGCGGCAGCAGCGTCATCCCGCCCAGGAAGATGTCGGTGGCGCTGAAGCAGCCGGCGTCGCTGAGCACCACCACGGGCTGCTCGTAGAAGTACTCGCCGGACTCGCCGGTGCGCTCCAGCACCAGGTAGTGCCACTCGCTGAAGCCCTCGGGGTGGTCCCATTCGGGCTCGAACGACGCGGCGCAGGCCTCGATTGCGGCGCGCGCGCCCTCGCTCCAACCGGACCGATCGGCGCGGTACATGAAGCGCGCGTCGAGGTGGCGGTCGCCGAACTCCGGGTGCAGGCGGTAGCGCGCGACGTTGGCGACGACCGCCGGCTCGTCCGGACCGATGAGGTAGCCCGCGAGCGCGAGCAGCAGGTGGCGCGAGCCGCCGCCGTTGCCGCGCACGTCGACCACCAGCCCGCGCGTGTCCTTCAGCTCGTCCATGGCGCGCCGGAGTGCACCGACGCTGTCGTCCATCCGCGGCAGGCGCAGGTAGCCCAGCTTGCCGGGCAGCATGCCGGTCTCGGCCCGCGGCCAGGTCCCGTAGGTCGGGCGGCGGGAGGTGAGCTCCAGCTCGCGCTCGGTCGTGCGCCGGCCCTTGGCGTCGGCGAACGTCACGCGCACCGGGCCGCCGGTGGGCTCGCCGAGCTCGCGCCGGAGCGCGTCGAGCTCGCGCAGCGCGCGCAGCGAGCGGCGACGGACGAGCTGCGGGCTGCCCGCGGCGACGTCGGGCGAGGCGGCCGCGAGCCACTCGGAGAGCGGGCGCCCGTCGAGGGCCTGCACCACGGGGCGCTTGGGGTCCACCAGCCCCGAGCGGTCGGGCTCAATCGCGACGACGCCGGCGGAGGACTCGACCAAGAGGAAGGGCAGCTTGCCGTCTCCCGGCGCCGGGCCGCTCGCCGGCGAAGAGACATCCGCGTGCCCGTCCCCAAAGCGCATCAGCAGCCGGTGCAGCGAGCGACCGAGCTCGGCCGTCGACACCGGGTCGCCGAGCTCCGCCTCGATGCGCGCCAGCTCGGCGTCGAGGTCGATCCCGCGCCACGCCGCGTAGGCGAAGCGCTCGCGCAGGCCGCTCCCGAAGGCCGCGACGTCGGCGCGCGCGCGGTCGGCGGACACCGTCGATCTCGTGGGCACCGGGGTGCTGCTCCCCGCCGAGTCGCGGATTGCGTTGCGCCGCGCGCGCGTCATCTCGACGCCTTCGAGGCGCACCTCGGCGCCGTCGTCGAGCCGCACCAGGTCGAGGTCCACCTCGAGGTCGCCGCGCCACTCGAGCAGCGCGAGGGCTTCGACCAGATCCTCGCCGAAGCGCTTCTGGACGCGACCTGGCCAGCGGCGCTGGCAGAGCGCGAGCACCGCCTCGACCTCGATGTCGTCGATGGCGACCGGGCGGTACCAGACGCCGTCGATGAGCACCTCGGGCGCGTCCGCGCTCCAGCGCAGCCCATCGAAGGGGCTGGCCTGCACGTCGTGGTCCTGGGCGAAGAGCGGAAGAGCGGAGAGCAGCAGCGAGGCGAAGAGCATGGGTGGTCTCGGGCGTGGCCTTGGGAGCGTCGTTCGCCATCCTGTGCGCACTCGCCTCAGCGCGCGTCACGGAAACCGGGGCGAAAATCCGCCCCGGTCCGCCGGCCGCGCTACAGGTGCGCGAGGGCCCGGTTCAGCGCGATCACGGCGAAGCCGGTCCCGTACGGCTTGTGGTAGCTGTAGAGCGGGTAGTCCCAGAACGAGCCGTCGGGCTGGCGGCACACCAGCACCGCGTCGACCAGGAGCGGCCACAGCTCGGCCTGCCGCGGCGCCGGCTGCTCCTCGATCACATAGGCCGCGTAGGCGTGCCCGTAGAGGTAGAAGTAGCCCGAGATCGCGTACCAGGACTCGTGCGGGATCGGCCGCCGGATCGCCGCGCGCTGGAAGCCGGCGTGGCGGACGAGCAGGTCGCGCAAGCTCTCCAGCTGCGTGTCCTCCTTCGGGGGCTTCTCGCCGAAGAGCTCGAGCGCGTAGTGGCACAGCGGGTTGCGGCAGGCGGAGCCCTTGCGCTGGTTGATGCCCGCGCGCGGCCGGTACTTGAGGTACTCGCCGTAGAGGAACGCCCCGTCGGGGAGCCGCGAGCGCTTGACGTGGTCGACGGCGCGCGCGACCAGCGGTTCGGGGACCTCGACGCCCGCGCGACGCACGCGCTCGATGCCGACCAGGATGCTCGCGGTGGTGAAGCTCATCGACGTGTCCGACGGCTTGAAGGTCGGCATGTCGAGGCTCAGGTAGCCCCAGCCGCCGTCGAGCGTCTGGTAGGTGTCGAGCTTGTCGATCAGGTGCTCGGCCGCGGCGCGGATCCGCTCGGCACGCGCGTCGTCGGGCTGGGCGAGCAGGCGCTCGCCGAAGCACTGCAGAGCGTAGCCGAAGGACCAGACGTTGTAGTGCTCCAGGCCGCTCTGGCGCTTGACGTCATACGCCTCGAGCAGGAAGTCGATCCCGCGGTTCGCGGCCCGCAGCCCGTCGTCGCCGGCGAGCGGACTCTCCTGCAGCGCCGCGGTCACCAGCCCGGTGGTCGCCACGCGGAACGCGTTCTGCGAGCCCGGCACCGAGGCCAGCACCTCGATCGGCCGCGGCGAGTGGTGCGAGCCCCACGAGCCGTCGGCCTGTTGGTTCTCGACCAACCAGCGGACCGCCGCGGTCAGCGCCTCTTCGGCCTGGCTCGCCTTGGTGGGGGCGGCCTCCTGCGTAGCTGCGGCGGCGACCGAGAGCGGCGCGAAGAGCGGCAGCAGCGCCAGCAGGATCACCGCTCGACCTCGACCAGCTCGACGGTCACGTGCGTTCCGGCCACGAGCGCCGCGGGCGCGGGCTCGGCCAGGGTCACGGTCGCGTCGAAGCCGCTCTCGCCGCCCGCCGCGCTGGCGGGATAGCGCCCGAGGACGAGCGTCCCCGCCAGCTCATCGCCGCCGCCGAGCGGTCGGACCAGGACCGGCCGCTCACCGGTCCCCGCGGGCAGCGCCGCGCGTTCGGTCTCGGTCACGCTCAGCGCGACGTCCAGCGCGGAGGGGGCGGCCACCAGGAACGCGTCGCTGCGCGCCGACAGCCGGTCGCCGCGGCGCACGGTGGCGGGGCCTCCGCCGGCGCGCATCGAGCGCAGCGAGCCGTGCAGCAGGACCCCGTCGCGCGGAGCGGTCACCTCGAGCAGCGTGCGGTCGCTCCGCAGCCGCGTCAGGCGGCGCTCCTTGCGCGCCAGGTCGGCCTGCGAGCGCTCCACGGCGTTCGTGCGCCCGGCGGCGTCGACGTCCTGCGTGCGCCGCAGGTGGGCCAGGTCGCCCGCCTTGCGCTCGACGTCCTCGCCGCGCGCCTCGAGCGACAGCTTGTCGGTCAGCTCGACGCGGTAGCCGCGCCGATCCGCGCTCAGCGCGCTGCTCGCGCGCGAGAGCGCCAGGTCGCGGCGCGAGCGCTTGAGCACGATCTCCTCGGTGGCGTCGGTCAGCTCGTCGGCCTCGTACATCGCCTCTAGCTGCGCCAGCTCGTCGAGCTGGTCGGCGATCCAGGATTCCTCGCGCTGGCGCGATAGGTCGTCGGCGCGCAGCGCGAAGGCCAGCTCCTGGTCCTTGTAGCCGGTGAACGAGCGCCGCGCGCGCACGAGCCCCGCCTCGGCCCGGACGAGGGCCGCGGCCGCCGCCTCGTCGGCCACCGCGTTGCGCTCCAGGAGGCCCGCGTGCTGAACGCGGGCGGAGCTCAGCCCCAGCTCCGCGTCGGCGATGGCGTCGTCGAGCTTGCCCGGGTCGAGCCGCGCCAGCACGTCGCCGGCCCGGACCGCGCTGCCGTGGGGCAGCACTTCGAGCACCAGGAGCTCGCCGGTGTAGGCCTCGGGCCAGAGCGAGATGGCCGCGGGCGCCGCGGGGACCAGCACGCCGCGATGCTCCCAGGGGCCCGCCTCTTCGGCGGCGTCTGCGGCGGGGGCTTCCTGCGCGCGCGAAGCGGCGGCCTTCCTAGGCGTCGCTTCGCGCAGCTCGGAGCTCGCGGCGCACGAGAGGAGGGCGAGGGAGAGGGCGGGGACGGCGGACCGCGTGAACATGCTCAGATCCTCCTGGGATGGACCGGCGGGCGGGAACGGTTGATCGAGAACGAGGTGGCGCGGGAACAACGAACGGGAAGTCGCGCCGGCCAGCCGCTACGATCTTCCGTCGAGGTAGGGATGCTGGCGAAACGCCCCAGTAGTTTGCGCTCCGGCTCGTCCGGTGTTTCACGCCCCGCCGGCAAATCCGCGGCGGGCGGCGGCCGGTGAGCAAGGGCGGGTTGCGCCCGACGCTCGCGGACCTGCTCCTGGTCCTGGTGGCGCTGATGTGGGGCACCAACTTCTCGGTGATCAAGGTCGCGCTGGCCGAGTTCCCGCCGTTGACGTTCAACGCGCTGCGCCTCGTGCTGTCGATCGGCACGATGGTGTTGATCGCGCGTGTGATGGGGCACTCGCTCGCGTTCGGGCGGGCGGACTGGGGGTGGATCGCGCGGCTGGGGCTGCTCGGACACACCTTTTACCAGGCGCTCTTCATCTGGGGCGCCGACGGCACGACGGCGGGCAACAGCGCGCTGCTCCTGGCGACGCCGCCGGTCTTCATCGCGCTCATCGGGCGCGTGCTCGGGTACGAGCGCATCGCCGCACTGGGCTGGCTGGGGATCGGCCTGTCGCTGGGGGGCATTGTGGCGATCCTCCTCGGGGGCGATCAGCGCACCGAGCTCGAGTTCGGCGGCGCGACGATGCGCGGCGACCTCCTGATGTTCCTCGCCACGCTGAACTGGTCGGCCTTCACCGTCGCCCTGCGGCCTGCGGTGCGACGCCACGGTCCGGTCAAGGTGACGGTGCTCTCGACCACCTTCGGCACGCTGCCGTTCCTCGCGCTCTCCGCGCCCGCGATCGCGGGGACCGACTTCGGCGCGATCTCGCGCAACGCGTGGCTCATCACGGCGCTCTCGTCGCTGATCGGCATCAGCCTGCCGTACTTCCTGTGGAACTACGGCGTGTCCAAGCTCGGTAGCGCGCGCACCTCGCTCTACTCCTACCTGACGCCGCCGGTGGCCCTCGTGGTGGCCTGGATCTGGCTGGGGGAGCGCATGAGCCTACAGCAGGCGGCGGGGGGCCTACTGGTGCTCGTCGGCGTCGTGCTGGCGCGCCGGAACGTCACGACGGCGGACTAGCGAAGGCCGCCGGGGGGGCGGAAATCTCTTCGCGCTGCGGGCCGTCGGGTGGATGGCCCTCACCTTTTCTGTGGTTGGGGGCCGATAGGCGAACGGCGAGGTCCACCCCAAATCCATGCCCAACCCCACCACACGGGGCCGCGCGAGCGGCCATCCGCGCCCGCGTCGTCGACCGACGCCGCGCGCGGGCTTCACCCTGCTCGAGCTGAGCGTCGCCACCGTCGTCGGCGTGATCGCCATGATGTTGCTCACGCGCATGATCGGTGCGCTCGACAAGCAGAAGCGCATCAACCGCGAGCGCGCCCTGGCGGCGGCCGCCACCGCCAACCTGCTGGAGCGCATGCGCGGCGAAGACTTCGGCGAGGTCTTTGCGCTCTACAACCAGGACCCAGCCGATGACCCCGGCGGTGCGGGCAGCGCACCGGGGGCGCGCTTCGCGGTCGACGGCCTGGCGCCGGCCGAGGATTCGCCCGACGGTCTGACCGGAGAGATCACGTTTGCCGACGTCGCCGGAGCCGGCACGGCCCGGCTGCTGCGCGAGGACGTCGCCAACGACCTCCTGGGCACGCCGCGCGACCTGAACGGCGACAGCATGATCGACGGCGACGACCACGCCGCGGACTACTACCTCCTGCCGATCTCGATCCGGATCCGTTGGCAGGGCGGGATCGGTCCGCGGGAGCTTGTGACGACGACCCAGCTTTGCGACTTCACCCCATGAGTCCCCGACCCAGGCCCGCGCGCGCCGGGATC
Source organism: Planctomycetota bacterium (assembly GCA_039029355.1). Taxonomy (GTDB): domain Bacteria; phylum Planctomycetota; class UBA1135; order UBA1135; genus JBCCGI01. The sequence goes on from JBCCGI010000016.1 coordinate 56,739, forward strand.
TCGTTGATCGAGCTCCTGATCGTGCTCTCCATCCTCGCCATCGCGATCACCAAGGTCTCGATCCTCGTCAGCTCGACGTCGGAGTCGACCGGGCGGAAGTACTCCGGGATGGTGCTGGAGACCCAGGCCCGCACGGTGATCGACCGCATCGCGCTCGCGGTGATGGGCTCGGACCGCGAGTCGCTGAACCCGTTCGACACGCCGCTCTACACCACCAGCATCGCCTACCGCGTGAGCCTCGGCGTCGACGAGAACGGCGACGTCGTGTGGGCCGCGGCGGAGGAGGTTGGGCTCGAGGACGAAGGGCGCCAGGTCACCTGGAAGGAGAACCCCGGCGAGCTCGACGAGCGCCGCGTGGTGTGGACCAACCTCGTGCGTCCTTTCCTGGAGAACGAGCAGGGCAACGGCGCCGACGACAACGGCAACGGGTTCGTCGACGAGGAGGGGCTGGTGTTCATGATCGACGGCACCAGCGTGCTGATCCGGCTGACGATGTCGCGCGTGGATGACCAGGGGGAGTGGGGGTCGATCACGGTCGAGCGGACCGTGACCTGCCGGAACTAAGGGGGGGCGATGCGTAGATCCTTCAAGTCAGGCGAGCGGCGAAGACGTGGCGGGGTGCTGGTCGTCGCCCTGATCGCCGTGACGGCGGTCACCGCGATGGGGGCCGTTGCGCTGCAGATCTCGGTGCGCACGGCGCGCCAGGAGAGCCAGGCGGTGCAGCACAAGCAGGCCTTCTATCTGGCCGAGGCGGGCCTGGCCGAGGCCTTCACCGGACTCGGTATCGGCAAGACCGGCAACGTGGGCTCGGAGGCCGAGCCCGCGGTCTACGGCGAGGGGCTGTTCTGGGTCGAGGCCGACACGGTCGCGGGCGATCTCGTGCGGCTCAAGAGCACGGGCATGTGGGGCGGGGGGCGAGCCACGCTCGCGCTGGTCGCCCAGGGCACGGTCGAGAGCGTTGCCGCGCTCGGGCTCTTCTCGCTGGACGAGATCGAGCTGGAGGACGAGGTGCTTATCGACAGCTTCGACTCCTCGATCGGCGACTACGCGAGCCAGGTGGGGACGCCCTCGAACTTCAGCGCCCTGCTCGGCAGCAACGCCGGCGTCTCGCTCGAGTCCGGCGAGGTGCGCGGGGACATCGCGTCGGGCGGTGACGTGGAGCTGGGCAGCGCAAGCGTGTCGGGCTCGATCCAGCCCCTGTCTCAGCCCGCTACCTGTCCTCCGGTCGAGATTCCGGCCGTCGGCCGGCTGGTCGACCACACGCTCGTGGACGAGGCGCCGATGGTCCTGCCCGCCGGCGAGCATGCCTACGGCCTGCTCGACCTTGGCGAGGGAACGACGACGCTGGTGCAGGGCCCGTCGACCGTCGTCGTGGACGAGCTGGTGCTTCGGAGCGGGGCGATGCTCGAGCTCGACTCGACCGACGGTGTGATCGAGATCTTCGTCGCGGGCTCGCTCGACCTCCAGCAGGGCTCGACGGTTGTGACGCCGTTCGAGGATCCGGCGGGGGTCGTCGTGCAGCTCGCGATGCCGGACGACGAGCAGGCTCGCCTGCATTCGCAAGGGAGCTTCTATGGCTTCCTCTACTCGCCCGACGCGGCGGTCGATCTGGGCGCCGACTTCGAGCTCTTTGGAGGCGTGGTGGCCCAGGCCTTCGAGCTCGGGTCTGGGGGCGCTCTGCACTACGACCTCAGCATCGGTGCGAAGCTGATGACGCTCCCGAACCGGGTCTCGTGGCGCCTGGTGGAGATCCCGTCGGGCGTGGCGGCGAAGGGCATGGATCCGTTCCTGCTGATGGGCGTCGACCCGGCGGGGCTGCCGAGGCCCGCCGACGCACACGCGGACCAGTTCATCGCGGTCGACTATCTCGACGCGAACGGCTTCGCGGTGACGTACGCGGGCCTGGAGAGCGGCTTCGACTGGAGCGACGTCTCCGCCGTGGTCTCACTCACCCGCGACGGCAAGTCGGTCGTCGCGCCCGCGGAGTGGCTCGGCGTTGGTACTGCGGCGGTAGCCGCCGATGGGTCGACGTTGAGCGACGAAGAGCAGGTCATGCTCGACGGCCTCCTCGACGGGAGTCTGGCGAGCGCCGTCATCGCCTTCCTGGCCAATCTGTTCAAGCCGGTGCACCCCGGCATCCTCCTCGCGATCGCCCAGGCGACGTCGACGATGCAGGCGGACGATCTCGCCTCGGTGATCGAGTCCCACAGCCCCTACGACGCGACGTTGAACCCGGACGGATCGCCCGACGCCGAGCCGCTCTCGGACGACGTGCTGCAGGCGATCCTCGCCCCCGGCGCGCCCGATCTGGCCACGCTGCCCGAGCTCCTGATCGTCAACTCGCCGCTCTCTCCGGCGGTGCTTCAAGCCGTCGTCGATCGTGTTCCGCCGCTCGAGATGATGGACCTCTTCGCAGTGATGGCCGCGCAATGATCCAGCCGCGTACCTCGCTCTCGCAGCCCTTGGAGTACCTCACCCTGCCCGGTGGAGGCGCCCGCGCGACCGAGCGTCGCGTGGCCTCGCGTGTTCGGCGGAGTCAGGGCGGTGTGCTGGTGCTCGCGCTGATCGCGGTGATGGCCGTGACCGCGATGGGGGCGGTGGCGCTGCAGATCTCGGTGCGCACGGCGCGCCAGGAGAGCCAGGCGGTGCAGCACAAGCAGGCCTTCTACCTGGCCGAGGCGGGCCTGGCCGAGGCCTTCACCGGGCTCGGTATCGGCAAGACCGGCAACGTGGGCTCGGAGGCCGCGCCGGCGGTCTACGGCGACGGCCTGTTCTGGGTCGAGGCCGAGACGGCCGCGGGCGGCAGCCTGGTCCGGTTGGAGAGCACCGGCATGTGGGGCGGCGGGCGCGCGACGCTCGCGCTGGTGGCCCAGGGCACGGTGGAGAGCGTCGCCGCGCTCGGGCTCTTCTCGCTCGACGCGATCGCCCTGTCGCCGGGCGTGCTGGTCGACAGCTTCGACTCGACCGCCGGCGACTACGCCGGCCAGGTGGATACGCCCTCGAACTTCAACGCGCTGCTCGGCAGCAACCTCGGCGTGGCGCTGTCGTCCGGCGAGGTGCGTGGCGACGTCATGACCGGGCCGGGCGCGACCTTCGAGCTCGGTACCGCGACGCTGACCGGGTCGGTGCAGCCGCTGCCCCAGCCGGCGGTCGTTCCGCCCATCGACGTGCCGAGCGTCGGACCGACGATCGACCTCGTGCACGCGGACCCAGCTCCCCTGGTGCTCGCGGCGGGCGAGCACGGCTACGGGCAGCTCGAGCTCGCGGAGGGGACGACGACGCTCGTCCAGGGCCCCTCGACGCTCGTCGTACAGGACCTGGTGCTGCGGAGCGGCGCCACGCTCGAGCTGGATTCCACCGACGGCCTGATCGAGATCTTCGTCGCCGGCATGCTGGACTTCGAGGAGGGCTCGACCGTCGTCACCCCGCTGGAAGACCCGGCCAGCGTCGTGCTCCAGCTCGCGCTGCCCGAGGAACAGCGTGCGGGGCTGCGCTCCCAGAGCGACTTCTACGGCTTCCTCTACTCGCCCGACGCGGCGGTCGACCTCGGCGCCGACTTCGAGCTGTTCGGCGGCGTGGTGGCGAAGGCCTTCGGGCTCGAGGCCGGTGGAGCGCTGCACTACGACGTCAGCATCGGCGCGAAGCTGATGACGCTCCCGAACCGCGTGTCGTGGAGGTTGGTCGAGATCCCGTCGAGCGTGGCGGGGTCCGGGATGGACCCTTTCAAGACGCTGGGCCTCGATCCCGCGGTGCTGGGCAAGCCGGCCGCCGCCCACGCCGATCAGCAGCTGACGCTCGAGTACCTCGACGAGCTCGGCTTCGCGACGACCTACGACGGGCTGGAGAGCGCCTTCGACTGGACGGGCGTCTCGGCGGTCGTCTGCGTCGCGCGCGACGGCAAGGCCGTGACCGCGCCGTCGGAGTGGATCTCGGTGGACGGTGCGAAGGAGGGGCCCGAGGCCATCGATACGCCGCTGGATGCCGCCCAGCAGGCGATCCTCGACGGCATCCTCGACGGCAGCATGTCCACGGCCGACATCAAGGCCGCGATCCTGAAGGAGCAGCCCGTGCACGACGACGTGCTGCTGGCCGCGCTGAAGAGGCAGCCGCCGATGCCGCACGACGACATCAAGCCGGTAGTCGCGGCCCATTCGCCCTTCGACGCCGCCCACAACCCCGACGGCATCGCCGGCGGTGCGCCGCTGGCGGACGAGCTGCTGTACGCCACCGTCGCGCCCGACGGACCGACGATCGACGACCTCGCGGATCTCCTGATCGCGAACTCGCCCCTCTCCTCCGACGTCCTGCAGGCGGTGATCGACAAGGTCCCGCCGTTGAAGGCCGCCGACCTGGACGCCGTTCTGGCCGCCCAATGAAGCTACCGCGCGCGTTCCCCGCACTCCTCGTCCTGGCCGCTGCGACGCCCCTCGCGGCGGGGGCCCCCGTGCCTGTGCAACAGCGTGGCGAGTCGGTCGTCGAGGCGGTGCGTAGCACGATGCGCGGCACGACCTTCGACGCGGCCGCCCTGCGCGACAAGCTGCGTGCGGCCGGGCCGGACGCGCCGCGCGCGGTGTTCGAGCTGCTCCTCGAGGGCGAGGTCGACGGACTCGAGCTATCGCCCGCGCAGCGGGTCATCCTCGGGCACACGCTCCGCAGCCTTCCGCTCGAGACCCTGCGCGGCTCCCTGGCCACCCTCGCCCGCTCGCAGCGGCCGACTGCTGAGCTCGCGCTTGCGCTCGAGCTGCTGGGCGACGCGGGCTGCGGCCAGGACCTCGACCTGGCGCTGCGGCTCGCCGCGCCGGCCTCCGGCGATGCGGCCGTCGAGCCGCGCCTCCGGCGCGAGCTCGACCGGACCCTGAGCCGCATCCTGCGGCGCGAGCCGGCCGCGACGGCGCGGCTCCCGAAGCTCCTGCGCACGTGTCCGCCGACGCTGGCGTACGCGCTCTGCCGGGCGGTGGGCGAGCGCGGTGCGGAAGGCGGCCTCACGGCGCTGGCGCGCTCGCTCGACGCGGTCGACTCGATGGACCCGATCGTGCTCGTCGAGCTGATCCGCTGCGCGCGCCGCACGCCCGAGGCGGCGGACGAGCTCGCGCGGTCGGCGGTGCGAGCGCGCTACGCGCACGAGGAGGACCCGGACACGCTCGTGCTGACCGCCCAGGCGTCGCTCGCGCTCGACGACCGCGAGGCGATCTTCGAGCTTGTGCCGCTGCTGAGCGCCGGCGTGCCGTCGGTGGCCGACGCCGCGCACCGCGCGCTGGTGGAGCTGACCGGCCTCACCTGGGACGCCGAGCCGGAGACCTGGGCGACTTGGCTGCGCGAGGAGCAGCTGTGGTGGGAGCGCGACTACCCGCGCTGCCAAGAGCACGTCGCCTCCGGCTCGCTGGGCGAGGCCGCGGAGGGCATCCGCGAGCTCTCGCTGAAGCGCATCTACCCCGACGAAGCGACCGCCGCCCTGCTGCCGGCGCTCGAGCGGCGCGAGGCGGTCGTGGTCGTGCTCGCCTGTCGCGTCCTCGCGACGCGCGGCGGCAGAGGCGCCATCTGCGGGCTGATGGGCCTGCTCGACCACCCCGCCACCTCCGTGCGCACCGAAGCGTGGTTTGCGCTGCAACGGATCACCGGGCTGTCCTTTCCCCTGGACCCCGCGCCCTGGCGGGATCGTTTCCCCGGCTGCTGAACCCCATGAATACGCCCTTCTTCCGACGCTCTCGAAAGCTGATCAAGCCGCGCCTCCAGCTGCGGCTGACCGCCGTGTTCCTCGGGATCTCGGTGCTCTGCTTCCTCCTGCAGCTGGCGCTGGTCGGCCAGCTGCTCGCGGCCCAGGCGGCCTCGATGCCCTCGGCGAACATCCAGCTGCTCGACGGGCTGCCGATGCTCCTCGGGAAGGTCCTCCTGATCTCGCTGGGCGTGTTCGCGCCGCTCCTCGCGGGCGTCGGGATCGCGATCAGCTTCCGGATCGCCGGACCGGTCTACAACTTCGAGCGCTATCTCCTGCGCGTGGCCGAGGGCGAGGAGACCGCGCCCTGCACACTGCGCGAAGACGACGAGCTCAAGGAGCTCTGCGACATCATCAACGAGGTGACCGAGCCGCTGCGCAAGCGCAACGAGCGAGCCCTCAGGACCGGCAAGCCGCGGCGCGCGCGCCGCACCGACAACCAGGCCGCCTAGACGACGAAGGCGATCAGCCGCACGCGCGCCGCGCCCGAGCCGCCGAGGCGCGTGCACCGTACGCGGACGACTTCGTCGTTGGAGAGCTGGATGTCGCCCAGGGCGCGCGCGAAGGCGTATGCGCCGCCCTCCCCGCTCTCCGCGGCCACGTCGGCGACCAGGGCCTCGCCGGCGAAGATCTCCAGGCGCCCGTCCGCCGGAACCGGATCGGAAGCGACCTCGCGCAGCACGATGCGCTTCCCGGGGGGGACGCGCCCGACCTCGACCAGCTCGCCCTCGGCGACCTCGCCGCCGACCCGCACCCAGGTCTCATTGGTGCCCCAGTCGGCCTCGTCGGGGGGCTCGAACAGGTAGCAGGTGCGGCAGAAGCGGTAGCAGCTTCCGGTGCTGAGGCTGCGACGCAGGCGGCGGTAGTTCTCGCCGTTCCAGACGTCGAGGAACGACTCGACCTCGTCGAAGTGACCGAGCACCCGCGCGGCGTCGACGGCCGGGTTGCAGCAGGGGGCGATGATGCCGTTGTACTCGAGGAACGACTCGCGCCAGGCGTACGTGCATTCGCTGGGCTTCGTGCGGTCGTCGGGGATGAGCGACTCACCCAGCTGCGGCACGCCCCAGCGCAGGTGGCCCAGCAGCGCGCGCTCGTCGAGCAACCGCTCGACGTACTCCGGGTTGCCTCCGCCGGCGTCGCGCGTCTCGACCAGGGCGCGGTAGCGCGCGTCCTCGTCCCAGCGCTCGTGGATCTGGGGGTCGAAGCGCACGCTCTTGAGCCGCTCCTTGGCCTGGGCGCGCAGCACGTCCTCGCGCAGCGGCTCGTACGGCAGGTCGGGCGGCGCTCCGGCCACGTCGAAGGGGTCGGGCAGGTGCAGGTCGACGCCGAGCCGCGTGGCGCTCTCGCGCGCGCGCTCGAAGACCTCGTTCGCGAGCCGCTTGTGCGGCAGGATCGAGTCCGCGGGGTTCAAGCCCTCGTGCACGTAGACGTGCTCGACCGAGACCTGGTCGACGTTGAGGCGGTGCGCGAGCTCGACCAGCTGGGGTAGCTCGGTCAGGTTGCGGTGCTGCAGAATGTGGTTGAAGTGCAGCCGAGGGCGGAAGGCGCCTGTCGGCAGCTGGTCGCGCGCCTCGTCGAAGAGGCGGATGTTCTTCACCACGCGGTCGAAGTCCGCGCGCCGGCGGATCGCGTCGAAGGTGGGGGCTGAGGCGCCGTCCATCGACACGGTCAGGGTGTCGGTGGCCGGCATCAGCGCCTCGATCAGGCCGGTCTTGCTGAACGGCATCGCGTTGCTGGTGATCGACGCGCGCACGCCGTAGGTCGCCAGGAGCTCGAGCTCGTCGAGGATCGTGCGCGACACCAGCGGCTCGCCGGTGACCGACAGCGCGACGGTGCGCAGGTGGGGGAAGAGCTCGTGCGCCGCCCGCTCGAAGCGCTCCAGCCCCATGTCCGGCAGCGTCATGTTCTCGACGTCGTCGAGCTGCTTGAAGCACATCTGGCACGTGAGGTTGCACTTGTGCGTGTTCCCGATCGTCAGGAACGACGGATACGAGGTGCAGACCTCCGGCCGCTCGCGCTGGTCGTGCTCGGCGCGGCGGTCGTTCTCGCGCTTCAGGCTCTCCAACTCGTCGAGCCCGAGCCGTCGGTGGGCGGAGCCGGGGTGGCGCTCCAGCCAGCGCTCGAGGCGCGCCTGGTGGACGTCCTGGACTTCGGGGGGCATCCCACAAGCCTACCCGCCCGTCCGGGCCTACCGGGCGGGCCCTCCTGCCCAAATAAGGAGGGGATCGGCGTGCGGAGCCGCGGACCGCGGAGCCGCGGGGTAAGCTGACTGAATCGGCCAAACCCCTCCGGAGACCCCCTCACCATGAATCCCCGTCTGCTCCCGACCGCGGGCGTATGCCTCGCGGCGCTGGCTACGTCCGCGTCCGCCCAGTTCAACGACAAGTGGGCCGCCTTTGAAAAGGACCCGAGCCTGCTGTCGGTCGGCGGCCCCCTCGCCGACGTCAACCACGAGGTCGACGTCGACTGGGGCGACCTCGACGGCGATGGCTGGACCGACGTCGTCGTGGTCCGCAAGGAGCCGATCCTCGAGATCGGCCCGCGTCGCAACGTGCTGCTGATGAACATCAGCGGCGTGCTGACCGACCTGACGAACACGCTGGCGGTCGGCTCGGACATCCCCGGCGGGCAGGGATTCCGCGACCTGACGCCCGACCGCGACGTGGTGTTGGTGGACGTCGACAACGACGGTCTGCTCGACTGCGTCACCGCCTGCGACCAAACCGCGGGCCTGCCGAAGTTCCGCTCGCACCCGCGGGTCTACGTCAACCTCGGCTCCAGTGGCGGCAGCTGGCAGGGGCTGCGGCACGAGGACGCGCGCTTCCCGCAGCTGCTGCACAACGTCTCGGGCATCCCGCTCGACCCGTACTTCAACGCCGTCGACGCTGGCGACGTGGACCTCGACGGGTTCGCCGACCTCTACTTCGGCGACCAGGACCAGCTGGGGACCGGCGGCTTCCAGTCCGATGCGATCGACACCGAAGACCGGCTGATGATCAACGACGGCCTGGGCTCGTTCGTCGACCAGAGTACGGTGGCGATGACGTCCGCGATGCTGTCGTCGCGCTTCTGCAACTCGGTCGAGGTCGGCGACTTCAACCTGGACGGCAAGAACGACATCATCAAGCAGACGAGCCTCGCGGCTCCGGTCCAGGTCACGATGCGCGTCAACGACGCGTTGGGCGCCGGCTCGCCCGGCATCTTCACCGACCTCGACCCGGCCTACACCGGCTCGCCGTACTTCATCCAGACCGGCGACATGAACCAGGACGGTCGGCTGGACCTCTTGGTCTCCGACAACGGCCTCGACCGCTACATCCTGAACGAGGGCACGCTCGGCAGCGGCCTCGTGGACTGGGGCGCGCCGCAGACCTTCGAGTTCCTCGCCGGCGCTGACGACGGCTTCGGCGCCAACAGCCTGGTGGCCGATCTCGACGGCGACGGCTGGCAGGACGCGATCGTCACCGACATCGACCCGCAGATCGAGACCTACAACCGGCGCGCGCACGTCTACCACAACCTCGGCGGCACCGTCGGCGGCGACGTGGACTTCCGCGAGGAGCGCGCGAGCACCGACGACTCCGACTGGGTCGGCGCCTACGGGATCACGCTCTCGGACCTCGAGACCTCACACGACGTGGCGGTCTTCGACGTCGACCTCGACGGACGCAACGACATGCTGCTGTTCCGGGTCGACTCGAACGAGGCCTTCCGCGGTATCGACCCGCCGGTCTGCCAGACCAACCTCGGCTTCGCCGACGGCACCTTCGGCGACGGCACCACGGTGCTCGAGGTCTGCGGCGGCGACCTCTCCAGCGGCAACGACGCGACGCTGCGGCTCTTCAACGCCGCCCCGAGCGCCGCGGCGGGCATCCTGGTGTCGGCGTCGGCGCTGCCGGTCTACTCGCCGGTGCTGGACGCCACGCTGGTCGCGATCCCGCCGATCGTCACGGTGCCGGTGTTCACCGACGCGTCGGGCGAGGTGAGCGTCCCGATCGCCGGCGGCTCGGGCCCCGCGACGTTCGTCGTGCAGGCGCTGGTCGCCAACGGCGGCCCGACCCTGGCCGACGTGTCGAACGCGATCGAGGTCACGCTGCTGCCCTGATATGGAGGCCCTCCCGTCAAGAGGGCACGAGATTTCCAGGCTGCGGGCCGTTAGGCCCGCAGCCTGTCTTTCGCAGTAGGTGTCGGGAGTCGCGCCGGACGTCGACGGTAGCGACGGCGGTCAGTCTGACATACGCGGGCCGAAACCGCAGGTGGCTTGTTCCGTCGCGAGGCCTTCAGTCTGACATCGTGCTCACGGCGAGCCGTGGCGACATAGGGCAGTCGAGGATCCTCTTCGTCAGCGACGCCCGGCGCACTCCCATGTGCGGTTGTGACTCAGCTCGCTTCGCGCAGGGCCTGCCAGAGGTGTCCCGCGAGCTCGCGAGCGATAGCCGCCTTGGCCAGGTTGGTGTGCTTGGCGGCCGACAGCCGCTGGTACTTCTTGACGAGGCGACGCTCGACGCGCCTTGCCAACTCGCTGGCAGCGGCAGGCGCCTGCGCACGTCGCTGGCGCAGCGACTTGGATTCGGGGTACAGACGCCGATAGTGCTGGCAGGTCTCGACCAAGAGCCGTCTTAGGTGGCGGCTTCCGGTGCGCGTGATTCCTCCGCGGCGCACCCTGTTTCCTGAGGAGTTTTCGCTTGGCACCAGCCCGACGTAGGCGGCGACCGACGCGTGGTTGGGGAAGCGATGCGGGTCGCCGAGTTCGGCAACTACGTTGGTTGCGACTAGCGTTTGCACACCTCGAAAGGCCTTGAGTGCGCGGATCTGCTCAGCGATGTCCTCGCGCTGCGCGCGCTCTTCGATCAGCTCGTCGAGCTCTTGGAGCTCCGACTCCCTGGCCGCCAGCCGGCGTAGCTTGAGCGCGAGCATCACCCGATCGTCGGGGTCGTCGAGCTCCACCTGGCGAAGCCACGAGCGGTGGGCGCGACTCCACAGCGCCCCACCGCGCCAGATCGCTCCTCGATGGAGCAACAGCTTGGAGATGTGGTGCTTGGCCGCGACGACGTCCTTGCGAGCGGCGTCACGCGAGCGCGTCAGCGTGCGCAGTGCCTCGAGCTCGGGCGTAGGCGGCCGGACAGCGGTGAGCTGACCGCCACGGAGGAAGACGGCGAGGCGCTCCGCGTCCAAGCGGTCGGTCTTGCGGCGCTCCCCGGGGAGCACCGGGATACGGCTGGGCGCAGCGACCAGACAGTCGACCCCCAGCTGGGTTAGCTGGCGCCAGAGGACAAAGCCGGTGCAGCCGGCCTCGTAGACCGCGTGGAGCGATCCACGCTCCTGCAGCTGCCGGATGACGCGCCGGATCTTCGAAGCGTCATTTGCGATTCGGCGGGCCGGCTCGGGACGCTCGGCCCCGAGCGGAAGGACGGCGATCGACAAGGTGTCTTGATGGGCGTCGATGCCAACGAACAGGCAATCGGTATCCTGGAACACGGCTCGGTCTCCTCGATGAAGGACGTGAAGACGTCGCACACCGCGTGCACGACCTGCCTTAGGTCTGCCCGCTGTGGATAGGCCTGGCGAGAGCCTGGCAGCCCACGAGTGCTAGGGAGACCGGGCCTCCATAGCGTCTGACCCCGTCGCCCGGGATACGAGAATCGCCCCGGCTGCGCGCTTGCGCGGCCGGGGCGATGTCGATTTGGAGCGCCGCGCGAGCGGCGCTCGCGTGCGGTTTCACTCCGCGCGACGCACGCGGGCGTAGGCGTCGAGGATCACGAGGAAGCAGAGCGACAGCCCGCCGACCAGCGCCAGCCGCGTCGAGATCGCGAAGGGGAGGTCGCCGAGGGCGCGCACGCCCTTCGTGCTCCACATCCCGGTGAAACCGAGGAACCAGAGCGCGAAACAAAAGCGAAGCAGGATCGAGTTCATTGGCTTACCTCCGCTCGGGGTAGAGCAAAGGGGATGCCAAGCCGATCCGAACGCAAATCCGCCCCGTTTGGGCTCCTCCAGGGACACCGCGCGGACCGACGCGGCGCCTGGGGAGGACACTCCGGCGCGCGGAGTCCCGACCGGCCGCGCTCCTCAGTCGAAGAGCCCGCCCTCGCCGATGATCGGCCCCTCGCCGCGATCGACGCCGCGCGGCAGATAGAGCGCGCCGGTGTGGTAGTCGACGACGAAGCCCACGACGCCCGGCACCACGAAGGCGAACAGCAACAGACCGTTCATGATCAGCACGTTCGGGTCGACCTTGCCGGCGGCCGGCTGGCCGCGTCGCTCGTTGAACATCAGCGTTCCGCAGCCCGAGAGCTGGAGGAAGAGCGGAAGGGCGAGGAGGACGGTCAGCAGTCGCGATCGCATGGGCGCTCGTTGGGCAGAGGGGGAGGGGCCTAGGCCCCGGGGGCGAGCGGGCCAGCCTACGGTTCCGCGGTGCGCGCTGCGAGCGGCTCTAGCGACGCCCCGCTAGAGGTAGCCGAGGTCCTCGAGCATCTCGAGGTACTCGTCCGACACGCCCTCGGCGGACGTGCCCGATCCGCTGACCACGCCGCCCGCCTCCAGGCGCGCCGGGAAGAACGGCACCATCTCGTGGCTTGGGTCGAAGAGGTCGTGCTCCTCGCCCGGGTCGGCGTCGAGGTCGAACAGCCGGTGCTCGCCCGAGGCCGGCGCGTGCACGTACTTCCAGCGGCCGACCGTCAGCGAGTACAGCTCGGGCGCGCGGCCCATCGAGTCGTCCTCGGCGTTGTGCACCTCGGCGTAGACGTCGCGGCGCTCGGGCTCGACGCCGCGCGTCCAGGGGAGCAGCGAGCTGCCGTCGAGCCCTCCGGGAACCGGCACGTCGAAGAGCTCGCACAGCGTCGGGAGCACGTCCACCAGCCGCGCCCGCCCGCCGACCTCGACGCCGCGCGGCAGCCCCGGTCCGGCCAGCACCAGCGGCACGCGCAGCTGCTCGCCCCAGAGGAGCCCGTGGGTCCAGAAGTCGTGCGCCCCGAGCCCCTCGCCGTGGTCCGCGACCACGACCACCACCGTGTCGTCGAGCACGCCGAGCTCCTCGACGCGCTCGAGCAGGCGCGCGAGGATGCCGTCCATGTAGAGGATCTCGGCCGCGTAGAGCTCGCGCATCGCGTCCTCGGGGAGCACGCCGACCAGGTGCTGGTGCTGCTCGAAGCCCTCGGGCAGCGGGAACGACAGGTGCTCTTCGAGGAACTCGCGCGGCGGCACGATCGACGCGTCGTGCGCGTCGAAGAAGTGCACCATGGCGGCGAAGGGCTCGCTGCCGTTCTCATCCAGCCAGGCGAGCGCGTCGCCCAGGGTCTCGTCGGCGCGGCGCTGGAAGGCGTTGCCGATGCGCTGGGACAGGATGCGGTTCTTGTGCTCGCCGACCTCCTTCGAGTAGTGCTCAAAGCCGCGGTCGAGCCCGTAGCGGTGCCCGATCGGCGGCGCCGACACGAAGGCCGCGGTGCGCCGGCCGGCGCGCGTGAAGAGCTCGGGTAGCGTCGCCAGCTCCTCGCGCAGCGTCTGGCTGGCGTCGACCGCGAGCAGGCCGCGGATGCCGTGCCGGTTGGGGGTGACGCCGGTCAGCAGCGATCCGGTCGACACCGGCGTCAGCGACGAGTGCGAGTACGCCTCGCGGAACGTCAGCCCGCGCTCGGCGAGGGCGCGCAGCGTCGGCGTCGCGTCGGCCGCGGCGCCGTAGGGCGCGGTGTAGTCGGCACGCGTCGTGTCGAGCACGACGAGCAGCAGGTTGCGCGGCCCGTCGTCCGCGGCTCCGCCGCCGCACGCGGCTAGCGCGAGGACGGAGGCGCCCCAGGCCCAACGGATCCTGCGGAAGGTCATCGGCGGAGTATAGCCGGCCGCGCCTTCGCGCTAGGCGTCCGTGCGCCGCCGCCGCGCGATCCAGAGGCCGGCCCGCGCGACCAGCAGCGCCTGGACGAGCGCCGCCGGCGCGGCCAGCGGCAGGATGTAGCGGATGCGGTACAGCGGGATGATCCAGGCCGAGGCGAAGAGCAACACCGCGGACCACAGGAGCACCGCGAGCTCGGGGCGCGCGGCCAGCGGCGGACGCTCGTCGTCTTCCCGAGCCGCTTCGCCGCGGAGCGCGACCGCCGCTAGCATCAACAGCCCGAGCGGCAGCAGCACCGCGCCCAGGTAGGGCACGACGCCCGCCACCGGTCCGCCGTCGGACACCAGCCGGTGGAAGCCGATGCGCAGGCTGTCGAGCGCGGTCTCCGCGACCTCGACCTGCCCGCCGGAGAGCTGCCCCTGGCGTGCGAAGCCCGATGTCCAACCGTTCAGGATCGTGCGCACGCCGTAGACCGTGTCGCTCCAGAGCCCGGGCGCGAGGGCCAGGAAGGCGACGAACGATATCAGGCCCGCGGCGAGGGTCCCGACGAGCGCTCCGCAGGCCGCCCGCGTCGTCCCGGCCCCGCGCGCGCGCAGCGCTCCGAAGAGGAAGAGGGGCACGAGCGGCGCGAACAGCACGCCGTTCAGCTTGCCCGCGGCGCCGAGGCCGACGCACAGGCCGAGCGTCGGCGCCAGCAGCCACGGGCTGCGCAGCCGGCTGTTCGGGAAGCGCAGCGCCCACAGCGCAGCGCTGAGCCCCAGCGACCAGGAGAGGATCGGGAACAGCCCCGGTCGCACGTGGTCGGCGGCCTCCCACGCGATGGGGGAGGACAGCCACAGCCCGAGCGCGATCAGCCCCGCACCGTGCGCAAGGACCGCGCCCGCCCCGCGCCAGCCCGCCGCCACCAGCGTCGCCGCCAGTGCCAGCGCGCCCGCGATGAGCGCCGCGAGCACGCGCGTCACCCCGCGCGCCGGCGCGAGCGCCGGTAGCACCTCGCCGCGCGCGGCGAACATGCGCTCGACCTTCTGCTGGTGGCTGCCGGGGCGCGCGAAGCGCGGGAAGACCTCGGGGCTGACCTCGCCGATGCCGGCCGACGTGCCGACCAGCCCGAACACCAGCTTGGGGAGCCCCGGGCTCAGGAAGCCGAAGGTCGACGAGTGGATCCCGTGCCGCCACTCCATCGCGTCGGGCGGCAGGTTCAAAAGCCCGTTGACCGACGCGTCGGTCTCGCCGCGCGCCTGGCGCACCGAGTGAACCGCCATCGTCAGGTACTCGGCCTCGTCGATCTTGAACCCCGGCGCCTCGGGCCGCGCGATCGGCAGGCCGAGGAGCAGCCAGGCGAGCAGCGTCGCGAAGAGCCCGTGCAGCAGCGCGCGCACCGCGCCGATCTGTGCCCCGGTCGAAGTCACGTGGCGCGCCATGCTACGGCCCGCGGGGCTCGCACGCGCCGCCGATCCGAGGCAAGATGCGCCGATGCGCGCCGCGCTCGCCGTTCTGTTCGTCACCGCCCTCGCGGCGGCGCTCCTGTTCCAGGGATGCGGAGGGGGGGAGGAGCCGGCGACGCCGAACGCATCCTCCGCTTCCGACGCGGCGCCTGCGACCGGGCTGGTAGCGTGGGCGAGCGGCGCGGACGAGGTCGCGCTCGAGCCCTCGGCCGCGCGCGACGCCGCGGGCGACCTCTGGATCGCGTGGCTGCGCTTCGAGCAAGAGCGCGGCGACGCGCGGGTCGAGGCGGCGCGCATGCGCGGCGCGGAGGTCGTCGGGCGGATCGCGATCGAAGGCGGCGGGGTCCGCCCCGCGGTTCCGCACCTGACGCCGGTCGGCGACCGCGTCGCGTGCGTGTGGGAGGCGGGCGAGGAGGGCGAGCGCGCGCTCTACGCGACGCTGCTCTCCCCGCGCGCCGATGGCCTCGCGGCGACGCCCGCCGCGCGCGTCGCGGGCACCGAGGCCGCGCTCTCCCCGCGCCTAGCGGCCGACGGGGGCGGAGGTCTGCTGCTGGTCTTCCAGCGCGAGGACACCGACCGCGGCCTCGACCTGTACCTCGCGCGCGGCCGTGCGGATGCGGGCGAGCTCGCGTGGGATGCGCCGACGCCGCTCGTTGCGGGACCGGAGGACGCGTGGAGCCCGCGCCTCGCCGCCGGCTCCGGCGGCGTGCACCTGGTCTACGACCGCTTCGACGGCCGCAGCTTCGACGTGCTGTGGGCGTGGCTCCAAGACGGCGAGCTGCGCGACCACCGCGTCGTCGCCGCCGGCGCGGGCTTTGAGGCCTACGCGGAGGTCGCCTCCGACGGCGCCGGCGGCTGCTGGATCGCGTACGAGTCCGCCGCGCAGTTCGGCGCCTCGGGCGGCCTGCGCGCGGGGCGCGGGCTGCACCTCGTCCATCTCAAGGACGGCCGGTTGCGCGAGGCCGACGTCGGCGCGTTGGTCGCGCCCGACGAGCGCGCGCAGCTGCCGCGCGTCGCGTGCACGCCGGGCGGCGTGGCGTTGTCGTACCGCTCGCAGCTCAAGATCTCCGCCCCCGGCGCTCCGAAGCGCGACCCCTTTCCGTTCCTCACCACCTGGCGCACGCGCCTGGTGACCTTCGGCGCGGACGGCGCGCCCGAGCAGGTCACCCTGACCGAGAGCGATGGCGCGGGTGACGCGACCGAGACGCTGTTCGCCGACGCGCACGGCGCGGGTTGTGTGCTGACGAGCGACCAGCGCAGCCGCTCGTTCCAGGCCAACGCGGAGTGGGGGCGGCGCCTGGAGCAACGCTGGCGCGTCGGTCGCTTCGCCTTTGCGACCGAGCTCGGCCTGCCTGCGCTCGGCCCCGCGCGCGAGCTCGCGCGCGTTGAAACCGGGGAGCCCGTCGTGCGTTGGCGCACCGAGCACGAGCCGGGCGCGCCGTTCGCCGGCGACCTGCACCGCCATTCCGACCTGTCGCGCTGCGCGGGCCGCTCCGACGGCACGATCGAGGACGCCTACCGCTACGCGCGCGGCCCGGGCCGGCTCGACTTCGTCGCGCTCGCCGATCACTTTCAGCATCTCACCCCGTGGTCGTGGTGGCGCTCCGCCCGCGACGTCGCGCGCTATCACAGCCCCGGCCGCCTCGTCGCCTTCCTCGGCGTCGAGCGCATGATTCCCGGCCAGGGCCACCAGAACCTGATCTTCGGCCCGGGGGTAGGCACGCGGACGATCGATCTCGCGCGCTTCCTCGGCCCGGTGGACGGCATGGGCGTGGCTCCCGAGGACGTCCTCGCGGTGCCGCACATGATGGCGACCGACAACGCCTTCGCCTGGGACACGCTGCACCCCGAGCATCACCATCTGGTCGAGCTCTACCAGGGCAACCGCGGCTCCTACGAGGGAGAAGACCTGCCCTACCAGGCCGAGGACTACGTGCCCGGCTACGACCTGAAAGACGGCCTCGCGAGCGGCGGTCGCTTCGGCGTGATCGCGTCGTCGGACCACAGCGCGACGTCGTCGTCGATCGCGGGGGTGTACGCCGGCGAGCTGACGCGCGCGTCGCTCTTCGACGCGATGCGCGGCCGCCACACCTTCGCCGCCACCGGCCCCGCGCGGCTCACGGTCTCGCTGGGCGACCTTCCGATGGGCTCCGCCGGACCCGCGCCGGACGACGCGCGGCTCGTCGTGACCGCCACCGCTCCGCGCCGCGACGGCGCGGACGGCCTCGCGGCGCTCGCCTACATCGAGGTCGTCCGCAACGGCGAGGTCGTCGAACGCCGCGACGGCCCACCCGCCGCGGCGGGGGAGGAGGAGACCGAGCTCTTCGTCCTCAAGGTCCGCCCGACGCGTGTCGACATCCCGCTCGTGATCGGCGCCGAAGGCGCGCGGCTGGACGCGGTGACTTCGCATGTGCCCGATCCGACGGCGTGGCGCCAGGAGCGTGGCGCGGACGGCGCGGTGACGATCTCCGACGTGGTGATCAACACCGACCTCGTGCTGGAGCTGACCCGCCGCGCCGGCACCGCCGCCGCCCTGACCCTGACCCGCGGCGAGCGCCACGCCTCGATCCCCCTCGACGAGATCCCCGCGGGCCGCTCGATCCCGATCGGGCGCGAGCTGCCGCTCGCCGCCCGTCTGCTGCGTCTCGGCCGGCCGCTGGGGGAGGCGGGCGTGTTCGACCTCGCGCTCCCCACGCCCGCGCTGCGCCCCGGCGACGCCTACTACGTCCGCATCGCCTGGACCGACGGCCGCGTGGCCTGGTCGAGTCCGATCTGGCTGACCGAAGTGCGGTAGGCCGGGCGGAACGTCGCCGGGTCTGTTACCAGCGGGCTGCATCGCGGCCGCTCGCTTCGGGGAATAGACTCAGCGTGTTCCCACCCTTGCCAAGGAGAGGCTCGCAATGCGTTTCCGATTCCGATGGTCGTTGCTCGCGACGGCCTTCTTGTCCGCGGTTCTCGCTTCCTCCCCGCGCGCGCAGGCAGACGCCGAAGAGGCCATCCGCCACGTCCAGGGCGGGTTTGTCACCTGGACCTGGGTCTGGCGCGACCCGAACGCACCGCAGCGCGACCCGAGCTTCCGGGTCTGGACGGCCGAGGACGGCGCCCGCATCCGCTACCGCGACCCAGCGACCGGGGATTGGTCGTTTCAGAAGACCGGCCCGCAC
Organism: Planctomycetota bacterium; assembly: GCA_039029355.1. Lineage (GTDB taxonomy): Bacteria > Planctomycetota > UBA1135 > UBA1135 > JBCCGI01. Next base: position 74,883 of record JBCCGI010000016.1, read on the forward strand.
CGGCTGCCGTATCGACACGTGATCGCCCTGCCGGACGGGGAGACGGCGATCGCCGTCGGCGACGGAGGCCAGTGGGCGTGGACGCAGGTAGCGCACGTTCCGGGCATCACGTGGAAGGCCGGGGCAATCGAGTTCCCGGCGGGATCGGGGAACCACCCGCGGTTCTGGGCGACGGCGATCACGTCGGCGGCCGAGACCATCTGGGTCGTCGGCGAAGGCGGCATCCTGGCGAGCTCGAACAGCATCACCGGGTCGGGGCTCCAGCAGAAGACGTTCCAGCCGGGCGAGGACCCGGTGGCGCTCGGCATCGACATGAAGGGGATCGCCTTCGTGCCCGGCACGCTCCTCGGAGCGGCCTGTGGCGACGACACGATCTACTGGACCGACGACGGAGAGCTCTGGACCAAGGCCACGATCCACTTCCGGGATCCGCTCACCGGCGCGTCGGTTCCGCCTCCGTCGGCGGGCGGCAAGACGCTCGAGATCTGGAAGCTGGAGTTCGTACCCAATCCCGAGGGGCTCAACCCGCCGCCGCTCGAGGGCTTCGCCGTCGGCGGCACCGGCAACGGCGAGGGCATGGTCTTCCACACCCTCGACGGCGGGCAGACCTGGGAGCAGGAGTTCCACGAGTGCGAGCTCGTGCCGAACCCGACGGAGCTCAACTGTCCGTCGCTGGCTGCATGCCCGGACCCGTCGCTCGCGAAGGGCGGAGCGCCGATCAACGCGGACCAGACGCTGCTCCAGTACGCGGTCCACCCGTTCCCCGACGGAACGGCGCTCTCGGTCGGCTACGGCGGGCAGATCCTGCGCCGCAACCCGAACGTCACCATCGGCGGCATCCACCCGTGGGAGAGCGTTATGGACGCCTGCGTGTTTCCGACGCAGCCGCTCTGGGGCCTGCACGGCGACGGCGATCAGACCGCTTGGCTCGGAGGCATGATGAACGCGATCCGACGGACCGAGGACCGCGGAACGACCTGGGCCAACGAGGCCTGGGAGCAGGGCTGGCGCTTCGGCGCGGTCGACTTCGTCACCGGCGGCGCGGAGGAGGACGGCCTGGTCGGATGGCTCGCCGGGCAGGGCATGCGGATCTCGCGCACCGAAGACGGCGGAACGACTTGGGTCGAGCAGCTCGACACGGACAGCCACATCACCTCGATCGCGATGTTCGACGACGGGAACGCCGATCCGCTCGACGACGTTGGCGCGGCGGTCGGACGGGTGAAGAGCTCGGGCGACTGGGCGGTCTTCCACACCACGGACGGCGGGCTCGGCGCGGGGTGGCTCGAGGGGAACGTCCTCTCGGCCGCGGTCAAGCGCGACCTCGAGGCGGTGACGCACTCGGGCACCGACGCCGCTGGCAACCAGCACTTCTGGGCCGTGGGAAGGACCAACGCGGTCTTCTGGACCGACGACGACGGCGTCACCTGGCGCACCGGACACGAGCCCGGCATGCCGACCTTCAGCTGGTTCGGCGTGGACTTCTTCAACCTCGACACGGGCGTCGTGGTCGGCAGGTCCGGGGCCAGCACCGGCCGGGCCTACCTGGTCGAGAACGCGACCGACAAGCCCAACCGGACGTGGACGCCGCTCCCGCTCCCCGCGGGCATCGGCACGCTGAACGACGTCGACATCGCGGGGATCCACGGGTACATCGTCGGCGACGGCGGCACGGTCCTGCGCTGGACCGGCACCCAGCTGGTCGAGGTGCCCGAGGCCGCCGCGCTGACGAACGAGAACCTCCTCTCGGTCGAGGTCGAGCTCCTGCTAGGGCCGTCGTCGCCCGAGCACGAGGTCTTCATCGGCGGCGACAACGGCGTTCTGCTCCACTTCGACGGGACGGCCTGGAACGACGTGAAGAGCTACGTCTCCAACTCCATCCGCAGCCTCTCCTTCCTGTCCTACCGCAAGGGCTACTACGTCGCCTCCGGCGGGCCCGGTCCGGACCCGGGGAAGGGGCAGTCGACCCTGATGGGGTACGGCGACTAGCCCGCACCGCGTGCCGCGCTACTCCTCGAAGGCGCCCAAGTCGAGCGCGTGCCCGCCGAGCCGCGGCCGGCCCCCCGCGACGGGGGCCGGCAACGGGCCCCTCCAAGGGAGCGAGCCGGGCACCGCCCGCGGTCTCAGGGGCCGCCGAAGCACCCCCAACCCAAGTCGCGACGATCGGGCCACGACCCCCTGGCCGCCCGCTGAGCCCGAAGCTACACTCTCCCGCCCGCGGTCGGCGGCGCGCTCTCAAGCGCTGCTCCCGCGGCCCCTGGGCGGCATGGCCAAGTGGCTAAGGCGACGGATTGCAAATCCGTGATCCCCGGTTCAAATCCGGGTGCCGCCTCCATCCTTGTGAAGCTCACCGGGACCTCCGTAGACCCTCAGGGTCCGCGCTCTTGGCGACGTCAGGCGTCTCGCCGGCCCGAAGCGGGTCGTGGGGGCTCCGTTCGTGGTGCGCTGCGTGGTGGGACTCGTGGCGGTTTGGGATCGAGTTCGCTCGAGCTACTCCAAAGGGGCCCGATCCCGCCCGCCGGAGGGATCGGTGCAGGGAGGATCACGGTGCGGATCGCCCGCCAGGACTCCCGCTTCCGCTATCCCGAACCCCTGGAGGAAAGGTGACGGCCATCCTGATCTGGACGGCTCTCTTGGTCGCCCTCGCGGCGCTTGGGCTTGCGAGGACCGTTGTTGTTCAACGAGGCAAGAGGCCCCAAGCACCGGGGTCCCGGGGGGCTAGCACCGGGACCTCGGCGTCCATGCGGACCAGTGCCGACCGACGGGGCACCGTCTCGGTGACGGTGCTCGCGGGCAACCTCCCCCAGGTCGGCGGCGAGCCCCAGCCCCTGAGCGAACCCCTGGACGGAGCCGACGACTGTCGTCGGCGCCCGCATCGCTCGGGCCGGAGCTCACCGCCCTTACGGCACGACAGCGACCTCCACAGCGTTGCTCGCCAGTTCGACCTCGAAGCGGACCGCATCCGCCACCGCGTACGCGTGGTGCAGCACCAACCCCGCCGCACCGGGCGTCGCGCCGGCCAGGAGCTCGAAGCTCGCCTCCGCCTGGCCGGTGCCGTCCAGCGTGCCGGTCGCGTTGACCAGCGGTCCGTCGCTCGGTGCGCCTACCGTCAGCGCGAAGTACGCGTCGACGTTCAGCGGCAGGAGCACGTCGGGCCCCAGCGATAGGCCGGGGCTGGTGCCGCTGATGGTGCCGAGGATCCAGTAGAGGTCGCCTGCGTGCTCGGGGCCGGCGGTCAGCAGCAGGTCCTGGCTGCCGCCCGCGCCGGCGGAGATCGAGACGCCCTCGCCCTGCAGCGCGGCGCCCACCTGGGTCACGTCGTAGACGTGCACGCGGCCCGAGAAGTCCTCGGTACCGAAGGCGTAGCGCGCGCCGACCAGCGCGGTCGTGTCGTCCATCGCAAGCGACCAGCCGAAGTTGTCGAGCGCGTCGATGTCGGTCGCCGGCAGGCGCGCGAGCTGCACCCAGCTCGCGCCCTGCTGTTGGAAGAGGTAGGCCTGGCCGGACTCGTCCTCGCCGATGGCGTCGTCGTCGGCGGAGGTCAGGACGAGGTCGCCGCGCGCGACGACCTGCGTTCCGAGGCCGGAGGATCCCAGGGGGTCGTCGGCCTCCATGAAGCCGGTCGCCAGCCAGTCGCCGTCGAAGTCCTCGTAGACGATGACGCCGCCGGTGACCGGCGCGAACAGGCCTCCGCTCGACAGGCCCGGCGTGCCGACGAACAGCCTGCCTTCGGAGAGCGCTACGCTCGTCGCGAACTGGCTCGGGCCCGGCGACGAGATCTCCGCGATCTGTGTCCAGCTGCCGTCCAAGCGCTCGAAGAGCCAAACCCTGTAGGGCGTGCCTCCGCAGCCGAGGGCGATGAGGTCGCCCTCCATCGCGACGCTGGCGGCGATGCCGATCGCGAAGGGCACGTCTTCGGGCACGAGCGTCGCCGTCAGGTTCCAGGTGCCGTCCTGCAGCTCGTACACCGCCGCGTCGCCGTCGCCGGTAGCACCTCCATAGGTGTGCGCCGGGCGCCCGATGAGCAGCCGCGTGCCCTCGAGCACCAGCGCCGAGCCCATCTTCGTCACCTCGATCCCGGGCGAGGAGAGCTTCTGCGTGCGCACCCACTCGCCTCCCTGGAGCTGGAACAGGTAGACCGCGCCGGCGTAGATGAAGGGATCGTCCTCGTCGGGCGCGCCGACCGCGATCCAGTCGCCGCTGACGGCGACGGCGGTTCCGAAGTCTGCCAGCCACGCTCCGTCGCCGTAGAGCACCGCGGTCTGCGTCCAGACGCCGGCACTGCGCTCGAAGACATAGGCGGCGCCGGCGCTGCTCGCCTGCGTGTCGTCGCCGGGCGCGCCGACGACCATGCGGTCGCCGTCGAGGTCGACCGAGGTGCCCAGGCGGTCGCCGGCTGAGAGCGGCGTGCTCTCGACCGGGTCGAGCTCGATTTGGGCCAGCGGCGCGGAGCCGAGGGCGAACAGGGCGAGGGCGAGTCGGAGGGTCGTCATCTCTTGGGCGTCGGATTCGAACGGGAGGAGCGGGCTACGTAGGGAACCTCGCAGAGCGCGTCCGGCGGACACGGCGTTTTGGCGGAATCTTTCGGCGCGCCGACGCGGCTTGTGGGGAGCCGGGTCCTGTGCTGTCATGCATCGATGCCTCCGGCTCCCGAGCTGCGGGCGTCCGCGGACGCCTGGCTGCCGGCTCTCTACGAATGCCTGCACGACCTGGCCGCGCGCGCGCTGCGCCGGCAGGGAGGCGCCCTGACGCTGCAGCCCACCGCGCTGGTGCACGAGGCCTATCTGCGCCTGGTCGACGCCGCGGTCGAGGTGCGTGGAGAGGCGCACTTCCTAGCGCTCGCCGCCGGCGTGGTGCGGCAGGTGCTGGTGGACCACGCGCGCCGCTGCCGGTCGCAGAAGCGCGGCGGTGGCTGGGGACGCGTCACGCTGCACCCCGGCGACCTCTGGCACGACGGACACGCCGCGCGCGCGATCGACCTCCTGGCGCTCGACGAAGCGCTGCGGCGCTTGGAGGGCATCCAGCCGCGGGCGGCGCGCGCGGTCGAGCTGCTGTTCTTCAGCGGCCTCTCGATCGACGACACCGCGGCGGCGCTCGGGGTGTCGAGCACCACGGTCGACGTCGACTGGCGCTTCGCCAAGGCCTGGCTCGGCCGCGAGCTGGAGGGCTCGAACCCGGACGCGTGAGGGCCGACAAGCGATGAGCGACGAGCGCGGACGCCGCCAGTGGGAGTGGTTCCAGGCCGCCTGCGACCTGCCCGAGGAGGAGTGGGAGCCGTTCCTGACCCAGGGCTGCGACGACGCGCGACTGCGCTCGGAGGTGCTCGACCTGCTGCGCCGCGACCGGCGCGGCGCCGGGCCGCTGGAGGAGCCGCTCGTCGGCGACAGCGCGCGCGACGCGATCACCGAGCTGGCTGCGGGACTGCCGGCGCGGGCGGACGTCGAGCTGCCGGAGAGCATCGGCGGCTATCGCGTCCAGCGCCTCATCGGGCGCGGGAGCATGGGCACCGTCTACGAGGCGCACGCCGGCGACGGCGCTGCGGTGGCGGTCAAGGTGCTGCGGACGGGGCTGCCTGGCGACGCGTTGCTGCACCGCTTCCGGCGCGAGGCCGAGGCCCTGGCGCGGCTTGACCATCCCTATATCGCGCGCATCCACCGCGCGGGCACGGCGCAGCTGGGCGTAGGCACGCATCCGTTCATCGCGATGGAGCTCGTGCGCGGCCTGACGCTCGACCGCTACTGCGCCGAGCACGACCTGGATTGGCGCGCGCGGGTCGAGCTGCTCGCGCGGATCGGCGAGGGCGTCGAGCACGCCCACGGCCGCGGCGTCGTGCACCGCGACCTCAAGCCCGGCAACGTGCTCGTGGACGAGGTTGGGTGCCCGCGCATCCTCGACTTCGGCCTCGCGCGCATCGGCGGCGGCGACTCCGCGCGCCTCGCCAGCTCGCAGCGCACCGCGACCGGGCAGCTGATGGGCACGCTGCAGTACATGAGCCCCGAGCAGGCCCTGGGCCAGCCCGCGGCCGTGGACGCGCGTACGGACGTGTACTCGCTGGGCGTCGTGGGCTTCGAGCTCCTGGGCGGCCGGCCGCCCTACGACGTCGACGGCTGCGCGCTGACCGAGGCGCTGCGGCGCGTGCAGTTCCGCGACGCTCCGCTGCTCGGCAGCCTGCGGCCCGAGCTGCGCGGGGACATCGAGGCGGTGATCGCGCGCAGCCTCGAGAAGGACCCGGCCGAGCGCTACGGCTCGATGGGGGAGCTGGTCGCGGACCTGCGCGCCGCGCTCGAGGCGCGTCCGGTGGCGGCGCGCGCGCCTGGCGCGCTCGACCAGTGGCGGCGCTTCGCGTCGCGCAACCCGCGCTGGGTGCGCGCCGGCCTGGCGTTCGCCGCGCTGCTCGTGCTGGGCATCGGCGGCACGAGCTGGGGCTGGCTCGAGGCGCGCGCCGAGGCGAGGCGCGCCGAGCGCTCCGCCGCGCGGATGGAGGACGCCTACCGCGAGGCCGAGGACGTGCTCGGCTTCCTCGAGGAGCTCTTTCGGTCCCTGCGCCACGACGAGCTGGGGCCCAACGTGCGCCTCGCCGACCTCCTGGCGCTCGCCACGCCGGAAGCCGGCGCCCCGTTCCCCGCCGAGCCGCGCGTGGCCGCGCGCCTGCACTTCACGTTGGGCGTGGCCTACCAGAGCGTCGCCGACCACGAGCGTGCGCTGTTCCACTTCGGCGAGTTCGAGCGGCTGCGCGTGGAGGCGGGCGAGCCGCTGGACGGCGACGGCCGGCTGTTCTCGTCGCGCCTGAACCGCGGCATGGTGGCGATGGACCAGGGCCGCTTCGACGACGCCGTAGCCGAGCTGGAGGGCCTCTTCGCGGGCACCGCACAGGCACCGCCGCGGATCCGCACGCGGGCCGGTGCGACGCTCGTGCGCGCCCACCAGCTGGCCGGCGACGCGGGGGCGGCCGAGGCGCTGCTCGATCGGTTGCTCAGGCCCGAGGAGGAGCTCCAGCCGCTGCTCGCCGAGGACCTCTCGATCGAGCGCGCGACCCTGTGGCTGAAGCGCGGCGACGTGGGGCCCGCCGAGGAGCTCCTGCGCTCGATCCTGGAGGCGCGCACCGAACGCCTGGGCGACGAGCACACCGACACGCTGCGCGTCGGCGTGCACCTGGCCACGCTGCTGACGCAGACCGGTCGCTTCGACGAGGCCGAGCCGCTCCTCCGCCACCGCGCGCGGGTGCTAACCGAGCACCTGGGGAGCGAGCATCCCCAGACGCTGCACGCCCGCGGCCGGCTGGCGTTCTTCCTGCTCGAGGCCGGCCGCGCCGCCGAGGCGCTGGAAGGCCTCGACGAGCTCTGCGCCGCCAGCCGCCGGGTGCTGGGCGAGGACCACCCGCGCAGCGCGAGCCTGCTCTGCACCCTGGGCGCCGCCGCCATGCAGACCGGCCGCGAAGACGGCTTCGAGCGCGTCGCCGAGGCGCTTGAAGTCGGTCGGCGGGTGTACGCGGACCATCCCGACCTGCTGCCGGTGCTGAGCAACGCCGCCGTCGCGGAGATCTACCAGGGCCGCTACGACGACGGGATCGCGCTGCTGCGCGAGGGCGCCGAGCTGTGCGAGGTGGTCGACTGCCCGGCGGCCGATCGCGTGCTGGTCGAGGTCAACCTCTCGGGCCTCCTGGTGATGCTCGACCGCTTCGACGAGGCCGAGGAGCTCGTCGGTCCCGCGCTGACGCGCGCGCGCACCGCCCTCGGCGAGACCCATCCCCAGGCGATCACGCTCGCCAACCTCAGCGCGGACCTGCACCTGCGCCGCGAGCGCTTCGACGAGGCCGAGGCGCTCTATCGCTGGATCCTGTCGCTCGAGCTGGGCGACGCGCACTACAACGCGATCAGCGCGCGCTCGGGCCTGGGCGCGGTCCTCGCGGCCGGCGACGATGTCGAGGAGGCCGAGGAGCTCCTGCGCGCGGGCCTCGAGGCCGCGCTCGCGCACCAAAGCGGCAACCCGCTGGTCGATCAGTGCCGCAAGCGGCTGGCGCGCTTCCTGCGCGAGGCGGGGCGGGCGGTGGAGGCGGACGCGCTCTGACTCGCTCCTACGAGCCGGTCCGAGTCTTGGCGCTTCGCGAGGCAGCGACCCTCGAGCTTGGCTCTGCGTCGCCTCGATGGCCCCAAGGGCATTCGGCCCTGGCGGGGACGCGGCTGGTTGATCTGAGCTCGGTGCTTACCACCCCGCGAGCCGCCAGGACTCGGATCGGCCCCTAGCTGCGCAGGTGAGCCTCGACCGCCCCGTAGTAGTTCGACGAGAAGGCGCGCACCGGGATCCCCTCGAAGACGTACGTGCCGCCCCAGGTCCACGCGCTCAGGGACACGGTGCGGGCGCTGGTGTCGGGCACGACCTCGCCCACCAGCACGACGAAGTGGTTGGGGAACATGCTCAGGATGAAGCTCTCGTCCGGCGCCACCGGGTTGGACGTCTGGCTGCCGGAGATGGTCTCGACCCGCGCGGCCTGCGCCAGCGCGTTCACGTTGATCAGCATCGCGATGTCCATGCCCGTCCCCGGCAGGAGCCGCAGCGCGTGGTCGATGCCGGCGCTGCGCATCCAGTTGCCGCCGTCGCGCACGGTCGAGAAGGCGCCGGTCAGCTGCAGCCACTCGGCGAGCTCGCCCGGCGTCGTGGCGCCCTCGAGGGACTCGGTCGACGAGGAGGGATCGTAGGGCAGGATGTCGTTCGCGTTCTGGCGGAGCGGCGCCATGGCGACGAAGTCCGCCGCGGGCGTGGTCATCGTGCTCGGGCGGCCGAGGCGCGGGTAGCGCAGGGCCTTGTGCGCCGCGCTCGCCTGGATGTTGCGGCTGCCGATGCGCGCGCGCCCGTGCTCGAGCATGCCCAGGGCGTAGTTGGCGTAGGCCACCGGATCGCGGCCGGCCCAGATCAGGAGGAACGCGGCCGGCCCGCACAGGTTTAGGTTGCCCTGCTGGAACAGCCGGTGGTCCGCGCAGCGGTCGCGGATCTCGTCCGCCGCGCGCGCGGCGTTGATGTGCGGCCAGACGCTGGGCGCGCCGCGCGCGACGTAGCCGTCGACCAGGGCCCGCGCGTCGGCCACCGTCGAGAGGCGCCGGTCGTCCGCCGCGCGCTGGTCGCGCATGTAGGCGTTCAGCTCCTCGGTGTCGGTGAAGTAGCCGCCATCGCCGTAGGCCGGCTGCGGAGCGTACGCGTTCGCCGGAGCCTGCGTCGCTCGGCCCAGATAGCTCTCGATCCCCGCCGCGACGCGGCCCGCGAGGGCGTCGAGCCGGGCGGCGTTGCCGAGGTCGCGCTCGGCCGTCGCGTTCGAGAGATAGTCGACCTCGACCAGGCAGCCGGCCGAGCGATCGCCGAGCACCTGCGGATGCAGCACGCCGAGCGGAGCGCGCATCAGCCGGCGGCTCGGACGCCCGTAGGTCGCCAGGGACCCGACCAGGCTGCTCGCCAGAGTGCGCGAGGGGAGGCCTGCGTGCTCGTGCACGAAGACCTCGGCGCCGCGCGCCGAGCGGCTGCCGCCGTTGGCGTGCAGCGACACGAAGACGTCGGCGCTCCGCTCGGCCGCCGCGCGCGCGCGCTGGGCGAGTGACGGGTTGCTGTCGTCGATGCGCGTCAGCAGCGCGTTGGCGCGGCCGCCGAGCCGATGCGCCACACGCTTCGCGAGCGCCAGGGTGACGTCCTTCTCGAGGACGCCTCCGGGGCCTTGCACGCCGTAGGGCGACGAGCCGTAGTTGTGCGCTTGGCCGCCGTGGCCGGGGTCGAGGACGACGATCGGTTGGGGCATGGGGTGGACCTTTCGTCCCGCGACCGCGCAAACGTCGTTCCGGCGCGGGAATGGTGTGGCGCGCCGTGGAGCCCGCTGAGCCCTGCTCGTTTGGGCAGGGCGGGGCCGCGCGAGCTGCCCGTCCGTGCGCGGCGGGCCGTGGAGTTGCCGCTCGCCGGCGGCGTCGCGGAGCGCTGCGTTGTCCCTGCATCCGACAACGGCCCCCGCGTGCGATGCGAGGCCCTAGAGGGCCGCCGCCGGCCACAGCCCGTCAGGGAATCGTCACGCGCCCCGCCACCAACGGCAGCGGTTGCTCGACCAGCACCGGGTTCGAGCGCTCGCACCAAGCGAAGGCCACGCCGTCCATCGGCGCCTCGAAGCGCACCATGTGCGGCTCGTCTGCGGGGGCGGGCTTCACCGGCATCGCGACGAACACGCCGCGCCAGGTCCAGCCGAAGAGCGGCGGCCCGTCGAGGCCTTCGTTGAGCTGCATCGGCACCTCGTACCGATCCTGGCGCACCTGGCGGTACTTGCCGTCGGGGCCGCGCTCGTAGCCGCCCTCGACCAGGAGCGCGACCGACTGCGGCGGCTGGAGCGGCCAGGGGCGCTGCTCGAACTCGCCGGTGGCGTGGTTGAAGAAGGCGTACGTGTCGCGGCCCTGGTCGTCCTGCCCGCGCAGGTGGAGCTGCAGCTCGAGGTCCGCGCCGCGCGGGGCCGCCGAGCGGATCTGGTAGGCGCCCACGCCGCTCTGCAGCGGGATGAAGAGCGGGTCGTACGTCAGGTCGCGCTCGGGCAGGCGGCCCTCGCCGGACAGCAGCACGGTGATCACGTCGTCGGAGAGCTCGAGGTCGCCCAAGTGGTGCTCGGGGCCCTGGCGCTCGAGGTCGAACGACAACGCCCGGAACGGCGGCGTCTCGATGTGGAGCTCCATCCAGTCCGGCAGCTCGGCGGGGATCGTCGCGAGCCGCGGGATCTGCACGGGGAGCGGCAGGCGGAAGCTCCCGTCCTCCTCCAACGCGACCGTTGCGCGCCGGCCCCAGAAGCTCAGCTCGGGCGTGTCGGCGCTGTTGGCGTCGCGGCCCGCGCGGAAGTCCCAGCGGAACATGGATTCGGGCGGCAGGGAGCGCCCGGGCGGAGGGATCAACCGGCCGGTGAGCGTGAAGCCCGGGCCCAGCTGCAGGAGCTGCTCGCCGCCGTCGTGCGTGAAGGCGACGCGCGCGAAGGCGCCGGTCTCACGCTCGAGCGCCGAGGCGAGGAACGTCATCCCCAGCGGCTGGCTCCCAAAGTCGACCGTCGTCGTGCCCTCGGGCAGCGTGCGGTCGGCGTACATGCGCGGGCGGTACAGCTGCAGCACGCCGTCGTTGGCCTCCGACGAGTCCAGCAGGTAGTCGGGCGCACCGATGTCCTGGCGTTGCTTGACCCACAGGTGCACGACGACCTCGCCGTCGCCCAGCTCACCCTCGAGCGCGAGGTTGAGCGGGCTCAGGCTGTGGTCGGAGGCCGCGCGCTCGAGCGGCACGTCGTGCTCGACCCAGCGCCCGGCGTGGACGTTCTGGAGCGCGCGGAACATCTCGTAGCCGCGCAGCGTGAGCTGCACGTCGACATGCGGGCCGAAGGAGGGATGGAAGCGCTCCGCCTCGACGGCCATCTTCCAGTGGTCGCCGTCGACGAAGTCCCACATGGCGAGCGCGCGAAGGCCCTCGGGAGAGGTGGGCTCCTGGATGATCTTCGTCTCGTAGGTGTGCCCGCGGAGTCCGGTGCCGCGCAGCGTTAGGAGGAAGTCGGGGCGTAGCTCGACGGCTTCGTCCCCGCGCTCCACCGATCGCGCGAGGTGTCCCGGCGCGGCGATCGCGAAGTCGTCCCAGGCAAGCGGAACCGTGAGCTGCGAATCCTTCAGCTCGTGCAGGGTGCGCTCGCCTTCCAGCGTCACGAATACGCTGGTGAGCGCGAACCCAGCCGCCGAGCTCACCGTCACGCTGCGCGTCGAGGGTCCCTCCGCCACGGTTCCGACGGCGAGTCGCTCGACCTCGACCGCGCCCTCCGCGCGCGACGGATCCTCAAGCTCGGCCGACGGTACGCTCAGGACGTGCGGGGCGGAGGATGTGGGCGACGCGGCCTGGGATCCCGAGGGGTCGGCTCCGAACGGGCGCAGCCACAAGAGGCCCAGAAGGAGGGCGAGCAGAAGGATCCAGGGCAGGAGTTCGCGCAAGGTGTTCATCCCGAAATGAAAGAGGGCTCCACTGCTGGAGCCCCTTGATCGAGGACCGCTGGTCCGTCAGGGACCATCGCTGCATCGGTATGTCCCGTCTCCCTCGTCAGCGATGATCCCCACTGTCATGAGAAGTGCGCGGCTTGGAGTGTCCCTACTCGCGTCGCCGAACCCTTCTCAGAAGGGACGCGGACTACTTTGTAGTCCCTGTGGGTGTAAAAGTGAGTGTATCCTCTGTTGTCTTTGTACCCGATGTCGCTGTTGTAGAATCATCAACGACTGTCCCCTCAGCTGTTGTTGTCTTCCCTGTCTCTGTCTTTGTGTCTGTCTTGACTGTGAGCTGACCGTCTGTGCCTGTGTCCTGTGTCCATGTGCCCTTAGGGACGACATGTGTGTCTGTGGACACCTGCCGGAGCTCGACTGTCTTCGAGGCTGTATCATCCGATGTGGCTGTTTGAGAGCCTGTGGATGTGTCGTTTGTGCCCTCGCCTGTATAACTTGTATCTGTCGAGGGGTTCGCGAGATCAGCGCTCGAACCAGTAGCAGAGAAGGAAAGGATCAGGGCAGCGATACCGCTGCTGAGCTGAAGCAAACGCTTCATGGTTATCCTCCATGCAGGTTCTTGTGGGAAGCCCTGCTACGTGTCGGACCCAATGCCCGGACGCCGGACCTTGACCCCAGAGTCGGACCGAAGGCGTGAGTTGTCAAGGTGTGCAGGCGCGAATCGTCGACGACTTCATCGCGTGCGCAAAGCGTCTTCGTTGGCGTGACGAAGGGCTCATGCGCGTGTGCCCGCCCGGTTCTGGGAAATGTCGAATTTGGCGCCTAATCGGGTAAAAGAGCGCAGTTCGGAGTTTGCGCGAGTTTCGCCGCTTTGCCCCCTTGCGGGCATTAGGGGACATGCTTAGTGTTGGGTGCATGAGGGAGCTCGTCCTTGCCCGACCTGCTGCCTGCTCCAGCAGGACTCCCTGCCCTTGCAGGACTTGCAGTCCGAGTCCGGACGGCTTTGCCTCTGGCCCTGCTTAGGCAGGGTTCTGTACGACCTTTTCTATATCAATTCCCTTATTTGGAGTGATTCCAATGAAGAAGCGTACGAAGAACGGCCAGTACACTGGCTCGCTGCTCGGCTAGTTCATTTTTAGCCTTGCTATAGCAGGGGTTCACGTCGTCGCCTTCTTGGCTTCGTCGTGAACCCTCCATGTAGCCCTTTATCTATCACCAGTTACCTCCTTGTCCGGTGAGCTCGTGAGAGAACAATCCACGTCTAGCCTATTGGTCCGGCCGGATCGGTTTCGGAGCTTCTCGCAACCCGACGCTGACACGACTTTCGTGCTAGCGACCTCTCAGCGCCTCGCCGAAAGCTTCGCGGTCTCTGAGTGCGAAACCTATAAGCAGCACTCGCTGGTCACGTTTCAGACGACCGAAGACTTCGAGGCTCTTCTTGACGGTCCAATCCCGGACAGCGCCCACGTCCTTGTGGTCGCGCCCGGGTGCTACTTCCGTTCCCCGACGCCGGATCGGCTCGGGCCCCGCCGTCAGCTGGCCGTGATGGCCTGCAATTCGACGCCGACGTCGATGACGGAGATCGAGCACTTCCTAAGGATGGGGGAGCTCAACGATCCCGACGCCCAGGAGGCGTTGACCGAGCAGCTCTTCGAACGCGGAGAGAAGGCCGGTTCGCTTACCTTCCGGGACAGCGCCCGCGGGACGGACGCTCGCTTCAATCATCTGCGCGACGACTACCAGTGGCACGAGCAGATGGGGCGGCTCGGTTGGGGCGAGCAGCAGCTCTTCCCGTCCGGCGAAGTGAGCGTGTTGCCGCTCGACGTCTACGCCACCGGGATCGAGACGGCGCTGGATGTGACCGGCACCTTGACCTTCCTCGGTCAGCCGGTCGTGCACTCCGGCACGCCCTCCTTCTTGGAGAGCGATCAGGAGCGCATCTTCCGGGCGCTCGCCACGATGCGGAACACGCCGGTCCTGGCCCACATCGAGGCAGGCGTGATCCGCGAGGTCGAGGCGGGTGCGCCCGAGTCGGAGCCGGCCGTGCGCATGTTGCGCGACATGTTCGAGGTCGACTCGCGGTATCGCGATCTGATCGAGATCGGTTTCTCGGTCAACACGACGCTGCAGCTGTTCGAGAGCAACTCCGCCATGAACGAGGTGTACGGCGGGGAGCACGGCTCGATGCACTTCGGGGTGGGGCTGATCCCGCACACCCAATATCACCTCGATCTGATCTGCCCGGAAACGTCTGTGCTCGCCGAGGACGGCAGCTATGTCTTCGGCAAGCCCGTCCGTCGCGGCATGCGGCGCCAGAAGTCCGCCATGTGCCCGTGCCTTGGCTACGACAAGGGGACGTCTCCGGAGAAGCCTAGCTAGAGAGTATGCGTAATGACTATTGCGGTTAGAAACGAAGTCGTCCTCCGACCCTCGTCGCTCAAGCACTTCGGGCCCGCCGAAGGCAGCAGCTTCTATCTCGTGACCAACTCGGAATACGCGCCCCTCGTGACGATCGAGGAGGACGCGCCGTACGAGTCGTTCCACGTGGTCACGTTCGACGAGGGGGGCTCCTTCGGGAAGCTCATCAAGGAGAAGATCCCGGAGAACACCCACATCCTGACGATCCTCCCCAAGACGTTGGTCGAGTCGCCGACGGCGGAGGAGCTCGGGAAGCGCCGCAAGCTGTCGATCATGGCGTGCAGCTCGGGGCCTACGGCCTGGGAGGCGGTACAGCACTTCCTGGACGCCGGCGCGGCGACCGACCCGCGCGAGCACGAACGCATCTCCGACCGCTTCTTCAGCCTGGGGGAGGCCTCCGAACGGATCCTCTTCGTGGACGAGAAGCACGGCACGACGATGGAGTTCCGCCACAACGACGGCGAGTACCAGTGGTTCGAGCAGCTCGGCATGCTCGAGTGGGGCGGCCAGCAGGTGTACCCCGCCGGCGAGATCAGCTGCTTCCTGCAGGAGCTCTATCCCGACGATCTGAAGGCGGATCACCTGTTCGCGATGAACGGGACGATCGCGCTGCGCGGACATCCGATCCTTCACTCCGGCCCGCCCTCCTTCCGCATGGAGGACCAGGCGCGCATCTACGATCGGCTCGCGATGATGGGCGACAGCGCCGTGATCGCGACCGTGAGCGGGGGGCGGATCGAGAAGCTCGAGCCCACCGGCCCGCGCGCGGCCGACGCGGCCGGGATGCTCGAGGCGATGTTCAGCGTCGACTCGCGCTTCGGGACCCTCTTCGAGGTGGGCTTCTCGATGAACACCCACGTGAAGCACTACCCGGGCAACACGGCGATGAACGAGGTCTGCGGCTTCGAGCACGGCTCGATGCACTACGGCCTCGGCATGCTGCCGTTCACGCAGTACCACCTCGACATCATCTGCCCGGACACGTCGGTCCGGACCGAGAGCGGGGAGGTCCTGCTGGGTCCGCCGAGCGCCAACTAGAGTCCAGATGACAGACGCCTACACCCCCTTCGAGATCACGCGCCGCTGGCAGCAGCGCTGGGAGGAGGTGCAGGCGTTCGTCGCCCGCCCCGAGCCCGGCAAGCCCACATACCACTGCTACGAGTACCTGCCGTTCCCCAGCGGGTCGCTGCACATGGGGCACGTGCGGAACTACGTCATCGGGGATACGCTCTCGCGTTTCCACCGGCTCAAGGGCTACAGCGTGCTGTACGCGCAGGCCTTCGACTCGATGGGGCTGCCGGTCGAAGACGCGGCGATCCGCATGGGCTGCTCGCCCGCGGAGTGGATCGAACGCTGCTGCGCGAAGATGAAGCCGGCGCTGCTGGCGCTGGGGCTCAGCTACGACCCCGAGCGCTTCTTCTCGCTGGACGATCCCAGCTACTACCGCTGGACGCAGTGGATCTTCCTGAAGCTGTACGAGGCCGGGCGCATCTACCGCTCGGATGCGTGGATCGACCACTGCGACCGCTGCCAGAGCGCGGTGCCGCCCGAGCAGCTGCTCGACGGACGTTGCTGGCGCTGCGGCGATGAGGTCGTGCCGCGCCAGCAGCCGCAGTGGTACATCGACCTGCAGAGCGTCGCCCAGGACCTCCTGGACGGGCTCGAGACCGTCAGCTTTCCGGACCAGGCGAAGGTCGCGCAGCAGAACTGGATCGGTCGCAAGGAGGGCGTGGCGGTCGCCTTCGAGGTCGAGGGACGCTCCGAACCGCTCGAGGTCTTCACGCATCGCCTCGCGCTCCTGCCCGGGGCTACCTTCGTGGGCTTGGCGCCCGAGCACCCGCTGGTTCCCGCGCTGCTCGAGCAGAGCGACGACCCGGCCCGGTCGCTGGAAGAGGTCCAGGCGCTGTGCGCGGTCCACCGCGTCGACCGCATGCGCACGCCGGAGCGGGCAGGCGTCGACACCGGCGCGCGCGCGCGCAATCCGCTCAGCGGCGAGCTCCTTCCGGTGTACGTGGCGCCCTACGTCCAGGTCGAGTTCGGCGGCGGGGCCGTCGTGGGCTGCCCGGCGCACTCCTCCAGCGATGCGCGCTTTGCGCGCACCATGGGGTTGCCGGCACGCACGGTGATCGCACCGGACGGCGAGCCCTCGGGCTCCGGCGAGGCCGAGCCGTACCTCGGCGAAGGCACGATGGTCGGCAGCGGGCGCTACGACGGGCAGCGCTCCGAGGAGGTGGGGGAGGCGCTCCTCCGCGACCTCGGCGAAGCCGGCCGCGCGCGGACCGCGGTCTCCTATGAAGTGCGCGATTGGTGCATTTCGCGGCAGCGCTACTGGTCGGTGCCGATCCCGATCGTCTATTGCGACACCTGCGGCACCGTTCCGGTGCCCGAGGACCAGCTGCCGGTCGTGTTGCCGGTCGAGGGCATCGAGCTCGGCGGGGACGGCAACCCCCTGGATCGCACCCCGGACTTCGTCAACTGCAGCTGCCCCCGCTGCGGTGGCGCCGCGAAGCGCGAAACCAGCACGCTCGACACCTTCGTGAACAGCGCCTGGGTCATCCTGCGCTTCTGCAACCCCGACTTCAGCGAGGCGCTGTTCGACCCTGACGCCGTCGCGGCCTGGAGTCCGGGCGACCTGGTCGTGGGCGGCGCCGAGCACGTGACCGTCGGCAACTTCTACTTCCGCGCGATCTTCCGCCTGCTGCACAGCGAGGGGCTGATCCCCCAGGCCGAGCCGTGGCGCGACACGTTCTTCCACGGCATGGTGCTGCTCGACGGGCGCAAGATGTCGAAGTCGATCGGCAACATCGTCGAGCCCCAGGACGTGATCGATCAGTACGGCGTCGACGCGGTGCGCTTCCAGAGCATGGCGGCCTCGCGCCTGGTCCGCGACGTCAACTGGTCCGAGGGGAAGATGGCCAGCACCAGCCGCGACCTGATGCGCATCTGGCGCCTGGCGCTCGAGATCATCGAGGGCGCCGGGCCGGACGAGCACGAGCTCGACGAGGATGCGCTCTCGTCCATGGAGCAGAAGTTCCGCGGCTTCGTCGACGCCAGCGTGGCCAAGGTCGAGCGCAACTACGACGCGCTCGAGATCCAGGCCGCCTGCAACAACGTGATGGCGCTGGCCGAGAAGATGAAGTCGTTCCTCAAGAAGACCAAGGGCAAGCCTTCCATCGCGCGGTGGGAGCTCCTTCGCATGGCGCTGCGGCGCCTGCTCGTGCTGCTGAACCCCGTGGCTCCGCACCTGACCGAGGAGCTGTGGGAGCGGCTAGGCAACCGCGAGATGCTGTGCCAGGGGGCCCACTGGCCCACCCTCATGCCCGTGTCGGAGACCCGATGAAGCCGACCAACGTCACCAACGAGTCGTTCGAGAGTGGAGCCGAGTGCTTCCGCGAGAACGGGTTCTTCATCTTCAAGGTGTACGAGCCCGAGGAGGCGCGCGAGATCCTAGAGGCGGTGCGCCTGAAGAACCTCGACCGCGAGCGCGCGCTCTACGACAACGACGTCAACTACGACCGTCACTTCGACATCGCCGAGCTCGCCCACCACGTCACCCATCCGGCGGTCGTGCGGCGCCTGCAGAGCCTGTTCGGCGACGACGTCCTGTGTTGGCGCTCGGAGTTCTTCCCCAAGTTCCCGGGGCAGGCCGCCACCGAGTGGCACCAGGTCGAGGCCTTCCAGTACACGACGGGTGTGCCGCAGCTGGTGCCGACCGAGCGCTACGACGGCGTGCCCACCGAGCTGACCGCGTGGACGGCGTTCAACGACACCGACCGCAACAACGGCTGCCTGAAGTTCATGCCGGGCTCGCACCGGCGCTGGCGCTACGACGAGTCCAAGGCCTCGGACACCGGCCGCAACGAGGAGTACGACCCGACCTTCTCGGAGACCTCGTTCTACGGCTACAACTTCGCCGACTTCAAGGTGGATCCCGACTGGGAGCCGGACGACGGCCAGGCCTTCGCGGCCGAGATGCGGGCCGGCGAGTGCGTGGTGTTCACCTCGCGTTGCATCCACGGGTCGTTCGCCAACACCACCAAGCGCTCCACGCGCTTCGCGATCAACGCACGGTACGTTCCGACGCACGTGAAGGTGTACCCGGACCGGACCGAGTTCAAGGAACACGGCGGCCACTTCGACCTGTCGCGGTACGGCTGCGTGCTGGTCGGAGGCGAGGAGAACTACGGACACAACCGCGTGCGGTCCCACGACAACCGCGGCGAGGCGTTTCCCGCGCCGCAGCCGCCGCTGGCGTCGCGGGAGGTGGGCCTGATCTGACGCCCGAGCCCGAGAGGAGAGCGAGGCATGAGCGACGTCGAACGGATTCTGGAGCGCCTGCGCAGCCTGGGAGTGGACCTCAGCCTGGAGGCCGGGCAGCTTCGCCTGGAGGGGCCTAAGGACGCCCTGACCGCCGATCTTCGCGAGACCCTGCGCGCGCTCAAACCGCAGCTGGTCGAGCACCTGCAGTCCGCCGGCGCAGCGGAGCCGTCGGCGCCGCCGCCGGCCCGCGCCGCCGGCGGCCGCGAGCCGACGACGCCGGCCGAGCACGCGGTGGCCGCCATCTGGTCGGAGGTGCTCGAGCTGGAGCGCATCCCCGTCGACGGGAACTTCTTCGACCTGGGCGGCTACTCCCAACTCGGCGCGACGATCGTCGAGCGCGTGCGCGACGAGCTTGGCTTCGAGATGAGCATCCGCGAGCTCTTCCTGTATCCGACGGTCGCCGCGCTCGCGGCGCACGTGGACGGCGCCGCCGCAACGGCGGAGGACGCGCGGCGGTGAAGGGCTCCTGGCTCGTGCCGGTCGCACCGCCCGCTCCGCGGCCCGCGCCGCGGCTGCGGCTCGTGTGCATCCCGTTCGCCGGCGGCGACGCCACGGTCTTCCGCGACTGGGCGCCGGGGCTGCCGCGCGAGGTCGAGCTGCTCGGCGTCGAGCCGCCCGGCTCGCTGCGACGTATCATGGAGCCCCCGGTGCGCAGCCTCGAAGCGGCGCTCGAGGGGCTCTGGAACGAGCTCGCGGAGCTCCCGACGCTGCCGCTGGCGCTCTTCGGCTCGTGCACGGGCTCGTTCCTGGCCTTCGAGCTAGCGCGGAGACTGGAGGCCGACGGTCGCGCGCCGGCGCACCTGTTCTGCTCGAGCGTCTGGGCTCCGCAGCTGCCATCGCGCCACGCGCCGATCCACGCGCTGGGCGACGACGAGTTCCTCGAGGCGCTGCAGGGCCTCGGCGCGCTGCCGGCCGAGACGCTCGCGCAGCCCGAGCTGCTCGAGGTCCTGACGCCGGCCGCGCGCGCCAGCTTCGAGGCGGCCGAGACCTACGCGATGGAGCCCGGCTCCGAAGTGTCCTGCGCCCTGACCGCGATCAGCGGCGCGCGTGACGCGCTGGTCTCCAAGGACGAGCTGGAGGCCTGGAGCGAGCGCACGAGCGGCGGCTTCCGCAGCGTCCTGCTCGACGGCGGGCACGCCATCTGGACCGAGTGCCGCGAGGAGCTCCTGTCGACGCTGGCCGCCGATCTGGCCGGGCCGCTCGCGAGCGGCCGCGAAGAGGTGCGGCTCTGATGTCGGCCGCGCCCGGCCCGACAGCCTTCGAGAGCGAGGGCTTCGTCGAGGTCCCCGGAGGCCGGGTGTGGTATGGCCGCCTGGACGGTCCGCCGCGGGGCGGCCTGCCGCTGATCGTCGCGCACGGCGGACCGGGTACGCCGCACGACTACCTCGAAGTGCTCGCCGCGCTTGCGGACGAGCGCCCCGTGATCTTCTACGACCAGCTCGGCTGCGGGCGATCTCCAGCGGCCGGCGATCCGGAGCTGTGGCGGCGCGAGCGCTTCGTCGAGGAGCTCGGCGTCCTGCACGGCGCGCTCGTTCCGGGCCCGGTGCACCTGTTCGGCCACTCCTGGGGCACGATCCTGTGCACGAGCTACGCGCTCGAGCGGGGGGACGGCGTCGCGAGCCTCGCCCTGCAGAGCCCGTGCCTCGACATCCCGCGGCTCAAGGCGGACATCGGCCGCCTGGTGGGAGAGCTGCCCGAGGGCATCCAGCGCACGATCGCGGCCTTCGATGCCGGCGAGGCGAGCGAGGGCGCCTACCGCGCGGCGTGCATGTCGTTCTTCCTCGAGCACGTCTGCCGCGTCTACCCGTTCCCCGAGGCGTTGGAGCGCGCCCTCGCGCGACGCAACGCCGCGACCTACCGGCGGATGTGGGGGCCCTCGGAGCTGGCCGTGACCGGCAACCTGCGCGACTTCGACTGCACGGATCGGCTGGCGGAGCTCGCGCAGCCGGTGCTGCTCCTCTGCGGCCGCCACGATGAGTGCACGCCCGAGGCCACCGGGCGCCTGGCGCCGCTGCTCCCGGCGTCCGAGCTGCTGGTGCTCGAGCAGGGCTCGCACTTCCTGTCGCTCGAGCAGCCCGAGCGCTTCGTCGAAGCCGTGCGCGGCTTCCTGCGCCGCGCGGAGCGCCGCCGCGAGGTGCTCCCATGTTGAGCTCCGACGAGCGCCCGCTGGCGGCGGTGGGGGCGCCGCTCAGCCCCAACCAGGAGCGGCTCTGGGTCGCCGAGCAGCTCGATCCGCACACCGTGCGGCACTGCGCCCACCGCGTCGTGGCGGTGCATGGCGCCCTGCAGCCAAACAACTTCGGCGAAGCGCTGCGCGAGATGTCGGAGCGCCACGGGATCCTGCGCTCGACCTTCACGGCCAAGGCCGGGCGCCCCGAGCGCCGGGCGACGCCGATGCGGCTCGTCTCCAAGCACGCCGACCTGCGCCGGGTGCCGTCGTCGCAGCGCCGCGCGACAGCGCTCGCGCACCTCGAGGCGGCGGTCTCGACACCGCTCGATCTGGGGGCGGGGCCGCTGGTGCACGTGCAGGTGCTGCGGATGAGCGACACGCTGAGCTGGCTCATGATCCACGCGCACCGCATGGTGGCCGACGAGCGTTCGCTCGACCTGTGCCTCGCGGAGCTGCACGCGCTCTACCGCGCGCGTTGCGAGGGGCGCGGCGCGACCGGCCTCGCGGCGCGGACCGCGACCTATCGCGCGTTCGTCCTGCGCCAGCGGCGTCTGGTCGAGAGCCAGCGCGGGACGCAGCTCCTGCAGCACTGGCGCGAGCGCCTTGAGGGGGCTCCGGCGCTGCTCGAGCTCCCCACCGACCGCCCGCGCCCCGCCGTCGAGACCCACCGCGGCGAGCAGGTCGTGCATGACGTTCCGCGGCCGGTCGTGGCCGAGCTGGAGCGCTGGTGCGCGGCGCGGGGACGCACGCTCGTCGACGCCCTGCTCGCGGCCTGGAGCCTGGTGATCCAGCGCCACAGCGGCCAGTCCGAGCTCGTGCTCGGCACGCCCTTCGACGGCCGCGGCACGGGCGAGGAGCAGCTGATCGGCAGCTGTTCGAGCTCGCTTGCGCTGCGCGTCGACCTCGCGGGCAACCCGACCTTCGCCGAGCTGGTCGCCCGCGTCCAGCGCGTCGCGGCCGAGGCGCGGGCGCACGGAGCGCTGCCCTTCGCCGTGCTGGCGCGCGAGCTCGCGG
Source organism: Planctomycetota bacterium (assembly GCA_039029355.1). Taxonomy (GTDB): domain Bacteria; phylum Planctomycetota; class UBA1135; order UBA1135; genus JBCCGI01. The sequence goes on from JBCCGI010000016.1 coordinate 96,777, forward strand.
GCGCCGCGCCGCGCGCGCACCATCCGCTGTTCCAGGCGTCGTTCGCGCTGCGCGAGGAGCCGCCGGAGGCGGGGGACTGGATCCTGGATCCGTCGTTGGCCAAGCGCGCCGGCGGTCCCGCGTCCGATCCGACGGAACGGCCTCCGTGCGTGCACGACGGCGCCGCGCGCCTCGACCTGGCGCTCGAGCTGACGCGTACTGCCGCCGGCCTGTCGGTGGCGCTGGAGTACAGCACCGACCTCTTCCGCGCCGCGACCGCCGAGCGTCTTGCGGCGCGCCTGGTCGCGGCGCTCAGCGCGGTCCCGGCCGAGGCGGATACCCCGCTGGACCGCTTTCCGATCCTGCCGGACGACGAGCGCCACGAGCTGCTCGTCAAGCGCAACGCGAGCGCCTTCGACGCCCCGCTCGACACGCCCCTGCACCGGCTGATCGAGGCCCAGGTCGCGCGGAATCCGCACGCGGCGGCGCTGGTGTTCGAGGGGCAGGAGGTCAGCTACGCCGAGCTCAACCGCCGCGCGAATCGGCTCGCGCGCCTGCTGCTTGAGCTCGGAGCCGGGCCGGACCGCGCCGTCGCGATCTTCATGCAGCGCGGCGTCGACAGCGTCGTGGCGATGCTGGCGACGTTCAAGGCGGGGGGGACGTACGTCCCGCTCGACCCGATCTACCCGGGCGAGCGCCTGCACCTGATGCTCGCGGACTCGGGCGCCCCGGTGCTGCTGACCCACGATGCGCTCGCCGACCGCGTGCCGCGCGGGACGGCCCGCGTGGTCAACCTCGACGCCGAGGCGGAGCGCGTGGCGTCGCGGGCGGACGGCGACCTCGAGCTCGCGGTGGATCCGCAGGTGGGCTCGTATGTCATCTTCACCTCGGGCTCGACCGGCAGGCCCAAGGGCGTCGTGCTGACGCAGCGTGGGCTGGTGAACTTCCTCACCTGGTGGCAGCACGCCTTTCCGCTGCGCGCGGACGACCGCGTGCTGCACAAGACCTCGTGCGCCTTCGACCCGTCGATGTTCGAGCTCTTCTGGCCGCTCCTGGTGGGGGCGCGGATGGTCATCGCGCGCCCCGGCGGCGACCGCGACAACGGCTATCTCGTGCAGCTGATCCGCCAGCAGCGGGTCACGGTCGGCTTCGCCGTGCCGTCGGCGCTGCTGCTCTTCCTGGACGAACCAGGGGTGGAGGAGTGCACCACGCTGCGCTACTTCTTCACCGGCGGGGAGCCGGTCCCCGTGGCCGTCGCCGACGCGTTCCACGCGCGGCTCTCGGCGCGGCTGAACAACATCTACGGCCCGGCCGAGGCGACGTGCACCGTCGCCACCGGCGAAGCGCTCCCGCAGCCGGACGCGCGCACGGTGCCCTTCGGCTTCGCGGTCGGGAACACGCAGCTCTACGTGCTCGACGCCAACCTTGAACCGGTGCCGATCGGCGTCGCCGGCGAGCTGTACATCGGCGGCGACTCGGTGGGGCGGGGCTACATGAAGCAACCGGGGCTGACCGCCGACCGTTTCGTCCCGGACCCGTTTGCGCAGCGCCCCGGCGCGCGGCTGTACCGTACCGGCGACGTCGTGCGCTACCGCGCGGGCGGCGTGCTGGAGTCGCTCGGGCGCAACGACAACCAGGTCAAGGTGCGCGGCTACCGCATCGAGCTGGGCGAGATCGAGGCGCTCCTACGCCGCCACCCCGCGCTGCGCGAGACCGCCGTCGTCGTCCACGAGACCGAGACGGGGGACAAGCAGATCGTGGCGCACCTGCTGGCCGAGGGCGCCGACCGCCCCGGGCGCGACGAGCTGCACGGGTTCTTGAAAGACGAGCTCCCTGACTACATGCTGCCCTCGTACTTCATGTACCACGAGGAGTTCCCGAGGACGATGAGCGGCAAGCTGGAGCGGAAGGCGCTTCCGCCGCCCCCCAAGGAGCCTGGCCTGGGCGGCGAGTACGTCGCGCCCAGGGACGCCGACGAGACACGCCTGGCGCGCATCTGGGCCGAGGTCCTGAGCGTCGGGCGCGTCGGCGTGCGCGACAACTTCTTCGAGCTGGGGGGCCACTCGCTCACCGCCGTCGCGGCGGTCAAGCGCGTGCGCGACAGCTACGGCATCGACTTCGGACTGCAGCACTTCCTGATGGCGCCTACGGTCGAGGAGCTCGCGCGCGCCATCCGCGAACGATCGTCCGCCTGAGGCCTTCCCCATGCACGTGGCCATCCTTGGAGCCGGCGGCGCCGGCGGCTACTTCGGTGCGTTGCTCGCCCGCGCGGGCCAACGCGTTTCCTTCCTCGCCCGCGGCGAGCACCTGCGCGCGATCCGCGAGCAGGGCCTGCGCATCCGCAGCGTGCACGGCGACTTCGAGCTCGAGGCGGAGGCCACCGACGACCCGGCCGAGGTCGGGCAGGTGGACTTCGTGCTGCTGACCGTCAAGGCCTACCAGATCGAGGCCGCGCTCGAGCGCATGGGGCCGCTGGTCGGCCCCGACACGATGATCCTCACGCTGCAGAACGGTGTCGAGGCGCCCTGGCAGGTGGCCGAGGCCTTCGGCGCCGGCGCGGTGCTCGGCGGCGCGGCCTGGATCATCTCGTCGATCGCCGAGCCCGGCGTGATCCGCCAGGAGAGCCAGTTCCGCCGCATCGTCTTCGGCGAGCTCGACGGCACGGTCTCCGAGCGCGCGAACGCGCTGCAGGACACGCTCGCCTCGGCGCAGATCACGGCGGAGGTCAGCCCGAAGATCGTCGAGCTGCTTTGGACCAAGATGCTCTTCTTTGCCTCCTTCGCGGGGATCGGCAGCCTGGCGCGCGCGTCGGCCGAGCCGATCTGGTCGTGCCCGCCGGCGCGCTCGCTGCTCGAGCAGGCGATGGCGGAGGTCGAGCGCGTCGCGCGCGCGAAGGGCATCGAGCTCGCTCCTGACGCGGTCGGCGACGGCATGCGCTTTGCTGAGCAGCTTGCACCGGACACCACGTCGTCGCTCTACCGCGACGTCGTCGCCGGAAGGCCGCTGGAGTGCGACGCGCTGAGCGGCGCGGTGGTGCGCGCGGGGCGCGAGGTGGGCATCGCGACGCCGATCCACGAGAGCATCTGGTCGTGCCTGATGGTTGTGGATCAGCGCGCGCGAGCGGAGCGCTAGGACACCCGGTTTCCCGTCGCCGATTTGCTGGTCAGCGAGGCCCGCCTGCGCACCGCACAACGGCGGCGAGCGCGCTCGTGTTCGGAATCCGCGGCGACCGCCAACCAAAGCGCGCGCCACACCTTGCGGGAATCGCCGATCCGGACTACGGTTGGGCTTAGACGCCCCCGTAGCTCAACTGGTTACGGGCTGAAACGGGGCCGTTCCTTGCAACTCACGGTGACCAAAAAACGAAGCTCGCTCACGCGTCTCCAACCGGTGCCTTGCCTTTCATGCTGACTCAGTCGAACTCGGATGAGGGAGTCTGGCATTTCGACTCGGGGTATCGATCTCAATTGCGTGAACGTTGCTTTGGTGGTTCAGCGGTCGCGCCGCGCGCCGCCGGTCTTTGTCCCGAGGGGGGAGTGGAGTTCTCTCTCTTAAGACCGGGGGCGAACGACGTGCTCACAGAGCCGCATCAGTGACCCGTGCGAAGTCGGGAGCAAACGCCCTTAACTAGGCCCTAGAGCCCCGGACTTGTAATCCGGAGGTTACGGGTTCGAATCCCGTCGGGGGCGCCATCTCCCTCCGCCACGCGCGGAGGGAAGCGGCGCAGCGTCCTGCTAGTAGCCGCGGTTGGTGGCCGCGGTGAGTCGGCTAGTAGCCGAGGTGAATCGCCGCCGCGTTGGTGAGCCACCAAGCCGGCGAGGAACCGGCGCAGTAGTCGGCCTGAAGCGCTTGCGCGTACACGGTGAGCCCGGCCAACGAGGTGTCCGCCGGGGTCGCGGCCGCGATGCTCACCGCCTCGTCCTGGTGCTTCGGATCGATCGGCAGCGTGGCGAAGATCGTCGCGAGGTCGAGCTCGAGCGCGGCGGTGTGGGTCGCGAGATACGACGGGTCGTGGGAGGCTCCGAAGGCCAGGAACACCGTCGTGGCGCCGCAGTAGGGGTCGGGGCCGTAGAAGTCGATCGAACGCGTGGCGCCCGGAGCGCCGCTCCCGCCGAGCTCGAGGTACGGGCGGTCGCTCACGCCCGCCACCGTGCCGAGCAGCGCGCCGACCAGCGTCACGCCGCTGACCGTGATGCCGCTGCCCGAGAGCGCCGCGCCGGTCACCGCCGAGCCGGCCGGACCCGGCCAGTAGGTGCCGCCGGAGATGGTGTTGGAGGCCGAGCCGCGGACCTCGACCTCGCTGCCGAGCGTGGAGTAGACCCCGCGTCCGCCGAAGCCAAGGCCGCCCGAGCCGTTCTCGCCGTCGCCGCCGCGCAGGTCGCTCCCGACGACCTGGACCTCGGCGCGGCGCGCGTGCACGGCGTCGCCGCCGGTGCCGGCCACGTAGAACGAGTAGTCCCAAAAGCCGGCCCGGTCGCAGCCGCGCAGGTCGCAGTCCACGACCCGTGCGCGCGCGGGATCGGCGAGCCCGCTGTCGCCGTCGAAGGTGGCGGCGTGGCCGTACTCGGGCGGAGCGTGAAAGCGGCTGCGGCTCAGGTGCGCGTCGAAGTCGCCGCTGAAGTCCGCCACGTACCCCTCGAGGTCGTCGAAGTGCGAGGGGCCCGGCACGTCGTCGACCGTCAGCCACTCCGGGGCCAGATGCGACGCGACGAACCACGGCACCGAGGCGACCGTCAGGGTGTCGAAGTGCGGCCGCGGCTGCCCGTGCTCGCCGAGCAGCACGAGCGGCTTGTCGACGAGCACCTGCCCGTAGTCGCCGGCGGAGATCAGGAGCACGTCGCCGGCGGAGACGGCGGCGACGGCGCTGCCGACGTCGAGGAAGTCCCCGCTTCCGTCGGGCTTGACCGTCCACTGGGTCTGGGCGGTGGGGATCGCGGGAGCGCAGAGCAGGGCGAGGCCGAGCAGGAGGTGTCGCATGGGTCGCTGGCGAGGTCGAGAGAGGCTGAGAGGCGCTCTCCCGACTATAAGCGACCGGCGCCGATCCCTGGGACGAGCCGCCCACGTGCCTCGCGCACGAGGTGCGGACCCTACCAGCGACTGCGGTCCGACCTCCCGTTGGAGACCTGTCGCCTGAGACTCGGTGCGGGCGGGCCGGACGGCGAGGGTCTAGAACGTACCGATCGTGATATCGAGCGCGTTGGTGAACAAGATGCTGCTCAGCGGGTCGACCGAGGCGCCCTGGGTGCACACCGAGGCTCCGATGAAGGAGCACTCGCTCGGCACCGGGATCGCAAAGGGCTGTCCCGCCGGGACGACTTCGATCGCGACGACGAGGCTCGGATCGCAGAGCAGAGTCCCGAAGGGCGGGATCGCGAGGTTGAGCGGGTTTGCGGTGATGCCCATCAGGTCCGTCGTGGCCGACGGCACGAAGGACGTGTGGTCGATGACCGGGTCCCAGACGCCTCCCAGAATCGGGCGGGTCGTTTGACCGGGAAGGAACGCGATCGGGTTCGGCGGGCTCCCCGCGCGCGTGGTCTCCGTCGCCAGCAATGGATCCGGCGTGGTGAGCCACCGAAGCGTGTTGATCCCGCTCCCCCCGGACACGGCGTTGTCGTCCAGAAAGACCGTACCGATAGGTTGGCCTGCGATGATCCCGACGAAGTTCTGTCCGTCTAGCAGCGGCTGGGTTCCCAGGACCGTCCCACCTGCGTCCTCGACGACCACCGTGTACTGCGAGAGCGCCGAGCCGCCGAGGTCGAGCGCAGCCGCGAAGGTCGGAGCGCCTCCGGTGAACCGGATCCACCAGTCGTGCTCCGCGTCGCCGCAGGCAGCCACGGCGGCCAGAGGTGGGCATTGGAAGCAGGCGTTGTTGCCGACCGGGTCGGCCTCGAACTGAAAGCTGGTGGAGAGGCCGGTCGAGGCGCCGTCGAAGGTGAGGAACTGCCCGTACTGCTGAGTCGGGCCCGGACAGGTCGGGCCGCTGGTGACCTCACTGGCGAGCGACACGTTGGCCGCTGAGAAGTCGAAGGTGACTACACATCCATCCTCGAGCGAATCCAGCCAGGACTGTTCGCTGAAGTGAAACTGGGTTTGGCCAAAGGCGGTGCCTCCGGCTAGGAACAAAACAACGGCGTTCATCGTTTTTTTGCGCATCGGCTTGTCCGGTCTTGATCTCCCAAAGGTGCTTGCGAGTGATACCTCTCCTTGACCCTGGAAAGCCGTCGCTTTGGCTCAGGGTTTCACGATCCTTTTTGAGGAACGCAAGCGCGGTTCCGCTCCGAGCCATTGCTCGTTCTTGTCGGAACGTGAGCGAGGTCGTCCACGAGTCCCTGCTCCACAGCCACGAGCGGTCGCGCATTCAGTATCCTGTCGGTCGTGAATAGGACGCTCATCATCTCTAGCCTTGCGCTCGTCGTCAGTTTCGCGGGAGCCGCCACTTCGCTCCTCCGCGGTTCGGGCCAGCAGACCGCGCCCACGCAGGCCGCCGCCATCCGGCCCGAGGTCGACTTCGGCGCACGGCTCGACGCCCTCGTGGACGAGAACCGCGCGCTGCGCAAGCGGTTGGACGCGCTCGAGCTGCGGCCCGCCGCCGCGCCGGCGGCGGAGCGGACGCCGGTCCTGACCGGGCTGGCGAAGACCGAGGAGCTCGACGCGTTGCGGCAGGAGCTGCTGCAGGCCCTAGAGCAGCGCCCCGCCCTCGACGCCGCGCTTCTGAGCGAGCCCGAGATGAAGGATCAGCTGGCCGAGACGCTGGCCGAGATCCGGCACGAGGAAGCCGTCGAGGGCGTGCTGCGCTACCAGGAGAAGCGGCTCGAAGCGCTCGAAGAGACCATGGGGAAGGTGAACGGCTGGCTCGAGCTGACGCCGGCGCAGTCGACCTCGATGCGCGCGGCGCTGCTCGCCGGCTACGAGCGGGGCGAAGAGGTGACCGAGCGCTGGCGCGCCGGCGATTCCGACGAGGTGCTCGGGCAGCTCAAGGCGGACAACCGCGAGCTGTTGATCGAAGAGCTCTCGGGCTTCCTCAGCCCGACACAGCTCGAGGCGTTCGTCGAGTCGGGCTGGGACGGCGGCTGAAGGAGCCGGCGGGCCCAGATCGCCGCTTGAGAGATGGGCGAGTCGGAAACCCTGCCCGGCCCCCGCGACGTCTTCGGGAAGACAGACCGAACCCGGCGAGCAACGCTCGCCCCTTCCTGAGGACTCAACCATGAGACAGCTTCTCCTGGCCCTTCCGGTCGGAGTGGCCGGCCCCGCGGCGGCCCAGTGCGTGCTCCAACCCCTGACCGATCCCGTCGAGCCCTGCTGGGTCGACTGGGTCGAGGTACCCGGCGCCTTCGCCACGACGCTCAGCGACCCGGAGGAAAAGGACCTGGTCGTGGCCGACTTCGACAACGACGGCGACGACGACGTCCTCTGCGTGCGCAAGGAGCCGTTCTACGACCCGGGCGGGCGCTCGCACGTCTTCTTCCGCAACGACGGCGGCGTGCTCATCGACGCGTCGAGCATGCTGACCAGCGCCGGCCCGAACCGCCCCTCCCGCGACGTCGCTGTGCTCGACGCGGACGACGACGGCTTCTTGGACTTCGTCGTCGCCAACACGTCGGCGGACGGTTTCCCCGAGCAGCCGGCGGAGCTGTGGATCAACGACAGCACGGTGAACGGCACCTTCGCCGGCTTCACCGAGGCCGCCGGCTGGCTGCTTCCGGGCAACTACCCTTGCACGGGCATCTCCACCTCGAACGACCTGCGCTCATGCGCCATCGCCGTGGGGGACGTGGACCGAGACGGCAACGAGGACGTGTGGATCACGACCTATGGACCCATGGGAGTGGTGACCGGTGCGGACACCGGCGACCGCGTCTACCTCGGGCAGGGCGACGGCACCTTCGTCGACGCAACCCAGGAGGTGATCGACTGCGCGCTGGTGCAGGCCGGCGGCTCGACCTCGGTCGGGGTTGGAGACTACGACCGCGACAACGACCTGGACCTTATGCGGGGCGGGCCTGTGATGGGCTACGAGGTGCTGTGGAATGACTGGACGCCCGCCGGCGGCGCGTCCTTCACCAGCGCCAGCCAGGTAGCCCCGCCGATCACCTACGCCATTGCGGGGACCGACCTCAATGGCGACGGCGCGCTCGACTTCTACAAGACCAACGACTCCTGCGACGCCGCCGAGATCAGCGACGGCAACAACCCGCCCGTGTTCTCGTTCAACGCGCTCGGGGACTTCGACCTGCACCACAAGACGATGGAGATCGGCGGCAACGCGGCCTTCGGCGACGTCGACGGCGACGGCTTTATCGACGTGGGGGTGTGCGACATCGACATCGAGTTCGAGAGCTCGCTGACGGACCCGACGACGGTGTTCACCGTGCTGCGCAACCGCACCCTGACGGCCGGCGTGTTCGGCGGCCTGGAGGATCGCGACGCCCTCGAGCAGCTCCCGATCAACATCACCGACGACAGCGTCTACGACGCCGCCTTCTTCGACCTGGACGGCGACGGCCTCACCGGCGTGCTGCTCGCGACCGGCTTCGGATACCGCTACTTCGAGCGCAAGCCCTTCGGGGAGAACTACGGGCCGCTGACCCCGAACTCGGTCGGCGCCGGCGCCGTGATCGGCTTCGAGGGCCGCCCGAGCCTGTCGGAGAACGCGCTGACGCTGACGGCGAGCGGCGTGCCGCCGCTGGCGAGCGGCGAGTTCTTCGTCAGCCTGGGCGAGCAGATCCCGCCGCTTCCGTTCTGGGACGGCAACCTGCTGCTCGCCGCGCCGGTGCAGCGGTTGGGCGGCGTGAGCGCGGACGCCGCGGGAGACGTGAGCGTCCTGCTCGACCTGACGTCGGCCGACTTCGCGGGCGTGAACCCGTGCGACACGCTCCACTTCCAGCTGTGGTACCGCGACCCCGCGGCGGGTGGCACGGGCGCCAACCTGACCGACGGGCTGAAGATGACGATGTGGCATTAGCCCGCTTTCTTCACGAGACCGCGTGGCGGTGCGGTCCAACTCGGGTGTCTGGTGGTGCTTTGCGGGCGGCGGCCCCGCAGGCGACCCTGAACGGGTCGTCGAGGACGCCGGTGTCCGCAGTGCCGCCAGACGCCGAGAAGCCCGCGAGCGGGCCGCTTGGGGCGCAGCGGCGCGTCTGCTCGTGAAGAGAGCGGGCTAGGCCCGGTGCGCGAAGCGCGATGCACGAGCGGGGCCGCGCCGGCGGCTCCGCTCGTCCGTTCGCACGGCGCGCGCTTCAGGTGATGTCGCAGTGGATCTTCGTCAGCACGAGCTCGCCCGCCATCAAGCCGGACACCGGGTCGTTCGCGCTCGTGCAGTGGTACCGGTAGCGGCAGCGCCTCTGGTCCGTGCCCTGGCGGCGCACCAGGATCTCACGCCTGTGGAGATGCACGAGGCTGACCATCACCGTGACGTCGTTCTCGTAGTTGAGCCAGCACGGCGCCGACGTGTGCGGCGTCGGGCACCAGACCCGCTGCAGGCGTGGGTTTGCGACGCCGTGCTCCTCGCGCAGGTACTTGTCGGCCGCGAGCTTGGTGAGGCTCTCCGGATCGGACTCCCAGCCCGAGCAGTCGCCGCCGGCAGCGTCCTGGAGCGCAGCCACGGGGGGCGCGTCGGAGCCGCGCTCGAAGGTCGCGATCGCCTCGGCGAGGGCGTCGGCCACCGCGTCCAGGTTGGCCTCGTCGCGCAGCCAGGCCTCGCCCTCGGCGCTCTGCAGGTTGTCGACCTCGACCAGGCAGGCCGCCACACTCGGGTCCATGCGGTCGGGGGCCAGGAGCGCGAGCTCGCCGACATAGGCGCCCGCATCGGCGCCGGTGGCGGCGACCAGCCGGGCGTGCACCGTCTCCGCCAGCGCGCGCGAGCGCGGCGTCGAGCGCGCGTGCGCCCAGGTCTCGGTCCCGCGCCCGCGCTCGGGGTTGCCGCTCGCGTGGATCGAGAGCAGGACGCGCGTACCCGCCTCGCGGGCCGATTCCTGGCGCCGGTGTAGCGTCGGGTTCTCGCCCGGTCCGCGCGTCAGGCGCGCGTGCGGGGCCAGGCGTTCGGCGACGCGCGTCGCAAGGGCCAGCGTCACGTCCCGCTCGAGCGTCCCTCCGGGGCCGCGCATGCCCTCCGCCGAGGACTTGCCCGCCGGTTCCTTCCCGCCGTGTCCGGGGTCGATCGTGATCGGGTTCATCGCACGGCTCCGCTAGGAGTGCAGGTCCGGGCGCAGGATGCGCACCGTCTTCGCGTCGAAGTCGTTCTGCGAGCCGGCCTCGGTCGCGTGGACGACGCGCACCGGCAGCCCGTCGCGCAGCGCCTCGTTCAGCAGCATGAGCTTGGCCAGCTCGGTCCACCGCTCGGTCGTGTTCACGCGCATGGAGAACAGCGCGCGTTGGCCGTCGATCGTGATCCACTCGTCCGAGTCGGGCGCCTTGGTGAGTGCGAACCAGATCTGGTCGTTTCCGAGCGTCTCGGCCTGAATGGTGCCGACGTATCCGCTCGCCGTCGCGTTCTGTTGTTCCATCGTCGGAGCTCTCCTTGGGACTTCGGGATTGCGGCGGCGCGTCAGCCGAGCACCGCGGTGGGGTCGATGAGGAGGCTCGGAGCCTCCGCGGTCCTTCCGCGCGCGAACGAACAGCGCACGTGAACGAGGGGGGTCGGCGTCGCGCCGAGGTAGCCGACGAGGACGGGCGTCATCGCGGTGAGCTGCTCGGTGGTCAGGGCAGCGCCTTCGGCGAGCGCCGGCCCGAAGCCCGTGCCCTTGCCGGTGCGCTCCCAGTCGGCGCTCGGGATCGGAGTACCGTCGCCGGCCTTGGGAGGGAACTCCGGCGTGATGAGGTTCAGGTACTCGGTGTAGAGCGTGAAGCTCCGCTCCTCGCCCTCGGCTTCGGCCGGCACGCGGTAGTGATACGCGAGGGCGGCGATGCCGCCGTACTCGTCGTCGCCCTCCGGCTTGCGTGGCTGCAGGCGGACGGTCGCGCCGGTCAGCGCCGCGTCGCCCTCCGCCTCGAGCCCGACGCCGATCGACTCGGTGGCCGAGGCGCGGTCGAAGGCGCGGACGCGGGCGAGGTCGCCCAGCGCGAGCGTCTCCCGCGGCGTGGCGTAGACCTCCAGGCCGCGCCGCACGTCGTGCGCGCCGAGCCCCGGCGAGCCGGCGAGCGACACATCGACGCCGAGGTTGCGCGTGCGGGTCTCGCGGCGGCCGCCGACGAGGTCACGCTCGGTCGGGTTGCGGTAGAAGGGCTCGACGACCATGCCGCCCAGCACGCCGAAGGAGAGTAGCCCCCGCACCCGCCCGTAGGCCCGCGCCAACCCGCCGCGGTACGAGCCGCGCGCGCGTATCCGGTTGGCGAGGAAGACCGCGAGCCCCGAGGCGAGCGAGTCCGCGAGCGCCGCGAGCGCGGCGGGATCCGCCAGCCGCCGCGCGGCCGCGGGGTCGTCCATCCGATCGACGTCGACCAGGCACGCGGCAGTGCCTTCGAGCAGCGCGTCGGGGTCGAGCACCGCGAGCCGGCCGGCGAGGAGCGGGCTTGCCGCCTCGCGCGGCCCGAGGGCCCAGCGCAGCTCGCGCGCGAGGTCCAGCGAGGGCTCTGCCGCCCGTTCGTGGGCCCACACGTCGGCGCCGGCCGGCGGCCCGCCGCCCGCGTGGAGCGACACGAACGCCGCCGCTCCGCGCCCGTCCCGCGCACGGTCGGCGAGGCTCCGGTTGCGGTCGCCGTCGCGCGTCAGGCGCACCGCGGCGAAGTCGGCCACGCGCTCGCCGACGAGTCTTGCAAGCGCCAGGGTGACGTCCTTCTCGCTAGCGCCCGACGGCCCGACGACGCCGCGCGGCGACGAGCGCCCCGCGGGAGCGCTGCCGCCGTGACCCGGGTCGAGAACGACCAGCTCCGGCTCTTCGCTACGAATCTCCAAAACCGTCACGCCCGTCGCGCGTCGCGTTCAGCCGCGCGGGCGTGTCGCGACGGCAAGCACCCGCCGTGCCACCTTCGTACGGCGCGGCCTGGCGCGCGCCCGTTCGCTTGGCGGTCCCCGCGCACCGCGCGCCGCGTTCACGCGGGCATGCCCGGTGGGGCAGGGAGTGCACGCGCGGCCAGCGCTCCCCCCTGGGGAACCCCGCGTCGCGCGGCCCGGCCCGAGATCGCGCGCGCCTTTTTTTGAGGTGTGCCGACACAAGTCGGCGGGCGCCTCTATTCTCGCGGAGCGCGGTGACTCGCCGCCGCGCGCACTCGCAACTGGCGTCCCTTTAGGAGGAGAGAGATGTCCCGGCCGCGTGATCCCGGCACGCGCTGGTCCCGCGTTTGCGGCACGGCTGTCCGATGCGTGTCCCTCGCGCCTCGCGCGACCCGATTCGGGTCGCCGCGCTGCGCGTGGCCCGCCCGGTTGGACGACTCACCGTGTACTCCGAAACCCGCAGGACCGACGTGCTGAAGCCGCACGCACCGCCCGACGGCCGCGAGTCCGTCGCCGCGGCGACCCCGCGGATGATCGGCGAGTCGTTCCCAGTGCGCGCGCTCCGCAGCAAGCTGCACAAGGTGTCGGCCGCGCAGCGGAACACGCTGATCGTCGGGCCGACCGGCGCCGGCAAGGAGGTCGTGGCGCGCGCGCTGCACGCCAACTCGCCGCGGCGCGACCGGCCGTTCGTGACGGTGCACTGCGGCGCTCTGCCCGACAACCTGTTCGAGTCCGAGCTCTTCGGGCACCGGCGCGGCGCCTTCACGGGAGCGGTCGAAGCCCGCAACGGGCTCGTGCGCGCAGCCTCGTCGGGCACGCTGTTCCTCGACGAGGTGAACTCGCTGCCCCCCGGTGTCCAGGCCAAGTTCCTGCGCTTCCTCGAGGGCGGGGAGTACCGCCCGGTCGGCTCCGATCGCACCGAAAGGGCCAACGTATGGGTCGTTTCGGCCTCCAACCAGGACCTGCACGAGGAGGCGCGCCGCGGCGCGTTCCGCTCCGACCTCCTGTACCGCCTCGAGGTGCTGCGGGTCGACGTGCCGCCGCTGTGTCTGCGCGGGAGCGACGTGCTGCTCCTGGCCGAGCACTTCCTGGCGCAGGTGAGCGGCGACTCGCAGCGCTTCACCGAGGATGCGCGGCTGGCGATGCTCGCCTACGAGTGGCCCGGCAACGTGCGCGAGCTCAAGCACCGTGTCGAGGCGGCGGCCGTGCTGGCCGAGGGCCCCGCGGTCGACGCGGTGGCGCTCGAGCTCGGAGGCGTGCGCTGCGAGCTGCCGGCCGCGTCGGTCGACTCGGAGGGACGCCCGCTGGACCACCAGCTGTGGTCGCTGATCGAGGAGAGCGGGCTGACCCTCGCGCAGGCGGTGTCGCTGTGCGAGCGCATGCTGATCGATCGCGCGCTCCAGGTGGAGGGCGACAACCGCACGCGCGCCGCGGCGCGCCTCGGCATCCACGTGCGGACGATCTTCAAGAAGCTCGCGCGCGGCTGATCCGCCATGCCCCGTCGGGCAGGTCCCTGAACGGGACGGCATGCCCGCGACTTCGGCGCGACGCGCGACGCGCCCCGGCAGGCCGCCTTCGCGCTGGCACGGCCCGTGCAAAGGGGTAGCGCGTACGCCCGGGCCGCGCGGCGGCGCGGGCACGTGTGACCCCGAACAGGTCCTGGGAGGACCCGAGTCGAAGAAGGCTGTCCATGGCCGGCATTACCCCGTCCCGAACGACCGTGTCGGATCGCTTCCCCGTCGCGTCCTTTCTGGTCCGCGTCCCCCCGGAGCGCGTGTTCGAGATCGCGTGCGCGTCCGACCCGCACCTGTTCCACGCCGAGAACTTCGGCAGCCGTACGCCCGAGAACTTCTTCACCACGCGCGTGGCCGAGGGCGGGCTGCTGCGCGCGCCCGCCGGCGAGGTGACGTACATCGTGCCGCCCGACCAGCTCGCACGCTTCGCGGGTAAGCAGCGGCTTTACTACGCGCTCGGGACCTACGGCAACCCGAGCGGCGACGACGCGCACTTCAGCATCTCGCCCGCGCAGCCCGACCGGACGCCGTTCGTGCGTATCTTGCCCGACTTCACCGGGCGGCGGCGCGGGATGACGCTCGGCGGAACGGTGCGGCGGAGGAACGACCGCTACGGCGGCACGGCGGCGCGCCTGGCCTGGGGCGGGGACGGCGCCTTCGGACAGGTGCAGGGCGCGCGCAGCCGCGCGTTTGAGTACGACGACGGCTACGACCCGGCCCTTTGGGGCCAGGGCGCCGCGCAGCCCGCGGCGCCGGCTCCCGGTGCGGGGGCCACGCCTGCTCCGGCGCCCGCGGCGCCAGCTCCTTCGCCCGCTGCTCCGAACGGCGGCGCGCCGGCGCGCATCGAACAGGAGCCGCCCGGCTACGAGGACGCGCCCGACCTGCGCGCGAACGGCGAGCTGGACCCCGCGCCCGAGGAGGCGCCGGGCGAGCCCCAGGGCCAGCCCGAGGCCCAGGGCTACCGGCGCGACGAGGAGCACCACGGCTACATGGGCGCCTACGGACGGCCCGGGTTCGGCGCGCTGGCGGCGGCTCCGGCCGACGCACCTCCGGCCGCGGCGCCCCCGCCGGCAGCGGGGGCCGAGGAGGCGGCGATCGAGGCGCCCGCCGGCGAGCCCGAGGGCTTCGAGGACCCCTGGCAGCTCCGCCAGGCCGGCGGCGTCGTGACCCGCCTCGACGCCGGCCCGTCGCCGGCGGTGGCGCCTGGGGCCGCTCCCGCGATCGACGCGGGCACCGTTCCCGCGGGCGAGCCGGGCGCTCCTCCCGCAGCCGACGCGGGCGCAACGCCGGAAGCGCAGGGCTATGGCTCGTACCGCCGGCGCACCGCCTTCCGCCCGCCGGGCCGTCCGATCCACGAGTACGACGAGGAGGGACGCCGCGAGTTCGCGGCGGCCGCCCTGCAGGACGCGCCCGCCGCGGCGCGGCTCACGATCGAGGGCAAGTTCCGCTCGATCATCGTGCCGATCGCCGCCTTCGAGAGCGGCCTGGCGCCTGAGCACCTGGGCGATGCCGAGCGCCTGGGGGACGCCTACGGCGCGACCAACCCGAACAGCGACGGCGCCGGGCTCTCCTGGGGCATCGTGCAGTTCACCCAGAGCGGAGGCATGCTGGGCCGCGTGCTGCGCGCCTGCCAGCACCGCGACGACGCCCGCTTCCGCACCGTGTTCGGCGAGCACGCCGACGCGCTGCTCGCGACCACCGAGGCGGCCGCGCGCGAGGCGCGCATGGCCGAGGTGGGCGGGGCGCATCTCTGGACCGAGCCGTGGCTTGAGCGCTTCCACCGCGCCGGCCGGGTGCGCGAGTTCCAGGCCGCGCAGAACGAGCTGGCGATCGAGAGCTACGTCGACCGCAACCTGCCGCTCCTGGGCTGGTTGGGCTTCCACACCGACCGCGCGCTCGCGATGTACTGCGACCGCGCGATCCAGCTGGGCAACGGCGGCGGCCGGCGTTGGGTGCTGGACGCCGTCGGGCCGGTGCGCACCGACGAGCAGCGCGCGGAGGCGCTCGCCGCCCTCGGGCACGCCGACCTGCGCGCCTTCCAGACGAGCGTGCCCGGGCTCCGGGACGACGGTCGATGGGGACCGCAGACGCACGCCGCGATGGTCGGCGCGCTGCGGCGCCTCGGCGCGGCGTCGCCGGTCCCGGTGCCGAGCCTCGCACAGATGCTGACCGCGATGGTCGAGGCGGCGCGCGCCTCGGGGGTCGCGTGGGCGCACCGCGTGGAGTCGCTGCACTCCAGCGGACTCCTCACCGACCGCGTCTTCCAGGTGGGCTAGCCGGTGCAGGACCGTCGCCAGCTCGCCCTGCAGGCAACGCGCGCGCTGCGTGAGAGCGCGGGCTACAGCGAACTCTCGCCCGAGCGGCGGGCGAGCCTCGAGCGCGACCTCGCCAGCATCGAGTCGACGCTGACCTACGGGAGGCCCGGCGGCGACCCGTACGCGACCGTGCTCGAGACGCCGTTCGACCTGCAGACCGGCATCGGCGGCGCCCGGCGTCGCGGTGGCCAGGCGCCGGCGCCCGAGCCGAAGCGCGAGGCGCGGCCGCAGATGACCGATGTCATCGGCTCGCGCGCCGCCGAGACCCTAGAGGCCGTCGACTTCCCCGGCTTCATCTCCGGGCTCGTCACCGGCACGTTCCAGGCCATCGTCGACGCGACCATCCAGCAGCTGCACGAGTACGCCGAGCTGATCGGGAGCCTCGCACGGACGGCCGACGACTTCTCGCGCGACAACGTCAGCGACGGGCAGGCGCGCCAGTACCTGCTCGACCGGCACGGCGCCGACCTGACCGAGATCGTCCCGCGGCCGGGCGAGACGACGCCTCCGCGGCTGGTGCCGCGCCCGGAGAAGGAGGGCAGCTCGCCCGTGTGGCTCGAGGGCTACGAGCTCGGCGGAGAGATCCTGTCCGCGGAGCTCACCGAGGGCCCGCTGCTCGCCGCCGCACGGCGCGCCGAAGGCGAGAAGCGGCTGCAGACGCTCGCCACGACGGTGCTGCTCGGCATCAACCGCATCATCGTCGACGAGGGGCACATCCGCGCGCGCATGCAGTTCCACGCGGTCGCGCGGGATCGGTCGAACGCCGAGACGGTCAACCTGACCATCGGCCAGGCCGGCGGGATCGCCGGACGCACCGCGCGCCAGAGCGGCCTGTCGGCGGCCGTGTCGACGGTGAAGGCGAACGCGCAGGCGGAGGCGGGCATCAAGGCGAACTTGATGGGGGAGGTCGAGCTGAAGTTCTCGACGCAGACCTTCCCGATCGAGCGGTTGGCGGATCCGGAGCTCCTGTCGATGATCACCGGGCACTCGCGCTGGCGGCCGGAGGCTCAGGCCGACGCGCCGGCCGCGGCGCCGCCGGTTCCCCCGGCTCCTGATGGAGGCCAGGCGTGATGCCCCCGCTCGAGGAGCTCGTGACGGCGCTCGCCGCCGCCGTGGACGCCCACGCTGGCGCGTCCGCCGCCGGCGAACCGGCGGATGGAGCGGAGCTCGTCGCGGTGCGCGTCACCGACGCGAGCGTCACCGTGCCGGTCGAGACGCGTCTAGAGCCCGGCGCCCGCCTCAGCGCCAGCCTCCCGCGCGGCGTCTTCGGCGCCGGCTTCGGCATGCCCCACGGCAGCCTGCGCCTGCGCTGCGCGGAGGGAGACGCCCCGTGAACGGCCAGGACAAGGGCTCCTTCGCGATCACGGACTTCGTGCAGTCGCTCCAGGCCCAGCTCGACCAGGCCCAGGACACGCTCGCGCTGCGCGTGCGCTCGGGGCGTCCGTTGACCTGGGCGCTGAAGGACGTGTCGCTCGACCTCAAGGTGTTCACGGAGGTCGACCGCGAGGGCAACGTGCGCATGCGCAGCGCGGGGCCGAACGAGGAGGGCGCGAGCTCGCTCCAGTTCAACCTCACGACGATCACGCGTCCGATGGTCGAGGAGAACACGCTCGACCTGACCCAGGACGAGGACCCGCGCGGTCTAGAGGAGATCGAGCGCGACGGCGCCCTCGACCCCGATACCCGGCGCCGGCTGGAGCGCGTCGGCATCCGCACGGTCGGCCAGCTGAAGCGCATGAACCAGGAGGGCGACCTGCGCGCGGTCCGTGCCGTGACCGGCACGCCAATGGAGCGCCTGCGCGCGGCGCTGATCGCGTCGTCGCAGCCGGTGGTCACCGACAACACGCCCGAGCGCGGCGGCGCCGGCGAGCGGCTGCTGCGCATCCGCGGCGCGAACCTGCGCGGCGCGCTCGGGACCGAGGTGCGCCTGGCGGGAGAACCGGTCGAGGTGCTCGAGTCCCATCCGAACGAGCTGCTCGTGCGTCCGCTGTCGCACCAGTCCGAGGGCCAGATCGAGGTCTTCGTCGGCAGCGACCGCACCGTCGGCTACTTCCGGATGCCGGAGGACGGGCGGCGGGAAGCCGGTCCGGTGCAAGGGGAGCGCGACGACCGCGGCGAGGAGGACGACGCGTGAGGCTGCAGGTGACGCACAAGACCCCGCTCGACCCGGGCGGGCGCAGGCTCGCGCTGCGCGGGAGCGTGGTGCTCCGCCTGGCGCCGGGCGAGGATCCGCACGACGTTCCGTCCCACCGCGACGTGATCGCCCACAGCGCCTCCGCCGCCTCGCGGCTCGACGGCGGCTCGCTGGACCACTGCCTGTGCCGCCACGGTCACGCGATGCGCGTCACGCGCGCCTTCGAGGCGGCCTGCAACATCGGCAACGTCGGACACCGTCACGAGGGGTGGGACGAAGTCGAGCAGGAGGTCGGCCTCTCGCGCACCTTCCGAGTCGAGCTCGGCCCCGGCGCCGACCCGTTCGCGGCGGCGCAGTCCGCGGCCGAGCACCCGGCGGTCGAGATGGCCTCGCCGGTCTATCTCTCCGCGACTCCTTTTGACGACTCCGCCGACGCGGCCGAGGACGAGCGCGAGTTCGATCCCCACGACCGGCGCGCCTACGAGCTGGTCGGCGGCCCGCGCGCCGCGGCGCTCGAGGCGGGCGACCCGGCCGTGATCGTCGCCGTCGTCGACAGCGGCATCAGCGACGGGCACCCGGACCTGGCCGGCCGCGTCCGGCCGGGCTTCGACATGGTCGACCTCGACCCCCAGCGCGTGTCCCAGGGCCTGGAGCTCTTCGGCGACACCGCCGGCCGCGACCGGGCGCCGATGGACGAGATGGGCCACGGCACGGGCTGCGCGGGGATCATCGCCGCGCGCGGGCTGCGCGTCGCACCGGGGCTCGCGGGCGCGTGTCCGGTACTGCCGGTGCGGGCGCTCGCCGCCGCGCGCGTGGCGGGGCGCACCGAGCCCACCGCGATCGGCTCCGGCGTCGACATCGACGCCGCGCTGAAGCGCGCGGTCGACCTCGGCGCGCGCGTGCTCAACCTGTCGTTCGGTACGCCCGGCACCGCGCTGCGCCCCGGCGACCCGGTGCCGCACGTCGAGGTCATCCGCTACGCGGCGCGCCGCGGCTGCGTGCTCGTCTCCGCCTCGGGCAACAGCGGCGACGACACCGTGTACTTCCCCGCCGCCCTGCCCGGCGTGATCGCCGTGGGCGCGGTCGACCGAGGCGGCCGGCCGACCGGCTTCACGACGCGCGGCTCGCACGTGGCCCTGTCGGCCCCGGGCGAGCGCATCCCGAGCGTCGCGGTCGACGGCTACCAGCTCAACACCGGGACCTCGTTCGCCGCCCCCTTCGTGTCGGCGGCCGCCGCTCTCCTCGTATCGCGCTCGCTGCGGTACGGGGTTCCTCTGTCTCCGTCCGCCGTGCGCAACGCCTTGGTCGCCACGGCCGAACCCTTTCCGTCCGGCGTCGACACTAAAGGGTGCGGCGCCGGTGTCCTGAACGTCGCCAAGGCCGTTCAGCTGGTCGATGAGGAGCTTCGGGAAGAGCCTGGGGAGGGAAGCATGAAGGTGGCCTAGATCCGACCTCGCCCTGCCCAGGGACCCCGCATCCCACACCGTCCCGGGCCGCCCGCCGGCCCCCCAGCGATCAACAAAGGACTCAGCATGCCCAACGTTCACGTCACCGACATCTACCTGGACCCGGCTCAGGCCGAGCAGATCGAAAAGGAGGCGACGCAGGTCGACCGCGCGAACCGCGAGCAGAAGCGGCTCTACCTCGCGGTCCGCCAGATCCTGCGCGAGCAGTTCCGCTTCGATCAGAACAGCGCGCCGCTCTCCCCGATCCCGGCCGACCCCGAGCAGTTCCACGACTACGACCAGGACGACGCACGCGCCGCGTTCGTCGTCATCTACGGTCAGCTGATCGGCCCCTATCGCGATCCGACGCTGGGTCGTGAGGGCAGCGTGGGGCGCGGCGACATCCTGATCCAGGTGCCGCCGACCGACGCGGCGGCGCCGAGCGGTGGCTTCCCCGGCGAAGATGCGTCCGACTCGTCGGGCGACGGCCCGCCGCCCGGGAGCTTCCGCGCAGCGCGGCGCTTCATCGACGCGGTCGTGGACGCGATCAAGGAGTTCACGAGCAACAAGGCGCTCTACCGCAGCGTCCACGACACGATCACGAAGGAGGCCGTAGATCAGGCCGACGGCGTCGCGGATCCCGACTTCGTTCCGAAGATCCGCGCGCGGCTGGTCGCCGATGTCGGCAAGCGCCTGGTCGAGCAGGGCGTCAACCCGCTCGACCCGCAGCTGCGGCGCAAGATCCTGGGCGCGCTCTCGCTGGCCCTCGGGGGCGAGCTCGAGGGGCGCGCCTCGCAGATCGACATCGACCTGCCGGACCTCGACCTTGACGCCGGCTCGAGCTCGGACATCGTCGCGGACAACGTGCTGGCCCTCTCGGCGGTGTACTTCTCCGCCATGCTCGAGGAGATGCGCTACTTCGCGGTTGCCGACCGGCTCGCCGAGCAGTTCATGAGCGGCATGCTGCCGATCTCGCGCGGTGACGGCGGCCAGAACGTCTTCCAGTACATCAAGGGCGCCGATGACCGCTTCTCGGAGGCCGAGCGCCGCGGGCTGTACGCGCGCGCCTTCGGGCTCGCGCAGGGCTCGGTCGAGGTCGAGCTGCCCAACCGTGACTTCTCGGACCTCTGGATCCGAATGCTGTCGGCGATCAGCCTCCTGAACCGTCAGGCGAAGGAGGAGAAGATGCTCGTCCACCCGCAGCAGGTGCACAAGATCGCCCACGACCTGGCGGTCAACCTGTCGCTGCACGGGTACGCGATCTCGCACTTCTTCGCGGTCGAGCTGCAGGACCTGGTGCACGGCGTGGGCGGGATGCTCTCCCACCCCGAGGTGCTCAACGCCTACGGCGTGCGCGATCAGTGGCAGCTGGTCGACCGCATCAGCCGCGTCTTCATGGGCGGCCCGGTCAACACCCTGCGCTACCGCACCCAGGCGCAGAGCGGGGCGAAGATCATCAAGTGGCTCTCCGAGAACGCCGCCGTGCTCTCCAGTCCCTTCACCTCGGCCCGCGGCGACATGTTCCGTGAGCCGGCCCTGGTGGACTACGTCGAGCGCTGGCTCGCCGTCACCGGGACGCCCGATCAGGCGATCGAGGAGTTCTCGGAGCCCGTCGTCACGCCGACCCAGTCGAGCCTGCCGACGCTCTCGCTGGCGGAGATGCCCGACATCCAGGGCGCGATCGACCAGGTCATCGACGTCGAGGCGCCGCAGGTGCCCACGGTCTGATCGCCTTCCGGCGAACAACAGGAGACACGCCATGTACGGACACCCTGCAGCGACCGCGGTGCGGCGCCGGCTGAGCATCGCCTCCCGGCGCCTGGGCACCAGCGATCCGAGCGCGGCCATCGGGGGGCTGCTCGACCGCACGTTCGAGCTGCCCCTCGGCGACCCGCGCTACGGCAACAACGCGCTCGTCCCGGGCTCGATGCCCTTGGAGCACTCCTTCTCGGAGGTGGCGGGGCAGTCGCTCCGCCTGGACCTCGAGCCGCTTGGACCCGGCGCTGCGCCGATCAGCCGGCGCAACGAGGCCAACCGCGAGATGCGGCGGCTCGTGCAGCAGAGCTTCGGGAAGCGCGCGCTCGACTGGTTCGACGAGCGCTCCGAGCCCTGGCGCGGGGCCGACCTGGCCGGCAACGCGAGCTTTGGAGCCTTCTTCGGCGCCGGCTTCGACGGCCGCGGGCTGCAGGAGGCGAAGGTCTACTACGAGCTGGGTCCGGGGCAGCTCGAGGAGCTCCCGCCCAACTTGCGACACGCGACGCGCACCGCGATGGCGTCGCTGCCGGGACTCCAGCCGCTGTTCGTGTCGGTCGGCTGCGGCCGGGCGCGCGGGTCGCAGCGCGTGTACTTCACGCACCGCGGCGACCTGCGGCTGCTCGAGCTCGAGCCGCTGATGAACCGGCTGGGGATCGGGCGCCAGCTGCCGAGCCTCCTCACCTCGATCGGGCTGGTCCTCGGCGGCCGCTTCGTGCTGCCCGAGGGCGCGGTTGTGCTGGGGCTACGCGACACCAGCAAGGGCATGGAGATGAAGCTCGAGATCCTGCTGAGCGGCGTGTCCGACCCGCCACGCGAGATGCACGGGTTGATCAAGATGCACCTGGCACAACGCCCCGAATCGCACCGTGCCTTCCAGCAGTGGTTCCAGGCCATGACGCCGGACGAGTTCGCCAACCCCGGCGACATCAGCGTCGTGAGCGCGCGCGTGACCCCCGCGGCCGGCGCGCGGCTCAGCGTGTACTTCCGGCCGGTGGGCTACGACGCGGCGCCGAGCCGCTCGCGCGGGAACGGGCACCGGCAGGCCGACCCCTATGCGGCGCTGACGCCGTGAACCAAGGAGCGACGCTATGACCAGCCATCCCGCCTCGCACCACGTCGCGATCCGCGAGCGGCTCGGAGAGGCGCTCGGCCGAAGCTCTTCGTTCCGGTCGCTGCCGCCCGCCGAGCAAGAGGACATCCGGCGCAACACCGAGGAGATCCTGCAGTTCGTCGCGGCTGACCCACAGGACGCGCTCGACCCGTACTCGAGCGTGCTCGCGAGCACGACCACGACCAGGGGCCCGGACGGGACGACCCAGTCCGGCACCATCGGCGAGGGCGTGCGCGCCGGCGTGGCGGCCGCCGGACAGATGGTGCAGGAGGTCGACTTCCCCGCCTTCGTCCGCGAGCTGATCCAGGGCGTGTTCCAGTCGGTGGTCGACGCGACGATCCAGCAGATGCAGGCCTACGCCGAGCTCGTGCAGTCGGTCGCGATGTCGCTCAACGAGTTCCGCGATCAGAACGTCTCGGAGAACCAGGCCCGCGACCACCTGGTGTCGAAGTACCCCTCGCTGATGCAGATCAACTTCGACGACGGCTCGCCGAAGGTCAAGCCGCGTGACGGCGCGGGCTTCGGCGACCTGCCCAACTTCGCGGGCGACTTCGGCCTCGACGAGGAGGTCGACAGCCTCGACGAGGAGACGATCGAACAGGTGCTGGTTCCCGCCGCTCGCAACGACCTTGCGGCGCGTCGGCAGAAGCTCCTGTCGACGATGGTCCTGATGGGGCTGAACCGCATCGTGGTCACCGACGGCCGCATCAACGCGAAGGTCCGCTTCAACTTCGCGGCCTCGGACCAGCTGGCGCGTCAGACCACGGCGGTCGACTACGAGAACCTCGGCACGACGGTGGTCAGGCAGGGCACGAGGGAGAGCGGGAGTACCGGAGGCGGGTTTGAGGTGAAGAGCGGGACGCTGACCAGGACCAACGCCGACCGCTGGAGCAAGGGCGATTACCAGCACGTCGAGCGGCCGGTCATCAAGATCGCGTCGCAGACCGACGAACAGCTCCAGTCCAACCTGCAGGCGATGGGGCAGCTGATGGGGGAGGTGCGCCTGAACTTCAAGAGCGAGACCCTGCCGCTCGAGCGGCTCGTCGACAACGACCAGGTGGTGCGCCTGAACGAGAGCAACGGCGCTGGCCGAGGCGTCCCGGCGGCGGCTCCCGGAACGACGCCCGCGACTCCTGCCCCCGCGGCGCCGGCGGCGCCCGCACCGGGCGCGTAGACCGGAGGGCCCCCCGTGTCGTCGACCGGTCTGGACACCGTCCGCAAGGAGGTCCGAGGGCTCCTCGAGCGCTCCGGAGCCTTCCAGACGCTGTCCCCGACCGAGCGCCGGCGCGTCGCCGGAGACGTGGTCAAGATCGGCGACTACCTGTCAAGCGACCCCGGCTGGCTCGACCGCGAGTCCGAGCCGGACGCCCGCGCGCTGACCGACGAGGACCCGGTCGAGCAGCTGAAGGGGCGGCTGGCCGACGATCCGGGGCAGGTGGGCCAGGACTTCACCGCCGGCGCGGTCCGCGAGGGCACGCGCGCCTTCGGCGAGCTGGTGCAGACGGTCGACTTCCCGAACTTCGTCTCGAGCCTGATCCAGGGCGTCTTCCAGGCCATCGTAGACGCCTCGATCCAGCAGATGGAGGCCTTCGCGCAGATGCTCTCGGCGATCTCCAAGAGCGTCGACGACTTCGCCAAGGAGGAGATCAGCGACGGGATGGCGCGCGACCACCTGCGCAACAAGCATCCCAGCGTGCTGAACGTCGACACGAGCGGCGAGTCGTCGCGGCTGGTCCCGTCCGCGGCCGTCGACGACGCCGACGGCGACCCGGTCGGCGACATCGCGCGCTCGGTCGACCTGCAGAGCGTCGACCTGGACGACCCCGACTCGGAGATCGCGCTCGTCAACGCCGCCAAGCTCGAGATGGCGCGGTCGCGCCAGCAGATGCTCGCGACGATGGTGCTGCTGGGCATCAACCGCATCGTCGTCACCAACGGCCGCATCAACGCGAAGGTGGTCTTCGACGTGCAGGCGTCGGATGAGGCGGCGCGCACGGCGACGGCCAGCCTGCACGACGAGCGCTCCTCGAGCACCTCGGCGGCGGCCGCCGCCTGGAGCCCCTGGGGGGGCGGCGGAGTCGCGCACAAGTCCTCGCACAAGACCACGGTCGCGAGCGCGATCGACGACACGAGCGAGTCGAAGGCCCAGGCCAAGGCTCAGCTGAGCGGCGACGTGCGGGTGAACTTCCGCTCGGACGTCGTCCCGCTCGAGCGCATGGTCGACAACCTCGACCTGCAGGTCCTGACCGAGAAGGCCCAGCCGCCGCGCCGCATGGCGGCCGGGCAGCAGCCCGCCGCCAACGCGGGAACGGAGACCCGATGACGACCCACACCGAGCCGACGAACCCGTCCACCGACACCCTCGAGCCGGCCGAGCGCGACGAGGTCCGCCGCCAGGTGCGCGGCCTGCTCGAGCGCGCCGAGTCGTTCCGCGAGCTCGACCCGCGGACGCGCCGCGAGCTGGCGGCCAACCTGGTGCAGGTGGCCTCCTACATGGCCGACCCTGTGGCGGGGCTCAAGGACGCGCCCGATGCCACGCGCGCGCCGCTCGCCGCTGCGCAGGCGAAGAAGGACGAGAACAAGACCCCGCGCACGGGACTGGTGGGGCAGGAGTTCGTCGGCGGTGCGGCGCGCGAGGCGGGCGACGCGTTCCGCAACCTGGTCGACTCGGTGGACTTCACGTCGTTCGTCAGCGGCTTGATCGAGGGCGTCTTCACGTCGATCGTCGACAGCTCGATCCGCCAGATGCAGGAGTACGCGCGCTTCCTCGAGGCGGTCGTGAAGAGCGTCAACGACTTCGCGATGGACAACGTGAGCGCGAACGAGGCGCGCGACCACCTCACCGAGAAGTACCCGAGCGTGTTCGAGATCGACGCCGACGGCGACGAGCCGTCGATGAAGCTCAAAGACGACGTCGACGAGGATGCGCTGCCGAACTTCGCCGACGACCTCGGCTTCGAGGGCGAGTTGGACCTGGGCGAGCCCGAGATCGAGCAGGCGCTCGTCCAGTCGGCGCGCCTCGACCTGGCGCGGATGCGGCAGCAGCAGCTCTCGACGATGGTGCTGATGGGCATCAACCGCATCGTCGTGACCGACGGCCTGATCAACGCCAAGGTCGTCTTCGACGTCGAGTCCGAGGACACCGCGACGCGCACGACGGCGACCTCCTACGACCGGCGCAGCCGGACCGACAGGCGCAAGAGCTCGAGCGAGTTCTGGGGCACCGGCTCGCAGAGCACCCGCACGCGCGTCACGACCCGCAACACGCGCGAGAACACCACCGAGAGCGACGCGCGCCTAGAGACCAAAGCCAAGCTCACCGGCGAGGTGCGCGTGAACTTCAAGAGCGACTACTTCCCGCTCGAGCGCATCGCGTCGCCGAACGAGCTCACGGCCGTCGAGGAGAACTCCAAGCGGTGAGAGCGCCGGCCCGCAGCGGCGCCCCGTCGCCGGCCGAAGTCCAGCGTGCGCTGGGCGTCTGCGGCGATCTGATCGATGCCTACCGCGCCTGCGCGGTGCAGGCCTACGGCCTGGGCGCGATCGGCGAGATCGACCTGCCGCCGCTCTCCGGCGGGCGTATCGAGGCCGATCAGGTGCGCGTCGCCGCGGTGGCCTATTGGCTCATGGAGCTCGAACGGGCGGGCCTTCCGAGCTTCGTGGAGGCGCTCGCGAAGATGGTCTCCAAGGGGCGCATCGTGCTGAGCGACTCGGAGGGAGCCGCGGCGCTGATGCGCTTCCAACGCCGCGGGCGCGAGCGCTTCCAGGCCTCCGAGCGCCGCGAACTCTTCAGCCGGCTCTTCGGCGGCACCGGCTCGGTGCACGCGAACGACGGCTTCGCGCCGGCCTTCCGGCGCCTGGCGATCGCTCTGGCCGAGATCGGCCGGCACCCCTCGGGCATGAGCACGCGCCACCTCGTGGCGGCGGCGCGCATCGCGGCGGAGGAGCTGGGCGGCATGCTCTCCAACCGCACCGCCGGGTTCGCGGCCTTCGCCGCCGAGGAGATGCTGGCGCACGCACGCGAGGCGCTGGGCCTGCTGCGCCGCCCCGACCTGCGCGCGGCGTTGGGCGGCCTGTCGGCCTGGGAGACGCTGCGCGTGCACGGCCGCGCCGTGCTCGGCCGTCCGCTCGACCCCGACCCGCACCTGCGCCGCGCGCAGGCCGGGGCGGAGCTGATCCGCTGGATCGGCGCCAACGCCGCCCAGCTCGCGTCGGGCGCCTTCGCCGTCGAGCGCGACGCCGAGGTCCTCCAGCACGCCGAGGCGTGGCTCGCCGCGGAGGGGCTGGGGTGAGCGCGGCGCTCGCCTCCGAGCCGGCGCGCTCCGCTCCGCGGCACGAGACCATGGCGGTGGTGCGCCGCGCGGTGCGCGGCGTGCTCGAGGAGACGCCGGCGTACCGCAACGCTGACCCTGAGCTCCAGCGCAGCCTCGCGCACCGGATGGTCGAGGTGAGCATGCTCGCCGCCGACCTGCTGACCGAGGACGTACGCCTCTCGCAGAAGTCGGCGGAGCTCGCCCGCTCGAAGACGGGCGCGCGCGAGCCGCCGGTGGCGGGCGCGCTGGCGGCGGGGGACCACCTCGGCCTCCAGGCGACCCGCGAGGCCGGGGCGACGATCGAGGCCATCCGCGAGGCGATCGACTTCCCGACCTTCGTGACCAACCTGATCACCGGCGTGTTCCAGTCGATCACGCGCTCGAGCGTCGAGCAGCTGACCGGGCTCGGCGACCTGCTGACGAACGTCGCCAGCAGCTCCGACGAGTTCGCGTCCAGCAACGTCAGCGAGAACGACGTCGGCTCGTGGCTGATGTCGCGCTTCCCGTACTTCGCGGCCGAGGATGACGCGGACGGCCCGGCGCTGCGGGTGCGCGACGAGGTGGACCTGGCCGAGCACTACGCCGAGCTGGCGCAAGGTCTCGAGGCGACCGAGAACGAGGTCAGCTCGGTGGACGAGGACGACCTGATGGGCACGCTCGGCCCGCTGGCCCGCCGCAAGATCGGGCGCGACCGCCAGACGATCCTCGCCACCATGGTGATGATGGGGATCGAGCGCGTGAAGGTCGACGCGGGCCGGCTCCACGCCTCGATGGACATGCGGGTCGACACCCGTAGTGCGGCGGCGCAGCGCGAGGCGAGTCGCTTCGACACGCGGGTCTCGACGGCGGGCTCGGCGTCCTTTGGCGCGGGCTCCTGGGGAGCCTCGGCCTCGATGTCGGCGACCGTCGGCTACGTGAAGAGCGACGACGTGCAGACCCAGGAGGAGATCTCGTCGCGCGCCGGTCTGCGCTCGAGCGTCGACCTGCAGTTTCGAACCGAGACCGTTCCGCTCGACCGGATGACGAGCCCCGGCGCGATCCAGAACATCCGCAGCAACTCGGCCAACCCGGCATCCTGGCCCGCCGCGGCGGACGTGAGTCGCAGCTCGATCGCCGCCACGCCGGCGACCCGGCCCACCGCGCCCAACCTCGGAACGATCCCCAGCCTGCCGACGCCGCCGCCCGCGCCGCGCCCGACGCCCCGTCCCCAGCCCGCGGCGCAGGACAGCGCGCGCCCGACGCCGACGGACGCCGCAGCACGACCGAGCCCGACCGTGCCGCCACCTGCGCCGGCGGGAGCGGCGCAGCCCGGAGGCGGCGGCGCGCAGCCCGGCGGCGA
>JBCCGI010000017.1:0-123916 GCA_039029355.1 Planctomycetota bacterium
CTGATCGACCTCGCCTTCGGTAGCACCCCCGGCACGGGCATCGTCCTCGCCGCGGACGGCACCTCGGCCTCCGACACCGCGACGACCTGGTTCGTCACCGGTGGCATGACCGCCTCGGGCGGCACGTGCGGCCTGGGGGACTACGACCTCCAGGACGTGCACTCCACCGACGAGACGCAAGCCGACCCGACCGGCAATGGCGTCAACCCGTCCGGCGGCTTCCAGACCGCGGCCTCCGGCCCGGTCCAGGAAGGCATTGCCTCGATGGCGGAAGCCAACGAGACCTGGCGCGGCAACGTGGTCAACGTCGTGGCGGACACCGGCACCGGATCCAGTGTTGAGGTCGGCGACAACGGCGGCGGCGCCATGAACGGCCGCAACCTCTCGGTTGGCAGCGGTATTGCCACCATCGGCGTCGAGCTTCGTGACCTCGCCGGCTCGGCGATCCCGAACCTCGGCATCGTCGGCGCTTCGCTCACGAAACTCCCGAACCCGGGCCTGCCCGCGCTGGGCGGCAACCTGCTCGTTCTTCCGGACGGTCTCTTCAACTCGACCTCCGGTGTCTGGCAAGGCGCCGTCACCGCGACGTCCTTCGTCTTCACCGCCGAGGGCGCGTTCACGGGCGCACAGCTCTCCGTCCCGACGACGGCCGGCTCGACGACGGGAACCGTGCTCCACATCCAGGGCGCGACGTTCAACCTCGCGTCGTTCACGGTCGACTCGACCAACGCCTGGTGCGCGACGCTGTACCCGTAATGGAACTCCTGAGTGTCTGAGCGAGCCGCGCGCCCGCCAACGCGGGCCTTGGTTGCCGTTCAGCACTTATAGGGCCGGGCCCGGGAGCGGGTCCGGCCCGCTTTTTTTCCTACCAGCGCGGGACGGTCTCCAACCAAGCCTCGGCCGACTCGGCGTCCACCGCGTTCGAGAACAGGAAACCCTGCCCCATCTCGCACCCGAGGTCGCGCAGCTGATCGAGCTGCGCCTGGGTCTCGACGCCCTCGGCGACCACCGACATGTCGAGGTTCTTGCCGAGCGTCATGATCGTGCGGACGATCTCGGAGTTCTCCTCCTCGAACTCCATCCGGCTGACGAAGGTGCGGTCGATCTTCAGCGTGCCGATCGGGAAGCGGTGGAGGGAGGAGAGCGACGAATAGCCGGTGCCGAAGTCGTCGATCATCAGCTCGAGGCCGAGGTCGCGCAGCTTCTTGATCTGGCTGGCGTTCGAGGCGCTGTTCTCCATCAGCACGCTCTCGGTGATCTCGAGCTTGAGCGCGCGCGGGTCGAGCTCGTGCTTGGCGATCGCGGCCTCGATCTCGGACGCCAGGTCGGGCTCGGCGAACTGCCGTCCGGAGAGGTTCACCGACACGCTGATCGGCGTGCCGTTCGCGTAGCGCTCGTTCCACCTGCGCGACGTGCGGCAGGCCTCGTCGAGCACCCAGGAGCCGATCGGCGTGATCAGCCCGGTCTCTTCGGCGACGGGCACGAAGTCGCCGGGGGAGACGAGCCCGCGCTCGGGGTTGAGCCAGCGCAGGAGCGCCTCGAAGCCCGCGATGCGGCCGGACTCCATCTCGACGATCGGCTGGTAGTGCAGGCACAGCTCGCCGCGGTCGACGGCGTGGCGCAGGTCGGCCTCTAGCCGCAGCCGCGCCACCGAGCGCGCCTGCATCTCGGGGTCGAAGATCTGGTAGCTGGCGCCGCCGTCCTGCTTGGCGCGGTGCATGGCCGAGTAGGCGTCGCTCATGACGTCCTCGGCCTTCTCGTAGGCCTGCACCCCGATCGCGACGCCGACGCCGGCGCTGGGGAAGATCTCCTCGCCTTCGAGGACGATCGGCGGCGCGAGCGCTCCGAGGACGCTCTCGGCCACCCGCAGGGCCTGGCCGGGGCGGCGCAGGCCGTCCAGGAGGACCGCAAACTTGTCGCTGCCGAGCCGGGTGAGCGTGTCGCCCTCGCGCACGCAGCCCGAGAGCCGCGAGGTCACCTCGGTGAGGAGCCGGTCCCCCGCCTCGTGTCCGAGCCCGTCGTTGACCGTCTGAAAGCGGTCCAGGTCGAGCACCAGCACGGCGTACTGCTCGCGCGGATCCAGACGCATGCGGGTCATCGAGCGACCCAGGCGCTCGAGGAACAGCGCGCGGCTCGGCAGCCCGGTGAGCGGGTCGCGGAAGAGGTCGGTCAGCATCCGCCCCGCGCCGCTCTTGAAGTCGTGGACGTCGGCGTGTGAGCCCGCGAGGACCACCGCGCCGCCCTCGCGCTCCTGCGCCACGGCGCGGCAGGCGACCCAGCGGTACGAGCCGTCGGCGTGGCGGATGCGGTACTCGACCTCGCAGATGTCGCTCTGGCCGGAGAGGTGCTCGGCGATGGCCGCGCGCAGGCCGTCCAGATCGTTCGGGTGGACCAGCACGAACCACTCCTCGGCCGTGCGCCCGACCTCGGCGGGGTCCAGCCCGAGCAGCTCGGCCCAGCGCGGGGAGAAGCGCACCTGGTCGGTGCGCACGTCCCAGTGCCAGAGCACGTCGCGCGCGCCCACGACCAGGGCGTCGTAGCGGCTCTGGAGCTCGTCGCGGCCCGCGCTGGCCAGCGTCATCCGCAGGGAGCGCAGCACCACGTCCGCGCTGGCGCCGTCGAGCGCCAGGTGGTCGCCGGCGCCGGCGGCGAGCGCCTCGGCGCGCGCTTGCGGGTGGGCCGCTCTCGTGCAGGCGATCAGCGGCAGCAGCGGCCGCAGCGCGAGCAGGTCGGCGATGCACGCGGGAAGGTCGGCCGCGTCCTCCGGCGCGACCAGCGCCAGGTCGAAGGGCTCCTCGACCACGCGCTCGAGCGCCTGGTCGAAGCGTTCCTCCCAATGCAGCTCGACGGGGGGGTCCTCGGAGCCACTCAGCACCTCGACCAGCCCCCCCGAGCGGGGGAAGTCCGGGCCTACGAAGAGCACGCGCAAGGTTTCGGGAGCCATCGCACGTACCGGCGTACGAAAGCGGGTGCCCGAAGACAAGGCCCGAAGGGGGCTTATGCGCGAACGCCGGAGCGCCTCGCGGCGTCGCTAGAGGCGCGCGGTCGCCGTGTACTTGTCGAACGTCAGCGCGTCGACCAGCGTCTGGGGATCGGCCGCCACCGGCACGACCGCCCGTGCGACGCCGCGCGTCGTGTTCACCGCCGCCGCGTGCACCCCGTCGGCGGACGAGAGCGAAGCGAAGAGCTTGGAGCCACACCCCTCGCAGCAGATTCCCTCGACGTCGAAGGTCTGCACGACAAAGCCGGCAGGCACGGCGCCTTCGAGCTCGGCGGGCACCGCCTCGGGCTCGACGTAGGCCTCGGGCGCCTCGTAGGAGGGGTCGTCGGCCCGCAGGCCGATCCAGAGCAGCAGGCCGCCCGCGGCGGCGAGGAGGAGGATCCCGATGGCTTTCATGGTGAGTTCCGAGCCCTCCATGATCGCCCTTCGAGGCGCCTCCTTCAAGGTGGCCGATTGTCGCAGGGCCCCCGGGGGCCTAGATGGAGTCCAGCCCCCAGGCGTAGAGCTCCATCGGGAAGGCCGCCGACGAGAGCCCGTACGCGGCCCGGAAGTCCTCGACCTCCTCGGTGAGCCCGAAGGCGGGGAACAGGAGGGCCAGCAGGAGGTCGTCGTCGAGCACCGCCTCGCCGCGCGGCGTCCGGATCGCGAGCCGCTTGCCCTTCTCGGTGCGGCGCAGCTCGGCGCTGCCCTCGTCGCCCAGGAGGCTGGCGAAGAGCTCGACGCAGTTCTCGTAGCTCAGGATCTTGCCGATGCCGAGCACTCCTGCGCGGGCCTCGGCCCCGGCGTCGATCAGGCGGCTGGCGACGCCCTCGGCCGTGGTGGGCGCGGTGACGAAGATGCGCTCGGCCGGCTGCTCGCGCTCGGCGGCCCGATCCAGGTGGGCGCGGACGAGGGCCAGCACGTGCCCCTCGGCGCCGGCCCACTCGTGCACGGTGTCCGCCAGGTCGGCCCCGCGGCCCAGGCAGGCGTAGGCCACGACCCGGCCCTCGGACTCCAGCACCAGCGTCGACATGCCGGGGCAAGCGAGCAGGGCGTGGGTCTCCTCGCACCGCCGCGCCACGTGGGATGCGTGGCGCAGGTAGAGCGAATGGACGGCGGGGGTGTCGTCGTCGCGCAGCTCGCGCACGCCCTCGGCGGCGGGCAGGGAGCCGGCCATCGAGCGCGGGACGGTCAGGTGCAGCTCGCACCCCAGCGGCCGGTAGGCGCGGGCGTAGTAGAAGCGCGGATCGTCGGCCCAGAGGAGGGCCAGGTGGCAGCCCCGCTTCTCGAGCTCGGCCTCGGCCTCGATCAGCACGCGCGTGGCCAGGCCCTGGCCCTGGCGGCCGGGGTCGGTCGACACCGAGCCGATCAGGCCGACGCGCACCGCGCCCTGGGGCGTGACGAAGTCGCGCGTGAGGATGGCGCACGCGGAGTGGACGTCAGAGCCCTCGCCCAGCGCGACGACGCCACCGGGGAAGCCGTCCTGGAAGACGAGGGGGTAGTCCTGGGCGAGTGGCGCTCCGGAGCGCAGGGTGCGTTCCATCAGCGGGCGCGTCGCTTCCGGGTCAACGTGGATGAGGGTGGTCACGTTCGGTCTTCCTTGCCGCTCTTGGTTTGGCTCTCGGCTCTCCAGGCCTCCAGCAGCTGGTCTCCCAGGAGGAGCGCGTCGTTCAGCGACTCGCGCGCCTGGTCGACCGCGCCCGCGAGGTTCTCTGGGTTTTCGACCTCCGCGCTCTTTTCCTCAAGCTCCTTCGCGCTCTGCGAGAGGCGCTCGAGCAGAACCTGGAACGCGGGGGTCTCGCCCGAGCTCTCCTCGACGCGCGGCGCGCGGGGCTCGGACCCGCCGGCGGGGCGGATCGCGTCCGGGGCGGGGTTGTTGTGGATCGGGCGGTTCTCCATGGCGGCCTACCTCAGGAAGTCGAGCAACGAGGTCTGGATCAGGCGGGTGCCGCTCGCCTGGGCGAGCTGCAGCGTCTGCTCGGCGCGGACCATGTCGACGACGACCTCGGAGAGGTCGGCGTCTCTGGTGTCGGACAGCAGTCCCTGCAGCTGGAGGTCCACGCCCGCCAGGCGCTGGTCGGCGGCCTGAATCCGGGCACTGCGGGCGCCGAGGATGCCGAGTGAGAGCCCGACGTTGTCGTGGTTGCGGTCCAGCTCGCCTAGCCGCAGGTCCATGCGGCCGAGCAGGTCCGGGTGGTTGAGCTCGTCGGCATTGCGCAGGTCCTCGACCATGCCCTGCAGGGTGTCGAAGACGTTGACCGAGCCGGACAGGTGCACCAGCTCGCGGCCGGCGCGCCCGACCGCGGTGGCGTCGAAGTGGAGGATGTTGCCGCTCGCCTCGTTCTTCAGCTCGAGGTCCGTCTCGGTGAAGGTGAGCGGCGTGAAGGTCGAGCCGTCGATCGAGATCGACCCCTCGCCGCGCACGACGCCGCTGAAGGCGCCGCCCGTGTAGCCGGTGAAGTCGAGGTGGAGCTCGGCACCCAGCTCGTTGCGGATCAGGAAGTCGGCGGCCCCGGCGTCGGCCGGCCCGGGCAGCGGTTCGGGCTCGCCCGAGCCTAGCTGCACCGTGCCCGCGACGGGGTCGATGGTCAGGACCTGATCCCCCAGCAGCGAGTCGTTCGCTCCGCCGTCCACCAGCGCGAGCCCGACCGACGCGATCAGGCCGGGCTGGGTCGAGTCGTGGCGCAGCTCTAGGTACTCGTAGCCGATGCCCTCGTCGGCCGTGATTCCGCTCGCGAGGCCGGTCAGGCCCGCGAAGTCGGTAACGGTGCGCTCGAACTGGCCGAAGGCCTTGGCGCCCGACATGTTGATCGCCACCTCGACGCCGTCGCTGACCTCGACGCGCTGCTCGTCGTCGTTGCCGCCGTACAGCACGCGCGGCACGCCGTCCGCGCGGTTCTCGACCCACGGCGCGGCGTCCGAGAGGGTGCCGCCGAAGATGTAGCGGTCGTCGACGCGCGTGTTCGCCAGGCTCATCAGCGTCTCGCGCGCCACCTCGATCTCGGTGGCGATCGCCTCGCGGTCGTCGGGCCCGAGCGTGCCGTTCATCCCCTGCAGGAAGAGCTCGCGCACCTCGGTCAGGATCTCCGACGCGCTCTGCAGCGCGACCGCGCCCTGGTCGAGGCTCGCCCGCCCGGTCTCGGCGGCGCCGCGATAGCGCTCGACGCCGGCCAGCCGCCGCGTCAGCGAGAGCGACCGCGCCGTGCCGATCGGGTCGTCGGAGGGGCGCAGGATGCTGCGCCCGGTGGACACCTGCTCCTGGGCGCGGAAGAGGCGGACCTGGTTGACGCGCAGCCCCGCCAGGACGCGCGCGTAGCTCGACTCGGTGCTGGTTCGAAGCGGCATGGTCTAGAGGATCGAGAGGAGGTCGTCCTGGAGCCCGTTGACGACGCTGATGTACTGCGAGGCGGCCTGGAAGGCCTGCTCGAAGCGGACCATGTCGACGAGCTCCTCGTCGACGTTCACGCCCGAGACCGACTGCTTGAGCTGGTCCAGGCTCGCGAGCAGCGCGCCGTTGGACTCGAGCGCGCCGAGGGTCGAGCTGAGCTCGAAGCCGAACTCGCCGATGGTGTCGCCGTAGGACTGACCGAGCGTCACGCTGCCGAGCCCCTCGACCGAGGCGTTCTGCAGGTCGAGCAGGTCGAGCAGCAGGCGGTTGTCGCCGGAGGTGCCGGTCAGCGAGGTCGCGATCAGCCCGGGGTCGGTCTCGATGTCCTCGCGCAGCGCGATGTCGGCCGCGCCGGTGCCGGTGAACAGCGAGTTGACCCCGAGGGCGACCAGCACGTCGCTGGTGTCCGAGTCGTCGACCACGTCGACGGCGAAGAGGTCGCCGTGGGTCGCGGACAGCTCGCCGAGGCCGAAGCTGACCTCGATCCCCTGCCCCACCGAGAGCTTCTCGTCCGGGGTGTAGCCCTCGCCCACGTCCAGCGACGCGACCTGGTTGCCGGACGCGTCGAAGACGTCCACCTGCAGGCCCGGCGTCGTTCCGACGACGCCGTCCATGTTCGGCACGAAGCGGAAGACGTCGGTGCCGTCGCCCTGGTACGAGCCGCTGATCGCGACGCCGACCGAGTTCTCGTGGCCGGTGATCGTGCTGCCGGCGAGCGCGCCCAGGCCGAGCCCTCCCAGCGCCGACCCGCCGTCGATCGTGAAGCTCGCCGTCGGCCCCTCGCCGGCGGTCTGCAGGAACAGGCTGCCGTCGATCGCGGTGGCGTTGATGCCGGCGGTCTGCGCGTCGGTGTTCGCGTTGATGACCGCGGCGATCTCGTCGGCGGTGGCCGCGTTGATGTCCTCGAAGTCGGCCTCGAAGAACGGGATCGAGAGCGGCGTCCCGCCCGCCGGCGCGGTCAGGTTCAGCGTGGCGCCGTCGGGGAGCTGGAACGGCCCCTGCGCCGTGCCGACCGACGCCTTGCCGCCGCCGAAGGTCCCCGCGTCGTTCGGGTTGGGGTCGAGCTTGGGCGAGAAGTCGAAGGTGTAGCCGCCGTCGGCGACGAGCTGGATCCGCCCGAAGGGGCTCAGGTCGGCGGAGAGGTGCGGGATGTCGCTCAGCGACTCCAGCAGGTCGCCGACCGTCGTGTGCGTCGACGAGATCGAGATCGTGTGCCGCGTGACCTTGCCGGTCTCCTCGTCGTTGATGCTGACGCGCAGCTCGCCGTTCGTGACCTCGAATGGCAACCCCGAGTTCGCGAGCAGCTCGTCCTCGAGCTTGCCGTCCTGGTCGAGGTCGACCACCGACTCGGAGCCGGTCAGGCTGTGGAATGAGCCCGACGAGGGCACGCCGGTGCTGTGCACGCGGTTGAACTCGAGGATCAGGTTCCGCGCCAGATCGTCGAGCTCGGACGAGATCTGCGGGATGAAGCGCGAGGTCGTGTCGAGCAGCCCGCCGATCGAGCCGCCGGTCACCGGCACGAAGCCCTTCGCGCCCTCGATGGTCAGGCGCGGGTCGCCACCCACGTCCTCGGCCACGCCGAGCTCGTAGACCCGCGACGAGCTCACCAGCGTGTTGCCCGCCACCAGCACGCGCATCGCGCCGTTGGACTCCTCGACGGCCGTGGCATCGACGCGCCGCGACAGCTCCTCGAAGGCCAGCTCGCGCCGGTCGCGCAGGTCGTTCGCGGCGACGCCGGCGGCCTCGGCGCGCGCGATCTCCTCGTTGAGCTCGAGGATGTCCGACGCAAGCAGGTTGACCTCTTCGACGCGCGTGTCGAGCTCCGCAGCGGTGTCGCGCTGGAGGTTCGTCATCCCGGAAGAGATGCTGTTGAACTGCGACGAGAGCGCGAGCGCCGCCTGACCGACGCCCGAGCGGAGGATCGAGTCCTCGGGGTTGGTCGAGAGCTCGGACACCGACGTGAAGAGGTCGTCGAGCAGCGAGCCGATGCCGCGCCCGTCGAGCTCGCCGAGCATGGCCTCGACCTCGGTCATGCCGGTGAGCTGCGACTCGAGCCGGCCGGTGACCGCCACCTGGCGCACGATCCTCCGGTTCAGGAGCGCGTCGACGGTGCGCTCGACGCTGGTCGTCTTCACGCCGTTGCCGATCACGAGCCCGCGCAGGTTGACGGGCATCTCGGTGGCGATGTTGAGCTTCTGCCGCGAGTAGCCCGGGGTGTTCGCGTTGGCGATGTTGTGCCCCAGGGTCTCGAGCGCGAACTGCGCCGTAAGCAGCGAGCGCAGACCGGTGTTGAGAGCGATCGACATGCCTAGGCCCTCGCGTTGATGAGCATCCCGTCGTCCTCGGCCGGCCGGTCGTCGCCGACGCCGAGCAGCGCGTGCATGAGGTCGGCCAACAGCGCGCCGTGGTACCGCGCGAGCGCGGCGATGCGGCGGCCGAGCTTGACCACTAAGGCGGTCTCCTCGCGCAGCTCGGCGCGCAGGCGCAGGATCCGCTCGGTTTCGGGGCTCGCGATCCCCAGCCGCTCGCCGATGCTGGTAAGCGTCAGCGCGCCCGGGTCGACGCCCCAGGCCTGGCCGAGTCCCGTCAGCAGCGTCGACCGCCGCCGCTCGCGGCGCGAGGCGGCGGCGAGCTCGCGCTCGATCCCGCGCCCGGTCTCCTCGAGCGCAACGGTGTCGGTAGCGCGGATCGCGCGCTCCTGATCGGTCAGCAGCGCACGCATGCTGCGCTGTGCCGCGACCTCTTCCTGGAGCCACGTCTGAAGCTGGTTGACCAGCGCTCGCACGTCTTTCTTCATCGGTCCTGCCCTTCTGCGCCTTTGCTCAAGAGCGACGCGCGCAGCGCCTCGCTCAGTCCCAACGCCCGGCTCTCGGCCAGCGCGCTGCCAAGGTGCTCCTCCAACCAACCGGTGAACGTGTCCGCGCCGGGACCTGAGCCGAAGAAGCCGTCGGTCAGGGTGCGGCTCATCTCGCGCACGAGCTGCGTGGCGAGCAGCTTCTCGAAGCCATCCACGGCCTTCTCGGTGTCGCCGCCGTCGGCCGCGCGCTTCGCGTCCTCGAGCTTCGAGGCGAACGCGTCGGACGCCGCCGTGACCTGGATCTGGTTGCCGCCGACGAGGTCCATCACATCGACACGATCTCGGCGTGGAGCATCCCCGACTGAGACATCAGCTGGAGGATCTGGATCATGTCCCGCGGCGTCACGCCCAGGACGTTGAGCACCTCGACGACCTCCTGCAGCGACACCGCGCCGTTGACGATGGTCAGCGCGCGGTCCTCTTCCTCGATCAGGAGGTCGGTGCGCGGCAGCACCTCGGTCTGGCCTTCGGAGAACGGGCCGGGTTGACTCGCCTCGCGCGTCTCGGCGATCGTCACCGTCAGGTTGCCCTTGGTGATGGCGCCGCGCGTGATGCGCACGCCCTCGCCCATCACGATCACGCCGGTGCGCTCGTTCACGACCACCCGGGCGAAGTGATCGGGCATCACCTCGCGCCGCAGGATCGAGTCGAGGAACGCGACGTGCGCCGCCGCCGGCAGATCGACCGGGATCTTCACCGCGACCGTCATCGCGTCCTGGGCGACGGCGGCGCCGGTGTAGAGCTCGTTGATCGACTCCGAGACCCGCACGGCGTTGGCGAAGGACCCCTTCATCGCCTTCATGTCGAGGTAGCAGAAGCCGTGGTCGCTGAAGAGCTGGGTCGGCACCGAGCGCTCGACCTTGCCGCCGTTCGGCAGCGTGCCCACGGTCAGGTGGTTGCGGACGGCCGAAGCGCCCTCGCCCTCGGCCGAGAAGCCTCCCACGGTCACCGGACCCGACGCGGTCATGAAGACCGTCTGGCCGGTGACGTCGGCCAGCTCGCAGAAGACCAGCGTGCCGCCGACGAGGCTGATCGCGTCGTAGAGCGACGACACGCGCACGTCGATCTTCCGGCCGGGCTTGATCCCGGGCGGCAGCGTCGCCTGCACCAGCACGACCGCGACGTTGGCCGACGTCACCGCCCCCGGGTCGAGGACGATGTTCTGCGTCTGCAGCATGTTGATGATCGCCTGGCGCGCGGCGGTGCTGCCGTCGCCGGTCCCCGCCAGGCCGGTCACGAGCCCGACGCCCTGCACGACGTTGTCCTCCTGGCCGCGCACGGCGACGAGGTCGCCGATACGGACGAGGACGTTGCCGTCGGCACCGCGGCCGGGGGTCGGCTCGATGCGCGGGGTCCGGACGACCCCCGAGGTCGAGCGGCCCGTCGGTTGGGCCGGGGCGTCCGCGCCGCCGAACACGGCGTCGACCTGCGGCTGGGCCGGGTTTTGCGCCGGCGCGCCGAGTGCCAGCGTAAGGAGGATCGAGAGGAGCAGCATCGCCAGCCTTCCCGGCCCTAGAAGGGCCACAGCCACATGATCGCGTCGTGGATCAGCGTGCCGATCCCGATGCGGTTGGTCGTGTTGGTCAGCGTGCCTTCGCCGGTGTAGGACACGCGCGCCTCGGCGACGAGCTCGGACTGCACCGTGTTGTCCACGCGCACGTCGTAGCGCCGCACGATGCCGCTGAACTCGATCAGCTTGGTCTCGTTGTCGATCCGGATCTCGCGGCGGCCCGAGATGACCATGTTCCCGTTCGGGAGCACGTCGGACACGATCGCCGTGATCCGCGCGGTGAACTCGCCCTTCTTCTCGTAGTTCGCGTTGCCGTTGAAGATGTCGGCCGAGGACGCCCCGATGTCGGGGAGCGGCGTGTTGAAGAGGTTCGACTTCAGGTTGAAGGAGTCGAGGCTGTAGTCGAGGTTGGTCGTCTTGTTGAGCGTCGACTTCTCCTCGTTCTTCAGGTCCTGCGTCTCGGAGATGATCACTGTCAGGAGGTCGCCCGGCCGGCGCGCCGTCTTGTCGGCGATCAGGCCCTGCATGCCCTGGTCGGGGTTGTAGATCGAGCCCGGCCGCGCCTGCGCGGCGGGTCTGGCGCCGACGAAGGTCGTGGCGGCGAAGAGGAGGCAGAGGAGGCTGAGCGTCTTCATGGTGTCTAGCGGCTGCCGAGATCGATGCGGACCAGGTCGCGGCTGACGAGGACGGCCGAGTGCTCCTGGCCGTTGCTCGTCGCCCGAACGCGAATGCGGTCGCCGATCGCTCCCGCGCCCAGGGCGACGGCGGCCACGCGGGCCGTCACGGCGCCCTTCTTCACTTCGAGGTAGAGGTCGTCGCCCACGCCGACGATCGTCGGGCGGTGCACGTCGAGCTCGGTGACCGGCTCGCCGGCCTGCAGGTCGCGGGCGGCGACGGCGCCGCTGAGCAGGCTCGCGGGCAGCACCTTGCGCTTGTGCGTAGCGGACTTGAGCACGCGGCGGCTCTCCAAGTGGAAGGACTGGATGCGCTCGCCCGAGCGGAGCGAACGGGTCAGCACCGGAACGACCTCGTAGCGGGCGGTGTTCCAGTTCGTCCACACCGTGCGGTACGGCGCGCCGTCGATCGCAATTCGCACCGGGACGGCGATGGCGCCGGTCTTCGGCTCGACCGGGTCGAGGCGGACCGAGAGCGCCGGAGGCGCGGAGCCGGCGGGGACCGTCACCGCCGCGATCGGGTCGCGCGGCAGGAACGACACGTCGCGACCGGCGAAGAGGCGCTGCAGCTCCTGACGCGCGACGCCCTCGATCTCGGCGGCCTCGACCCGCACGACCTCGGGGCGGACGCGGCAGGCGGCCTCGCCGACCACCGCGACGCTCGTGCCGGGGAGCACCCGCGCGACCTCCTGCCGAATGCGGTGGGCGTGCATCAGGCGTGAGAAGCCGGGCGCCGGCGTGTAGCCCAGGTCGAGCGCGCCGACGCGCTGGGCCAGCTCGTCGTTGACGCAGTGGATGGTGGCGATCTCGCCGAGCGTTAGCTCGGTGCCGCGCGCCGTGGCCTCCATCGGGAGCACTACGGTTACGTCGGACGCGGGCGGCGCGGCGAGCACCGCGGTCATGAGGAGCGCGAGGATCATCGGTTATCTGACGAGGTTGGAGACCTGCTGGAGCATCTCGTCGGCGACCCGGATCGTCCGGCTGTTCACCTCGTAGTTGCGCTGCGCCTGGATCAGCGAGATGAGCTCGTCGACGACGAAGACGTTGGAGCGCTCGAGGAACCGGTGCCGGATGAAGCCGGTGCCATCCTGCGCGGCGGTGCCGTTCTGCGGCGCGCCCGAGCTGGCGGTCACCGAGAACAGGTTCTGCCCGGTCGCCTTCAAGCCGGAGGGATTCGCGAAGCGGGTCAGCAGGATCTGCCCCGTGGCCGTGGGCACCGGGTTGCCGGCCTGGATCACGCTGACGGTGCCGTCCTGGCCGATGGAGATCTCGATCGCATCGGGCGGTATGTTGATGTTGGTCGCCAACTTGAAGCCGTCGACCGTCACCAGATCGCCGTTGGCGTCCTTGCGGAAGGCGCCGTCGCGGGTGTAGCGGAACTCGCCGTTGCCGAGGTCGATCTCGAAGAAGCCCTCGCCCTGGATCGCGATGTCGAAGTCCGAGCCGGTCGGCTCGAGGTCGCCCTGCCCCATCAGCTTGATCGACGACGAGACCTCGGTGCCGCTGCCGACCTGCAGGCCGGTCGGGACCATCTGGCTGCCCGCCGTGGTCGCGCCCGGCTCGCGCATCGTGTGGTAGAGCAGCGAGCGGAAGTTGACGCGGTTCTTCTTGAACGAGGAGGTGTTCACGTTCGCGATGTTGTTCGCGATCGTGTCGACCTGGGTCTGCTGGGCGAGCATGCCGGAGGCGGCGGTTCGCATCGCGCGGTTCATGGCTCAGGATCTCCTTGGTGTCTCGTCAGCGGTTGCTCGTGAGCCGTTGGTAGCTCTCGTTGATCATCGACATCACCCGCGTCGCGGACTCGTAGGCGCGCTGCACCGTGATCATCGCGACCATCTCGTCGAGGCCGGTTGAGTTCGAGCGCTCGAGCGCCCCCTGGTGCACGACCGCGTCGTAGGCGACCTGCTTGGCACCTGCAGGGGCGCGCCAGTAGCCTTCGCCGTTGAGCTCGAGGCTTCCCTTGTCCTCGAAGTTCACGACGCGCACGCGGCCCAGGTCGTTCTCGCCCTGGCGCACCTGGCCCTCGCCGTCGACGACGATCGGAAGGCCCTGGGGATCGATCAGCCCGCGGCGCTCCTCCCACGAGATCGGATAGCCCTCCGAGGTCTGCAGCACGCCGGTCGTATCGATCTGGAAGCGGCCGGTGCGGGTGTAGACCTCACCCTCGGGCGCGTCGATCGCGAACAGGCCGTCGCCCATCAGGGCCAGGTCGAACTGGCTCCCGGTGCGATCCAGGTTGCCCTGGCTCCAGTCGACGGCGAGCGCGGTCCTCAGGCCGTTGCGCGGGCCCTCGGTCGCCGGGACTCGGAAGGCGTGCGCGGCGGTTCCGCTGCGCTTGAACCCGGCCGTGCCGAGGTTGGCCAGGTTGTGCGAGATCGCGGTCATCCGCATCTCGCTCGCCCGAAGGGCCGCTGCGCCCTGGTAGAGACCGTTGTTCATGGCCTACCGAGACGCAATGCGGGTGCCAAGCTCCTAGCCTGGATGGAGCTCCCCTACGGGCATCCCCGGGTCCCACGACGGAGAACGGATTCCCCGCCGGCCCGGGCGCAAACGTCCCGCCCGGAAAGCGATTCCGGGCGGGGTAGAGCGCCGCCTACGGCGCGACGCCGACGGTCGCTCGCAGACCGTTGGAAGCGCCGAAGGTGTTGGTGCCGACCGCATCGAGCAGCAGGCCCTGGGTGAAGAGCTCGAAGCCCACCAGGCCCGGGTCGAAGGGCAGCGGGATGCTGACATTCGCCGGCGAGCCAGGACCAAACCACGCACCCGGGCCCGCGATCAGCAGCGGATCGGGGCCGCCGATGCCGACCAGGAGCTCGCCGAAGGGGAGCAGCGGATCCATGTGGAAGCCGGGCAGCGGCAGCCCGCACGGGAAGCCCGGCGCGGGCTGGCTGGACACGGCGACGAAGGCCGCGCTCCCGGGGGTCTGACCGCCGGGAACCGGGTTGTCGACGCCGAGCACCCAGAGCCCTCCGATCTCCGGGCCGCCGGACAGGTCGACCAGGCTGCCCACGGGGTTCTGGCAGCCGTAGTCGGTGGTCACGCGAACGACGCCGGTCTGGCCGAACAGCGACTCGTGAACGATGCAGTAGTAATCGTAGGCGTTGCCGGGAACCGGGTTGGCGTTCAGGAAGGCCTGGTCGAACGTCACGCTGAACGTGGCGGGCCCCTGAACCGGCGAACCCGAGGTGAAGATGCCGTCCGGCACGCTGCCGACGCCGCTCTCGACGTTGTGGAAGAACGTCCCCTGCCAGACCCACTGCACGGTGTCTCCGACCTGGATGGTCAGGTCCGCCGGAGCGAACTCGAAGCCGGGGCCGTTGCTGACGGTGTGGGTGGTCTGGGCGGACGCGATGGATGCCGCCGCGAGCGCAGCGGCGATCGTAAGGAGGGGCTTCATCGGTGTGCGGGACTCGTGGGGTCGGGGTTGAGGAGCGCGGGGGCCGAGACCGCCCGATGAGGCTAGCAGAGAACCGCGAAAGCGGCGTCCTGGCTCTCGTAAGGCCCGCGCAGGCCCAGCTGAGAGCCCGAGCTGCGCTCGGAAGGGCCGCGCGCTCCCCCCGGCCGCCTCCCCGC
This sequence comes from Planctomycetota bacterium, assembly GCA_039029355.1. Classification (GTDB taxonomy): domain Bacteria; phylum Planctomycetota; class UBA1135; order UBA1135; genus JBCCGI01. The sequence continues at coordinate 14,983 of JBCCGI010000017.1, forward strand.
GGCCCGCGCTCAGCCCGACGCCTGGCGCGCCTCGCTCATCAGCGCGCGGATGCGGCCGCGGGTGGGAGGGGTCTGCGGAGGGGCGCGGAAGGCCCGTTCCTGGACCTCTTCCCAAAGGCTGCGGTAGGCCCGCGCCGCGCGGTCGCGCGCGGCGAAGACGTGCAGTGGCTGCCGGCGCACGGCCATGCGCTCGACCGCGCTCGAGTACGGGATCTCGGCCTGCAGGAAGCCCAGCTCCTGCTCCTCGGCGAAGCGACAGACGCTCCGGTGGAGCGCCTTGCGTCGGTCGACCAACGAGAAGAAGGGCAGCGCGCGGGCCGGGCTCTTCTTCTTCTTGAGGTGCAGGAAGAGCTGCGCGAGCGTGCGCAGCGATAGCGGAGTCGGAATCGTCGGCGCGAGCAGCGCGTCGGCCGCGAAGAAGACGCTCTCGGCCACGCGCGACATGGTCGGCGCGGTGTCGATCAGCACCAGGTCGTACTCATCGCGGAACGGGACCAGCAGCTCGGCGAGCCGATCCTCGCTGTGCTCGACGCCGTCGAGCGCGATGTCGAGCTTGCGATAGAAGGTGTCGGCGGGCAGCACGTCGAGGTTCTCGTAGTCGGTCGCCTTGACCGCCGCGCGCAGATCGACCGCGCCGCGCACCAGGCTGCGGGCGCCTCCGCCCACCGAGGGCTGGATACGGAAGGTCCAGGTCGCCGCGCCCTGCGAGTCGAGGTCCCAGATCAGCGTGCGCAGGCCGTCCCGGGCGGCCAGGTAGGCGAGCGTCGTGCACGTCGCCGTCTTGCCGACGCCGCCCTTGTAGTTGTAGGTCGCGAGCACCTTCATGCGCCGACATCATCCTCCCTCGGGACGAGCGCGTCGACGCCTTTGTCAGCCGCAAACCGGGCGAAGCGCCTGGCGAAGCGCTCGCGCTCCACCACCATGTCGGCGCGCATGCGCTCCTGCCACCGCCCCATCGCCAGGAGCGCGCGGGCGCTCTCGGGGGTATCCCCCTTCATCTCCCCCGCGAGGTGTTCGAGCAGCTCGATCTGGACCTCGTAGTCGTTGAAGGTCCCCAGCGTGTCCTGCAGCCGTTTCAGCCGTTTCAGGAGCGCCCGCGTGCCCTCGGGCTCGAACAGCGGGCCGAACGCGTCGATCAGGTAGCGCAGCTTCTTGCACTGGATGCGCAGCCGGTGGACCTTCCGCGCCGGGGTGCCGGCGTCGATCTTCGCCCCCCGTCTCAGCACGCGCTCGAAGCGCCGGGCGATCCGCTCGCGCGCGACGGTGCGGATGGCGCGGCTGGCGTCGGCGGGCGGGTCGGCGCGCTGTGTGTCGGTGTCCAGCTCGCGCAGCCAGCTGCGCTTCAGCTCGGTGTAGCGGGGCGACCGAAGCGCGCGCAGCAGCCGGCGGCGCTCGCGCTGGCGCGTGCGGGAGAGGTGCTGCTGCAGCGGGCCGAGCGCCGGGTCGAGCTCCTCCTCGCGAAAGCGCAGCAGGAACACGTCCAGGTCGCGCAGCGGCCCGGTCACGCTTCCGAGCCAGGCGAGCCCGTCGGCGCCCGCCGCGACCGACTCGGGGTCGAGCAGGTCGCCCATCTGCCCCACGATCGAGCGCGAGCGCCGCGTCGCCACGCGGAAGTCGTGCAGGAACTCGGAGTCGAGGTCGCGCAGCACGCCGTCCTCATTCGCTTCGATCACGCCGAGGTAGCGCCGCAGCACGGCCCGCGTGGCCTGGTCCGCGCGCATGCGCGGGTGCAGGTCGCTGGCCGGTGAGGAGGGGTCGTCGCCAGGCCACCAGCCGACGGCGCGCAGCCCGACCTCGAGCGTCGAGCCCTTCAGCGGCACCACGCCGGGCAGCGCCGCGAGCTGGCGCGCGACCTCGGCGGCACAGGGCTCGTAGCCGCGCAGCGGCTCGACGCGAAGCGTGGTCTGGACCGGCCAGGCCTCCCCCTCCGGCAGGCAGGCCTTGCCCTCTTCGAGGACCACGCGCGCGACGACCTTCGCCTCGGCGTCGATGGCCTCGAGCGTCGTCGCGCGGGTGCGCAGCACGAGCCGCGGCAGCAGCCGACGCATCCGGGCCAGGGGCACGACCAGCTCGCGCAGCCAGCCCTCGGGCAGGTCCCAGGCGAAGCCCGGGCCGCGGGAACGCGCCGAGCGCGGCGGCCCGCCGTCGCGCGGCTCGACGCGCAGCTCGCCGTGCGTCCCGGCGCGCGTCTGAGCGAGCTCGAAGCCGCCGCGGTACAGCCGCCAGTCGAACGTGTCGAAGTAGGTGCGCTCCCGGTCCGCGGCCGCGAGGAGCCGGGACGGCATCAGGGCCGCGAGGTCTTCCAGCACCTCGCCGGGCGCCGTCTCCGGCTGCACCGTGAAGGTGAGCCGCGGCCGTTTCGGGTTGCGCGTCATGGTGGGGGGAGGCGGATGGAAGCGAGCCGGTCTTGCTCAGGGCGCCGAGCTCTCGCGGAGGAGCGCCAGCGTCTTGGCCGGCCAGAGCGCGCGCAGCTGCATCCCGCCGGGGACGGGCTCGCCTTCAAGCCAGGCGACGGCGCCCTTGGCGAAGCGCACGCCGTACCCGCTGCCGCCGCACAGCTGGGCGAGCAGTCCCGACATCCAGGGCTCGTGCCCGACCAGCGCGGTGCCGTCGGTCCGCAGGCGGGTCAACATCGCGGCGTCGGGCGGGCTGACCAGGTCGGGCGAGACCTCCATCGGGCCGTCGAGCAGAGGCTTGAGCAGCTCGGCGGTCTGGACGGCCCGCAGCAGCGGACTGTGCTCGACCCGCTTCAGCCGGACGCCCATTACCCGCAGCGCCCAAACCGCGCTCGCAAAACGCTCCCGGCCGAGTGGGGAAAGGGGGCGCTCGGAGTCGGTCGGGGGGCCGTCGCTCCCGCCCAGGGGAAGCGCAATCGCGTGCCGGACCAGGAACAGCTCCACGGACGCTAGAGTGTAGGCCGCCCGGCCCCGCCTTGGTCCGATCTTTAAAGAAGCAGTCCGGAAACGCCGAGAATCGCTGAATGGCTTCGCCGCCCCCCCTCGACCTGAACGACCCGAAGCTCTTCTTCAACCGAGAGCTGTCGCTGCTCAAGTTCAACGCCCGGGTACTCGCCCAGGCAAAGGCGGAGAGCACGCCGCTGCTGGAGCGCTTGCGCTTCCTGACCATCTGCAGCCGCAACCTCGACGAGTTCTTCGAGGTCCGGGTCGCGAGCCTTAAGCAGCAGGTCAGCTACGACCTGGTGCACGCGGGCGCCGACGGGCTGGTGCCGAGCGAGACGCTGCGCCGCATCAGCGAGGACGCGCACGAGCTGGTCGAGGAGCAGTACCGCACGCTGAACGACGAGCTGCTGCCCGCGCTCGAGCGCGAAGGCATCCGCGTACTCGCGCGCTCGGAGTGGACCGACGAGCAGCGCGCCTGGATCCGCCGCTTCTTCAAGACCGAGGTGCTGCCGGTCATCACGCCGATGGCGCTCGACCCCGCGCACCCGTTCCCGCGCGTCATCAACAAGGGCCTCTCGTTCGTCATGTCGGTCGAGGGCAAGGACGCCTTCGGCCGCAGCACGCGCGTCGCGGTGCTCCAGGTACCGCGGTCGCTGCCGCGCCTGATCCGCCTGCCGCGCTCGATCTCGGGCGGGATGAACGACTTCGTGATGCTCTCGTCGGTCGTGCACGCCAACGCCGAGGCGATGTTCCCCGGCATGAGCGTGACCGGCTGCTGGCAGTTCCGGCTGACGCGCAACAGCGACCTGTGGGTCGACGAGGAGGAGGTCGAGGACCTGCTGCAGGCGCTGAAGGGCGAGCTGCGCAGCCGCAACTACGGCGAGGCCGTGCGTCTGGAAGTCGACGCTAACTGCGACGAGGAGATCCTCCAGTTCCTCCTGCGCACCGTGCGCCTCGACCACGAAGACGTGTACCCGGTCGACGGCCCGGTCAACCTCGCGCGGCTCGGCGCGATCTACGACCTGGTCGACCGGCCCGAGCTCAAGTTCGCGCCGTTCGTGCCCGGCATCGAGAACGCGCTGCGCCACGGCGCGGACATCTTCGACACCCTGCGCGAGCGCGACGTGCTGCTGCACCACCCCTACGAGTCCTTCGCGCCGGTCGTGGACTTCCTCCAGCGCGCGACGTCGGACCCCAAGGCGCTGGCGATCAAGATGACGCTCTACCGCACCGACGCCGAGTCGCCGCTGGTCGAGTCGCTGATCGACGCCGCGCGGGCGGGCAAGGAGGTCACCTGCGTCGTCGAGCTGCGCGCGCGCTTCGACGAGGCGGCGAACATCGACCTCGCGACGCGGCTGCAGGAGGCGGGCGCCAACGTGGTCTACGGCACGGTCGGCTTCAAGACGCACGCGAAGATGCTGCTGGTCGTGCGGCGCGAGGGACGCTCGTTGAAGCGCTACGTGCACCTCGGCACCGGCAACTACCACCCGGGCACGGCGCGGGCGTACACCGACTACGGGCTGATGACATCGTCGCCCGAGCTGACCGAGGACGTGCACAAGATCTTCCTGCAGCTCACCGGGCTCGGGAAGGTGACGCGCCTCAAGAAGCTGCTCCAGTCGCCCTTCACTCTGCACAAGCGGCTGCTGGAGCTCATCAACGACGAGGTCGAGCACGCCAAGAAGGGCAAGCCGGCGCGCATCGTGGCCAAGGTGAACTCGCTCAACGAGCCCGAGGTGATCCGCGCGCTGTACCGCGCCTCGCAGGCGGGCGTGAAGGTCGACCTGATCGTGCGCGGCATCTGCACGCTGCGCCCGGGCGTGCCCGGCGTGTCGGAGAACATCCGCGTGCGCTCGATCGTCGGGCGCTTCCTCGAGCACTCGCGCATCTTCTACTTCCACGCCGACGGCGCGGAGAAGACGTTCCTCGCGAGCGCCGACTGGATGGAGCGCAACCTGCTGCGCCGCGTCGAGACCTGCTTCCCGATCGAAGACCCCGCGCTGCGCGCCGAGGTCATCCGCGACGGAATCGACACGTACCTCGCCGACAACTCGCAGGCGTGGGTGCTAGGGCGTGACGGTGAATACACCCAGGTGAAGCCCGGCCAGCGTATCGAGCGCTTGGCACAGACAATCCTGCGCGAGCGCCTCGCCGGCCTAGGAGGCCGAAAACCGGATCCCGGCCGCGGCAAGGGCCGCGGCCTCCGCCGCAAGGTCGGCTGACGTCAGCGGGTGCTCCTCGAGCCAACCCTCGGGGAAGCGCAGCGACAGGTTCTCGCCGTCGGCCTCCGCGTCAAACGACGGGAGCTCGGTGGCCCCGCGGCCGCGGTTCAGGTTGACCGCAATGCGCAGGATCGCGCAGAGCCGGCGCGCCACCTCCGAGTAGTACGGCGGCAGGAGCTCGAAAGCCTCGGGCTCGATCTTCCGGCGGTGGTAGCGCACGAGCGTCGCGATCAGCGCGCGCGCCTCGCGCGAGAAGCCAGGCATCGTCGAGTTCGCTACCAGGTAGCCCGAGTGCTTGTGGTAGCCGCTGTAGGCGACCGCGAGCCCGATCTCGATCAGCCGCGTCGCCCAGCGCAGGTAGCGCGTACCGCGGCGCTTGTCGAGCTCCCACGCCCGCGCGACCTGCTTGAAGAGGTCCAGCGCGGTCACCTCGACGCGCGCCGCCTGCTCGATGTCGACGTGGTAGCGCTGCGCAAGCGTCTCGACGGTGCGCTCGCGCACGTCTTGCTGCTCGATGCGGCCGACGAGGTCGTACAGGATGCCCTCGCGCAGCGCGTAGTCCGAGGTGCGCAGCACGTCGACGTCGAACCCGTCGCAGACCGCCTTCAGGATCGCGACGCCGCCGGCGATCACGGGGGCGCGCTCCTCCTGCAGCCCGGGGAGCGCCAATTGCGATGCCGAGCCGAGCCGCACCAGCTCCTTGCGCAGCCGCTTCAGCGCGCCGAGCGTCGTCCAACCGTCCGACCAGCCGTTCTCGCGGACGATCTGCCGGATCGCGCGCGCGGTTCCGGACGAGCCCACGGCGTCGCGCCAGCCGGCTTCGCGGTAGCGCTTCTCGATCGGCTCCAGCTCCTGGCGCGCCGCGATCTCGGCCTTGCGGAAGGCTTCGCGTGTGAGGCGACCTTCGGGGAAGAAGCGCCGCGTCCACGAGACGCAGCCCATGTGCATGCTGTTGAGGAGCCGCGGCTCGAAGCCCTCGCCCACGATGCACTCGGTGCTGCCGCCACCGATGTCGACCACCAACCGCGGCCCCTCGCCGAACTCGACGTCGTGCGAGACGCCCAGATAGATCAGGCGCGCCTCCTCGACGCCGGGCAGGATCTCGACCGGCGAGCCCAGGATCTTGCGCGCGCGGCTCAGGAAGCGACCGCTCTTCTTGGCGCGGCGCAGCGTGTTGGTGCCGACGACGCGCACGCGCTGCGGGCGCACGCCGCGCAGGCGCTCAGCGAAGCGCTCGAGGCAGGCGAGCGCCCGCTCGGTTGCCTCGGGGGCCAGCGTGCGGTCCTCGCGTAGCCCGGCGGCGATCCGCACCGGCTCGCGCAGGCGGTCGAGCAGCGAGATGTGATCGCCGAGCACCCGGCCGATCACCATGTGGAAGCTGTTCGATCCGAGATCGACGGCGGCCAGCGACTCGCCTTCGGTTTCCTTGGACACGCTCACGCGGGCCCTAGTCTGCCGCAGCGGACATCATCGCGCGAGGGCGCTAGCCGCGCGTTACCAGTCGGCCGCCGTCCGCGCCCGACCCGGGGCCGAGCTCGAGCACGAGATCGCCGGCGCCGATCAGCGAAGCGCGGTGTTCCGCCGCGACGATTAAGTTGCCGCGCGACACGAGCCGACGGACGACGCTGACGAGCCGGACCAAGTCGGCCTCGTGCAGCCCGGTCGAGGGCTCGTCGAGCAGGTACAACGACGGCGCGGGCGAGCCCAGCGTCCCCGCCGCCAGCGCGACGCGCTGCGCCTCACCGCCCGAGAGCTCTCGCCGGCGGCGGCCCAGGGGCAGATAGCCGAGTCCGATCTCGACCAGCGCCTCGACGCCCGTGCGGAGCTTGCCCTTGGGCAGCTCGGGCAGCTCGCCGGCCGGACGCTCCAGGAAGTCGGCCACGCTGAGCCCCTCCCACGCCACGGCGAGCACCGCGTCGCGATAGCGCCGGCCGCCGCACGCGGGGCAGGGCAGCGCCAGGTCGGCCATGAAGTCCATCGCGACATCCTCGCGGCCGGTGCCGCGGCACGTCTCGCAGCGTCCCGCCGGGCTCTGGAACGAGAAGGCCGCGCGGGTGAGGCCCAGCTCGGGGTCGCGCTTCGCCTGGGCGTGATAGAGCGACTGGAGCGGTCCCAGGAGGCCGAGCGCGCTCAGCATCGAGCCACCGGCCCCCAGCCGGCGCGAGCTGCGGACCTCGCCGAGGTCCTCCAGCCCCCAGCCGGGGCGGACCGCGCCGTCCTCGCCGACGCGCTCGATGCCGTCGCAACCGACCGGCCGACCGGCGCGCGCGGAGGCCTCGAGCACACCGAACAGCAGGCTGCTCTTGCCGCTGCCCGACACGCCGGTGACGCACACGAAGCCGGCGGAGGGCAGCTCGACGTCGATCGCCCGCAGGTTGTGGGCGCGCGCGCCGCGGTTGCGCAGCCGCTCGCGCGTCGGCGGCGGAGCCTGAGGCGCGAGCGCGGCTCCGGCGCGGAGCGCGCGTGCGGTCGGCCCGTCTCCCGCCAGCACCTCGGCGGGCGGCCCCGCCGCGGCGACCCGGCCGCCCTCCGCGCCGGCGCCGGGCCCCAGCTCGATCAGGTGGTCGGCCGCGCGCAGCACCTCGGGCCGGTGCGACACGACGACCAGCGTGTTGCCGCCGTCGCGCAGCCGCGCGAGGCGCTCGAGCAGGCGCTCGACGTCGCGCGCATGCAGGCCCGCCGCGGGCTCGTCGAGCACGTACGTCACGCCCGTCAGCCCGGCGCGGAGCACGCTCGCGATGCGCGTGCGCTGCAGCTCGCCCTCGGACAGCGTGCGGCTCCGGCGGCCGAGGCTGAGGTGGCCCAGGCCGAGCGCAGCAAGGTCGTCCAGCCGCCCGCGCAGCTCGGGCAGGAGCGCGTCGAGCACGGCGCGCTGCCAGGGCTCGACCTCGACGGCCTCGAGCGCCGGCAGCACCGCTGCGAGCGGCAGAGCCTGCAGCTCGCCGAGCGTGCGCCCGCCGACTACGACCGCCGCCGGATCCGGCGCCAGGCCTCCGCCGCCGCACGCCGCGCAGGCGACGTCGACGAGCGGCGCGCGCCACTCGTCCGCGCTCTTGGCGCCGGCCCGGCGGCGCGCCTCGCGCTCGACCAGCGCGCACAGCCCCTCCCAAGGCCCGCGGAACTCGTGCCGGCCGGAGCGCTGGCCGCGCTGGAAGTCCCAGCGCACGTCGAAGACCGCGTCGCCGGCGCCGTGGAGCGCGATGCGGCGCGTCTCGTCGTCGAGCTCGGCCCAGGGGCGCCCGAGGTCCGCGTCCGGCCCGAGCGCGGCGCGCAGGGTCGCGACGTGCTGTCCGTCGGGCTCCGAAAAGAAGCGGCCGGGCCGCGTGCCCGACAGCGCGCCGCCGGCGACGGGCAGCGAAGGGTCGGTCACGAGCAGGTCGGGATCGCAGCGCGCCACGACGCCGCGGCCTTCGCACGCGGGACACGCGCCCAGCGACTGCTCGGTGCTGAAGTGCGCCGCCGACAGCCCGCAGGGCGCGTCCGCGAGCGTCCCGGCGCGCGAGTACAGCAGCCGTAGCAGCGGTCCGAGCTCGGACTGGGTTGCGACGGTCGAGCGCTCCCCGGCGCGCGCCTGCCCCTGGCGCAGGGCAAGCGTTGGCCCGAGCCCCGCGGCGCTCTCCAGCGGCGGGCGCGGCTGGCGGCGCACGTAGCGCCGCACCTGAAACGGCAGGCTCTCCGAGAAGCGGTGCCAGGCCTCGGCGGCGAGCGTGTCGAAGGCGAGCGAGCTCTTGCCGCTGCCCGAGACGCCCGCGATCGCGGTCCAGCGGCCGTGCGGCACGTCGACGTCGACGCCGGCCAGGTTGTGGGTGCGCACGCCGCGCAGCCGGATCGCGGGCGGCGGCTCGGGGAGCTCGCGCGCACCGCGCACGGGGCCGAGCGGCGCGAGGTCGGGCTCGACGGCGTCGCGCGCGCGGCCGGCTTCGAGCTCGGTCACGACGTCCGCCGCCGCCCACAGATGGCGGTGGTGCGAGATCGCGACGACGGTGTGCCCCGCGTCGACCAGCGCGTCGAGCGCGCGCAGGAGGAGCGCCACGTCGCCCGGGTGCAGGCCGCGGTCGGGCTCGTCGAGCAGCAGGAGCGACGGCGATGCGTCGCGCGTGCCCAGCAGCGTCGCGAGCTTCACGCGCTGCGCCTCGCCGCGGCTCAGGCGGTTTGAGGCGTGCCCGAGGCACAGGTAGCCGAGCCCCAGCTCGTCCATCGCACGCACCAGCGCCTCGAGCGGAGCGTCGCCGGCGAAGTACTCGCAGGCCTCGCGGACCGTCAGCGCCAGCACCTCGGCGATGTTGAGCCCGCGCACGCGTACGGCGAGGGTCTCGGGCGCGTACCGCCCGCCTCCGCAGGCGTCGCAGTCGAGCTCGACGTCCTCGAGCAGGTGCAACCCGACGCGGCGGAAGCCGAGCCCCTCACAGGCGGGGCAGCGGCCCTCCTTGTTGTTGTACGAGAAGCGGCCGGCCTTAAAGCCGCGCTGGACGGCCTCGGGCTCGGCGGCGAAGCGCCGGCGCACCAGGTCGAAGAGCCCCGACCACGTGGCCGGCGTGCTGCGCGGGGTGCGGCCGATCGGGCGTGCGTCGACGGCCTCGACGCCCGCGGCCGGCGCGCCCTCGAGCGCGTCGAAGGGCCCGCCGGGCTCGGCGCGCAGCGCGGGCAGGAGCGTGCCGAACACCAGCGAGCTCTTGCCGGCGCCCGATGGGCCGACGACGACGTTCAGCGCTCCCAGGCGCACCAGTAGGTCGGCCCCCTGGAGGTTGTGCAGCGTCGCGCCGCGCAGCGCGAGCACGCCGCCGCCCGAGCGCGGCGCCTGCTTGCGCTCCGGCGCGCGGCCGAGCGGGTCGTCCGCGCCGGCGGCGAGCGCTCCGCTCTCGACGACCTCGCCGCCCGACGTCCCGGCGCCCGGGCCGAGACGCACGAGGTGGTCGGCCTGGCGCACGAGGTCGGGGTCGTGCTCGACGACGAGCAGCGTGTTGCCGAGCGCGCGCAGCTCGTCGAGGATCGTGCGCATGCCCTCCTGCCCGCTCGGGTGGAGGCCCAGCGTCGGCTCGTCGAGCGCGACCAGCATGCGCCCGAGGCCGGCGGTGAGCTGCGCGGCGAGGCGTAGCCTCTGCGCTTCGCCGCCGGACAGCGTGTCGCTCGCGCGGTCGAGGCTGAGGTGGCCGAGGCCGAGGCGCTCCATGCGTTCGAGGCGCCTCGCGAGCGAGGGGCGCAGCGCGTCGAGCACCTCCGAAGGCGGCAGCTCGTCGAGCGCGGCGCGCAGCGTCGCCGCCGGCAGCGCCAGGAGCTCGGGCAGCCGCCGCCCGCCGATCCGCGCCTCGCGCCCCGCCCGAGCCAACCGCGACCCGCCGCACTCCGCACACGCGACCGAGCGCACGAAGCGCAGCACGTTCGGGTTGCGGTTGCGCTTAAGCGTCTCCTCGATGACCGGGATCAGCCCGCGGTAGTAGCCCTCTTCGCGCGGCCGGGCAGTGATGCCCTCCCAGCGCATGCGCGACTCGATCGGATGCTTGCCGAACGGCACCTTGAGCTTGCGCGTGCCGTACATCACGACGTCGCGCTGCTCGTCCGCAAGCTCGCCCCACGGCGTGTCGACGTCGAATCCGTGGGCGCGGCAGATGCGGTCCATCACATCGACCGTGACCTGGCTGTAGACGGTGTAGCCGTTCTTCAGCGTCGGCCGCAGCGCGCCGCCGCGGATCGTGCGCGCCGGGTCGGCGATGAGCAGCTCGGGCGCGACGCGGTCCTCGACGCCCAAGCCCGCGCAGGCCTCGCACGCCCCGTCGGGGTGGTTGAAGCTGAAGTGGCTGCGGGTGAGCGCCACGCGGCCGGGATCCTCGCCCCGGCGCGCGAAGAGCAGCCGCAACAGGTCGAGGCTGCCGGTGCGCGTGCCGACGGTCGAGCGCGCGTTCGCGGACTCGGCCTGCTGCCCGACGGCGATCGCGGGGGGCAGGCCGTCGAGGCGCTCGACCGCCGCGCGCCCGAGCTTGCCGTAGAAGTGCCGCGCGCGGGCGGAGAGAGCGCCCAGGAAGCGCCGCTGGCCCTCGCGCACGAGCACGTCGAAGACGAGCGAGGTCTTCCCCGAGCCCGACGGGCCGACGACCGAGATCCACTGCCCGAGCGGCAGGTCGAGGTCGACGGCCTTCAGGTTGTTCTCAGACGCGCCGCGGAGGAGGAGGGATGGCTCCACGGCGCGCCATCTTAGTGGCGCCGCTCCGCTAGGTGGCGCGGCTCCGCTAGACCACGTTCACGATCTCGGCCAATAGCTCGTCCTGCACGGTCACGACCCGCGCGTTCGCCTGGAAGCCCCGCTGGGCGCGGATCAGGTGCACGAACTGCTCGGCGGTGTCGACGTTGGAGTCCTCTAGCGCGCCGCCCACGACGTCGCCCGCCCCGGCGAGCTGGCCCTGGCCGAGCACGCGCGTGCCGGAGTTGGGGCTCTCGCGCATGTAGTTGTCGCCGAGGTCTTCGAGGCCCAGCTCGTTGGCGAAGGTCGCGACGCCGAAGTCGCCCAGGACCTGCGTCTGGCCGTTCGTGAAGAAGCCCTCGATGGCGCCGGTGGAGTCGACCGACATGCTCACGAGCTCGCCCGCTCCGTAGCCGTCCTGGAAGTCCGACACGACGCTGGCCGGGTTGCCGAACTGCGTCAGTCCGGCGAACTGGCCCGCGGTGCCGAGGTCGAGCGTCATCGTCTGCTGCGCGAGCGTGCCGAACTGGATTACGAGCTCGGCCGACGTGGGCGTCTGAATCGACCCGTCCTCGTTGAAGGTGATGCCGGTCACCGCGCCCTCGACGATGGTCCCGTCGTCGTCCGGCAGCTCGACGTTGAGGTTCCACGAGCCGTCGTCCTGGCGCGTGAAGGTCGTCGTCAGCACGTGCGACGTGCCGGCGGTGTCATAGACCTCGACCGAGGTCGTCACGGTGTCGGGGCCGGTGCCGTTGGTGGTGACAGCGAAGGTGTGCTGGGTCCAGTCGGTCGAGCCGTTCTGGCTCGCGCCGTCGAGCAGCGACAGCGTCAGGTCGGCCTCGCCGGTTCCGTCGGCCGTCAGCTCGATCTGCCCGGTGGTGGCGTTGAAGGCCGCGGTCGCCTGGCCGTAGAGCCCATCGATGAACGCGACCAGGTCCCCGACGGTCGTGCCGTCGGTGCCGTACTCGAACGAGCCCTGCACCGCCGAGCCGTCGACGTCCGTGCCCGACAGCGTGATCGTGTCCCCCACCGAGTAGTCGGCGAGGTTCGAGGAGAGCGCGTTGAGGTCGCTCGCCTCGGTGCCGAGCGTCTCGGTGCCCTGCACGAAGTCGACCAGGCCGATCATGCTCTTCAGGTCGAGCGCGGCCGCGCCGGGGTTGACCAGGATGGTCGACCCGGTGCCGCTCTTGTCGCTCTCTAGTTGGATCGCGCCGCCGACCACCGTCGCGGTGACGTGGTCGGTCTGGGTGTTGATCTCGTCCGCCACCTGCTGGGCGGTGATCGAGCCCGACCCGACGATCGAGACCTCCTCGGGCGCGCCGCCGTTGATCGTGAGCTCCATCGTCCAGGTCTCGCCGACCGGCACGTTGAACGGCCCGGTGTTGGTGCCGGTCGTGATCGCGGCCGTGCCCTCGTTCAGCGGCGTGGACGAGGTGAGCACCTCGGCCAGCGGCCCCTCGACCGCGGCCGGCAGGTTGCCGTTGAAGTCGACCTGCGACGTCGCCTGGGGCGGGAACACCGCGCCGGTGTCGATCTGGAAGCTCTGGCCGGCGGAGTTCAGCACGCGGTAGCCCGTGCGCTGGTCGACCATGTTGCCCTCGGCGTCGAGGCCGAACGAGCCGACGCGGGTGTAGTTGGTCTCGACGCCGTTGCTGACGGCGAAGTAGCCCGAGCCGAGCATCGCGAGGTCGAACGTGCGGCCGGTCAGGTTCAGGGCGCCCTGGGTGAGGTTCTTCTCGACCGAGGCGAACTGAACGCCAAGCCCCACCTGCAGCGGGTTCGTTCCGCCGAGGTTGCCCGTGGGTTGAGTCCCCGGCCGCTGGGTGATGCTGAGGAGGTCGGAGAACAGCGCGCGCGAGGACTTGAAGCCCTGCGTGTTGGCGTTCGCCAGGTTGTTGCCGATCACGTCGATCCAGCTCTGGTTCGAGCGCAGACCGCTGAGCGCGGAGATAAAGGAAGACATGGTGCTGGGTCCTTAGTTGCTTTCCTCGGTGTCCTCGTCGCCTGACTCGTCGTCCGCCTCGGTGCTCGGTTCCTCGGCGCCAAGCACCTCGGTCACGTCGATCAGCGCGACGTCGTCGCCGTCGATGCTCAGGAAGGCCGTCCCGTCGACGACCTTGACGGACTCGACCGTGCCCGTGCCGCTGGTGCCGGTCGTCGGGTCCTGCCAGCTCACCGACTGCCCGATCAGCGCGCTGCCCTCGGTCAGCTGCCCGAGCAGCGCGTTGGACTGCTGCAGGAGCACCATCGTGAGGATGTTGTCGTTGAGGTTCTCGAGCTGCTCGAGCGACGAGAACTGCGCGAGCTGCGCCGAGAACTCCTCGCTGCTGGCCGGATCGAGAGGGTCCTGGTTCTGGAGCTGCGCGACCAGGAGCTCCATGAAGGCCTCCTTGTCGAGCGACTGGCTCGGGAGGGCCCCGGAGGCGGCCAGGCTGGATTCGGAGGCGGAGATGCCGGTCAGGTCCATGGGTCTTCGGGTGTCAGGCGTAGGTGTCGACGCCGTCGTCGGCGACGGCGCCCCGTGCGGGCGTCGGGAGGTGCAGGACGCGGTCCAGGTGCGACGCGGGCGCGGCGGCGGGCGCCGCGTGCGGCCGCGGGTCGGGCGAGCGCCCGCCGTGCTCGTCGTCGAGGCCGAGCTGGAGCTCGAAGCCCTCGACCTCGATCCCCTGGGCCGCGAAGGCGGCGCGCAGCTCGGGCAGGTGGCTGCCGAGCAGGTCGAGGGTCGCGGCGGACTCGCCGCGCACGATCGCGCCGACCCGTCCGTCCTTGATCTGCACCCGCACCTGCAGCCGGCCGAGCTCGGCCGGCGCGAGGCTGAAGGTCGCCTCGCGGCCGCCCGCGGCCAGATGCAGCCGCAGCTGGCGCAGGACGTCGCCGGCGCGGACCGATTCGGCCTCGGGCGGCGGCTCGGGGGCTGCGGGGCCCGGGGGGGCGGTCGGCGCGGCGGCCGCACGGGGGCGGGCCGGCTCGGATCCGGGGGCGTAGGGCGCCGGGGTCGCAGCGGCGCCGGCGACGCCTCCGCGGGCCGGGCCGGCCGGGACCGGCGCTCCTCCGGGGGCCCCGGAAGCCGGCTGCCGCAGCGGCGCGGCGAGCGGCGCCGCCGGAGCGCCGGGTGACGCGGGGAGGGCCGAACCGCCCGGGGCGGGTTGCAGGGCCTGGGCCCCGGGGTTCGGCGGAGGGGTGAGCGGGGAGCCGAGCGTCAGCGGCGGCGCGGGGAGCGCGGTGGGCTCCGCCGGGCTCGCCGGCAGGGCGGCCGGCGCGGGCCCGTCGCGCTCTGCCTGCTCGGCGCGGCGCGGCGCCCGGGCGGCCTGCTCCTCGGCAGCGCGGCGTGCCTCACGGTGTTCTTGGAAGGCCTCGCGGCGGCGCTGGCGGCGGGCGTCGTGGCCCTCGGCGCGGCGCTCCTCGACGGCCTCACGGCCGCCGGCACGCTCGGTAGCGCGCTCCACCTCGCGCTCGAAGAGCTGCTCTTCGTGCGCGGAGGTGCCGGAGGAAGCGGAGAGCCGGCCGGGGACGACCGACCCTCCGCTGGGCTCCAAAGGGTAGAGACTTCGAGTTGTCTCCATGGCCCCCCCCGATCGCAACGCCGGTGCCAAGCGCTGGATCCGCCTCGGCGGTGCCGCGGAGCGGGGCTAGCTCCCGCTCCCGCCACGACTTCGGTAGGGCCTTCCGGCTGGACGGTGGGAAACCGGGGCACATACGGGCGGATTCTTCCGTCGGAGATCTGGCGGGCACCGTTCGGAGCCCGCCCTTGCTCTTACGAAACTCCTTCCTCGGCCGCCGAGGCGGCGCGCGCGTCCCCCCTGCAGGCGCGTAAGCCCATATCCCAGGGCATGTTCCGACCACGCAAACAACGCCCCCACACGCGTGTGGATGCGCATGACGGAACCGCCACCCTCGGCAAAGCCTGGTATGCTTTTCGGCCCGGATCGCCCTAGGGATGCACCGGGTGGGATTCCCTCCTCCCGCTCGGCCCGACGCGACGGGTTCGACCCCCGCCTCCCAGGGCGTGGGGCGGCATCCAGGACGGTCTCTCTACTCCCCAGCGCGGCCCCTCACGCGCCGGTCCGACCGGCTGTGGGGTTCCGTGCCTTCCTCCAGATAAGAACGGCAGAGAATCCAGCATGAAGCGCTTCGTGTCTTCCGCTCTGATCGGGCTCGCGTGCACGGCCTCGTCGGCCTTCGCACAGCACGCTCAGGTTACGAGCGTCGTCGTCAACCCGGCCAATCCTAGCGAGGTTTGGGTCTGCAACCGGGGCAACGACTCGGTGTCCGTCGTGGACACGTCCACCGGCACCACCACCCACGAGATCGAGGTCGGCGTATGGCCTCGCACGCTCGCCTTCAGCCCGGACGGCTCCGAGGTCCTGGTGACCAACCAGCGCGGCAACGTGCCCGTTGACGTCCACTTCGTGACCCCCTTCACCGGGACCGAGATCCGCGGCACCGTCAGCGTGATCGACGTGGCCACCAAGTCGGTGACCAGCACGCTCACCGACGTCGGCACCGAGCCCTACGGCATCGCGTACGCGCCGAACGGCAAGTACTTCGCGATCAGCGGGCACCGCTCCGGCACCATCAAGCTCTACGACGCGGGCACCAAGGGGCTGTCGCACACGCTCCAGTACCCCCGCACGCTCAACTTCATCAGCTCGGGCTCGGTGATCGACGTCGACGAGAACCTCGACATGCTCCCCGACCTGATGGAGCCCCGCGCGTTCGTCATCCGTGACGACAGCGCGAAGATCTACGTGACGCACCTCATCCCCGGCTACGTGTCGGCGGTCGACGTGACGCTCAACGGCATGGGCAACCCGCTCGGCATCTCGCTGGCGACGCGGATCGACCTCAACGAGTATGCGCCGCACCCGATCTTCAACCCGGTCAACGTTCAGACCGTCGAGAGCCAGGGGACGCCGCGCTTCCTGGACGACATCGCGCTGTCGCCCGACGGCACGCGGGCCCTCGTTCCGCACCTGCTCCACAACCTGAACCACGACGTCAACCACGACTTCGGCGGCGCCATCGACGGCGACTTCGCCAACCGCGTCTACCCGGCGCTCACCGTGATCGACACGGCGGCGGACAGCTACGCGCAGGGCGGCGACACGTCGACGCGCCTGCACCACGAGCTCACCGACCCGGCGGACCCGGCGGCGTACATCCCGTACGGCGGCCAGGGTGCGAGCTCGGGCTCGGGCGTGTACACGCTCGGCGGCGCGGGCTCGCCGGTCCTCGGCGGCACGGCGAACTTCGTGCACTCGGGCCACGACAACACGAGCGATCTGGTCTTCCTGGCGTTCGGCCTTCCGTCGCCGCCGATCTCGCTCGGCCCGCTCGGCACCCTGCTGAACCTGGGCAACTTCGGCGCCTTCCCGATGGTGGCCGCCGGCCCCAACACGGCGACGTTCTCGTCGCCGATCGCGAACAACCCGCTGTGGGAGGGCTCCTCGCTCTTCTTCCAGTGCGGCGTGTTCGACAACACGACCTTCGCGCTGAAGGGCCTCTCGAACGGCCTTGAGATGGTGCTCTCCGCCAACGGCGTGGGCGACGGCAAGATGGGCCACCGCGCCGGCCACCCCGGGCGCGTGCTCTACAGCCCGGACGGCAGCCACGCGCTGATGCTCAACCGCGGCTCCGAGGACGTCTTCCTCTACAGCGTCTCCGGCTCGACCCTGACGCTCGAAACCGCCTTCCCGCCGCGCCACAACTTCGTGGAGCGCGCGCCGCTCGACACCTCGACCCCGATGGGCGACCTGCCGCTCGGCATGGTGCTCGTCGACGACGCGTCGACGGTGAACAACGACTCGCTGCTGCACATCATCAACGAGACGACCCGCACGCTCACGACGCTGCGGATCGACTGGGACACCGGCGCGATCGCGCGCGAGGGCTCCCAGGTCTCGACGCTGCTCGGCCCCGACCAGATGACGCTCTCCGAGATCATCGGCCAGGAGCTCTTCGACGACGCGTCGCGCGCCTCGACCGCCGGCAACTTCAACAACTCCTGCGAGTCATGCCACTTCGAGGGCGGCGCCGACGGCAACGTCTGGCAGCGTCCCGCGGGCCCGCGCTCGACCATGCCGGTCTACGGCGGTCCGCTGCTCACCGGCCTGATCCTCTGGAAGGGCGTGCGCGTCAACCTCGGCGAGACCGGACCGATGTTCGGCGGCGAGAACGGCGGCACCGGCGCCTTCACCCCGGCGGAAGTCCAGGGCCTGATCGACTACCACAAGATCATCCCGGTCCCGCTGAACCCGAACCTCGACCCGGTCACGGGCGCCTACTCCGCCACCGCGGAGTTCGGTGAGGACCTGTACTTCGGGACCAACGACACCGGCCTCAACCCGCTCGGCCGCGCCGCGGGCTGCGCCACGTGCCACCCCGACAAGGACGAGAGCACGCTGGAAGCTCGGGGCTACACCACCGACTTCATCATCCCCGAGCTGACCGACGACCCGATGGGTCTCCAGACGCTCGACCCGCTCTGCTTCTCGCTGCAGGAGAACATCGCCGCGGAGAACATCCGCAACGTGAACTCCGCGGTGAACGTCGACGCGGACGGAGACGGCAACCCCGAGGTCGACCGCAACGTGGACGGCTACTCGGACCTCGAGACCTACATCCCGCTGAACCCGGACGACGACGACGACTTCACGCGCGACGACAACAACAACTACCTCTGCCCGACCGACGGCGTCCCCGGCAACCCGAAGAAGGTCTTCAACCGGGCTCCGGAGCTGTTCTCGGTGCCGACCAAGCTCGGCGTCTTCTCGACCGGCCCGTACTTCCACGACCACTCGCTCGCGTCGCTGCGCGCGGTCCTCGACCCGGCCTCGCAGGGAAGCGACCCGGTCTTCGGCCACCCGACGTACCCGGGTGTGCTGAAGTACTTCAACGAGTTCCACGACATCCGTGGACACGAGGAGTTCGTCGTGGGCGCCTCGAAGGTGCAGGTGACGCTGCAGACGCTCGCCGCCGGCTCGACCTTCGACGCCGACATCGAGGCGCTGCTCGCCTACATCTCGTCGCTCTAGAGCACTCCTAGAGACCGAAGCACGAAGGGCTCCCGGCCGCGCGGCCGGGGGCCCTTTCTCGTTGTGTCGCCCGGCGGCGCTTGGTCTCATCGCGGCGCGTGATGTCAGTAAGAACCACCCTCGCCCCCGGCCTGTTGCTGCTCGCCGGATGCGCCGCCGTCCGGACCGTGGACGAGGCGAGGCACGACCTGGAGAAGAGCGTCGCCTTCTGGCACGAGCAGATCGAGCCGCGGCTAGGCCACCTGGAGCAGCTGGTCCACACCGCCGAGGCGGACGTCCAGCGAGCCTCCGCGCTGTGGCAGAACGACGTCGAGCCTCGCTTGGCCAAGCTCGAGAAGCTCGTCGCGTCGGTCGAGTCGAAGGTCGAAAGCGAGCTCCACAAGGCCGTCGTCGCCTGGCACAAGGAGGTCGAAGGCCACCTCCAGGATCTGGAGCGCGCCGCACAGGCCGACGCCGAGAGCCTGCGCAAGGACTACCGCGGACTGCTGGTCGACCTGCGGTCCATCAAGGTGCGGGTCGAGAGCGATGTGACGAAGAGCGCGCTCGTCAAGCACGTGAGGTCCTTGGTCGACCACGTGAAGGAGCTCGAGCAGAAGCACGCCGCCGGGATGACAGGGCCGGACGTCGAGGCCATGCGCTCGAAGATCGAGGGCGACGTTTCCGAGCTGCTGAAGAAGCTCTAGCCGGCGCGCGGAAGCGCTACGGCTTCTCGCGCACCTCGACCGTCTCGCCCTCGTCGCCGACGACGAGCACGTGACACAAGTCGATGAAGAGGCCGCTCTCGACCACCCCGGGGATCACCGACAGGCGACGCTCGAGCTCGGCCGGGTCTTCGATCCCGCCGGGAAAGCGGCAGTCGAGGATCTCGTTGCCGTTGTCGGTGCGGTACACCTCGCCCTCGTCGCGCATGCGGAGGTTGGGCTGAGCGCTGAGGTGCTCGAGCCAGCGCGTGATGTTGTGCCGCGCGAAGGGAACCACCTCGACCGGCAGCAGGAAGCGCACGCCGAGGCGCTCGACGACCTTGCTGCGGTCGACGACGATGACCTCGCGCTTGCTCGCCGCGGCGACGACCTTCTCGCGCAACAGCGCGCCGCCGCCGCCCTTGATCATCTGGAAGTCGCCGTCGATCTCGTCGGCGCCGTCGATGGTCAGGTCGAGCGTCTCGACCTCGGAGAACGTCGCCAGGGGGATCCCCATTTCGTTCGCCTTGGTCTCGGTGTCGATCGAGGTCGGGATGCAGCGCAGCGAAAGATGTTCCTCGCGGATGCGCTCCGCCAACCGCTCGAGGGTGTAGAAGACCGTCGAGCCGGTCCCGAGTCCCAAGGCCATGCCGTCTTCGACAAACTCCGCGGCACGGCGTCCGGCTGCTCTCTTCGCTTCGCTCACTTGTTTCCTCCCGGGCGCTTCGGCGCGCCGTTGTCGACGGCCGGATCGTGCCAGGGGGTCCGTCGCCCTTCAAGCCAAGGGGCGGCTGGATTCGTTGAGTCGGGTTACCATCAGGAACTCTCGTTCCTCAAGCAAAGAACACCCCCCATGAAGCGCCTCCTCCTCTCCCTGGGAGTCCTCGCTCTCGGCTCCGCCCCGCTCCTTGCTCAGCACTCGCAGGTCTCGTCGGTCGTGGTGAACCCAGCCGCGTCGAACGAGGTCTGGGTATGCAATCGCGGCAACAACTCCGTGTCGGTCATCGACACGACCCTGGGCGCAGCAACGCACGAGATCGAGGTCGGCGTTTGGCCCCGGACGCTCGCCTTCAGCCCGGACGGCACGCAGGTGTACGTAGCGAACCAGCGCGGCAACGTCCCGGTCGACGTCAACTTCGTGACGCCCTTCACCGGCGCCGAGATCCGCGGCACGGTGAGCGTCATCGACGTGGCCACGAAGGCCGTCACCGACACGCTGACCGACGTCGGCACCGAGCCCTACGGCCTGGCGTTCTCGCCCAACGGCAAGTACTTCGCGCTGACTTCGATGCGGTCGGCGACGCTGCGGCTGTTCGACGCCGTCAACGACACGCTGCTCGAGACGCTCGAGTACCCGCGCTCGCTCAACATCATTCCCGTGGGCACGGTGACGGACGTCGACTCCGACCTCGACATGGTCCCCGACCTGGCCGAGCCGCGCGCCTTTGTGATCCGCGACGACAGCGCGCGGATCTACGTCACGCACCTGACCTCGGGCTTCGTCTCGACGGTCGACGTTCAGCTGTCGGGCATGGGCATGCCGACCGGGGTGAGCCTCGCCTCGCGGATCGACCTGAACGACTACGACGTGCACCCGATCCTGAACCCGATCGACGTGCAGACGGTCGAGAGCCAGGGCTTCCCGCGCTTCGCGGACGACATCGCGCTGTCGCCCGACGGCACGCTCGCGATCGTGCCGCACGTGCTGCACAACACCAACCACGACGTGAACCACGACTTCGCCGGCGAGATCGACGGCGACTTCGCCAACCGGGTGTATCCGGCGCTGACCGTGCTCGACGCGGCGCTGGACAGCTACGGCCAGGTGGGCGACAACTCGGCGCGCCTCCACCACGAATACAGCGACCCGGTCGTGCCGGCCGAGTACGTGCCGTACGGCGGCCAGGGCGCAACCTCGGCGAGCGGCATCTACACGCTGGGCGGCGTCAAGGTGCCCCTGATCGGAGGCACGCTCGACCTGGCCGTCACCGGCACCGACCCGACCGACGTGGTGCTGCTGTACTTCGGCACTCCGGTGACCTTCCCGCTGCCCGGACTCGGCACGCTCTACAACCTAGGGAACTTCGGCATCTTCCCGATGACGCCGTCGGGGACGTTCTTCAACCCGATCCAGAACAACCCGATCTGGGATGGTCTCTCGCTGCACTTCCAAGCCGTCGTGACCGACGGCGTCACGGGCGAGCCGAAGGGGCTCACCAACGGTCTAGAGGTCGTCCTAGGCCTCGAAGACCTGGGCGTCGGCGACCTCGGCTACCGCGCGGGACAACCGGGGCGGGTGCTCTACAACCCGGCCGGCGACCGCGCGCTGATGCTGAACCGCGGCTCGGAGGACATCTTCCTCTACCGCGTCGTGGGGCCGCTGATGGAGCTCCACACCGCGTTCCCCGAGCGTCACGACTTCGTCGAGCGCGCGGCCTTCGACGCGACGACGCCGCTCGGCGACCTTCCGCTGGGCATGGCGATGGTCGACGACCCGACGACCGGGAACGACGACGCGCTGGTCTATGTCGTCAACGAGACGAGCCGCACGCTGTCGACGCTGCGCGTGGACTGGACCACGTACGTGATCACGCAGGAGGCGGCGCAGATTCCGACGCTGCTCGGGGCGGACAAGATGACGCTCTCCGAGCGCTCCGGCCAGGAGCTCTTCGAGGACGCCTCACGCGCGCAGACCGCCGGACTGTTCAACAACTCGTGCGGCTCGTGCCACTTCGAGGGCGGCGCGGACGCGAACGTATGGCAGCGGCCCGCGGGGCCGCGCTCGACCATGCCGATGTTCGGCGGGACGCTCGCCACGGGCCTCCTCCTGTGGAAGGGCACGCGGCTCAACCTGGGCGAGACCGGCCCGATGTTCGGCGGCGAGAACGGCGGGCACGGCATCCTGACCGACTCCGAGCAGCAGGCGCTGATCGACTACCACGAGATCATTCCCGTGCCGCTCAACCCGAACCTCGACCCGGTGACCGGCGCCTACTCGGCGAACGCGGCGCTCGGCGAGGACCTCTTCTTCGGCAACAACAGCACCGGGCTCAACCCGACGATGCGGCACGCGGGCTGCTTCTCGTGCCATCCGGACAAGGACTCCACCGGCCTCGAGGCGCGCGGCTATACGGCCGACTTCCTCGACCCGACGCTGACGGCTGACCCCTTCGGCCTGGAGACCCTCGACCCGCTGTGCATCTCGCTGCAGGAGAACATCGTCGCGCTCAACATCCGCAACGTGAACTCCGGCGTGAACGTCGACCTCGACAACGACGGGAGCCCGGACGTCGACCGCAACCTGGACGGTTGGTCGGACCTCGAGTCCTACACGCCGCTCAACGCCGACGCCGACGACGACTTCATGCGCGACGACCCCAACGGCTGGCTGTGCCCCGAGGGCGGCCTCGAGGGCAACCCCCTGCGCACGTTCTTCCGCGCCCCCGACCTCTTCTCGATACCGACCAAGCTCGGCGTCTTCTCGACCGGCCCGTACTTCCACGACCACTCGGTCGTGTCGCTGCGCACGGTGCTCGACCCCGCGGCCCAGCAGAGCGACCCGGTGTTCGGACACCCCTCGTATCCGGCGCTGCAGAAGTTCTTCAACGAGTTCCACGACATCCGCGGACACGAGGACTTCGTGCCCGGCGCGTCGAAGGTGCAGGTGACGCTCCAGACGCTGGCCAGCGGCTCGACCTTCGACGCCGACATCCAGGCGCTGCTCGAGTACATCTCCTCGCTGTAGCGTTCCCGACGAGACGAAAGGCAGGCGCCCCGTCCACGCGGCCGGGGCGCCTGCTCTTTTTTTGTCTTCGCCCGCGAGCGTGCCGCCGGGGCGCCCCGTCCCACATCGCGCGCACCACCAAGGCTCAACGCGGCGTGCGGCAGAGCAGCAGCGGCACGCTGGATCCCCTGCGTGTCGCTAGCTTCGCGATCTACCAGGGCGGGTGCCGACCGGCCCTGCATCGGCGCGGCTAACCGCCGAGCGCCTGCAGCCGCGCCCGCAAGCTGTCGCGCGACTGGGCGAAGGCGGCGCGGCGCGCGTCCTCCGGCGGGACGCCTTCGAGCAGCGTGTCGAGGAGCTCGAGCGCCGCGGAATAGTGCCCGCGCCTGGCCCCCGCGTCGCCCGCGCGGTCGCCCTTGCGGGTGAGGGTCAGGCTCAGGTTGAAGAGCGCGGTCGGGTGGTTCGGCTCGAGCGCGAGCGTCGCGCGCAGCTCGCCTTCCAGGCGCGCGGTCTGCTCGGCCCACTCGGCCCGCGCGGCCTCGTCGGAGCGACCCGACGCTTCCCAGCGCCGCTGCGCCGCGTCGGCGCGCATGCGAGCGCAGTTCGCCAGCCCCAGGTGGACCCGCGGCCGGCCGGGCCGCAGGCGGAACGCGTCCTGGAGCGCGCCCTCGGCCTCGTCCAGGTGCTCCTCGCCCGAGTAGAGCAACAGCTCGCCCAGCCGCTCGAGGAACAGCGGGTTGCCCGGATCCTGCCGCGAGAGCTCGCGCAGCTCGCCCACGGCCGCGTCGAAGTCCGAGCGCGCGAGGGCCTCGGCCAGCACGTGCATGCGCTGCACCAGCGGGTGCTTGTCGTACGTGTCGGGTAGCGCGTCGAACGGCGGCCGCTCGTCCATGCCAAGCGCCGCGCCCGCCCCGACGTAGCCCATCTTCTCGAGCGCGTCGACCTCGCCCGCGGCGAGCGACACCGACTCGGTGCCCAGGCGGCCGGCGAGCTCGGCCATGCGGCGCTCGACCTCGTCGAACAGCTCGTCGAGCGCGCCGCCCGCGAGGTTGCTCTGCTCGTCCGGGTCGTCGAAGCGGTCGTACAGCTCGTGCCGTCGCGAGCGAATCGCCTTGTGCGAGCCGCGCACGCCGCCCTCGAACGGGGCCCAGCCGTTGGCGATCCAGGGCTTGTAGCACTCGATCAAGAGCGTGCGCTCCGCCGGCTCGGGCCCGCCGCGCAGCGTCTCCTCAAGGTTGACCCCATCGAAGTCGCCCGCCGCCGCCGGTACGCGCAGGAGCGCCAGCAGCGTCGGCACGACGTCGACCAGCGACACCGGCGCGTCGACCGACGCCGGCGCGAGGTCGGGGTGCCGCAGCAGGAGCGGGACCCGCATCGTCGGGTCGTGCACGAAGTAGCCGTGCGTCGGCTCGGGGCCATCGCCCAGGCCCTCGCCGTGGTCCGAGGTGACGACGACCACCAGCTCGTCCCAAAGGCCACGCCGCTTCAGCTCGTCGAAGAGGCGCCCGAGCTGCGCGTCGGCGTAGCGGATCTCGTCGGCGTACGCCTGGCCCTCGGGCACGCCGCGCGGCGCGCCCGGGGCGTCGTAGGGCGCGTGCGGGTCGTAGAGGTGCAGCCAGCCGAACCACGGCGCCCGCTCGCCATCCGGCCCGGCCGCCTCGACGTCGCCGAGCGCGGCGAGCAGCTCGTCGACCGCGGTCTCGGCGCGCACCTGGGTCACGTTGATCTCGAGCCCGCCGATCTGGCGCGGCGGCGCGATGTAGCGCTCGAAGCCCTGGTCCAGCCCGAAGCAGGGGTCGAGCACAAACGCCGCGACCGACGCGAAGGTGCGATAGCCGCGCGCCGCGAGCCGCTCGGCCAACGTCTCGGCCGGAGCCGGAACGCGCATGGCTCCGTTGTCGCGCACGCCGTGGCTTGCGGGGTACAGCCCGGTCAAGAGCGACGCGTGCGCCGGCAGCGTCAGCGGCGCGACGGTGTACGCGTCGCGGAACACCACCGCTTCCCCGGCGAGCGCGTCGAGTACCGGCGTAGGCGACGGCTCGGCGCCCAGGAAGCCAACCGCGTCGCGACGCACCGTGTCGATCGTCACGACCAGCACGTTGCGTGGCGTCTCTTCTGGGCCTCCTCCACCGCATCCGGCGGCGGCGAGGAGCAGCACCGCGGACGAGCTCCAAAGGCGCATGTCGGCGGGAATTGTCGCCGTGCCCGCCGCGATCGTCCAGCCCGGTCCATACCGGCGTGGCGCGCGACTAAGATGGGAGCGACCTCAGACCGAATCCCATGCGCAAGCTTGTTCCGCTCCTGGCCGTGGCCCTGGTGGCCGCGGGAATCGCGCTCGCCTATCTGCTCGGGGGTGGTGACCGCCCGGAATCGACCCAGCCCGGCGCGCCCGCCTCGCCGACGCAGAGCCCGCACGAAGACGAGAGGCCGTCGGCCGCGCTGGCCGAGCCCCCGGCCCACCAGGAGGCTGGCTCCGGCGCGTCGGACGGCGACGAGGGGCGCATCCTGGCCGAGGCCGGGACGGCGCCGGTCGGCTTCACCGCCGCGCCGGAGAGTGGGGTCGAGGTCCACGTCGTCCGTCAGGCGGACCGCAGCCCGGTCGCGCGAGCGACGGTGTTCTACCTCAACCCCTCGCGCCTCGCCGAGGAGGTGCAGCTGGAGCTCCTGACCGGCGACCTCGCGCTCCACAGCCTGTTCGAACGCTTCGCGACGCGCTATCGCGCCGACGACCGGGGCGTGCTGCGCGTGCCCTTTGGGCAGGGCGCCATGGTCGCGGCCCAGGCGGCGGGCCTGTGGGGGCACGCCGAAGTGAGAACCGACGACCCGCTCGTGGTCGAGCTCGAGCCCGACCTGACGCTGGCGGTCGACGTGGTCGGCGTCGACGGCCGATCGGTCGCCGGCGTGCCGGTCGTCCTGCGCGCGATCGGGGGCGGAGGATCCCCGTACGACCTGGTGCGGCTGCTCTCGGACGCGGACGGCCGCGCGACCTTCCGGCACTTGAAGATGCTGCTCGAGGAGCCGGTCGGACGCGGGCAGACGCCGCGGGTCGCCCTCGGCCTTCCGGTGGAGCAGCCCGCGCAGCTCGACCTCGACTTCGCGGATCTGCCCGCCGAGCCGGTCGTCCTCGCCATGCCGGCGACGGGCGCGCTCGTGATCGAGCTGATCACGCCGGCGGGCAAGCCGTACTTGGAGGAGGGCTACCTGACGCTCGAGCTCGCGGCGGCGGACGACGATCAGGGCTCGCTGCGCTTCGGGTACGCGGGCCAGTACGCGCCGCTGGAAGAGGGCCGCGCGCGCTACCCCTTCGTCGAGCCCGGCCGACGCTTCAAGGTACAGGCGTCGTTCTCGAACGGTCGCGATGCGGTGCAGACGCTGACCAACGGGCCCGTCCGCGCCGGCGAGACCGAGACCGTGCGGCTCCAGATCCGCGACGACGTGCCGTTCGTCTCGGCGCGCCTGCTCGACGCGAAGGGCGAGCCGTTGGCCGAGCGGCGGCTGCAGACGACGCTCGAAACGCGGAGCGGGAGCATGTCGCGCTCGATGGGCAAGAGCGCGCGCACCGACGAGGAAGGCCGCTTCGAGCTCGTGATCGAGGCGCCGTTCGAGGAGGGCTCGCGGAAGCTCCGCATCGCAACCAGCGAGGAAGAGCCGATCGTGACGCGCGTCGACCTCAGCTACCACCTCGCCGCCGGCGAGAACGCGCTGGGCGATCTGGTGCTCGAGCCGCCGCCGCTGGTCGCCGAGGGGCTCGTCGTCGACGACCTGGGCCTGCCGGTCGCCGGCGCGCGCCTCACGGTGGAGAGCGGCCAGCAGGTCCATCCCGAGGTCGACCGCTGGAGCTGGCACTCCGTCCGCGACCTGCGCATCAACAGCGACGAGAACGGGCGCTTCCAGCTGCGCGGCTGGGTGCCGGAGGGACGGCTGGCGCTGCAGGCGACCCACCCCGACTACATCGCGCCGGAGCGCCTGGAGTTCGCGCCCGGCTCGCGTCAGCTGGCGATCACCATGCCCGGCGCGGGCACGCTCCGCGGCAAGCTGCAGCTCGACGAGGGCGTCGAGCCGCGCGACGTCAGCCTGCGGCTGATCGACGTGCGCACGCAGGAGCCGCCGAAGTCGGCCCGCCGCACGCTGAAGGACGGCGGCGCGTTCGAGCTCACGCGGGTTCCGGCCGGAACCTACGACCTGCACGTGCAGCTGTCGGACAGCGACGAACCCCTGCTCGTGATCGATCAGCTGCTCGCGGTACCCGGCGAGGTGAACGACGATCCGCGGCTCAACCCCATCGACCTACGGGGCATGTTTCAGGCCATCCGGCTCCGCGTGACCGATGCGGACGGCGCCACGATCCCGCAGCTGAAGATCTCGTACCGTCCCACGGGCGACGACGAGGCGCCCTGGCGTTTCGACTGGCAGCGCGACGAACAGACGGTCTCCATCGTGACGACCGCGCAGGCTATCGACATCGAGGTCGCGAGCGAGGGCTACCGAACCGCCCGCCTCGACGGGGTGGTAGGCGAGCGCGAGGTCGTGCTGCTCGCCGGCGCGCCGCTGCGCTTCGTCCTGTCGGGCGGGCTTCCCGCGCTGCCGCCCAACGTGCACCTCGAGGTCGCGGTCACGCCCGCGGGCCCCGACAGCTCGAGGTTCTCGGGCGGGAATGCGAAGTTCGACGCCTCCGGCACGGCCGAGATACGCGCCTCGGGGGGCGGGACGTTCCGCATCGCGCTCCACATCGTGCGTATCGAGGGGCGCATGGCGCGCAGCTACGGGGTGCGCTGCACTCCCGACCGCGTCGACGTTCAGGTCGAGGGCGAGCAGACGTTCCTGATCGAGGTCGAGACGAAGCTCTTCGAGGAGGGCCTGCGCCGCTTGTTGGAAGAGCGCTAGGCGTCGCGCCAGGCGCTCCACTTGAGCTTGGCCGCGGCGCGGCCGCCGTTGGCGTAGTAGACCGCCATGCGGAGCACGTAGAGGTAGTTCTTGCTCGTCGCGTGTCCTTCGTCGTCGTTGGCCTCGCAGAGCGCGACGAAGAGCGTCTCGGGGTCGCGCCCGCGCAGCTGCTCGACCGAATCGACTCCGATGCGCGCGAAGTCGCGGACGAACGTGCGTCCGATGCCGGGGATCGCGTCGAGCCGCGTCACCGCACCCGCTCGCGTTCGCGCGCGGCGCTCACGAGCCGCTCGGTCTGCGCGCCGAGGCCGCGCGCGTGTTTGCGGCCCACGAGTCGACCCCACAGGGGAGCCAGCGGTCCGCGTACGTGAATCTCAATCTCCATCAGCGTGCCTTCACCGTCCGGCGTCAGGCGGTGCACCGTCGTCATCGATGCGCCCGGCATGCAGCAGCGGTCGGCGTACTCGCGCGGGGGCTCGAAGCGCTCGATCGAGAAGCGGATCCGGGGTCCTCCGTGGGGCTTGAGCGCGAACTCCGCACCGACGCGCGGCTCCTCGTCGATCCGCAGGTCCGCGATCCCGCGGTCGATCGCGGGCCAGCCGGCCACGTCGGCGAGCACGGCCCAGAGGGCCTCGGCGGCGACGTCCGTGCGGTGGGAGAAGCGGTGCGTCCAGGGCATGGCAGAGGCAAGATGGGCGGTGTACGACCGTCGAACAATACGATAGTCTGATCAAATGTCGAGCGACGGTAGCGCGACCTCGATCCTGTCCGCGGCCCGCCGCCTCTACGTCTCGATGGCGCGCTTCGACCGCGTCGCGGCCCAGGCCCTGGGCGTGCACGTCACCGACCTGCACTGCGTCGACCTGCTCGAGCCGGGTCCCCTCTCGGCCGGCGAGCTGGCGGCGGGGCTTGGGCTCACGCGCTCCGCGGTGACCACGGTGCTCGACCGGCTCGAGGCCGCGGGCTTTGTCGAGCGTCGCCCGTCGCCGGACGACCGCCGGCGGCTCGACGTGGCGCTCACCGCCTCGGGCCGGCGCCGGGCCGGCGCGGTGTTCCGCAGGCTGGGCCACCGGATCGGCGCCCGTACGGCCGGCCAGAGCGAGCGCCAGCGAACACGGACCGTCCGCGCGGCAGACGACCTCGCCCAGGCCTGCGACGAGGCGGCGGCCGAGCTGCGCAACGCGTAGCCCGGCCAGCCCGACGCTAGAAGGCGGCGCCGACCTTGTCGGTGGGGACCGCGTCCTTCAGGAAGCGCGCGAAGGTCTCCTCGCCGGCGTAGCCGGAGAGGGTGTCGAGCGCCTCGGCGAAGTCGGGATGCTGCAGCACGTAGTAGGGGTTGGCGAGCGAGTTCGTCAGCTCCGCCTGGAGCTCGAGGATGCGCTCGATGTTGGCCTCACCGTCGGTGTGCAGGCGGGCCTCGATGTACTGTTCTTCAAGGACCGGAGCGACCGCTCCGGACGGGAAGATGTCCTCTTCCATCAAGCGGCAGTTCACTCATGTGTGCCCGGTGAAGTTGACGAGCACGAGCTTGCCTTCCTGGCGCGCGAGCTCGACGGCGGCGTCGTAGTCGTCGACCACGATCTGGTGCCGCGCGCCGGTCCGCCACAGCTCGGGGAAGAAGCGGCCGCCGGAGTAGGGCGGTACGATCGACGTCATCACCGGGTCCAACGTCTTGCCGGCGAACCCATAGCCGAAGTAGCCCGCCATGCAAGCAAGCGCGACGCCGGCCAACGCCCGGCCGCTGCTCGGCGCGGCGCGCTGGCCTCCGGCGAAG
The DNA here is from genome assembly GCA_039029355.1 of Planctomycetota bacterium. Lineage (GTDB taxonomy): Bacteria > Planctomycetota > UBA1135 > UBA1135 > JBCCGI01. The sequence continues at coordinate 44,376 of JBCCGI010000017.1, forward strand.
AACAGGAGGTACACGGCCGCCGCGGTGAAGATCACGATCCAGAGCGCGAGGAACAGCTCGCGCGAGATGAGGTCCCACTCCCACACCAGGTCGGCGTTGGACAGGAACTTGAGCGCGGCGGCGAGCTCGACGAAGCCCAGCGTGACCTTGAGCGTGTTCATCCACTCGCCGCTCTTCGGCATCGCGGCGATCTTGCCGGGCACCAGCGACAGGATGACGAACGGGATGGCCATCGTGAGGCCGAACGTCCCCATGCCGAGCACGATGCGCCCGAGGTCGCCGTCGGCAGCGCCGACCGAGAGCAGGCTGCCGACGAACGGCGCCGTGCACGTGAACGAGGTGATGACGAGGCAGGCGCCCATCAGGAACACGCCCAGGTAGCCACCGGTCATCGACGCCTTGCCCGCCAGGTTCATGAGCTTGGCCGGAGGCGACAGGTTGATCAGGCCGAAGAGCGCGAGCGCGAACACCACGAAGAAGCCCGCGATCACGAGGTTGGTGATCGGATGCTGCGCGAACGGGATGATCGCCCCGCCGATCACCACGCCGATCAGGATGAAGATCAGCACGATCCCCGCCCCGTACACCAGCGACAGCGGCAGCACGTTGCCGCCGCGCGCGTCGGCCTGCTTGGTGAAGAACGAGATCGTGATCGGGATCATCGGGTACGTGCACGGCATCAGCAGCGTGAACAGCCCCCAGAAGATCGCCAGCCCCAGGAAGGCCAGGAGGCCCTCGTCTTCCGCTTCCTCGGCCGCACCGTGCGACTCGTAGGACGCGGTGCTCGTCCCGGCAGCCTCGCCGAAGCCCTCGAAGAGCGCGTCCTCGCCCTCGCCGCGGCTGTAGGCGGTCTCCACGTAGCGGATGCACACACCGGCCGGGCCCGACTCGCAGGTCTGGCCCTCGAGGCGCGCGGAGATCTCGCCGGGCGTGGCGCCCGCCGCGAGCTGGCCCTCGACGTGCACGACGATCGTGCCATGGTGTCCGAGCGCGTAGCCGTCGAGCTGCTCGATCTCCTCGGGCTCGGGGAAGGCCGCGTCGCCCCACGCGATGCCGTCGCCCGCCATGGTGACGACGGTGGGGAGCGCGATCGCGCCCTCGTTCAGCTCGTCGTGGAAGAGGTGTGCATCCTCGTCGATCTCGATGCTGAGCGCCGCCAGGACCTTGCCGTCGCGGATGCGCGTGTAGAGCGTCGCGTCGGCGTCGCCCATCTCGTGCTCGTCCTCGCGCGCCGGCACCAGGCCGGTCGGGAAGTCGGTCCAAAGCGCGTCGGAGCCGGGTCCGCTCGGCTCGATGCCCGCCTCGGCGTAGGGCACGCACGTGCCCATCGGCCCGTTCTCGCACGTGAGCCCGTCGAGGTCGAGAAAGGCGCCCGCCGCGCTCTCCTCGTCCGCAAAGCGCGCGCTGGCGAAGAGCACGATCTTGCCCTCGTGCGCCAACACATAGGTCGCGGGCTGATCGCCGACCGCCGGCTGATCGTGCCGGTGCGGCTCGGGGTAGACGATCTCGCTCCAGCTCAGGCCCCTGCCGCCAAGCTCGACGGTCATGGGCTTGCCGACGCCCGGCCCCTTGTCGACGTGGTAGAGGTGCCAGCCGAGGTCGATGTCGATCTCGATCGCGGCGCGCAACAACCCGTCTTCGACGCGGGTGTAGAGCGACGTGCTCGCGTGCTGATCGCCGAACTGGAACTGCGCGGCCGCGGGGGCCGCCCCAAGGACGAGGGCCGCGAGCGCGGCCAGGCGTAGAAAGGCTTTCATGGCGGTTCGCAAGGCCCCTCAGGATAGCAGGCAGGAGGGGCTCGGGCCGGCCTACGACCGAGCCGGGCGGAACGGACGGTGCGGAAGCTCGCTGTCAGGCCGGGTTGACGTGGACGTGGACCTCGACGACGTGGTCCTCGGCCTCTACGACGGCACGCTCGACGGCGTGAGCGATCCGGTGCCCCTCTTTCACCGTCAGCTCGCCGTGGACGCTGATCTCCATGTCGACCCGCATCTCCGAGCCCAGGGGGTGGATCCGCACGCTTTGCACGCCCATTACGCCCTCGACGCCGCCGCCGAGCCGCAGGAGGCGCTCGCGGATCTCCGGGTCCGGCACGCGGTCCATCAGGATGTCGAGGCCTTCGCGCGCGCTCTGGACGCCCATCCACAGGATCACGGCGCCGATCACCACAGCCGCGGCGGGCTCGGCCCAGGGGAGCCCGGCGAGCGACGCGCCGATCGCCACCGGCACCAGCGTGCCGGTCATCGCGTCCGAGAGGTTGTCGCGCGACACGGCGAGGAGCGACGGGCTGTTCAGCCGCTCTCCCACCCGCGCGGTGTACCGCGCCAGCAGCAGCTTCGCGACCCCGGCTCCGACCCCGACGGCCAGGGCCAGGGCGCCGTGCTCGGGATCGGTCTCCCCCCCCTCGCCGCCCAGGACCGACACCACGACGCCGACGCCCGCGGCGACCACCGCCAGGCCGACGGCGAGCCCGGAGACGGCCTCCCAGTTCCCGTGGCCGTAGTGGTGGTCCTCGTCGGGAGGCGTCCGGGAGGCCCGATAGCCCGCCCAGGCCAGCACGTTCACCGCCACGTCGGACAGCGAGTGCCACCCGTCGGCCACCAGCGCCGGCGAGGTCGCGAGGAAGCCGACCCCCAGCTTGGCCGCCGCCAGCATCAGGTTGACGAGCACCGAGAGCCCATACGCCCCCGCGCCCGGATCGCCGTTCGAGAGCGCCATTGCGGGAGTGTAGGCGGGGGCTGTTACGGTCGAGAAGAGGATCTGGAAGCCGGACCAGCCCATGCTATGGCATGGTGACGGACCAGACCGAGCCAACCAGGACTCCCACGATGCGCAAGCTGACCCACCTCGCCCCCTGCCTCCTCGCCCTCCCCCTCGGCGCCCTCTACCTCCAGGAGGAGGGAGACGACCCGTTCGGCGGCGGCGAGCAGGAGGACGTCAAGCCCGCGACGGGCACGCTCGCGCGCACCTTCGCGGACGAGCGCGAGCGGCTCACGGAGGAGATCGAAGGCGTCTGGATGGTCTCCAGCTACGAGCCCGCCGGCCGGATCATCGACCAGTCCAACTTCCAGGGCTTCGCGATGTTCCAGGACGGCTACCTGACGCTGATCTCCCAGGCGCGCAGCTTCGGGGCCGAGCTCCTGGGCGACGGCCTGTCGCTCTTCGTGCAGGGCGGCGCGTACCGCTACCGCGTCGACGACTTCCTGTCGCTGCAGACCGCGGCGATCATGGGCTTCAGCAACTTCGCCAACGAAGACCAGATGCAGTTCGAGGAGCCGGGCTTCCCCGGCGAGTACCGCGTCGAGATCAACGAGAGCAGCACGACGCTCGCACTGATCAAGCAGGACAGCACGGTGATCCGCATGGTGCGGCTCACGCAGACGGAGTTCCCCGACCAGGCCGCGCAGTACCTCGACCTGACGCGCGGCGGGCTGTACGGGCGCTAGCGGGCTGGCGCGCAGGGCGCAACGGCTCAGAAGTGACGCGGAATGTCCATCTGATCGTGCAGCATGCGTTCGACGCCCGCCATCTCGTCGGTGAAGGTGTAGAACACCACGTGCCGGCCGACGTGGATCGAGAAGTACCCGGGCGCGATTTCTCGTCGGTCCTTCCCCCGCCTGGGGTCGGTTGCGAGGAGCTGAATCGCTTCGTCGAGCTGACGGAGGCAGCGCGACGCTTGCTCCTCACTCCACGTCTCGAGCGTATAGAGCCAGATGCCTTCCAGGTCCGCGTCGGCGCGCGGCCTGATCAGGACCTTACGCATCCCGCCGCGCCTTGCGGCGGGCAGACGAGATCACCCTCTCGATGTCCAGCGGACGATAGGGACCGCTCTTCTCGCCCTCGCGCAGAGCGGCGCGAAGCGCCTCGACGTGCTGCTCCTGCTGCTCCATTCCGCGAAGCGCTTCTCGGACCACTTCGCTACGGCTGCCGTAGCGACCGGACTCGACCTGAGCCTCGATGAAGCGCTCGAAGTGCTCCCCGAGGCTGATGCTGGTGTTCTTGCCCATACCGGTCTCCTAGTGGAGCCTACCGCCCGATGTTACCACATCTTGGTACCTCGGGCGGCAAAGGAGAAGACCTTGAGCGGGTTCAGACCACACGGATGGCCGCCCCGTCCTCAGTCGCTGCCGATCGTCAGCTTGACGCCGTTCGAGAAGCGCCACCCGCCGACTTGCCCCGCGTCGAGCGCGGCCGCCTGGCAGGTGAAGACGAGCCCGGCGTGGCCCGGCTCGTCGGGGATCGGGATCAGCACCGTGCCGGCCTCGCCCGTCAGGTTGACGAAGACCGGGTCGGCGATCGGCGGGAAGCCGATCAAGAGCGTGCCGCCGACCAGCGGGATCGTTGCCTGGGTCTGGCTGAACAGCACCAGCGCCTGGGCGCTCGGCCCCATGCTCGCGAGGTCGAGCGTCACGTCGGTCAGGATCGTCGGGTCGTAGGGCGAGTCGAGCGAACCCAGGTTCGCGCCGCCGAGGCCCACGCCGTAGAGCTCGACCGAGCCCGGAATCGAGCCGTCGGACTCGAGGATCTCGATGGCCGAGATCTTGGGCCCCGAGCCGGTGCTCTTCACCAGCTGGATGTTCAGGTCGCTGCCCGTCAGCGTGACCTGGAACTCCTTCATCGTGCCGACGAAGTCGCCGACGTCGGCGACGATGTCGTAGTCGTCGAGGACGACCTGGCCTTCGATCAGCACGTCGAACAGACGGTTCCCGGGCTGGTCGAAGAAGATCTCGGCGAAGTAGAGCCGGACGTCGTAGGTCTGATCCTGCGTCAGCGCAAAGGTCCAGCTCACGTCCTGGTTCGCGGTGCGCTCCGACTGGAAGATCTCCATCGGCGTCAGCGGCGGCACGGTTCCGTCCAGCGTGACCGCCGAAGTGGTCGAGAACTTCGAGCCGCCCTGGACGAAGGCGTCGTCCGGCTGCCAGTCGGCGATCAGCGGGCCGCCGGCGTTGATGCGCGTCGGCGCGGCCTCGCCGTCGACCTCGAGGAAGTCCCAGGTGGCCGAGAAGGGTGCGCCGCTCCCGGACGACAGGTAGAGCCCGGCCGCGAGCGTCTCGCCGAAGTCGAACCACTCGGTCGGCAGCGGCTGCGCGGGCAGTGCCTGCGGGCCGCCTCCGTCGAACTCGTAGTAGCCGGTCACCGTCGACGCGACCGGATCGACCTCGAGCGTCAGGTCGACCACCGCGGGCCCCGGGAAGGTCTCGGTCTTCTGCGACGGGTTCTCGGCCACGCCGCCGATCTCCTTCTGGAACTCGATGCCGAGGCCGGTCAGGCGCACGCTGACGAAGTCGTCCTGCGTGCCGGTGCCGAGGAAGAGGCCGATCTTCTGATCCTCGACCGGGGTCATGCCGACGTACGGCGACACGATGCGCGTCTTGACGCTGAAGGGCGCCGTCGGCGACGGGCGGAAGCCGATCTGGAAGCCGTCCTGCAACGTGTTGGCGGCGCCGTCGGCCACGCCGCTGCTGGCGGTCTCGACGGTGAGCACGCCGGCGGCGCCGCCGACCGTCATGTCGCCGGGCTCGAACAGATCGAGGTAGTCGTCGACGCCGTTGGCCATCATCCCCGTGAAGCCGAGGCCCAGGATGCCGCCGTCCCCGCCGGTGTTGGTCTCCCAGCTCAGCGTGAAGGGCGGCGACACGTCGAGGCCGTTGCTCGGGTCGAGCGCGAAGCGGTCGACCGTATCGACCAGGCCGTCGTTGTCGTCGTCGTCGTCGGTCAGATCCGAGATCTGGTCGGCGTCGAAGTCCGGCGGGAAGTCGCCGCCGTTGCACGGGTCGGTGCCGTTGGCGAGCTCGTCGGCGTTGGTGTAGCCGTCGCCGTCCTCGTCGAGGAGCGCGCTGTCGACGCCCGTGCAGGGCGTGAAGTCGTCCGGCACGTAGATCGAGATGCTGTTGCCGGTCCGGTTCGCCACCCAGATGGTGCCGGGGAACGGGTCGGCATCGCCCAGGGTGGTCACGTCGAGCGCCCCCGAGCCGACCGAGCTGAAGAGGTCCTCGACCAGCACGGCCTCGTCGCCGGCCGCGTTCAGCTTCACGCGGCGCAGCTGCTGGCTGAGGCTGATCAGCAGTAGGTCGCCCGCCATCGCGCCGCCGAACGCCGACGCGGTGTACTCGGCGATGCCGTTGGTCGAGGAGTTCCACGCCGCCAGCGCACCGTCTTCGACGACCGGCTCGCGGTACTCGCACTCGACCGGGTTCGCGACGGTGACCGGGCTCTGCGGGTTGCTCGGGTTGAACGTGTTGCCCGGGTTTGCGCGCGTGGGGTTCGGGTGGCCGGCGTAGTAGCCGGGTCCGGAGATGTAGTGCACGCCGTCGGGATCGGTCGCGCCGGGCTCGACCACCGCGTTCGTGCACGCGCCGCCGTTCAGGTCGGGAATCCCGCCCCAGCCGCTGTTCGGGCCGTTGTCGACGGCGTACATCCGGCCGTCCTCGGTCACGACCAGGTCGTACGGGTTGCGCCAGCCGGGCGAGTGGATCTGGACCGGATCGCCGGGCACGAGCTTGGCCTGGTTCTTGGCGTTGTTGCCGCCGAACGGGTCGCCGGCGTCGACGGTGCCGGCGCGGTCCTCGTCGTCGAGCGTCGGCAGGTCGAAGGTGCCGGTGCCGATCGCGTCGAGGTCGACCGCGAGGATCGCGGCCGAGAGCGCGAACTCGGGCGTCAGCGCGAAGTTGTTCGACGGCGCGCCCATGTTCGTGTGCCCGCCCTGGGCCACGTACAGCGTGTTCGTCACCGGGTCGAGCTGCATCCCGTTCGGCCCGTGGTTCTCCTCGGAGCGCGGCAGGCCGCGCACCAGATCCTGGCGCGTCCACACGCCGCCGGACTCGGTCAGCCGCGACACGACTCCCGAGTTGGTGTCGAGGTCGAGATCGGTCCCCGACCCGCCCGCGCCGATGCGCGGATCGCTCGACGTCACGTAGATCACCGGATCCTGCGCGGTGCCCACGACCAGGATGCCGGTCACCTGCCGCGTGTTGATCGCCGCGTTGAGCGAGCCGTCGTCGTCATGGTTGGGGATCTGCTGGATCTCGCTGATCACCTCGGTCGCGGCCACGTGGTAGCCCACGGCGTCCTCGATGATGTCGAAGATGCGGATCTCGCCCGCCTGCTGGGCGACGTAGAGCCGGCCGTCGGGGCCGAACTGCAGCGACGTCGGCAGCGAGAGTGCGGCGCTCCCAAGGATGTGCTTGTCGAAGCTGATCGGGACGTCGACGAAGGCCAGCACCTGCACCGCCGACGCGCGGCCGCGCACGCCGCCGCCGTCCTCCTCGACGGCGATCAGGCTGGTGATGCCGGCCTCGGCCTGCAGCTGGGTCAGCGTGATCGCGACGTCGGCGACGCCCGAGCCGTCGAGCACGGCCTGGTGCTCGACCACGTCGACGGCGCTGTTGGCCTCGAACGGGTCGACGTCAAAGCCGCCACCGGGCACGCCGGCGGTGAAGAGCGCGCCCTCGACCTGCAGCAGCGTGACCGTGCTGCCCGGCGTACCGGTCAGGCGTACCGTCCACGCGGGCACGAAGACCTGGCTGGGCGTCACCGCGCCCAGCACCTCGACGGTCGGCGCCGGGGCGGCCGAGGCGACCACGTCGACCTCGGACTCGCTCAGGCTGCTCCCCTTGCGGAACAGCTCGCCGGCGAGCATCGTGCCGCCCTCGAAGTCGACCTCGATCGTCGCGCCGACGAGCTCGAGGCCCGACACGTTGCCCGAGAAGTCCGGCCCGGGCGGCGCGGCGCCTTGGATCGTCCCGGGATCGACGTCCAGCGAGAAGGTGAACGTCTCGCCCGGATCGAAGTCGTTGAACACGATCTGCAGGCCGTCGAAGCCGCCGCCGCCGGGGTTGAGGAAGGCGTGCGACACCTGCCCGGTCTCCGCGACGCCCGAGTCGGCGGTGAAGTCCTTCGCCGCCGTGTCGCCGCCGGTGCCGTCCGGGTCGAAGATCAGGTCTTCGAAGAGCGCCGTCGTGAGGTCGAAGCGGACCTCGGCGATGCGCTCGGTCGCCGATGTGTTCTCGATCACGAAGGCGCCCGCGGTGCTGCTGCTGATCGTCAGCGGACCCGAGGGGCCGACTTCGATGTGCGCGGACTGGGCCTGGAGAACGGGTGCGGCGAGGAACAGGAACGGGAAGAGTCGCATGACGGTCCGCAAGGCGGGGGTGAGAGGGGACACGATCGAAGCCTGAATCGACGTCGGTCCGACGGCGAATTGAGGCCACCTGCGCCTTCTGCTGGCAAAGAAGGGACGAGGCAGGACCGCTCAGTGTAGGGCGAGCCGTTTTGACGGGGAGAGGGGAACTCCCGCGCCCGGAAAAAAACAAGCCCCCCCGCGCGCCTGGAAGCACGCGGGGGGGCTCTATCTTTCGGTATCGAAAGTTTGGCTTAGCTCTTTAGCACTGGCTGTAGCCGCAGGAGTGGCACTTGACGCAGCCCTCCTCGAAAGCGAGCACGCTCTGGCAGCTGGGGCACTTCAGTTTGTATTGGGTCTGTGCACCGCGCGTGGAGCTCGGCGGCGGCGTGGCCGGACTCGGCTCGGACACCTCGCTCGGGTTCACGCGGCCGAGCAGCAGGGCCTCGAGCCCGTGCTCCTTCTTCGCCTCCATGTAGCGGTTCAGCGCGCGCGCCAGGCCGTCGGCCAGCGACATGATGCGGCCGTCCTTAGTCGGCACCGTGAGCGACGAGCCGATGCCCTGCAGCTGGCGCAACGCCATGTCCAGGCTGCCGTTCGCGCGCAGCCACAGCGAGAGGATGCGGCAGATCGCCTCGAGGTCGGAGTTGGCCACGTCGCCGCCCTTGCCGAGCTGCGCGAAGACCTCGCGCTCGCGGCCGGTCTGCGGGTCGACCGAAACCTTCACGTGCATGTTGCCGAACGGCGTCATCTGGCGGATGCGCAGCGACGGCATGATCTCGGGCAGCCGGATCGGCTTGAGCTCCTCGAACACCGCGGCCACGGTCGGCGCGGCGGCATCGTTCTCGGCCTCGGGCGCGGCGGGCTGCTCGGACTTGTCGTCGCGCCGCTGCGAGCCCTTGAGCGCCATCGGCTGCACGTCACGGCAGCCGTCGCGGTAGACGGTCACGCCCTTGACGTCGAGGTCGACGGCCAGCTCGTAGATCGAGCGCACGTCGTCGATCGAGGCCTCGTTCGGGAAGTTGATCGTCTTGGAGATCGACGCGTCGCAGTGGCGCTGGAAGGCGGCCTGCATGCGCATGTGCCAGTCCGGCGTCACGTCGCGCGCCGTCACGAAGACGCGCTTCATGTCGTCCGGGATGTCGTCGAAGGCCTCTAGAGAGCCCTCCTCGAGGATGCGGTCGAGCAGCTCGTCCGACCAGATCCCGCGCTCCTTCGCCATCTCCTCGAAGACGTAGTTGCACTCCTTGAGGATCGTCGGGTTGCCCTTGGTGTCCTTCATCACCTGGCGGATGAAGGCGAGGCTGAACATCGGCTCGATGCCGCCCGAGCAGTTCGCGATGATCGAGATGGTGCCGGTGGGCGCGACCGTCGTGGTGTACGAGTTGCGCATCCGGCGGCCTTCGGTCTGCCAGTCGGAGCCGTCCCAGGCCGGGAACACGCCGCGCTCTTCGGCGAGGTGCTCGCTGGCGAGGTGCGACTCGTCGTTCATGACCTTCATCACCTGCTCGCCGAAGGCCGTCCCCTCCTCGGAGTTGTAGGGGATGCCCAGCTTGAAGAGCGCGTCGGCGAAGCCCATCACGCCGAGCCCGATCCGCCGCGTGGTCTTCGACATCTGGTCGATCTGCGGCAGCGGGTAGCGGTTCATCTCGATCACGTTGTCGAGGAAGCGCGTCGTGGTGTGGACGATCGACTTGTACTCGTCCCAGTCGAAGCGCGCGTTCGGGCCCTCGCCCTTGACGAGCGCGCCGAGGTTGATCGACCCGAGGTTGCACGAGTCGTACGGGTGCAGCGGCTGCTCGCCGCAGGGGTTGGTCGCCTCGATCAGGCCGACGTTCTTGATCGGGTTGCGCTGGTTGATCCGATCGATGAACACGACGCCCGGCTCACCGGTCTTCCAGGCGTGCTCGACGATCATGTCCCAGAGCTCGCCGACGGTCCAAAACTCGCCCGTCGACTCGCCATTCTCGCCCTGCCGCTCGAGCTTGACCCACTCCTTCGTGCGCGGGTTCATCACGCAGTGCACGGTCGACGGGTCGCGCCGGACCTCGTCGAGGAAGCGGTCGGTGACGGTGACCGAGATGTTGTAGTTCTGGAGCCTCGAGAGGTCGTCCTTGAACGTGATGAAGTCGACGATGTCCGGGTGGTCGATCCGCAGGATGCCCATGTTGGCCCCGCGGCGGAACGCGCCCTGCTGGATCGCGTCGGTCGCCTTCGAGAACACCTGGATGAACGAGAGCGGGCCCTCGGTCGTGCCGCCGGACGAGCGCACCAGGTCGCCCTGCGGACGCAGGCGCGAGAAGCTGAAGCCGGTACCGCCGCCAGCCTTCTGGATCAGCGCGGTCGCCTTGATCGAATCGAAGATGCCGTCGATCGAATCCTCGACCGGCAGCACGAAGCAGGCCGAGAGCATGCCCATCTCGCGGCCGGCGTTCATCAGCGTGGGGCTGTTGGGCATGAACTTGCAGGAGGCCATGAGCTCGTAGAACTCGGCCGCCACCGCCAGCGCCTTCTCCGGCGTCCCGCCCTTGAAGCGCAGCTCGCCCTCGGCGATGTGCGCGGCCACGCGCCAGAAGATCTGGCGCGGCGTTTCGACCACCTCACCCGTCTCCGGATCCTTCTTGAGGTAGCGGCGCTCGAGCACGGCGAGCGCGTTGCCGCTCATCAGAGGATCGGGAAGCTGGGTCGGCGGGTCCTTCGCCTCCAGCGTTTCCGTCGGGTTCAAGCTCGTATTGCCCGGACTGGGGGCCGTCGTCGGCCCGGAGAGCTCGATCGTACTCAAAGTGTCTTCTCTTCCTTCCTTCACGCTGGCAGGGGAGTCGCGGACGGGGGGTGGGTGTCAGCGGGGGGACGGGACGCCACGGCGGGGCTCCCAGGAGGTCGATCCCCTCCCTCTGAAGGCCCATCGAAACGCCCGCCCGTGCCGGCCGCGGGGTCGCTGCCGCGGCTCGCGCCAAGCCGGTGGGCCAAACCCTTAAACCTCTGTCAGGTTTAGACTTAGGTGACCCTCCGGCCGGCGAGAGGTGCTCGGCACGGAAGGAAGAGACTACCCCTAGGGATCGTCGGCACCAAAGGGTTTTCTGCCGCGATGGCCCCTACATGTTGTGCTTTCCCAGGTTGCGGCAACCAGGACCCCCGCAGGGCCTTCAGGACGCCTTGCCGGAGCGACGGGCCGCGCGGCGGGCGCGCAGCTCGTCCCACTCGGGCGCCCGCAGCGCCCGGGCGAGCGCCAGGAACCCGCCCATCCCCGCCACGGCCGCCGCGCCGAGCGCGAGCGCCGAGCGGGAGAGCTCCGCCCCGGAGAGCCCGAAGGCAACGCCCACGCCGCGGTGAGCCGCCAGCGCGAGCGCACCGCTGCCGGCCGCGGCAAGCGCCACCACCGCCACCCGCCGCGCCGCGCCGACGGCCGACGCCGGCAGCCCATGCCGCCGCGTCAGCCCGGGCAGCAGCCACGCGAGCTGGACCCAGCTCGTCACCGCCGTCGCGAGCGCCAGCCCGTCGACGTCCATGCCAAGCCCGACCACGAGGCCGACGTTCAGCGCCACGTTCACCGTCAGCGCCACCACCGACACGCGCACCGGCGTGCGCATGTCGCCGAGCGCGTAGTAGGTGCGGCTCACCAACCCGACCGCACCCGCCGGCAGCAGCGCCAGGGCGAGCATCCGCAGCGCAGCCGCAACGCGCGCCACGCCGTCGGGGCCGTAGGAGCCGTGCTCGAACAGCACCGAAGCGATCGGCTGCGCCAACAGGAAGAGGCCGACGCTGGCGGGGAGGGCCAGGAACGCCACCCCGAGCTGCGCGCGGTCATGCAGGTCGCGCAGCTCCTCCAGACGCCCGCGGTGGCCGAGCGCCTTGAGCGAGGGGAACACGGCGCTGGTTGCGGCGAGGGCGATCAGCGCGAGGGGGAACTGCTGCACCCGGTTGGCGAGGTAGTGCGCGGTCGGCGCGCCGTCGCGCAGCAGCGCCTCGGCCATGAAGCCGTCGATCATCACGTTGATCTGGTACACCGCCGCGCCCAGCGCCAGCGGCACGCTCGCCCAGAGGACCGAGCCCGCGGTGTGGCGCGGCTCGGCGTCCGGCCCGGCGTCCGCGCGGCGGAACAACAGCCCGGTACGCGCCAGGGCGGGAACCTGCACCGCCAGCTGCACCGCGCCGGAGAGCAGCGCTCCCCACGCGAGCACGCGCGCCATGCCGAGCTGGTAGGGCTTCAGCGCCTCGCCGCCCGCCGGCACGGGCTCGCCCCAGACGTAGTGCGCGCCGATCCACAGCAGCGCTCCGATCCACACCAGGTTCATGAGCGCCGGCGCGAGGTTCGGAGCGGTGAAGTGCCCGCGCACCTGCAGCGCGCCTCCGCAGATCGCCGCCAGGCAGATCAGCAGCACGAACGGCATCAGCCGCACGATCAGCTCGCGCACCGGCTGGGGATCCGCCCCCAACCAGGCGTCCGGAAGCACCGTCGCGACCCCCATCGCGACCAGGCACACCGCGGACAGCACGAGCGTCATGCGAGCCACCGTCCGCAGGAAGAGCCGCCGCCCGGCCTCGTCGCCGCCCTCGGCGTCGGCCTCGGTCAGCGCCGTCTGGAGCGAGGTAGAGATCGCGCCCTCGCCGAAGAAGCGCCGAAACAGGTTCGGCACGCGCCAGGCGGTGACGAACGCGTCCCACACGGCCGACTGGTCGCCGAACAGCGCCGCCGCGAGCACCTCGCGCACGAAGCCAAGGATGCGCGACAGCAGCGTGAGCCCCGAGACCAGCGCCGTCCGGCCCACGAGGCCGCGGTGGCGATCGACGATCGCGTCCGCGGCTTGGGGCTCGGCGTCGGGAGGCATCGCGCGAGCTTGCGAAACCGCCGGCCGGTTGTCTCCCCTGTGCCACAGCGGGGGCGGCCGGATCCGCGTGCCAGCCGCGGGTGGTACCATCCGCACAGCGATGCCCCCGCGCCCCCTCCGCATCCGCCGGCGTGTTCCCGCGGCCGTCGCCGCAGTCGCGCTCCTTGCCTGCAGCACCATGAGCAACCCCGAACTGCCCGACTTCGACCGGGAGTGGAACTACGCGGATCCCGCCGCGACCGAGGCCCGCTTCCGCGAGATCTACACGAGCGCGGAAGGCTCGGCGGACGCCGACTACCTGGCCGAGCTCACGACGCAGATCGCGCGCACCTACAGCCTGCGCGGACGCTTCGACGAAGCGCACGACGAGCTCGACGAGCTCGCGCCGAAGCTCCAGGGCGCCGGCGCGGCCCCGCGGGTGCGCTACCTGCTCGAGCGCGCGCGCACGCACAACTCCGCCGGCGAGAAGGAGCGCGCGACCGAGCTCTTCCTGCAGGCCTGGGAGATCGCGCACGAGGCCGGCGAGGAGTACCACGCGGCGGACGCGCTACACATGCTCGGCCTCTCGACGCCGCCGGAGGAAGGCCTGAAGTGGAACGAGCGCGCGATGGAGTACTGCGAGTCCTGCACGGACCCGCTCGCGCGCCGCTGGCTGGGGCCGCTGTACCACAACACGTGGATGACCTACCTCGAGCGCGAGGACTACGACACCGCCCTGGAGCTCGCGCAGAAGTCGCGCGCCTTCCGCGACGAGACCGACGACGACGAGGGCGAGCGCATCGGCCGCTGGTCGATCTTCCACACCCAGCGGAAGATGGGCCGGGTCGACGAAGCGCTGGCCGGCTTCCGCGCGCTGCTGACCGACTACGGGCCGGAGGGCGACGACTCGGGCTTCTGCGATGAGGAGATCGCCGAGTGCCTCCACGCGCTTGGCCGCGAGGACGAGGCCAAGCCACACTTCGCGGCGGCGTACGAGCACCTCAAGGACGTGCGTTGGTTGCGCGAGAGCGACCCCGCGCGGCTCGCCCGCCTGCGGCAGCTGGCGGGCGAGTAGCTGGCGGGCGAGTAGCTGGCCTAGCCCAGCAGACGGCCGGCGATGGTCTGCACGGCCTTGCCGTCGACCTCGCCGCGGTGCTTGGCCATCACGGCCTTCATCACGCGTCCCAGGTCGGCCTTCGAGCTCGCGCCGCTCTCCTCGATCGCGGCGGCGACGATGGCCTCGACCTCGTCGTCGGACTTCTTCGCGGGCAGGTAGCGCTCGAGCACGCCGATCTCGGCGCGCTCCTTCGCGGCCAGCTCGGGGCGGTTGGCGTCGTCGTACTGGGTGGCCGAGTCCTGGCGCGTCTTAACCGCCTTCTGAAGGACCTGCAGCGCCTCGGTCTCGTCGGGTTCGCGGCCGAGCTCGATGCGCTTGTTCTTCAGCGCCGCCACCGTCATGCGGAGCGTGTCGCGGGTCTCGGTGTCGCCGCTGCGCATGGCGTCCTTGAGGTCGGACTGGATTCGTTCTTGGAGCGACATCGGGGGTCCTAGCTCTCGGTTTCTTCGCCGTCGCCGTCGTCCGGGCTATCGGATGCTTCGGCCTCGACGGCCGGCTCGGAGCCGTTCGCCGACGGTTCGGCCGGCGCCTCTCCGCCGCCGCCCTCCTCGCCTTCCTCTTCCGAGCCGTAGGCCTCCAGATCCTGGGCGCGCACGATCTCGGTCGCGACCAGCTGGTCTTCGCCCTTCAGGTTGACGACACGCACGCCCTGGGTGCCGCGGCCCATCGGCCGCATCTCGCCGACGGGCGAGCGGACGATCATGCCGCCGGCGGTGATGAACATCACGTCGTCGCCGGTGCGGCACAGCCCGATGCCGATCGCGACGCCGTTGCGCCCGCCGGTGCGGATGTTGATCACGCCCTGGCCGCCGCGGCCCTTGATCGGGTACTCGTCGATCGGGGTGCGCTTGCCGTAGCCGTGCTCGGTCGCGGTGAAGAGCGTGACGTCGTCACCCGGCGACTGCGAGGCGACCACCATGCCGATGACCTGGTCCTCGGCCAGGATCTTGATGCCGCGCACGCCGCGCGAGGTGCGCCCCATCGAGCGCGCCGCCGCCTCGTCGAAGCGGATCATCTTGCCGGCCGCCGTGCCGATCAGGATCGTGTCACCCGGCTCGGCCAGATCGACGCCGACGAGCGCGTCGCCCTCCTCGAGCACGATGGCGCGGATCCCGCCGCGCTTCGGCCGCGAGTAGGCCTCTAGCTTGGTCTTCTTAACGATGCCGCGGCGCGTGCTGAACACGACGCTGGACTCGTTGTCGAAGGCCTGCACGCGCAGCACGTTCTGGATCTTCTCCTCGTTCTCGAGCGGCAGCAGGTTCTTGATCGCCCGGCCCTGAGAGGTGCGGGTGCCCTCGGGGAGCTGGTAGACCTTGAGCCAATACACCTTGCCGCGGTTCGAGAAGCAGAGCAGGTAGTCGTGCGTCCCGGCCGCGAACAGGGCCTTGAGGACGTCGCCTTCCTTGGACTCCGAGCCCTTGATGCCGCGACCTCCACGCCCCTGGGCGCGGTAGACGTCGAGGGGCACCCGCTTCACGTAGCCGGCGCGCGAGAAGGTGACGACCATCAGCTCCTCGGTGATCAGCTCCTCGATGTCGAAGGAGCCGTCCACCTCTTCGGACGAGATCTCGGTGCGGCGCTCGTCGCCGAACTTCTTCTCGATGTCGTCGATGTCCTCGCGGATGATCGCGACGACCCGCTCCTCGCGGTTGAGGATGTCGTTGAGGTCGGCGATCTCGGCGACGAGCTTGTTGAACTCGTCTTCGAGTTTCTCGCGCTCGAGGCCGGTGAGCCGGCCGAGGCGCATGTCGACGATCGCCTGGGCTTGCGCCGGCGACAGCCCGAAGCGGTCGCGCAGCTTGGCCTTGGCCTCGTCGGTGTCCGCGCTGCTGCGGATGATCGCGATGACCTCGTCGATGTTGTCGACCGCGATCCGCAGGCCTTCGACGATGTGCTTGCGCTCCTCGGCCTTGCGCAGCAGATAGCGCGTGCGGCGCCGGATGACGTCGCGCCGGTGGCGGATGTACGCGTCGATCATCCCGCGCAGCGTCAGCGTGCGCGGCCGGCCGTCGGAGATGGCCAGGTTGATGATGCTGTAGGTCGTCTGGAGCGGCGTGTACTTGAAGATCTGGTTGAGGACGACCTGGTTGTCCTCGCCCTTCTTCAGCTCGACCACCAGGCGGATGCCGTCGCGGTCCGACTCGTCGCGGACGTCGGCGATGCCGGTGATGCGGCCCTCTTTGACGACGTCGACCAGCTTCTCGATGATGTTGGTCTTGCGGACCTGGTACGGGATCTCGGTGAAGACGAGCTGTTCCTTCGTCCGCACGTCCTCCACGTGGTGCCGCGCGCGCACCAGCACCCGGCCGCGGCCGGTGGTGTACGCCTGCTGTGCGCCGCGGCGGCCCATGATGATGCCGCCGGTCGGGAAGTCGGGGCCCTTGACGATGCCGCAGAGCTCGCCGAGCGTGACCTCGGGGTTGTCGAGCACGGCGCGGATCGCCGACGCGATCTCGCGCAGGTTGTGCGGCGGCAGGCTGGTCGCCATGCCGACCGCGATGCCGTCCGAGCCGTTGCACAGGAGGTTCGGGAAGCGCGACGGGAGCACGGTCGGCTCCTGCAGGCGCTCGTCGTAGTTGGCCTGGTAGTCGACGGTCTCCTTGTCGAGGTCGGCCATCATCTCGACGGCCGTCCCGTCCATGCGCGCCTCGGTGTAACGCATGGCGGCGGGCGGGTCGCCGTCGATCGAGCCGAAGTTGCCCTGGCCGTCGATCAGCGGGTAGCGCAGCGAGAAGCGCTGCGCCATGCGCACGAGCGTCGGGTAGATGACCGACTCGCCGTGCGGGTGGTACTCGCCCGAGGTGGTGCCGGCGATGTTGGCGCACTTCCTGTACTTCGAGCTCGGCCGAAGCTTCAGGTCGTTCATCGCGACCAGGATGCGGCGCTGCGACGGCTTGAGGCCGTCGCGGACGTCCGGCAGCGCGTGCGAGTGGATGACGCTGAGCGCGTACGTCAGGTACGACTCGCTCATCTCGCGCTCGATCAACCGCGGCTGAATGCGGTCGTCCGGCGCTGCCTTGGTCGTCTCGTCGGAATCGGTCATGGGGGGAGGGGGGGATCTACCGTCGCTTCCGACCCCAGCTCAGGAGGCTTGGGGCGGCGTGGCGGAGTGCCCGCGCCACGTGCGAGCAGGGCGCCGTGGGCCGGGTTTCCGGGCCGTTCATTATCCTGCGCAGGGGCGTCCGAATCCAGCGAGCGACTTAACAATAGGGAAGAGCTTTGCCGGCCCCCCGCGATGCCTATCCTGGTCGCGCCGCAGAACGCATCCCCCCGGCCCGAGCACCCCCATTCACGATGAGCGAACCCGACCTCTCCCCCCTCGCCCTCGCCATGGGCCGCATCCCGACCGGCCTCTACGTCGTGACCTCGACCTCGGAGGGAGCCCCCCTCGGGTTCGTCGGCTCGTTCCTGATGCAGGTCGGCTTCGAGCCGCCGACCGTCTGCGTCGCGGTGGGCAAGGGCCGCGACCACCTGGACGCAATGCGGGCCTCGGGCCGCTTCGCCGTCAGCATCCTCGACGGCCCCAGCTCGAAGATCATGGGGGCCTTCTTCAAGAAGTACGAGGGCGGCGAGACGGCCTTCGACCACGTCGAGCACGCGGCCGCCCCGGACGGCGGGCCGCCGGTCCTGAGCGGAGCCCTGGCCTGGCTCTCCTGCCGCGTCACCGGCGAGCATGAGACCGGCGACCACGTCGTCGTCTTCGGCGAGGTCACCGACGCCGCCCCGGCCCGCGAGGGCGACCCTTCGGTGCACCTGCGGAAGAACGGGCTGGCGTACTAGAGCCGGCCTAGGCGAGCCGCCAGCGGGCTTTCAGGGGCCACGGCGGCTCCGGGGGCGCCCCCGGGGCGAGCGAGCGCCCCGGGGGCTTTGAGCGCTTCGGTCGATCCGGCCGAGCGGGGTATCCGTACTCAGGGTTGAGAGCCCCCCCGCTTCCCACAACCCAACCCCGCTCCGCCCATGGTTTCACTCACCATCCGCGCTCCCCGTCTGCTCGCTCCGCTGATTTACCTGCTCGGACTCTCGCACGCCTTCGCCGACGAGCTCTACGTCGTCCCCGGCGAAAGTACCTTCGCGACGACCCAGGTGTACTTCGCCATCTCCGCCAAGGATCAGGACGTCCGGATCTGCGGGATCTCCACGCGGGGCAAGGGCACGCTCGACTTCGAGGCCAAAGCGACCCTTGAGGCCGAGCTCTTCACGGGCTCGGCTGAGGTGACGGCCTTCAGCCCCGCGGGCTGGACCTCGGCCAGCACCACCACCGCGCAAGCCGACTTCTTCTCCGAGGGGCTCTACCTCGAGCTCGCGCCTCCGATCACGATCCCTGCCGGCGAGCTGCGCAACTTCAGCGTGCGCAGCATTCTCAAGGACGACATGTCCGGCGAGGAGAAGCCGGGCCTGTTCGTACAGAATCCGATCGACCTGGGCTTCAGCGAGAACGAGTTCTTCACGATCTTCGCGAATGGCGCCAGCGAGGATCTCGACGACTTCTCGGGAGTGACCAAGGACGCGCAGCTCTTCGAGTTCTTGTACTACGCCGTGGATAGCGCCCCGTGCGGCGACGACACCCTGCCGGTCGAGGTGCTGCCCCCGACGCTCTACGACGGGCCGGAGCCGGGAGGAGTCGGCCCGCTCGAGGCCGGGAAGGTCTACGTCGTGACCCCCGGCGCGTTCGGCTGGTGCGAGGTGCCCGCGGGCAAGACGCTGACCGCCGACGGCGCGATCCTCGCCCTGGCCGACGGCACCGCCTCGGCCAGCCGACTGAACGTCAAAGGCTCGATCGACTTCAAGGACACCGTCATCACGTCGGTGTGGGACGACACCCAGGGCGGCGACACGGACGGAGAGCTCGGACTGACGCCGCGCGATCCGGAGCCGGGCGACTGGGGCTCGATCTACTTCCAGACCAACGGCGACGTCGACAGCATCTGGTCGGGCGGCCTGCTGAGCTATGGGGGCGGCAACCCGGGTCTGGGCACGCTCCACGTCAACACCGACACCGCGACGGTCACCGTCGAGCAGCTCGGCATAGACGACTGCGACTTCGGCAACGGCTTCACGGTCGACGGCGGCAACCGCGGCGACCACGTGTTCCGGGACAACATCGTGATCGAGGGCGCCGGCCTGCCCTGGGGCGGCTTCTCGCTCGACATGCTGGACGGCTTCCGCGACAACCTGGCGTTCGGCAACGTGCCGGGCGACTACCTGACGGTCACCGGCAGCACGATCCTGTGCCCGCTGGCCGGCCCGTCGAGGGTCACCGAAGACGTCGTCGTCAACCCGTGGAACTACCCGGGACCGGTGCTGGTGATCGACGGCAGCGTGTGCGTCGAAGACGGCGCCTCGCTGACCTTCAAGCCGGGCGTCAACGTCAAGTTCACGCCGGGCACCAACGGCTCGATCGAGACGCAGCCGGGCGCAACCCTGTCGGTCGAGGGCACCGGAGCCTTCCCCGTTAGGTTCACCTCGCTAGGCGACGACAGCGTCGGCGGCGACACCGACAAGAACGGCGTCGACACGTCCGCGCCGGGCGACATCATCGGGCTGCGCTACTTCCCGGGCGTCGACGGCAAGCTGGCCGACGCGGTGATCCGCAAGGCCGGTCAGGCCGGAGCCGGCGGCGTCACCGCGGCTGTGACCTCGCGCTCTGACGCCGTCTCGATTGGCTCGGTACGCATCGAGGACTCCGCCCAGGACGGGCTCCTGATCGAGCGCGTCCAAGGCGACGTGACCAACGTCCTGGTGAAGGGCGCCCAGGGCGACGGCATCGAGCTGAACATCCAGCCCGGCTCGGACCTGATCGACATGGTGCACGTGACCAGCTTCGACAACGGCGGCGACGGGATCCGCTCGCTCTCGGTCCCCTACGGCGGCGAGGTGCTGAACTCGATCTCGTGGAACAACGCGGGCGACAACTTCGGCGCCGGCTTCGACGCGACCAACGTCGGCTTCTCGCTCGGCGACTTCGCCGGGATCGCCGGCAACCTGGACCAGGATCCGCTCCTCGACGCCTCCGGCGCGCCGCTGTCGGACTCGGCGGTGGTGGACGCCGGCACGGCCTACCCGTTGATCACCGACCTCGCGGACGGCGACCGCGCCTTCTCGCCGGGCTTCCTCGCGGTTCCCGACATGGGCGCGCTCGAGTGGTCGAGCGTCGCCCTCGACGCGACGCCGCTGCAGGCGGGGAGCACCCTCGAGCTCGAAGCGACGGCCCTCACCCCGAGCCCGATCGTCTACGCCTATGGGCTGCCGCAGGAGACCGTCCTCCCCGGCCTGGGCCTGCTGGGCTTCAACCCCGATGGCTTCGGCGTGCTCGGCGTTGGGTCGACCGACACGGTGTTCGAAGTGACGCTGCCCGCCGAGGACTCCTCGGGAACCTCGTTCGCCGGCATCAACCTCGCCGTGCAGGGCTTCGCGATCCTCGGGTCCGGTGCGATCCTCCCGACCAACCTGATCGTGGACGAGATCGACAGCACGAACGCGCTGCTGCTCCAGTAGGAGCGCGCGGATCGTCTTGGGCGGGCCCGGGGCCGCGACGCTCGTCGCCGCCGCCCCGGGCCCGCGCCGTTTCAGGAGTCGCCCTGCTCGGACAGCGCGCGGACGGCGAGGATCTCGGTCCAGAGGCGCTCGACCTCGTCCATCAGCTGCGCGAAGGCCTCGCGCTCGGTCTCGATCCGCTGCCGGTCGACCGACGCGGCGCTCGACAGGAGATGCGTCCAGCGGTCCTCGCGCGCGGTCGTCTCGGCGGCGCCGTAGACGAAGCCGGTGCGGGTGTCGAGCAGCAGCGCCGCGGCGGTGGAGCTCAGGTGGATCCGGTCGCTCGCGAAGAGCCCCAGGGTGAGCACGCCGATCGGATCGGCCCGGCCCTCGCGGTGGAACGAGCTGTCGATCGTGTAGACCAAGAGCAGGTCGGCCTTCAGCCGCGCCGCGGCCTCGCGCAGGTCGCGGTCCGAGCGCGGCTCGGCCGGCACCAGCAGCCGGTTGAAGGCGGCGACGTTCTCGACGAGCGGGAGCGCGGCGAGGCGCTCGAGGTCGCTCTCGCGCTCGATCTCGCGGTTGGTCACGACGCGGTACGCGCCGCGCGCGCCGTCGTCCGGCAGCGACCACGAGCGGTACTCGGGCGCCTGCACGCGCACGACCGCGAGGTTCGCCGGCAGCACGGCGGCGGGCTCACGCTCGAAGACCGCCTGCAGGTCCTCGTCGACCTGCACGTCGGCAAACAGCGACAGGTCAGCGCCGCGCCCGGGCGTGGCGTACGTCGCGCACGACGCGGCGAGAACGGGAAGCGCGAGCAGAACGAGGCCGGCTCCTCGTCCAAAGGAAGGGAGTCGCATACGAAGCTCCTCGGGGGTTGGTCCTGCCAGGAAGGGATGGGGAGCCTCCCGAGGCACGGCGGGCACCCCTGCCCGACCCGCCGGCCGAGCGTGGAGCATATACGAAACAACGCCGCCCGCGGGGAGGATCCGCGGGCGGCGCCGGTCGTGGTCGCGGGGGAAAACGCTAGGGCGTGAACCGCACCGGAACGTAGTTGCTAGCCAGCACGATGGTTCCGAACGGGTCGGCGATGGCGTAGGCGTGGTACGCCTTGGTGCCGATCAGGCTCGGCTGCAGGATGCCGGGCAGCGCGACGAAGGTCGACTGCGCCGTGCCGGCCCCGCTGAGGGCCCCGAAGTTGTTCTGCAGCGGCAGGTCGTTCGGGTGGTTGATGCAGAAGTTGGTGTAGACGTCGAACGTCAGCGGGATCGACACCGCGCCCAGCGGGATCCCGTCGGTGCCGCTCGTCGAGCCGGCGAGCAGGTATAGGTGGTTCGCGTAGGCCGGACCGGCGTGCAGGTAGAAGTCCTGCTGACCGCCCTGGCTGACCGAGATGCCGGCGCTCTCGACGTGCAGCTCTTCGCACTTGTCGAGCACCCCGTCGAGGTCGCCGTCCAGGAAGAACTGCTTGGCGATCTCGCAGTTGTCGTCGAGCCCGTTGCCGTCGCAGTCGACCACGCCGGCCGGCGTCTGAGCCGGCACGATGCGGTAGATCTTGCCGTCGAGGTCGGGGGTCGCCTGATAGATGAACAGGAGCTCGCCGTTGCCGTCGCGCCCGAAGGACGTGATGAACATCGACGTGCCGAAGGCCGCCAGCTCGGGCGTGTGGTCGCGCAGGTCCGACACGCCGGTCACCGGGTCGTACTGGAACGACTGGATGAAGCTGCTGCAGTAGTCGGTGAAGAAGTAGCGCCCCTGGAGCTCGGGCAGCGCGCAGCCGCGGTACACCTCGCCGCCGACCATCGCGCAGGCGAAGGGCGGCTCGAAGTGGTCGACCACGAAGATCGGCGGCTCGAACGACGGGTCGTCGCAGGACGGCCACTCGGGCGCGCAGGCGCTGAACGGATAGCAGGTGTCCGCCTCGTTCAGCGGCCACCCGAAGTTCAGCCCGCCGACGCCGCCGGGGGCGTAGTCGAGCTCCTCCCAGGTCATCGCGCCGACGTCGCCGATGAAGAGGTCGCCGTTCTCGGGGTCGACGGTGAAGCGCCAGGGGTTGCGCAGGCCGATGTGCCAGATCTCCTCGGCGGCACCGGGGACGCCGACGAACGGGTTGTCCGGCGGGATCGCGTAGGGCGAGGCCGAGTCGACGTCGAGCCGCAGGATCGTGCCGAACAGGTTGCCGGGATCCTGGGCGACGCACTCGGGGCCGAGGCCCGCGCCGCCGTCGCCGAGGCCCAGGTAGAGGTAGCCGTCCGGCCCGAAGACGATGCCGCCGCCGTTGTGGAACCCCGAGGGCTGCGGCAGGAAGAGGATCAGGCTGGCCGAAGCCGGGTCCGCCACGTTCGGGTCGGTGTCGGAGATCGTGTACCGCTCGACGACCGTGTCGAAGTTCGTGTCGGTGTAGTGGACGAAGAAGTGCCCGTTGTCGGCGAAGTTGGGGTGGAAAGCGATTCCCAGGAAGCCCGCCTCGCCCGCCGGCGGCGGCGGAACCTTGGCGGTCAGGTCGAGCAGCGGCGTGGGGAACACGACGCCGTTCTCCGCGACCTTGATCACCCCGCCGTGCTCGGCGATGAACACACGGCTCTCGCCTGGGGGCGCCGTGACGCCGAGCGGGTCCAGAAGGCCCTCGGCAACCAACTCGTAGGTAAGCGGGGTCTGCGCGGCGAGCGGCGCGAGAAGCAGAAGCGGTCCGGCTAGGCTGAGAACGGCCTTCATAGTCCTAAGAGTGTAGCGCGTTGAGGGGGTTTGAGCGGCTCTCGGGGCGTTCAGAAGCGATTTGAGCTCTGTCGGGGAGTTAAGCCTTCTTCCATGGCTTCCACCCACGCCGGGCTCAAGGTCTCGGGTGGGAAGAAGCTGCCGTCCGAGCCCTCCCCCAGCGCGTCTGCAAGGGCCTCCCGCAGCCCCTGTGGAGGCTCCTCGCCACGCAGGAAGATCAGATCGAGGAACCCCAGCGCGCGCTCGGGCTCGCCCTGGGTCAGGGCCCCCCGGGCCAGCTCCTCGAGCCGCTCCCGGCCAGCCCCGTCCTCGACCCACCGAGCCGTCTCCAGGGCGGCCCGGGTGCGCTCGTCCAGATCGAGGTCGCGCGAGCGCTCCAGGGCCTCCGCGTAGCGGCCGAGGCGCAGCTCGACGCCCACGCGGTCCTCGGGGATGGCGCGCACCAGCGCGTACATCTCCAGCCCCAGCCCGACCGCGAAGACCGCCACGCCCAACAGCGCCCAGCGCCTCAGCCGGCGCCGCAGCTGCAGGCCGACGTGCGGGTTGACCGCGTTCCGCGTGAGGAAGCGCACCCGGTCGGCGACGCTGAAGTGGCGCCACGACGTCTTGTCGCGGGCGTGGGCGCCGCCGACCTGCTCCAGGGCGCGGATCAAGCCCTCGGGGTCGCCGGTGGCGTCCACGCTGGCCAGGTCGGCGTCCAGCTCGAAGCGCCGCGACAGGAACCCGAACGCCAGGTAGCCGACGACCAGCACCGCGGCGAAGAGGGCCAGCTCGAGGCCGAGGCTCTCGAGCGCGAGCCAGCGCAGCGCCACGTCGGCCAGCAGAAAGAAGCCGAGCGCCCAGGCGCCGAAGATCCAAACGTGCCGCCGCGTGACGTGCCCCACCTCGTGGGCGAAGACGGCGGCCAGCTCGGCCGGGCCGAGCTGCGCGAGGAGCGCGTCGGAGAGCAGCACAACACGGTGGTGCGGCAGGAACCCGATCACAGCCGCGTTGGCCATCAGGTTCGAGGTGCGCCATACGCGCACCTCCTTGCAGCGGAAGCCCGAGCGCCGCGCGGTCTCGTCGAGCACTTCGCGCTGCCACCCGGCCGCCAGCGGAGCGGTCTCCCACGTGTTCCGCATCACCGACGGCAGGACCAGCGCAAACACCACCAGCAGCACCGCCGCGAACGCGCCGTTCAGGAGCGCCACCCCCTCGACCCACGCCTGCACCGTCGGGTGGACCGAGACCGCGCTCGCCAGCATGACGTACACCACGATCGGCAGCAGCGCCGACAGGAACAGCCGCGTCTGGAGCTTGCGCAGGCCCGAGCGCACGTCCGCGCGCAGGTCGACGGCGCGGGCGCGCGCGTCGATCGCCGCGAGCTCCGCCAGCGCGTAGGGCGCGAGCGCGGCCAAGAGCTCGGGCCCCGGCGCGCTCACCAGGCCGGGCGCGGCGCCGAAGAGCCGCCCCACCGCCTCGCTCCAGCCGAACACGAAGACCGCGAGCAGCTGGACGAGCGGCGCGGTCCACTCGACCGCGCCCGACAGCACCGCCGCGAGCCGGAAGCGCCCGCGGACGCCGGCGAAGCGCGCGAGCCCGGCGAGCAGGTGCGGCAGCGCCAGGAGCCCGAACACGCCCCACGGCCACGGCTCCGTCGCTCCGTAGCCGACCTCGGCGGCGGCGAGCGCCCCCAGCGCGAGGAGGATGTTGCGCAGGAAGCCCAAGGCGTCAGATCGTCCGCGTGGGCCGGCTCGAAAGACGGCGCAGCGTCAGCCGGTGAGGCCCTCGCGCAGGTTGTCCTCGAGGGCGCGGCGGATCATCGCCTCCGGCAAGAAGGCGGGCTTGGAGCGTACGTCGATCACGAGCGCGGCCGCCTCGATGCGGTAGCCGGCCTCGACCTCCCCGAAGCCGGTGGACTTCTTGAGCGAGCCGACGCGGCCCGTCTCGTCCTCGGAGGCGTGCTCGATCTCGTACTTCTCGCTGAGGTTCGCGATGCGGCGCGCGACCTCGTCTTCGGCAAGGCTGTGGTCGATACGGATTTCCATCAGAGTCGAATCGTACCCTCGCGCTGCACGGGGCCGCGCAGATACACGTCGTTCCAACCCGACCAGAGAATCGTAAGGACGCCGCCCGGCATGGCGATGGGCAGGGGCGAGGGGCTCCCGAAGCGCTCCGCGGCCGCCTGCGCGGTCGCGCGGGCGCCGGTTCCGCAGGAGCGCGTCTCCCCCACGCCGCGCTCGAAGACGCGGGCAGCGATCGGGCCGCCCTCGGTCGGAGGGGCCGCGACCTCGACGTTGACCCCCGCGGGGAAGCGCCCGCAGCCCGCGACGGCCGGGCCGAGCCGGTCCAGCCGGACCGCGTCCGGGGCGGGCAGCCAGACCACCGCGTGGGGGTTGCCGGCGTCGACCGGCTGCACCTCCAGCCGCCGGCCGTCGTGCTCGAGCTCGAACGCCCGCCCCAGCCGGATCGGCCCCATCGCGGCCGTCGCCTCGGTCGCCGCGCCTCCGCGCAGCTCGGTCGAGACGCTGCGCAGGCCGGCGTCGGTCTCGACCGCGACCTCGCCGGCGGGCACGTAGCCCTCCTCGACCGCGATCGCGGCCAGGCAGCGCAGCCCGTTGCCGCAGGCCTCCGCGCGGCCGCCGTCGGCGTTGTAGAGCGTCATCCGGATCGCGCCCGCATCGGCGCGGTCCAGCAGCAGCAGGCCGTCGACGCGGCCCGCGAGCGCGCACGCCGCCGCCGCGGGCTCGTCGGGGGACGCCCCGCGGAAGCCGTCCGCGACGGCAAAGCGGTTGCCGGCCGCGGAGACCAGCAGCAGCTCGTGCGACGCGATCATCCCAGCAGCTTGCCCGTGGTCTTGAAGTGGGTCTTGGCGATGCGGTCGAGCACGTCGGGCCCGTGGATCTTCAGCAGCTCGCGCCCCGCACGCAGCACCGGCGGACCGGCGCCCTTCGGGAGCGTGACCCCGACCTCGTCCGACAGCTCGCGCAGGCCGGTCAGGAAGCCCTCGCGGGCGACGATGCTCGCGGCCGCGACCGCCATCGCGCGCTCGGCGCGGTGCTCCTGGAACAGGCGCACGTCGAGGTCGCGGAAGACCGACTCCAGGCGGCCCTTGTTCTTCGAGAACTGGTCGATCAGGACCGCGCAGCCCGGCAGGGCGATCTCCTCGACGACCTCGCGGTAGAGCTCGGCCAAAAGGAGCGCCACGTTGCCGTGCGCCGCCTGGCGCCGGGTGTACTCGGGCGGCTGCAGCACCCGCATCGCGGTCGGAAAGCGCTCGCGGAGCGCGGGGCCGACGCGGAACGCGGTCTCGTCGCTGAGGGTCTTCGAGTCCGCCACGCCGCCCGCGCGCAGCCGGTCCGAATCGCCGGGTTCGAGCCGCACGGCGGCGACCACCAGCGGGCCGAAGTAGTCGCCCTTGCCGGACTCGTCGCCGCCGATCAGCGGGCCGTCCGCGGCCTCGATCGCCGGCGCCGACGAGCGGGCCGGGGCCGCCGGCGCGGACGCTGAGCGGCCGACGTAGCGCTCGACGAAGAGCTCGGCGCCCGAGCCCTGTACCACGAGCTTGCCGGAGCGATACAGGGTTGCGACCACGCCCGAGGTGCGCGCGCTGAAGTGGGCGTGATCGACGCTGCGCAGCTCGAAGTCGCCGGAGCGCACCTCGCGCTGCAGGCGCTCTTGCTCGGCGCGGTCGAGTTTGAGGACGACGGTGCGTTGTGCCACGCGGCGATTCTCGCATCGCGCGCGGGCGTGGGAAAGCGCGCGGACGGGGTTACGATGCGGCCATGACGCACGCGGTCGGCAACGAGGCGGAACGAGAGGCGCGCCTGCGCTTTGCGATCGACATCGCGCGCGCGGCGGGCGAACTGACGCTGCAGCACTTTCGCTCGCCCGACCTCGCGGTCGAGCGCAAGGGCGACGACTCGCCGGTAACCGTGGCCGACCGGGCCGCCGAGCGCCTGCTGCGCGAACGCATCGCCGACGCCTACCCGCAGGACGGCGTCGTCGGCGAGGAGGAGGACGACACCGCCGGCGAGAGCGGCTTCACCTGGATCGTCGATCCGATCGACGGCACCGAGGCCTTCCACCGCGGCGTGCCGCTCTACGGCAACCTGGTGGCCTGCGAGGCCGAGGGCGAGGTCCAGGTCGGCGTCATCAACTGCCCCGCCGCAGGCGAGTACGTGGCGGCGGCGCGCGGGCTCGGCACGCGCTGGGTCGTCGGCGACGAGGCACCCCGCGTGGGGCGCGTGTCGAAGACCGCCCGGCTGGCGGACTCCGTGCTGAGCACGACCTCGCTCTTCAGCTGCGCGCGCACCCTGCCGCCGAGCTTCTACGCCTCGCTCCCCGCCAACGTCGGGCACGACCGCGGCTGGAGCGACTGCTACGCCTACGTGCTGGTCGCCACCGGGCGCATCGAGGTCGCGCTCGACGCGCTGATGCACGTGTGGGACAACGCGCCGCTCCAGGTGGTCGTCGAGGAGGCCGGCGGGCGCTTTTCCGACCTCGCCGGCGAGCGCACCTTCCGCGGGACGAGCGCGCTGGCGACCAACGGGCTGGTGCACGACGAGCTCCTGGCGCTCCTGCGCGCGAACGACGCCGGCTGACGCGGGGCGGCCTCTCCCATCGTCTCATCGTGATGGCCGGAAGAGTCCGGGCCGCCGCTTCCGGGCAGGCACCGGGCTCGGGACTCGACGCCGTTCGAGGCTAGAATGCGCCGCGACCCCGCGTCCCCCTGAAAGAGAGTGGCCCCCCGCGGCGGGCCGAAAAAGGAGTCCCATCCCGTGGCGCAGATCCTCAACAACATCCTGGAAGCGATCGGCAGCACGCCGATGGTCCGCATCAACCAGATCGGCCGGAAGACCGGCTGCGAGATCCTCGCCAAGTGCGAGTACCTCAACGCCGGAGGATCGGTGAAGGACCGCATCGGCAGGCGGATGGTCGAGGAGGCCACGCGCTCGGGCCGCATCCAGCCCGGCGACACGCTGATCGAGCCGACCAGCGGCAACACCGGCATCGGGATGGCGTTGTCGGCCGCGGTGCACGGCTACCGCATGGTGATCACCATGCCCGAGAAGATGAGCCGCGAGAAGCAGGTGGTGCTCGAAGCGCTCGGCGCCGAGATCATCCGCACGCCCACCGAGGCGGCCTGGGACTCGCCCGAGAGCCACATCGGCGTCGCGAACCAGCTCAAGGAGATCCTGCCGAACTCGCACATCCTCGATCAGTACTCCAACCCCGACAACCCGGACGCGCACTACCACGGCACCGGGCGCGAGATCGTCGAGCAGACCGGCGGCGAGCTCGACTACCTGGTGCTGACCGCGGGCACCGGCGGGACGATCTCCGGCATCGCGCGCCGCGTGCGCGAGGAGATCCCGAACGCGAAGATCATCGGCGTCGACCCGATCGGCTCGATCCTCGCCGGCCCGGGCCCGATCGGCTCGTACAAGGTCGAGGGCATCGGCTACGACTTCATCCCCGACGTGCTGGACCGCGGGCTGGTCGACGAGTGGATGAAGTCGGAGGACCGCGAGTCGTTCCTGATGTCGCGCCGGCTGATCCGCCAGGAGGGGCTCCTGGTCGGCGGCAGCTCGGGCTCGGCCATGTGGGCGGCGGTCGAGATCGCCAAGAAGTACGGGCCGGACAAGCGCGTCGTCACGCTGCTGCCCGACTCGGTGCGGAACTACATGACCAAGTTCCTCGACGACCAGTGGATGCGCGAGAGC
The DNA here is from genome assembly GCA_039029355.1 of Planctomycetota bacterium. GTDB lineage: Bacteria > Planctomycetota > UBA1135 > UBA1135 > JBCCGI01. The sequence continues at coordinate 73,311 of JBCCGI010000017.1, forward strand.
GGCTTCGTCGACAGCCACTGGCAGACGACGACGATGGGCGAGCTGCTGCGCCGCATGCCGCAGCGCAAGCTGGTGACCACCACGCCGGCCGACACGCTCGCCGACGCGGTGATGTCGATGAAGGAGAACGGCGTCAGCCAGCTCCCCGTGGTCGAGGACGGCAAGCTGGTGGGCATCGTCACCGAGTCAGATCTGCTCGCGCGCCTGGTCGAGGGCAACGGCAAGCTGGCAAGCGCCGTCGCCGAGGTCATGTTCCGCAACACCACGACGATGTCGGTGTCGGACGACGCCGAGGGGCTCACCGAGCTCTTCGCCAAAGGCTACGTCGCGCTCGTCGTCGACGAGGAGCAGCGTCCGCTGGGCATCATCACGAAGATGGACCTGGTGGATCACCTGGCGCGCAGGAGCGAGGCCGAGATGGCCGAGGCGGCGCTCTAGAGCCTCGCGCGATGCGGCTCGCGGCCGATCAGCCGCGGGCCGCGTCCGAATCCAGCGCCTTCAGCCCGCCGATCACCGTCACGCCCGCGACCAGCACGCCCCAGGGCTGGGTCAAGGTCGCGACCAGCGAGACCGCGATCAGCGCCCAGATCCACGTGCGGCCCATGCTCCACGCCTTGTAGGCGATGAAGAGCCGCACGAGCCCGAAGGCGAAGAAGAGGGCGAGGATCACGGCCGCGAACCCGAGCCCGAGGAAGGCGATCAGGGCGTCCTCCCCGTCGACGTGCACGCCCACCGCCACGCCGCCGATCGCGATGGCCAGGATGCCGAGCGTCGCTCCGACGAGGCTGAGGAAGCCGTCGATCACGTGCAGCAGCACGGCCACGGTGAAGAAGGCCGGGCGCGGTTCGGGCTCGGGCTTCGGGATGGCTTCGATGGTCTCGATGGTTTCCGGGGCGGTCATGGCGGTCCAGCGGACGCCTTCCGGAGCGGCGCGGGGGCTATTTTCGGCGCGCGGCCCGCGGCCGGGCGACCCGCGACAGGATCCGGTGCGGGCGATAAGCTCCCACTCCCGATGAGAGGCCTGCTTTCCGCTTCGCGCGCCATCGACCGCCTGAACGACCGGCTCGGGCGCCTGGTCGCCTGGCTCGCGCTGGCGATGATCCTGGTCGGCGCCTTCAACGCGGTTGCGCGCTACCTGGGGCGCTTCACGGGAAGGGACCTCAGCTCGAACACCTACGTCGAGCTGCAGTGGTACCTCTTCAGCCTGGTCTTCCTGCTGGGCGCCGCCTACACCCTGCGACGCGATCAGCACGTGCGGGTCGACGTGCTCTACGGGCGACTCTCGCGCCGTACCAAGGCTTGGATCGACCTGGTCGGCACCGTCGTCTTCCTGCTGCCCTTCTGCGTGTTCGTGCTGTGGGTGGCCTGGCCGTACGTGATGAACTCGGTCGAGGTGCGCGAGGGCTCGCCCGACCCCGAGGGGCTCCCCCGCTACCCGATCAAGGCCGCGATCCTGGTCTCGTTCGTGCTGTTGCTCCTGCAGGGCGTCTCCGAGGCGATCAAGCGCCTGGCGATCGTGCGCGGGGAAGAGCCGGGCGACCCGGCGGAGGAGCGCGCGTGAGCGACCTGCTCGGCCCGCTGATGTTCGTCGTGGTCTTCGGCCTGATCTTCTCGGGCTATCCGGTGGCCTTCTCGCTCGGCGGCACCGCGTTGATCTTCGCCTTCATCGGTGTGGCGACGGGCTACTTCGAGTGGTCGCTGATGAACGCGCTCCCGCCGCGCATCTTCGGCGTGATGTCGAACCAGGTGCTGCTGGCGGTGCCCTTCTTCATCTTCATGGGCACGATGCTCGAGAAGTCGAAGCTGGCGGAGGGGCTGCTGACGACGATCGGGATGCTCTTCGGCCCGCTGCGCGGCGGGGTCGCGCTCGCGGTGGTGTTCGTCGGGACGCTGCTCGCGGCCGCGACGGGCGTCGTCGGAGCGTCGGTCGTCGCGATGGGGATGATCTCGCTGCCGGTGATGCTGCGCTACGGCTACTCGCACGCGCTGTCGGCGGGCGTCATCACGGCGTCGGGCACGCTCGGGCAGATCGTGCCTCCGAGCGTCGTGCTGATCGTGCTGGCGGACCAGCTCGGGGTGAGCGTGGGCGACCTCTTCGTCGGCTCTCTGACGCCGGGGCTGGGGCTCGCGGGCATGTACGCGCTGTTCGTCGCCGGCGTGGCGCTGTTCCGGCCGTCGGCGGCGCCGGCCCTGCCGAAGGAGGAGCGCGCGATCGGCGCCGGCAAGCTGCTGCTGCGGGTCGCCCTCGTGCTGATCCCGCCGCTGGTGCTGATCCTGCTGGTGCTCGGCAGCATCTTCGCAGGCGTCGCGACGCCGACCGAGGCGGGCGCGCTGGGCGCGGTCGGAGCGATGCTGCTCGCCATGGCCAACCGCAGCTTCTCGCTCGAGGCGCTGCGCGGGACGATGAACGAGACCACGCGCCTGTCGGCGATGGTGCTGTTCCTGCTGATCGGTTCGACGGCCTTTGCGCTGGTCTTCCGCGGGCTCTACGGCGACGTGTGGATCGAGGAGCTGCTGCAGAACCTGCCGGGCGGCGTGATCGGGCTGCTGATCGTGGCCAACCTCACGATCTTCCTGCTCGGCTTCTTCATCGACTTCTTCGAGATCGCGTTCATCGTGCTGCCGCTGCTGGTGCGGCCGGCGGCACAGCTCCTGGCGCCGTGGTTCGACGGCTCCGAGACCACGGCACTCGTGTGGTTCGGGGTGATGGTCGGCATGAACCTGCAGACCTCGTTCCTGACGCCGCCGTTCGGCTTCTCGCTGTTCTACCTGCGCGGCGTGGCGCCGCCGGATCTGCCCACGACGTCGATCTACCGCGGCGCGATCCCGTTCATCGGGATCCAGCTGCTCGGCCTGGTGCTGATCTGCGTGTTCCCGGAGCTCGTCACCTGGCTCCTTTGAACGCGAAGCTCGCGTAGGCGAGCTCGGCCGTTCCGAACCACGAGAAGAGGTCGCCCTTGGCCTTCTTCCAGGCGTGGTAGATCTTGCGGTAGCCGGCGTCCTGCGCCGCCTGATCCTCCATCAGCTGGATCGACGCCTCCTGGGCGGCCGCCATCAGATCGTCGCTGAAGGGCCGAACCTGCACGCCCTGGTCGACCAGCCGCCGGAACGCGGCCGGGTTCTGCATGTCGTAGCGCGTCGTCATGAAGGCGCCGGCCTCGGAGGCGGCGGCGCGGAAGGCGGCCTGGTAGCCGCTCGGCAGCTCGTCCCACGCTTCGCGGTTCACGAGGAAGGAGAGCGATGCCCCCGGCTCCCACCAGCCCGGGTAGTAGTAGTTCTTGGCGACCTTGTAAAAGCCGAGCTTCTCGTCGTCGTACGGGCCGACCCACTCGGTCGCGTCGATCTGCCCGCGCTCGAGCGCCACGAAGATCTCGCCGCCGGCGATGTTCTGCACCGACACGCCCAGGGCGTTCATCACGTCGCCGCCCAGCCCGGGGATCCGCATCTTCAGCCCGCGCAGGTCGTCCTTCGAGGCGATCTCGCGCCGGAACCAGCCGCCCATCTGCACGCCGAGCGTACCTGCGGGGAACGACACGACGCCGAAGTCGGCGAAGAGCTCGTTGACCAGCTCGAGCCCGCCCCCGTCGAGCAGCCACGCCGTCTGCTGGCGCGAGCTCAACCCGAACGGAACGCAGCTGTCGAAGGAGAGCGCCGGGTTCTTGCCCTTGTAGTAGTAGGACGCGGTCTGCCCGACCTGCGCGGTCTTGGTCTGGACCGCGTCCAGCACCTCGAGCGCCGGCACGATCTCGCCGGCCGAGTGCGCGCGGATCTCGAAGTTGCCGCCGGTGAGCTCGGACACGCGCTCCGCCAGCAGCTCGGCGCCGCCGAACATGGCGTCGAGCGAGCGCGGGAAGCTCGAGGCCAGGCGCCATCGCACGCGCTTCGTCGTCACGACGCCGGGGCCGGCGTCGGCGCCCCCCGAGCATGCCGTCAACCCGCCAACCGCGGCTCCCGCTGTCGTCCCCTTCAGAAAGTCTCGGCGCTTCATGCCGGAATTCTATCTCCGCGGGCTCGCACGGGCGAAAGCGACGGCGGGGGTGGACCTCGGAACGACCACGTAGGAGAGTAGTCGGCCACGGAGGGGCAGGTATGCTTCAGAAGATGGGCAGCATGATTCGGACGCTTGGCATCGTCGGTGTCGTCGCGATCGCAGGTTGGTGGACCCTGTTCCTCCGCGACAAGCTCAACGAGCACGAGGACGCGCTGCGGGACAAGGACCGCGCGATCGAGGAGCTCGGCGTCGAGGTCGAGCAGAAGGCGGCGCGCATCGTCGAGCTCGACGAGGAGGTCGCCGAGCAGGCGGAGCAGATCCGCGAGCTCGACGCCGCGATGCGTCTGCTGAAGGTCGACCACCGGCTCGCCCGCATCGAGGTGCTGTCGCAGGAGCCCGACGAAGAGGGCGTGGTGCAGACGCGCCTGAAGTTCACCGAGCTCGACTCGGAGGGCCTGGCCTTCGGACCCGGCCGCGAGCTGACCGTCGCGGGTCGGCGGGTGTACCTCGAATCGCTCGTGGTCAAGTTCGACGACAACTTCGTCGAGGGCGGCGACTTCCTGCGCGGGACGTCGGTCTGCTTCTTCCGGCGCGCCTTCGGCGAGGACCAGAAGCCGACGGACGGCGAGCCGCTCGACGTCGCTGGCCGGCGCCCGAGGATCTACACCGGCGACATGTCGCCCGACCCGTTCTACGACGACCTCTGGACGCGCTTCTGGGACTACGCCAACGACCCCGATGAGGCCCAGGCCCGCGGCGTCCGGGCGATCCACGGCGAGGCACCCTTTATGGAAGTCGTTGCCGGCAAGACGTACCAGATCGAGCTGCGGGCCTCCGGCGGCCTGACGATCCGCGCTGAGTGAATCCGTCACGCCGCTCGGCGGCCTGACGTAGGGGTGCCCGTCTTCAGGAGGGACCCATGGTCAAGCTAGTTGAGGCCGCCCGGCGCATGTTCGTCGGGAGAGGCTCGTTTACCGACTTCGGCGACCGCTATCCCGATCTCGACAGCAATCGAATGTCGAGCATCGACGGCCTGTATGTCGTCGGCAACATCGCGGGCACGCCCGACATCCGCGCGGCGCTCAACGCGGGCAGCGACGTAGGTCGTTTGCTCGAGCGGGGCGACGGGCTGGCGGAGTCAGGGACCGAGGCCGACTTCGACGTGGTGGTGATCGGCGCCGGCCCGGCGGGCCTCGCGTGCGCCGAGGTGCTGCGCCACGCCGGTCTGCGCTTCTGCGTCTTGGAACGCAAGAAGACGCTCGCCACGATCCGCGCGTTCGAGTCGTCGCTCCTGCTCTACAACGCCGTCACCGGCGACCGCGGCAACCGCTCCGCCTTCGAGTTCGGAGAGATGCCGGCCGGCGAGCTGGTGGCGAAGTGGGAGGCCAAGCTCGCCGAGCTCGACCTCCCCATCCGCGAGGGCGTGAACGTCGCCGACGTGACACGCAAGCACGGCGTGTTCCACGTCGAGCTGAAGGGGGGCGAGACGCTGACCGCCAAGCGCGTGGTGATGGCGGTCGGCAAGCTAGTGTTCCTCGAGAAGCTCAAGGCCGGCGAGGAGCGCCTCGACTGCCGGCTGACCGAGAACTCGATCGCCAAGCGCGACGAGCCCGAAACCAGCCCTGAGTGCGAGGTCGTCGACCGCATCGGGATCCGCCGCGAGCGCGAGCTCGACGCGCGCGGCATCGCCTTCCTCACCGCCTGGGTGGTGGGGATCGTCGGCATGTATTGGTGGCTCTACTACGGCAAGACGAACGCCGAGGGGAAGCACCTGATCCCGTTCACGGATCTGGCGCTGCCGGGCTGGTTCCTGTACTCGACGGCCTACACGCTGGTCATCTGGATCTTCGGCATCCGCGCCATCCGGCGCTGGAAGAGCCCGCTCCAGACCAAGAAGTTCGCGCTGCTGATCGCCAGCCAAACGACGCTCTTCTGGGGCATCCCGACCTTCGTCTTCGCGAACATCGGCGGCTTCAGCAGCCCGGGCAGCGGGTACGAGCTGGGCTACATCTGGCCGCTGGCGGTCAAGCCCGAGAACACCGAGTACTGGTTCAACGCGGGCGGCTGGGCCTTCTACATGTTCGCGTGGAACATGATCCTGTCGTTCGTGCTGATCCCGATCGTCGCGATCAAGCACGGCAAGAAGTACTGCTCGTGGGTCTGCGGCTGCGGCGGCCTGGCCGAGACGCTGGGCGACCCGTGGCGGCACTACTCGCCCAAGGGCAAGGACAACATCGCGCGCGAGCGCATGGGGCTGTGGGTCACCGGCTTCGCGACGATCGCGACCGTGGTGGTGTTCCTCAACCTCGCGCTGCCCTCGAACCGCGCGCTGGCGGGCACGAGCTCGCTCCTGACCGGGCTCTACGGCTCGATCGTCGACGTGTGGCTCATCGGCATCATCCCGGTCGCGCTCTACCCCTTCCTGGGCGGCAAGACCTGGTGCCGCTACTGGTGCCCGTCGGCGGTGTACATGCAGCTGGTCTCCCGCTTCTGGGCGACGTTCAAGTCGAAGGGCGAGGCGGTCAAGCGCTCGACCTACGCCATCTTCTCGCGCAAGGAGCGCTGCATTGCCTGCAACATGTGCACGCGCTACTGCGAGGTCGGCATCGACGTCCGCAAGTTCGCGATCAAGGGGCAGGCCTTCGACAACACGAACTCCTCGTGCATCGGCTGCGGCATCTGCATCAGCGTGTGCCCCACCGAGACGCTGGACTTCGACCCCACCTTCGGGGGCAAGCTGCCGGCCAAGTAGCGCGGCGCTAGTCGTAGAGCAGGAAGCGCTTGCGCGACTCGCGGAAGCGCTCCAGCTCGTCGGCCCACTCCGCCTCGATACCGGCGACGCTGCCCCCGGCGCGGATGCGCTCGAGGATGTGCTCGTTGCCCCAGTGGATCGCGAAGGGACGCCCGTCCTTGTAGAGCGCCTTGCCCGGATAGAGATCCTCGAGCGCAACCATCGCCGTCAGCGCGGTGCGCAGCGGCCGGAACGCGCGCCGGTCGGACAGGATCAGGCGCACGCCGCGCATCGGCTGGCCCTCGTGGCGGCCGTAGTAGGGCAGATAGGCGATCGGTTGGAAGCGGACGCCCGGCAGCCGCGCCGCGCTCAGCGCGCGGGCGAAGTCGCGCGCGTCGACGAAGTCGGCCGCGAGCGTCTCGAAGGGGATCGTGTAGCCGACGCCCTCGTTCACGTTCTCGGTGACGCCGCCGATCATGCCGGTGGCGACGTACACGTGCGCCTGCAGCGGGTGGGGAATGTGCGGCGAGGTCTGCACCCACGTGAGCCCCGTATCCTCCCACTGCATGCTGCGGCTCCACCCGCCGACCGGCACGACCTCGACGTCGGCGCCGATCTCGAGCTCCTCGTTGAAGAGCAGAGCCAGCTCCCCCGCCGTCATCCCGTGCACGACCGGCACCGGCCCCCAGCTGATGAAGCTCTTCCACTGCTCCTCGCGGATCGGCCCCTCGACGAGCTCGCCGCCCAGCGGGTTCGGGCGATCCAGCACGACCACCTGCACCCCGGCCTCGGCGGCGGCGTATAGGGCCTCGCCGAGGGTGGAGACGTAGGTGTACGTCCGCGAGCCGACGTCCTGGATGTCGAACAGCAGCACGTCGATGCGCGCGAGGGCCTCGGCGCTCGGGCGCTTGGAGGAGCCGTACAGGCTCTCGACCGGCAGCCCGGTCACCGGGTCGACCTCGTCGTCGACCTCGTCCCCGGCGTTCACCTCGCCCCGGATGCCGTGCTCGGGGCCGAAGAGCTGCACCAGCTCGATGCGCTCGTCGCGCGCGAGCCGGTCGGCGGTGGGGACCAGCTTGTGGTCGACACCGGAAGGGTTGGTGATCAACCCGACGCGCTTGCCCTCGACCAGCTCGATCCGCTGGGAGAGCAGGACGTCGATGCCGAGGCGTACCGCGCGGGCCTCGCCGGGCTCGGAGGCGTTCACCGCGGGCTCGCCACCACCGGAACAGGAGGCCGTCGCCGCCAGCGCCGCCGCCGCGAAGCCCGCGCGCACGCGCCGCAGGGCGTGGGACGGTTGAGCGCTCACGCGGCGCTTAGGACGGCAGGGTCGCTTCGAAGACGATCAGGCGCTCGTAGTGCACGCCATCGCGCACGGCGTAGCTGCCGGGGATGGCCGCCATCTCGCGCAGGTAGACCGGGTCCTCGTAGTAGTACTTCCGGAAGGGCCCGTCGGTCTCGCCCACGATCCGCACGTTCATGCCGTGCTCGTCCATCAGGCGGAGGCTGCGCGGGATGTCCGCCATGCTCGACTGGATGAACACCAGCCGTCCGCCCGGCCGCACGAGCTTGTGCGCGTTCAGGATCAGCGTGTCGATGAAGTAGCGACGGTAGCGCTTCCCCGACTTCGCGAAGGGCGGGTTGGTGATCAACACGTCGTGGGACGCGTCGGGAACGCTGGTCCAGTCCGCCACGGCGTACTCGATGGGGATCTCGACGCCGTGCTTGGTGAGGTTATGACGGGCGTTGTCGCAGATGTCCTGCTCGATCTCGGTGAGCGTCATCCGCTTCGCGCCGCGGCGCGCGATCAGGATCGCGTGGATGCCGCAGCCGGTTCCTAGCTCGAGCACGTCCTCGCCCGTGAAGTCGAGGTGGAGCAGCATGTTCCCCAGGTGCACACCGTGCGGCGTTGGGTTCCAAACGCCCTCGGGCACATCCAGGGTCAGGTCGTGTTCCCCGAACTTGGCCGCAAAACGGACCGGGTAGAGGTTCTCTCCATGCCGCTGCTCGAGCTGCTCCGTCATCTCCATACAAGCTCTCCGTTTGCCTTAGCGCGCCCGGGCCCACTCGCGGAGCGAGAGGCCGCCAACCCAGGCGAAACCGGAGAAGAAGAGTACAAGAAAGGGCAGCGCGCCCCAAAGATCGCGTTGCACGGCCACCGCGATGCCCCAGGCAAACCAGCCCGCAAACGCGATCTCAAGGCCGGGAACGCCGCTCCAGCGCGCGCGATAGCCCGCCTTCGAGGGATCGTCGCCGCGCTTTGGCGTGCGGACGAAGGCGCCGGTTTCCCCGAAGATGCCTTCGAGCACCGCCCGCGTCTGGCTGACGCACATGCCGATTCCAAGCGAGATCGCCGCCGGAATATCACGGACCCGCGCCCACGGCGAACGGCCGATCGCGCGCTGGCTCGTCTCGTAAAAGAGCACGACCGAGAACGTGCAAAGCAGGAAGAACGTCAGGTGCCCCCAACCCGCGAAGCGCTCGTTCGCGGACAGCGTCAGCGGCAGCAGAAACGAGATCGCGAGCACGAGCGGATAGCCCGTGTTGCCCGTGAGGTGAGCCAGCGCTTCGAGCTTCACGCGCAGCGGCACGTCGGCGCGCAGGATGGTGCCCATCAGCTTGCGCGCCACCTGCACGCTCCCCTTCGCCCACCGGTGCTGCTGCGACTTGAAGGCGGCCAGGCTCGGCGGCACCTCGGCCGGCGCGGTCACGAGCGGCACGTACAGGAAGCGCCAACCCGCGAGCTGGGCGCGGTACGAAAGGTCGAGGTCTTCGGTCAGCGTGTCGTGCTGCCAGCCGCCCGCCTCCTCGATCGTCCTGCGCCGCCAAACGCCCGCCGTGCCGTTGAAGTTGAAGTACAGACCGCAGTCCGAGCGCACCGTGTGCTCGATCACGAAGTGCCCGTCGAGCAGGATCGACTGCGCCCGCGTCAGCGCGCTCTCGTCGCGGTTGTGGTGCTCCCACCGCGCCTGCACCATCCCGATGGCGGGATCGTCGAAGCCGGGCAGGATCTCGCGCAGGAACGACGGCCGCGGCATGAAGTCGGCGTCGAAGACGCACAGGAGCTCCCCGCGCGCGCTGCGCATCCCGTAGTCGAGCGCGCCCGCCTTGAAGCCGACGCGGTCGGGACGCCGCACCACCTTGGCGTCGACGCCCCGCGAGCGCAGCTCCTCGACCTTGCGGTCGACGATCTCACGCGTCTCGTCGGTCGAGTCGTCGAGCACCTGGATCTCCAGCCGGTCGGCCGGGTAGTCGAGCGCGCCGGCGCAGTCCAAAAGCCGCCCGACGACCGTCCGCTCGTTGTAAAGCGGAAGCTGCACCGTCACGACCGGGAGCCCGTCCCGACCCGCGGGCGCAGGGGCGTCCCTCCGCCAGCGGAAGCGGAGAATCAGCCACAGCCGGTGCACCCCGTAGAGCGCGAGGAGCGACAGGGTGGCGGCGTAGGCGGATGCGACGAGGGTGGTGGAGCTCACGGAAGGGCGAGCAACCTATCAGACCGCCCGCGCGGACGCGCCCTACGAAGGACCATTGCCGTTGGGACGGTTCTCGGGGAGGAGCTGGGCCGCGAGGAACCCAACGGTCTCGCGGAGCACCTGATCTAGGACCGGCGGCACCTCGCTCAAGGGGTGCGTTGCGCCGAACGTGTGCCCCGCCCGGGGCACCCGGACCGCCCTCGCCCGCCCCGGGGCAAAGCCGGCGGCGATGCGCTCCAGCGCCTCGACCGACACCGCCTCGTCCGCCTCGCCGTGCACCAGCAGCGCCGGCGCGTCGACCCGGCCCGCCGCGGCGTGGATGTCGAGCCGCTGGGCATTGCGCTCGGCGTCCTCCAGCAGATCGAGGCCCAGCCGGTGGATCTGACCCGTGCGGGCGTTGGGGACCTCGGCGTAGCCGCGCTCGCGCCACAGCGCACACGAGGCCTCGTCCCAGCGCTTCACCGAGTCGATCGCCGCCCACAGCGCGACCCCGCGCAGACCGGGACGCTCGGCCGCGTGCAGGAGCGCCATCCCGCCCCCGCGGCTATGCCCGAAGATGGCGATCCTTTGAGGGTCGATCGAGGCCCACCTGCCCGCATCCAGCGCGTCGCGCACCGCGGCGACGTCCTCGAGCTCGCGGCTGTAGGTGTTGGCCTCGAAGCCCTCGTCGTCGTCAAAGGTCTCCAGGTCCTCCCCGACCCCGCTCCCCGACAGGTTGAAGCACACCGCCGCCAACCCAGCCCCCGCCAGCCGGCGCGCGAGCTCGGGGAAGAACCCCCAGCGGCAGAAGCCCTTGAAGCCGTGCACCACCAGCACCGCCGGAACGGGAGCACCGGCTCCTTCCGGCAGCTCGACGTAGCCGCGGATCCGCCGGCCCGCGTCGTCGGGGCGGTCGAGGACGAAACGCTCGTGAGCCATGCGCAGGTCGTACCTTCTCACAGGCCTCGAGCGCGAGGCCTCAGAGGCGAACCGACCCGGTTTCGTGTAGCAGCTGCGTTTGGGGAGCGGCTACGGGCGCCCTCCCGGCCGCGCCGACCTCAAAAGAGCGATCCCTGCCCCTCGACGCGCACCCGGGATGCCAGGCGTGGGAACGATCGCACCACCTCGGCGGGCGCGAGCGGCGGGTCGTCGCGCAGCGCCGCCAGCAGCTCCAACGCGTTGGCCACGGCCTTGCCGGCGAAGTGGTTGTTCGTGATGGCGTAGGTCTGCTCGCGGTCGGTCGCGATCCGGCGTGTGATCCGCAGCAGCTGCTCGAGCTCCTCGTCGTCGTAGAGATAGTCGTAGCGCTCGTCGCGCCCCGCGCCCGCGCGGAACCAGGCGTCCCGGTTGCGCCCGTGCAGGCGGTGGTAGCCGATCGGCCCGATCGGGGGCGGACAGGCGGGCGGGTGGTCGGCGGCGGCGGGCAGGTCGATCGCGGCCAGCGACCAGCCGGCTCGGTCGAGCTGCGCGAGCCAGGGCTCCTCCAGCCAGGAGAGGTGGCGCACCTCGAGCACGAGCTCCAGATGCCCGAACCAGCCACGGATGCGCTCGAGCCGCTCCCAGGCGGCCCGCGACGCGCGGAAGGAGTGCGGAAACTGCACGAGGAGCGCCGCCAGCCTTCCGGCGGCCCGCAGCGGCTCGACCCCCGCCAGGAAGGCCTCGGCGGTCCGGTCCAGCCGCTCGCGCTCGACGCCGGCGGCGTGCGTGAAGACCTGCTCCAGCTTGGCGACGAAGCGGAACGAGGGGCGGTCGTCGACCAGCCGCACCCACCGGCGCGCGTAGTCGGCGCGCGGCGTGGCGTAGAACGAGCTGTTGATCTCGATGCAGTCGACGTAGCGCGCGAGAAACGCCAGCGGATGGAAGCCCGCCGGCTTGCGGTCGGGGTAGACGCGGCCCTCCCAGTCGTGGTACGACCAGCCGGCCGGGCCGACGCGGATCACCAGTCGCGCTCCACGCCGAGGTGGGCGAACCCGCGCTCTTCGGCGGCCAGCATGCGGGATCGGATCTCCGCCGTGGCCTCGTCCAGCGCCGCCGGCCCGCCGCCCGCGGGCACGTGCAGCGGCTCGCCGTAGACCAGCGCCAAGCGCGCGCGCGGCTTGGGGATCGTGAAGCGGTCCCAGCTGCGAAGGCGCCAGGCGCGGTCGCAGACGAAGCCGCACGGCAACACCGGAAAGCCGGTGGCGCGAGCCAGCCAGGCCAGGCCGGCGTTCATCGAATGCCGCGGGCCGCGGGGGCCGTCCGGTGTGAGCACGACGCTCCCGCCGGCGCGCAGCTCGGCGAGGAGCGTGCGCAGGGCCCGCGCGCTCTCCTTGTTGGTCGAGCCACGGACCGCCCGCTGGCCGAAGCGTGCGAGCAGCGGAAGAACGAGGGAACCGTCGTCGGAAGGTGAAACCAAAACGCACATGTTCCGGTCTCGGTGGTGATGCAGCGCAACCAACATCCGCCCGTGCCAAAGCGCCAGCAACCGCCCCGGCTCGCGAAAGGCCGCGTCGTGGTGCTCTTCACCGAGCACGTCGACCTTCCACGTCCGCGCCAGCAGGCGCAGCGTCCCGGGGGCGAGGACCGGAACGACCGCTGCGCCAGCCTTACGGCGCGCGATGCGATAGCGGCGCCTCCAGGGACGATCCCCTGCGGAGGAGCGGGGCGGCCGGTCTGTGTCCACCCCGCTCTTTCCGGGCTCAGAGGTCCTGGACGTCGTCTCCCGCTCCGTCCTGGTCCACCCCGTCCGGCCCCATCGACCAAAGCCGGTACGACCCGCCGCCGTCGGCCAGGGCGTAGCGGAACGGGCGACCCCACGCGTCCATCGGAAGCGCACGGGCTCCCGAGAGGAAGCCCTGCGGATAGTTGGGCGTGGACTTCAGCAGCCCGTCGAGCGAGCCCGGGTACGCGCCCGCGTCCAGCTTGTAGACGGTCAGCGACGTCCGCAGGTCGCGAAGGACCATCAGCGTATCGAGGCCGGCGTTGCCCGCGGGTTCGGGGGCCGGCGGTCTCTCCGGCTCCACGACCACGGTCCCGGACGCGACCGGAGCTTCGCCGGCGAAGACCGCCATGACGTTGGCCGTCAGACCGGCCAGGCCGACCCAGGTCTCCCAGGCGAAGCCGGCCGAGTGCCGCGTGTACATGCCGCCCTCAACCGGGCGCTTGGTGTGCAAGGTCGCGGGCATGTGCCGCGTGAACAGCGTCGGCGCAGGCAGGTTGTTCAGGTCGAACGGCAGGTCCCCGGCGAACTGCGAGATCATCGGGCCGAAGGCGCGCGCCATCCCGAACAGCCCGTCCACCTGGGCGGCCCAGTCGACGTACATCAGCGCGGTCGAGTCCGTCGGGAACGACGACGTGGAACGCGTCCACGGATACGAAGCAGGCGGAAGCTGGTCCTTCTCGACGCCCTGGCGCCGACGGATCTCCTTCTTCAGGCTCAGGGAGCCGTTCGTGACGATCAGCAGGCCGTCCAGGACGGTCATGGTCGGCCGCAGGGTGCCGAGGTCGCCTAGCGACGCGACCTCATCCGGCAGCGTCATCGTGACGTACGGCACACCCTTGTACTTCGACGCCCGCACCTTGAAGCCCTCGACGCCTTGGGCGAGCGCTTCGGCCATCGCCGTGATCTCCTCCAGCACGCCGTCCGGACTGCGGAGCTCCATCATCAGAAAGCTCTTCGGAAGCCCCAGCCCCTTGATCGGCTGCACGAACAGCACCGCGCCGGGGCCGAGCTTCGCGAACGTGTCGTTCGGCGGCACGGCAAGCGCCGCTTCGAGGTCGGCACGAACCGCCGCACCGGACCGGCCGCCGGCCGATCCGAGCGCGGCGAAGACCGCGTCGCGCAAGCCGTCGCTCTGCATCGTCGAGGCCAGCACCAGAAGCGACCCCGAGTGCACCTCGTCCAGCAGCGACGTGCGCACCGGCTCTGCGCCCAACCACGACACGGCCTCCATCGGCCGGGTCGCGTCCGGCTGGAAGGCCTCCGTCACGAAGCGCTTTCCGGCCAGCGCCATGCGCCAGTGCATCGCGCCGGTGCCGAAGAGCGTGCGCGCCACGGTGGCGACGCCGTCCAGCTCGGCGGCGTCGCCGGGGGGCAGAGCGGACAGCACCAGATCGGCCGGGTTGCGCAGGTGGAAGCCGCGGAGCACGACGGGGCCGCGGTCGGGCCCAAGCCTGGCCGCGCCGACCCCGGCCGCCTCAAGACTGGCCAGGTTCGGAGCGTCGCCCGCCTGCACGGCGCTCCAGCGCTCGCGGGTGAACGAGCCGCCGCCAACGAAGACGCGCGTCCCGTCGGCGTGGGTCCACATCGACTCGTGCAGCGATGCAAAGGCCTCCGCCGCTTCCGTTGCGGTCGTCGCGCTCTTCCAGTCGAGCACCAGCAGCCCACCCGGAGCCTGCTGCGCGGTGCCCGGCAGGAACGACATCGAAGCCGCGCGCGCCTCGAAGATCGCGTCGTATGCGCCGAGCTGCATCGACGGCGGCAGCGGGAGGGCCGACATCCCGGCCTTCAACAGCCCCTCCCCCGAAAGCTGGGGCATGCCCAGCACGCGCCGCAACGCCGCGACCGCCTCTTCATCCGCGAAGAGCTGCGCCATCGGCGCCTGGTCGTACGAAGCGAGCAGCGCCGGAACGTCCGGAGACTCGAGGAAGAGCTCCGCTTCGGCGGGGTGAAGCTCGACGTGGGAGGCGCCCGCCTGGAGCGCCAGACAGAGACCGAGGAAGGTTTGCATCATGGCCGCATCTCGCGCCGAGGCGAGCAAGGTCCGGGCACAGCGCCCAGGGGTTCATTTGAGACAGGAGCCTCGCCAGGGCCAAGCCCCGACGCCCGAGCCGACGCACGGGTCGTGGAAAGAAGGGGCGCCGCCGCGGAACAGCCGGGCGCCGCCTCGTGAGTCGCGTCGCGCGGACCAACCGAGCGCCGCCTGAAAGTCGCGCCACCGTCGACAGCCGAGCGCCGCCTCGTGAGACGCATCGCCGCGGGTCCACCGAGCGCCGCCTGAGAGTCCCGCCGTCGTCGACAGCCGGACGCCACCTTGTGAGTCGCGCCGCCGCGGATCCACCGAGCACCGCCTGAGAGTCGCGCCGCCATCGACAGCCGCACGCCGCCATGTGAGTCGCGCCGCCGCGGATCCACCGAGCACCGCCTGAGAGTCGCGCCGCCATCGACAGCCGCACGCCGCCTTGTGAGTCGCGTCGCCGCGGGTCAACCGAGAACCGCCTGAGAGTCGCGCCGCCATCGACAGCCGCGCGCCGCCTCGTGAGTCGCGTCGCCGCGGGTCAACCGAGAACCGCCTGAGAGTCGCGCTCCGCCGTGGAACAGCCGTGCACCGCCTTGTGAGTCGCGACCTCGCGGGCCAACCGGACGCCGCCTGAGAGTCGCACCGCCAGGGTCCGGCCAGGCGCCGCGGAAGACCGTGTCCCCGCGGTCTAGCCGGAGCGAAGCCCGCGTCACGAACAAGGGCGCGAAGCAAGTGGCCATGGCGCGCCCGGGTTCAGAGCCGGGCCGCGCGGGTCGTCCCCGGCGCGGCCGATCGGCCACGCCGCGGGGACGGCGCGGCCGGGACGCGGGCATCGAGGGTGCCTAGAGGTCCGCGAACATACGGAGGTCATCCATGTTCTTGTCGAGCGCCTTCTCGAGGTCCGAGAACGCCGAGCCGATCTTCTTCTCGTCGCCCGACTTCAGCGCGGCCTTCACGGCGCCGTGCGCCTCCTTGATCGGAGCGCACTCGCTGTCGAGCATGAAGGAGACGAGCAGTCCGGCCTCGCTGACGAGCTTGTCCGACTCCGGGTTGTCGGGTCCGACGTTCATCTCGAAGATCGTCTTGAGGCTGTCGAGCCCACCGCGGCGAGCGATGTTCGAGATCGACCACGTGCGCGCCCACAGCGGGTCGCCGTCGGCGGCCACGAACGAGTCGACGAAGTAGCGCTCGACGTAGGACGCCGCGCCGTAGCGGAACCACGCGGGGACGCGCTTCTCGCCGTAGAACTCCTCCGGGTTGAACTGGCCGCCGTCCGAGCTCTGGAGCTTGCGCACGGTGTCGCTGCTCGGATCCACGGCCTCGCCGAAGGACTGACCCGCGGCGTGACGCGCGAACAGACGCCCGAAGCTGGTGCCGTTCTCCGACGAGAAGTCCCAGTAGCCGACGCCCGAGCCCATCCACTTGCGCGTCTCGGGGTTCATCCACCCGTCCGCGAAGAAGGCGCCGTGGATCGACGACAGACCGAGCGCGTCCGTGCCGGGCCAGCGCTCGTCGCCGCCGGCGAACAGGTTGTACTGCTCACCCGAGCGCACGACGAGGACGCGCATGGGATCGGTCGGAACCACGCCGTAGATGCGCGTCAGGTCGCGGAACGTGCGCTCGATCTCCATCAGCGCATCGTCGGCCACCTTGCGCGGGAGCGTGGTGTACAGGTGGAAGTAGTCGCCGGGGATCGTCCACCACTGGCCGAGCTCCGAATGGAACTCGTCGGCCTTCGCGTCGTCGAGCCAGCTCTCGCCGCACTTCCAGAGGCCCTGGTCGAGCTGCTCGAACTCGGCGGGCGCAATCCAGGTCAGGTCCTGCTGGCGCCAGCCCTCCTCGATCCGCTTCATCGCGACCGGATCGACCCAGGTGCCGTCGGGCGTCTTCACCATGCCCTTGTCCAGGAACGGGATGTCGTCCGGGTGCGCCCAGCCGTCGCCGTAGCGGACGAGGCCCTTCTCCTTGGCCATCTGCTCCTCTTCCTTCCGCTTGAAGTCCGCGAGCTTGCGCTCACTCGTGAACCAGCGGTCGGCGTAGAAGATGTGGCCGAGCAGCTCGTGCGCCTTCTTGTCGTGCTCGTCCAGCTTGAGGATCGCGCGCAGGCAGGAGCGCTTCTCGCGCGACATCGAGTTGGCTTCGCACCAGTCCACCAGCGCCCAGAGAGCCTTGACGTCGCCCTCAGCTTCCCCGCGACGCTTCTCGTATTCCTTCTTCGCGTCGTCCTGGGCCGCAAGGACGGCCGGTTGAGGGGTCGCCAGCTCAGGCGTGGCGGCAAACGGAGCAAGCGCGAGGAGGAAGGTGATCGGTTGCATGTGAGGGTGTCGAGGCGGGGTTGGGAACGGTTGAGGAACCTGCCTGGGAGCGACCAGGCATGGTAGCGGCTGGAGGGCCGATTGACCTCAGGATCCGGCCGGAGAGCGCGTCAAGCCTGGGTTGCCCGCTCCGCGGGCTCCGCACTACAATGCCGCGCCGCTTTTCGAAACCTGCGGCGCGAAGCGCTCGTCATTCCGAGACGCGTCACGGTTGGAGAGCCGACGAGCGCGCACGCCAAGCGACACAACGCAACGGCGCTCGAGCGCGGTCCCGGCAGAAGCGCGACCAGCGCGGGCTCGCAAGCGGGCCGAACGATCCACAAAACAAGCGCCAAACTGGGCAGATAGACCCCATTTAAGGTCACGTTATGGCCAAGAAGCACAAGGCCGCCACTCAGGTCACGATCGCCGCAACCGAAGAGAGTCCGCTGCAGGACCTCGTCCAGCGGCTGTGGAAGCCCGCGGCGCTGGTCGCGGTGCTGATCGTCTGCGGCGTACTCGGCTCCCAGTACCTGCGGCAGCAGTCCGAAGCGGCCGAGGCGGCGAGCTGGGATCGCTTCCGCGAGGACGTCACCCTCAACGCAGGTCTCTTCGGCGGAATCCAAACCCCGTCGGCCAGCGTGCTGTCGAGCCTCGCCGGCGAGATCGAAGGCACGCCCGCCGCCCCCTGGGCCCACGCGCTCGAGGCGCACAAGCTGGTCGAGGACGGCGAGTACGAGGCGGCCGCCGCCGCCCTCCGCGAGCTCGAGGAGAAGTACCCCGACCACGTGCTCGTCACCGAGCCGATGCAGTTCGGCGAGGACGAAGCCCCGCAACGCCTCAGCGATCACCTGCTGAGCCGCATGGACGCGGTCGGCCGCTGGGAGAAGAACCACGAGTCGCTCTTCAAGAACCCGGCTCCGCCGCTCGACTGCCCGAAGGTCCGCCTCAACACGAGCAAGGGCAGCATCCTCGTCGGGCTCTACCAAGCCGAGGCACCGAAGCACGTCGAGAACTTCCTCAAGCTGTGCGGCGAGGGCTACTACGACGCCACCCTGTTCCACCGCATCGGCAAGGACTTCATGATCCAAGGCGGCGACCCGAACAGCCGCGACGGCGAGCCCGAGACCTGGGGCCAGGGCGGCCCCGACTACAAGGTCGAGCCCGAGCTCACCGAGCTCCGTCACTTCCGCTACGTCCTCGCCGCGGCCAAGACCCCGATCGACACCGAGAGCAGCGGCAGCCAGTTCTACATCACCACGGGAACGCCCCACCACCTCGACGGCCAACACACCATCTTCGGCGCGGTCCTCGACGGCACCGCCGTGGTCGACGAGATCGCCTCCGGCGAGATCGCCGAAGGCCAAACCGACCGGCCGCGCGATCCGGTGTCCCTGAACTCGACGGACGTCGTCGAGTAGACGACCGCACGAACCGAGTCGACCGCCGGTCGGCTCCGGCGCGAGACAAGCAAGAGCGCCCGCCGACGGAGGCCAGCCGTCGGCGGGCGCTTCTCGTTTCAGCTCGGGCAGCCAGCGCGCTCCGCCCCCAAGGAACACGCGGCACTCGTGCCAACCACGCCCGGGCCGCGTCCACGGCCGGCTGCACGTTGGCGAGGTCCTGCGGAGAGGGATGGTCGTCGTCGTCGACCACCCCGGCGAACCCGTTGGCGTGCGAGCGAGCACAGGGGCGCCGGGCGCGTCGCGGGGATCGCTCTACCGTCCAGCAACGACGCGGGTCTGGGCAGCCTTCGACGATCACCGCTCCAGCTGCCACGGGTTCCACCCTCGCGGAAGCGGACGTCGTGAGTTGCGGGCGGCGAGCGTCGGGGACAGCCAGCGGGATTGGTCGGGTGACCCAGCCGCGCCCTCCGCGGAGGGTGGCTCGCTCGGACCGATCCATGACATCCTGGGCCTGCACCGAACCAGGCCGCCGGCTGGGTCCTAGCGAGCGGAGGTGCATCGAGCCGCGAGGACGACGGACCTCATCCTCACGCGCCGAAGAACTTGGCGCGATGGCCGCAGGCGCGTGGACCAAGAACGTCTCGACGCGCCGCAGCGGAAGGCCGCGCGGATTCCATGGAGGTGAGCTCCAATCGTGAGCCACGGATCTTCGGACCGGCGCTTCCCCATTCCGCGCACCGACGTGCAGCGAGCAAAGAACGACGCCGTCGCTGTTCGCCAAGGCCCGGCTCGATCGGTTCCCGAGAGCGTGCCTCCGTACTCCGCTCCTCCAAAGGCCAACCCGACCAGGTGCGGCTCCAACGCCAGCCCCAAGCGGCCCGGGTTCGGAACGCCCGGGCTCGGAACGCCCGAGTACAGAACGCCCGAGTACAGAGCGACCGAGTGCAGAGCGCCCGAGTGCAGAGCGCCCGAGTGCAGAGCGCCCGAGTGCAGAGCGACCGAGTGCAGAGCGACCGAGTGCAGAGCGACCGCGTGCAGGGCGACCGCTTGCAGAGCGACCGAGTGCAGAGCGACCGAGTGCAGAGCGCCCGAGTGCAAAGCGACCGAGTGCAAAGCGACCGCGTGCAGGGCGACCGCGTGCAGAGCGACCGTTTGCAGAGCGACCGAGTGCAAAGCGACCGAATGCAGAGCGACCGCGTGCAAAGCGGCCGAGTGCAGAGCGGCGGCCGAGTGCAGAGCGGCTGCGTTCAGACCGACCGCGTTCGGAGCGACTCGGTTCGGTGCAACCGGATGCAGAACGACCAGACTCGGAACGACTGGGTGCGCGGCCGCCCGGGAGATCGCGCGGTCCGGCGCGCCTTGCTGGCGGGACGAGAGTCGGGCGATTCGTCTACTGCAGCGGCGACGAAGGTGCGAGTGCCTCGATCAGCCGGTCGAGGTTCTTGCGCTCGAAGAAGTCGATCACGATCTGCCCGCGGTAGCTCGCGTCGCTGGTGACGCGGACCCGCGTGCCGAGGTGTTCCTCGAAGCGGCGCTGAAGCTCCTGCGTCCAGGCAGGGGCGGGATCGGCCGGGGCGCGGGGGACCGACTTGGTGGCGGTCGGCGTCTCGGTTCCCTGGGCGGCTCGGACGATGCGCTCGACGGCGCGGACCGAGAGGTCTTCGCGACCGATGCGGGCGAGCAGGTCGAGTTGCGCCTTAGGGTCGGAAAGGCCGAGGAGGGCGCGGGCATGCCCCATGGTGAGCAGCTGCTGGCCGAGCGCTTCCTGGATCGGTTCGGGGAGCTCGAGCAGGCGGAGGTGGTTCGCGACGCTCGAGCGTTGGAGACCGACGCGCTCGGCGACCTGGGCTTGGGTCAGGCCGAGCTGCTCCTGCAGGGCGCGGTAGCCTTGGGCCTTCTCGAGCGGCCCGAGGTCCTGGCGCTGGACGTTCTCGACCAGGGCCAGCTCGAGCAGCTGTTGGTCGGTGATGTCGTCGCGCACCACCGCGGGCACGGCGGAGAGCCCGGCCAGGCGGGCGGCGCGGCAGCGGCGCTCGCCGGCGATGATCTCGTACCCGTCGGGAGTCGTCCGGACGACCACGGGCTGGAGGATGCCGTGGGCTTGGATGCTGTCCTTCAGCTCCTCCAGGGCCTCCTGCGAGAAGGTCTGGCGCGGTTGGAAGGGGTTGGGCCGGAGCTTGTCCAGCGGGACCTCTTGGGCCGACTCGGAGCCGGGGTCGGCGGGTTTGGAGAGCAAGGAGCCGAGTCCACGGCCCAGACGGCGTTCCATGGCATTCCTCATCGCGGGGTGGGGAGAACGACCCTTGAAGGCTAGAAGACGGGCCCCTCGGATGCAAAAGGCCTTGGTTCGGAACGTTCCACGTGGAAACATCGGGGCTGAGCAGCCCCTTCGAACCCCTACTTCCACTCGCCTCATGCTCGCTCTCCGGCTGGCCCCCTGGTGCGCGGTCCGAACCTGGTGGACCCCCCTGGGGGCCGTGGTGGCAGCCCTTCTGGTCGGCGCCTACCCCCTCTTGCACGTGCTCTCCCCGGGCTCGGCCATCGCGGCGGCCGACCCTCGGAGCGCGCTCGAGCTCTTGGCCCTCGGCCTCCTGGTGGGCGCCATGCTCGGGCTCGCCTGGCTGTCACGCATGGGTCCGTTCCGAGAGCTCCTCCCCCCCTCCAACCGGCTCGCGCTCGAAGGCCTCGCGCTGGCGGGAGCGGCGCTGATCGGGGCGGCGGCGGTCGGCCTTGGGGTGGCAGCGGCCGACTTGGGGACGCTGCGCCTCCTCCCCCCGGCCCTGCCGCTCTTGCTGGGACTCGCGGCCGCACACCTCGCGGCCCTAGGCGTCTTGACCCTCCAATTGCACCTTCCTAGGGCCGCGCGCTGGGTCGTCTTC
This sequence comes from Planctomycetota bacterium, assembly GCA_039029355.1. Lineage (GTDB taxonomy): Bacteria > Planctomycetota > UBA1135 > UBA1135 > JBCCGI01. Next base: position 94,779 of record JBCCGI010000017.1, read on the forward strand.
CTGGGAGCGACGTGGGTCGCGCCGGCGGTCCTGGTCCCCTCTTTTGGCCCCTTCGCGTGGGTGCGGCCGGCCGTCGACGCTCTCTCTCCAATGCAGTACGCGGCCTCGGAATCTCTCACGCCGCTCGGTATCCTCCCCCACCTGCTTCTCGTCAGCGCGGTCGTCCTCACCTGTACGTCGACCGCCTTCTTCGCGATGCGCACCCGATGAAGTACGGAGTCCTAGGCGACATCCACGCCAACCTCTCAGCGCTGACGACGGTGCTCGAGGACCTGGACCGCGTTGGGGTGGACGAAGTCCTAAGTGTCGGCGATGTCGTGGGTTATGGCGCGGCGCCGGCGGCTTGCATCGAGCTGCTGCGGGAGCGTGGCGTCCACGTCGTCAAGGGCAACCACGACGCGGCCTGCGTGCGCGACCTCGACGACCGCTACTTCAACAACTACGCGCGGGAAGCCGTGCGCTGGACCCAGAGCGTGCTGGACGACGTCGACCAAGCGTGGCTGTCGGCGCTCCCCTACACGCTCGAGCGCCAGCACTGCCACGTCTCGCACGGCACCCTGCACCGTCCGGAGCTGTTCGACTACATCCTCAGCACGACCGACGCGGACCCTTCGCTCGACGTGATGACCAAGCCGATCTGCTTTGTCGGACACAGCCACGTCCCCATCGCGCTGCTACGGCTCAAAGAGGACCCGGAGGGTCGCACCGCGTACACGCTCGACCGCGAGATCGACCTGGCCGAGACCAGTCGCTGCCTGCTGAACGTCGGCAGCGTGGGGCAGCCGCGCGATGAGAACCCGCTGACCGGGTACGCGGTGTACGACTCCGAAGAGTCGCGCGCGTGGATCACGCGCCTGCCCTATGACATCGAGCGCGAGGCCCATCGAATCCGCGAAGCCGGCCTACCCGACGTTCTCGCGGAACGCCTCAAATTGGGTGTTTAGAGCCCGAATGCACGCGTTTCGCGCCTACGCGTGCTCGAAGGCGAGGCGACCTTCGGCGACCCGGCGCCGGAACACCGGGACGGGGTCCTAGCTCCGCAGGTACGCCAACGAGTCCGGCAGCGAGTCGAGTCCCTCCTCGCCGAGCCCGCTCTCGAAGAGGCTGCGGATGTCGCGCAGCGGGTTCTCGTCTCCGCGGAAGGAGAAACGCCGCTCGTCGGGGTGCGAGCCCACGCACACGAGCAGCTCGAGGATGGACGCCGCGTTGCACGTCTGGCCCCCGACCTCCATCTCGACCGGCGTCCCGTAGTGGTTGACGATGCTCACGATCAGCGCCGCGGGGCGAGCGTGCATCACCAGCCCGTCGGCGACCTCCACCTGCAGCTCCAACACGTTCGTGTACTCCGGAAGCAGCGCTTCGGCGAGCTCCCGCCCCTCCTGAAGGATGCGGTTTGCGAGCACCAAGAGGTCCAGCGTGACCCCCTGGACTTCGGCGCGGTCGACGAGCGCGCCGATGCGCTGCTTCACCTCCTCGGCGCGCAGCTCGTCCTCGTGTCGCTCGAAGAAGTGCGTCAGGTAGGTCACCGACGCCAGCAGGTGGAGCGCCCCCGAGACGTGCCCGCGTAGGCGCAGAAGGCGCTCGTCCTTGCCCTCGAGGACGGTGTTCTGGATGTGGGTGTCGTAGGTCGACTGCAGGTTGTGCACCGTCGCCTCGTACACGCGCGCGAGCTCCTCGGTGCAGGAGCGCTTGAGGTACCTGCGGCGCTCGTCGACGTCGGCGATCGGCCGCACGCCGGTCTCACGGAGCATGTCGCAGGCCGCCAGGAACTTCGAGGCGACCTCGGCGATCTTCTGCTCCTCGTCCTCGAGCTCGGCCTGCCCGACGTTGCGGGGGAGCTTGCGGCGCGAGACCACCGGAAGGAAGTTGCTTTCGGGGAAGGCCTCGGGAGTGATCTCCAGGCCCAGCGTCTCGGCCTCCTCGCGGATGGCGGCGAGGAGCCGCGTCCCGGTGCGCTGGGCGAAGGCCAGGGCGCCGCGGAGGGAGCTCTCGACCTCGGGGCCCTCGGCGCCATGCCAGAGGCCGGCTCCATAGGACCCCAGCCGCCCCTGGGCGTGGCTAAGGCTGTAGCCAGTCATCGCGAACCAGCGCAGCGACGCCACCAGCTCGGTGAAGAAGGCGTAGGTGCGGTTGTAGCGGGCCCCGTAGTCGTCGAGGAACGACTCGAGCGAGTCGGACTCGTTGATCAGCTGGAAGTGGTGCTTCTTGTTCCAGGGCCGATCCCCGAGGGCGAGCAGGCTGTTGGAAAGCCTGAGGAAGACCTCGCCGTGGGTCTGCAGGATGCCGGCGAACTGCCGTTCCTGAACGAGTTGCTCAAGGGAAGTCTCGGTCATGCGGGCCATCCCACGGCCTGGGCGTGCCGGGGCCGCGTCCCTAAAGGTAGCAGACGGGCAGGGGCTATGAGAAGTGGTGCCGATCGGCCTCAAGACTGCGTGAACGGGGGTCCGATGCTCACGCAGCGAGACGGAAGGGCCCCAGGGCCCCCTTCCGCGTGCGAATCGCCCCCCCGACCCTCGTCCGCTCCTGCCAGGAGGCTCCGCCATATCTTCCGAACGCTGCTTGGAGACGTACCTCCAAGAAATCAACGAAGTCTCGCTGCTCTCGGCGGACGAGGAGAAAGAGCTGGGCCGGCGGATCCAGGCCGGCGACCTCGAGGCGCGCGAGCACATGATCCGCGCCAACCTGCGCCTCGTGGTGTCCATCGCCAAGATGTACTCGGAGCGCGGCATGGCCCTGCAGGACCTGATCGCCGAGGGGAACATCGGCCTGATGAAGGCCGCGGAGAAGTTCGACCCGGACGCCGGCTGCCGCTTCTCGACCTACGGCTCGTGGTGGATCAAGCAGGCCATCCGCCGGGCGTTGACGAACTCGGTGCTGTCGGTGCGCATCCCCGGCTACATGGCCGAGCTGATCTCGCGCTGGAAGCAGGTGTCGGCCGAGCTCGCCTACCGCCTGGGCCGCACGCCCAGCGTCGAGGAGGTCGCCCAGGAGCTGGGCATCCCGCACGAGAGCTGGAAGCTGCTGAAGCAGACCATCCAGACCTCGGGGATGGGCCCGCAGGTGTCGCTCGACGTGCTCACGTCGAACCAGGAGACCGTCGAGGACGAAAAGGTCGCCACGCCGGAGGACACGATCCAGCAGACCGACCTGCTCGAGCGTCTGCGCGACCTGCTCGACAGCATCGACGAGCGCGAGGCCACCGTGCTGCGGCTGCGCTACGGGCTCGACGACAACGGCGCCGACCCGATGACGCTGAAGGAGATCGGCAAGATCGTCGGCCTGACGCGCGAACGCGTGCGCCAGATCGAGCGCGAGGCGCTCGCGAAGCTGTACCGGATCATGGGGGACGAGTAGCTCCGGCTCCCTCGGTCGGGTGAAATGGGGGTTGCGATGCAGCCCCGCAACGAGCCCGGAACCCCGCTCTACGTGCACCTGCCGTTCTGCGCGGCGAAGTGCCCGTACTGCGATTTCTACTCGGTCCCGGGCGAGGACCAGGACACCGCCGGCGTCATCGAGACGGTCCTGCGCGAGGCCGAGCTGCGCGGGCCCTCCCGCCCGCGCACGGTGTTCGTCGGCGGCGGCACCCCGTCCTACCACTCCATCGCCGAGCTGCGGCGGCTGTTCGACGGGCTCGACCGCATCACCGGCTTTCGCGACTCGGCCGAGGAGGTCACGGTCGAGTGCAACCCCGAGAGCCTCGACCGCGACAAAGCGGCCGCCCTGCGCGATCTGGGCGTCGATCGGGCGTCGATCGGGTTCCAGAGCCTCGACCCAGAGACGCTGGCGCTCTTCGGGCGCGTGCACAGCGCCGATCAGAGCCTGCGCGCCTTCGAGGCCGCGCGCGACGCCGGCCTGCCGCGCGTCAGCGTCGACCTGATCTACGCCTCGCCGGGGCACGGGGTCGAGCGCTGGGAGGCCGAGCTCACGCGCGTGCTCGACCTGCGACCCGACCACCTGAGCGCCTACAACCTGACCTTCGAAGAAGGAACGCCGTTTCGGCGCTGGCTAGAGGAAGGCCGCCTCGAGCGCCTGCCCGAGGAGCGCGAGCTGGCGCTCTTCTGGAGCACCCGCCGGATCGCGGCGGAGCGCGGGTATGGGGCCTACGAGATCTCCAATTTCGCGCTAGAGGGCGAGGTTTGCCGCCACAACCTCAACTACTGGCACAACGGCCCGTACGTCGGGCTCGGCCCCTCCGCGGCCAGCAAGGAAGGCCACGTGCGTCGCTCGCGAACCCGCTCCATCCGCGCCTGGACGCGCGCAATCCACGAAGCCGCAAATGAGTCGGGCGAAGCCGGCGGCTGGCTGTGGGAGGAGGAGCTCGAGCCCTCCAAGCGCCTGGGCGAGACCTGGTGGTTGGGACTGCGGCTGACCGAGGGCGTCGAGCCGGAGCGCGCCCGAGCGGCGGCCGGCTTCGACGCCGAAGACGATCCCTGCGTGGCGGTCGCGCGCGCGCTCTGCGGCGAGGGTCTGCTGGTCGAGACGGGCGACCGTTTCCGGCTGACCGAAGCGGGCTTGCCGCTCGCCGATCACGTTGCCGCACGGTTCCTCCAGTCCGAGCCCGCCGGTGAGTAGACTTCGAGCCCTCGCCTCCCGATGAACCCGGCCCCCAAGCAACCCGGAAAAGCCTCGAAGCGGAAGAAGGCCGTGCCCAAGCGCTCGCGCCTCTCGCGCTTCTTCCTGCGTGGGCTGGTCACGCTGCTCCCGATCATCCTGACCTTCGTCGTCTTCGGGCTGCTGTACCAGATGGTGACGACCTACGTCACCACGCCGATCAACCGCGCGATCTATTGGTCGCTCGAAGGCAACGGCCTCGGCTGGCGCGCGCTGCGGACGCTGGGGATCGAGCCGTACAGCGCGGTCTATCTCGACACCTCGGTGCTGCCGGTCCACCTCGAGGATCTGGCGCGTAGCTCCGCCGGCGGCTATTCCGACCCCGACTTCGGCGACGCCCTCGACGAGTTCCGCGACCGCGAGGAGTCCTTCTTCCGCGACTTCGAGGCGCTCTGCATCAAGCCGACCGCCCTTCGGCGCGACGTGGCCGCGCGCGTGCACCCGGTGTTCGGGGTGCTGCTCTCGCTGCTGCTGGTGATCTGGCTCGGCTGGATCGTCGGCGGCTTCCTCGGCAGGCGGGTCGTCAACCGCCTCGACGCCGCGTTCCAGGCGATCCCGCTGGTGCGGACGGTCTACCCGTACAGCAAGCAGCTGGTCGAGTTCTTCTTCGCCGAGTCGAAGCTCGACTTCGACACCGTCGTCGCGATCCCGTACCCGAGTCCGCACCTCTGGTCGATCGCCTTTGTGACGAACCGCGCGCCGGTCAGCGTCCAGAGGCGGGTCGGAACCGAGATGATCAGCTGCTTCGTTCCGTCCTCGCCGATGCCGATGACCGGCTACACGATCTTCGTCGAGGCCACGGACATCGTGCCCCTGCGGCTCACCGTTGACGAGGCTCTCCGGATCACCATGTCGGGCGGAGTGCTGATGCCGCCCGGCGAGAAGGCCGAGGACGGCGATCTGTCCGAGCTGCTGGCCGCGCACGCCCATCGACCCCCCCCGAGCGAAGAGCCGAACGAATGAGCTGGGCCGACCGCCTCCACGAAGCCGTCCACCGCGTCGGCAACCCCTGCATGGTGGGGCTCGATCCCCACCTGGACCTCCTTCCCGACGAGTTCGCCGTGGCCCGCGATCCACAGGCGCCGCGCCGCGACCGCGCCCAGGCGCTGTCGGACTTCTGCTGGGAGATGCTCGACCTGTGCGCCGGCACGGTCGCGGTCGTGAAGCCCCAGTCGGCCTTCTTCGAGCTCTTCGGCGCCGACGGCGTCGAGGCCTGGGAGACCGTGGTCACGCGCGCGCACGAGGCGGGCTTGCTGGTGCTCGGCGACGTGAAGCGCGGCGACATCGCCAGCACGGCCAAGGCCTACGCGACCGCCTTCCTGCAGGGCGTGCCCGGCACGGACCCGGCGCCGCTGTGCGATGCGGTTACCGTCAACCCGTACCTGGGCGACGACGCGGTCGAGCCGTTCCTCGAGGCCTGCCGGGAGAGCGGGACGGGCATCTACGTGCTCGTGCGCACGTCGAACGCCGGGGGCACGCGCTTCCAGCTGCACGGCGAGCCGGCGCTCTCACACCTGGTCGCCGACGCCGTCTCGCGGTGGGGGGAAGGGCTGATGGGCGAGTGCGGCTTCTCGTCGGTCGGCGCGGTCGTCGGTGCCACGCACGCGGACGAGCTGGCCGACTTTCGCGCACGCATGCCGCACACGCCGTTCCTGCTGCCGGGCTTCGGAGCCCAGGGGGCCTCGGCGCACGACACGCTCGGGGCCTTCTCGCGCGGCGGTCTCGGCGGAGCGCTGATCGCGTCGTCGCGCGGCGTCTCGTTCGCCTACCGCTCCGAGCGCTACGCCGGCAAGTCGTGGAAGGACGCGGCGGCCGCCTCGCTGCACGACATGATCGCCGAGGTCACGTCCGCGCTTGCCACCGTGCAGGCGGGCGGATGAGCCTGCGCCTCAGCTACCTGCCGGCGGACGTCTTCGGGCTGAGCGAGCTGTCCCGCGCGGCGCTGGCCGGACGGCCCGAGCCGCCGTCGCTGCCGGGGATGCGGGTGCCCGCCAGCGTCGAGCACGTGCCGGCGCCGCCCGAGCTGCTCGAGCCGGACGAGCGCGCCGAGCTGGCCGAGACGCTGGAGGCGCGGCTTTCCGAGCTCGGATCCCACGTCGCGGTCCTGGAGAGCGTGCGTTCGCTGGCCCAGCCGGGCGCGGCCTGCGTCGTCGCCGGCCAGCAGCCGGGATTTCTGGGCGGGCCGCTGTACGACCTCTACAAGGCGCTGCACGCGGTGCGCCTCGCACGCGCGCTCTCGGCCGCGTGGGAGCGGCCGGTGGTGCCGCTCTTTTGGAACCACGCCGACGACCACGACATCGCCGAGGTGCACCATCTGCACGTGGTGAACCCCAACCTCGACCTGCGCAAGGTCGCGCTGCCGGGGATGTCGTCGGGCAAGCGGCCGTTCTCCACGCTGGTGCTCGACGCCGAGGCGCACCGGCTGGAGCCGATCGGCGAGCTCCTGCGTCAGATCCTCCCGGAATCGGCGCACCGCGAAGAGGCCTTGGAGCGCTTCCTCCCGCGCCACGGCGAGACCCTGGCGCGGGCCTTCACGCGCGCCTACGGCGACCTGCTGGGCCCACTGGGCCTCGTTGTGCTCGAGCCGGACTGGATCCGCACCTCGCTGTCGCGCGCGCTCGCCGGCATCGTGGGCAAGGACCCGCGCGGGCCGCTGGAGCGCGGCGCCGAGGCCCTCCGCGCGGCCGGCCACGGGGTCGCGATCGACCCCTCCGAGGCGGCGCTGGTCTTCCGCCACGTCGACGGCAAGCGCCAGGCGCTGCGCGCGGGCGGCGACGGGTTCCGCTACGACGACGAGCCCGGCTCGCGCTCCTGCGCCGAGCTGGCGGCCGAGATCGTGCAGGACCCCGCGGATTGGTCTCCGGGGGCGCTCCTGAGGCCGCTGGTGCAGGACCTGGCGCTCCCCGTCGCCGCGTACGTGGGCGGCTGGGGCGAGCTGGCCTACCACGCCGAGCTGCCGCCGCTGCGGGCCCACGTCGGGGCGCCGGCGACGCCGTTCGTGCCGCGGCTCTCCGCCACCCTGCTCGACGCCGAGACGCGCGGCTCGCTGGCCAAGCTGGAGCGGACCGTGGCGGAGGCGCTGGCGGGCGCGGCCCCCGAAGAGGCCGAGGAGCCCGAGGGCGCCCCCGTCGCCGCCGACCTGCGCGCGGTGGCCGCCGACGCGGCGGGAGCCCTCCTGGCCCAGCAGGGGGCGCTGTCCGAGCTCGACCCGGGGCTCGGCGTGCAGCTCAAGCGCACCTCGAAGCAGCTGGTCGACCTGGTCGACAAGCTGGCCGGCAAGGCCGACCGCGTCCACGCCAACCGCCAGGGCAAGGGCAAGCGCCACCAGCGCCGCATCGAGAGCCTGCTGCTGCCGCGCGAGCTGCCCCAGGAGCGCGTGCTGGGCGCCGTGCAGTTCACCGCGCGCTTCGGCACGGACTGGATCGCCGAGCTGTGCGGCGAGATCGACCCGTTCCCCTCCGAACACCTGGCGGTCGAGCTGGCCGCCGAAGACGCATGAAGCTGGACGCCCTGGTCATCGCCGCCCACCCCGATGACGCCGAGATCGCCCTCGGCGGGACGATCCTGCGGCTGGTGGACGCCGGCCGGAAGGTGGGCGTGCTCGACCTGACGCGCGGCGAGATGGGCACGCGCGGCACGGCCGAGGACCGCGACGCCGAGACGGCTGCGGCGAGCGAGGTTCTGGGCCTCGCGGCGCGCTTCAACGCCGGCCTGCCCGACGGGCGCGTCCAGGACGACGTCGAGGCGCGGGAGGGGGTCGCGGCGGTGATCCGCGAGACCGCTCCGGACCTGGTGATCGCCCACCACGTCGACGACCTGCACCCCGACCACGCGGCCTGTGGCCGCATCGCCCGCGAGGCCTGGTACCTGGCCGGCCTCAAGCGGCTGGCCTCCGAGGCGGGGGAAGCGCCCGCCCACCGGCCGCGGCGCCTGCTGCACTTCTCGGGGCACGTGCCCTTCGAGCCCACCTTCGTGGTCGACGTCGGCCCGGTGTGGGAACGTAAGCTCGACGTGATCCGCTGCTACGGCTCCCAGATCCAGCCCGACGGCGAGACCGACCGGGGCGAGCACTTCCTGTTCGGCGCCGACATCCTGGCCCGGGCCGCAACGAAGGCCCGCTACTGGGGCGAGCGCATCGGCGCGGCCTACGGCGAGCCGCTCCTGCACGCCGGGCCGCTACCTATCGGTCCTGACATGCTGCTGGGTTAGGGGCAGCCCGGGGCCCCCGGGGCGGGTTTTGGAGGTAAATTGGAAAGGCTCTCGGCCTCCCCTCAACGCCCCCAGTCTTCCGCCATGACTCGACCTGAGAGCGCCGTCTCCCACGCATCTCTTCTGCTCGCCTGCCTCGGTCTGGGCCTGCCATCGGCGGCCTTCGGCCAGGGGTTTGTCGAGCGCTCCGGCGAGCTCGGGATCGACCACGAGGTCGCGACCGGCTTCGACGCCGTGTCGGACACCACCGTCCGCGACTGGATCCAGCGCGGTCTGGCGTTGGGCGACATCGACGGCGATGGCGACGTCGACCTGGTCGCCTGCGGAGGCGTGCTGCAGAACAGCGTGCTGCGCAACGACGGCGGCGTGTTCACCGACATCACCGCCCAGGCGGGCATCGAAGAGGGCGAGTACGACACCGCGCCGTGCCTGGCCGACTACGACGGCGACGGGGACCTCGACCTCTACATCGGCGTGATCGAGGCCGGCGGCTTCGGCGGCGGGACCAGCCCGCGCGGACGCTTCTATCGCAACGACGGGACCGGCGCCTTCGAGGAGATCACGACCCTCGCGTGGGTGCGCGGGTCGGGGCACACCGCCTTCGCGCAGTGGGCCGACATCGACTACGACGGGCTGGCCGACCTGCTCCTGGGCGAGTTCTACTCGACCCAGAACCACTTCTACCGCAACAACGGCGACGGCACGTTCACCGACCGCAGCGTCGCGACCGGGCTCAACACCGAGGGCATGACGCACGTGCTCTGCGTGTTCGACAGCGACCGCGACGGGTACTTCGACGTCTTCGTCGGCAACGACTACTACGTCGGCGTCACCGGCTCGATGCCGAACAACGAGCCCGACGTCCACATGGACAGCCAGTCCGGCGACACGTGGCTCGACGTCAGCGACCGGTCCGGCTTCGATCACGAGCGCGGCATCATGGGCTACGCGCTCGGCGACGTGAACTACGACGGCTTGATGGACGTCTACAAGACCGACGTCTTCGCGAACCGGCTCACGATCAACCAGGGCTGGCCCGGCGGCGACGTGTGGCTCGGCGAGGAGCAGCTGGCCTACGGCGTCGCGGCCGAGGTCGTGCCCGACCTCGCCAACCCGGGCGAGACCGACAAGGCGGTGGGCTGGGGCACCGTCTTCATGGACTTCGACTTCGACCTGTGGCTCGACCTGTTCCTGGTGAACGGCCAGGTGGCGAGCAGCAACCCGTCGGGGGTCTTCAGCCCGCGCTTCCAGCGCAACTTCATGTTCACCGGCGACGGGCCCGGCAACGGCTTCCAGTTCACGGATCGGACGTCGGAATACGGGCTCTACGACGAGATCGACGACCGCATCCTGGCCGTCGCCGACGTCGACCAGGACGGCGACGTCGACATGTTCATCCAGCCGACGGCTGGCTACCTGCGGTACTTCGAGAACCAGATCGATCCCGCCGGGCAGGGTTGGCTGATGGTCAAGCCGGAGTGCAACACCTCGGTCGCCGGCGGCTTCGGCGTCGAGGCGAGCTTCACCGACTCGCTCGGCTACCCGCACATCCGCCAGATCGGCCAGGACGGCCCGACCGCGGCCCAGCACGAGAACTTCGCCTACTTCGGGCTCGGCAACGAGGCCTCGGTCGACCTCGAGGTCGTGTTCCCGTCCGGCATCGAGCTGTCGTTCCCCGCCGTCACGCCGAACCAGGTGCTGGTGCCGGTCGAACCGAAGCTGCTCGAGGTCAACGCGCGCACGATGCCGACGGCGGTCAACCCGGGGCTCGCGGGCACGCGCAACGGGCCGACGGCGAGCGGTCCCCCCGGCCTCTACGCCGTCACCGCCTTTGCGCACGACCAGGCGGGCAACCCGCTCGACGGCACCGCGACGGTCACGATCGAGACGCCGGGGCTCACCGCGCTGACCGGCGTGCTGCACCTTGGCGGCAACCAGTTCCGGCGCTACTTCGAGCCCTCCGTCACGCCCGGCGACTTCCGCACCACCGTCACGTTCGACGGGTGGGAGGTGAAGATCCGCCCGCGCATCCACTTCTACGACCCGACCGACGCGAGCGGCACGACGGCGCTGGTGCAGCCCGAGGCGGTGCGCGCCGGCAGCGGCGACACCTTCACGGTCGTGCTCGCCCCAAAGGATGCGAACGGCATCTCGCTCGGCGCCGGCGATACCATCAGCATCTCGGTGCCCGGCCTCGCCCCCGTCGGGGGAGTGGTCGACCACGCGGACGGCCGCTATAGCGCGACCTTCCCGGCGCCCGCGACGGCCGGCGTGCTGCCGATCGGCGTCACGATCAACGGCGCGGGCGTACCGCTCGGACTCCAGATCGAAGCAGGCGGCGTGGCGATCAACTCGCAGACGATCCTTCAGATCGAAGAGCCGTACGAGAACATCTCCGCGGCCCCGCACCAGCTGAAGATCCAGATCACCCCGCGCGACATGAACCAGCTGCGCACCGGTCCCGCGCCGTCGCTCTCCGTCGTCCCGATGCCCGACGTGGGCACCGACTCGGTCGTGTGGCGGAGCGACGTCTTCCCCCAGGGGCAGCGCGACGGCGACTACGTGATCGTCGTCGAGAAGCCCCTGACCGACCCTCCGACCTACGTCAGCGGCGTGCTCCAGCTGTTCTTCGACGGAGCCCCGCAGGCCAACATCCCCTACGACTTCTAGCCCTGGAGCCCCCCAGGGCGGGCCTCTACCCCAGCTTTGCGAGTCGGTGGTAGATTTTGGCCCCCAGGCCCCCTCTCACCCACGCCGGAATCTCCCACCACCTTTGTCGGCATGAATCGCTCGAGAAGTTTTTTCCCGCTCTCCCTGCTCTTCGCCGCCGTGCCCGCGGCGGCCCAAGGGTTCGTCGACCGTACGGCGGACTTCAACCTCTTCCACGAGATCGTGACGGGCTTCGACTCCGTCGCGGGCTCGACCGTGTCCGACTTCACCCAGCGCGGCGTCGCGCTCGGCGACCTGGACGGCGACGGTGACCTGGACATGGTGCTCTGCGGTGGCGTCCTCCCGAACACGGTGCTGCGCAACGACGGGACCACGTTCACCGACATCACGGGCAGCGCGGGCATCGAGGCCGGTGACTTCGACACGACGCCGTGCCTGGCCGACTTCGACCGCGACGGCGACCTCGACCTCTTCATCAGCGTCGTCGCGGCGGGCGGCGACGGCACCGGCGGAGTCGCGCCGGCAAGCCGCTTCTACCGCAACAACGGCGACGCGACCTTCGAGGAGATCACCACGCTCGCGAACGCGCGCGGCTCGGGGCACTCGATCTTCGCGCAGTGGGTGGACCTCGACTACGACGGGCTGGTCGACCTCCTGGTGGGGGAGTTCTACACCACGCCGAACCACTTCTACCGCAACAACGGCGACGGCACGTTCACCGACGTGAGCGTGGCCACCGGTCTCGACACGCCAGGCTCGACGCACGTCACCTGCGTGGTGGATAGCGACAACGACGGCTACCTCGACGTCTTCGTCGGCAACGACTACATCGTCAGTTTCTGGTCGATGCTCCCGAACAACGCGGCCGATGTGCACATGCAGGGGCAGTCGGACGGGACCTGGATCGACGTCAGCGCCGGGTCGGCCTTCGACCACCCGCGCGGCGTGATGGGCTACGCCATCGGCGACGTGAACTACGATGGCCTGTTCGACATCTACAAGACCGACGTCGAGTCGAACCGCCTCGCGGTCAACCAGGGTTGGCCGGGCGGCGGCGCTTGGCTCGCCGAAGAGCAGTTCGCGTACGGCATCGAGTGCGATCTGCTCGACTGGCCGGAGCACCCCTCCGGCACCGGCAAGGCGATCGGCTGGGGCTGCTCGTTCCAGGACTTCAACTTCGACCTGTGGCTCGACCTGATGGTCATCAACGGCCAGGTCGCAGGCTTCAACCCCTCGCAGCAGTTCAGCCCGCGCGACCAGCAGAACTTCCTGTACACCGGCGATGGCCCCGGCGCCGGCTTCACGTTCACCGACTCGAGCGCGGAGCTCGGCTTCGACAACGCCGTCGACGACCGCTGCAGCGCGATCGGCGACATCGACGAAGACGGCGACCTCGACGTGGTCGTCAGCCCGACGGTCGGCTCAACGCGCTACTACGAGAACCAGATCGACCCCGCCGGCCAGGGCTGGTTGATGGTGAAGCCGGTGTGCAACACCTCGGCCGCGGGCGGCTTCGGCGTGATGGCCGAGTTCACCGACTCGATGGGCTACCCGCACAAGCGCCTGGTTGGGCTCGACGGGCAGACCGCGTCGCAGAACGACAACTTCGCCTACTTCGGCCTGGGCTCCGAGGCGTCGGTCGACCTGACGGTCGAGTTCCCGTCGGGGCTGGTGCTCTCCTACCCCGCGACGACGCCGAACCAGGTGATCACCGCGGTCGAGCCCGAGCTGGTCCACGTCAACGCGCACACGCTGCCGATCGGCCCGAACCCGAGCCTCCCGGGCAACCGCAACGCGCCCACGGGCACCACGCCGTCGGAGCTTTACGTGGTCACCGCGTACGCGCACGACCAGGCGGGCAGCCCGCTCGACGCGACCGCTACGGTCACGATCGAGACGCCCGGGCTGACGGCGCTGACGGGCGTGCTGTCGATCGGCGGCAACGCGTTCCGTCGCTACTACGAGGCTCCGGCCTCGCCCGGCGAGTACCGCAGCGAGGTCAGCTTCGACGGCTGGACCGTCAAGATCCGCCCGCGGGTCCACTTCTACGACCCCGGCGACGCCAGCGGCACCACCGTGACGCTGGTCCCCGAAGCGGTGCAGGCGGGCAGCTCGCAGACCTTCGACGTGATCGTCGCGCCCAAGGATGCGAACGGCATCTCGCTCGGCTCCGCCGACACGGTCGACATCCAGATCGCCGGCCTGACCGCGCTCTCGGGGCCGACCGACCTGGGTGATGGGCGCTATCGCGCGACCTTCCCGGCACCGGCGACGGCGGGCTTCCACGCGGTGACGCTGGCGGTCAACGGCTCGCGCGTCACGTCGGTGAACATCGACGTCGAAGCGGGCGGGCCCGCGATCAACTCGCTGTCGACGCTCGATATCGAGGAGCCCAACATCCTCACGTCGGGCGCCCCGTGGCAGATGAAGGTGCTGGTGGTCCCGCGCGACATCAACGGCGCGCGGCTCGGCCCGTACGTGCCGGTCGAGCTGGTCGTCATCCCCGGCGGCGGAACCGACGCGGTGACGGTGCGCTCGGACCTGTTCCCGCTGGGGCAGCGCGACGGCTCGTTCGCCTTCGTGCTCGAGAAGCCCTACACCGACCCGCCGACGACCGTGACCGGCACGATCCAGCTGTTCGTCGACGGCAACCAGCAGCTGAACATCCCCTACAACTTCTAGGCGGGCATCTCGCCCGCCGTCGCGCAACAGGTCGCGACGACGCACAGGACGGGCTCCGCGCACGGGCGCGGGGCCCGTCTTCCGTTTCGCTCCCCGCGGTGGAGAAAAGGAGCGACGGAAGGTGCAACCGAAACGCGAGCCGGCGGTCTAGGGGGAGGCAGGCGGAGTCGCCTGCATCGCCAGCCCTGAAGAACAGAAGAACCGGACCGCCCCATGACCTCCACCGCTCCAGCGCCAACACCCCGACTTGGAACACAGGTCGGACCAGGGGCCCCGCGTCGCACGCCTTGCTTCCCGGTCGCGGTAGGGGGTCAGCCAGCGATCCGCCTCACAGGGGGGGATGGGCTCCCGCGGCAACAAAGGGGAGAGCAGGGGGAGAGAGGTGCTGCCGGAGAGGTCTCGGCGAATCGCTGGCGGACCGGGGAAAGACGCAAACCAGACGTCCATCGGACATCTGGAGATCTGCTCGAACCGTATCGGTCCCCGGCAATTCCGGCAAGGCACGGTGCTGTCATTCTGGCCCCCCGTTGCCCCGGCTGCGCCCTGGACAGGCGGCTGGGCCGCGCTGCAAGGTGGGGGGATGACGTCGCTGGATCCGCGCCTGCGCCGGACGCTCCTGCTGGTGGTCCTCGCGCTCTTGGCCGTCGCTACGGCACGCGCCAGCCAACGGCTCGCGGCCGAAGAACCGATCGACTTCTACCACTTCTGGGGCATCCAAGCCGCCCGCAGCATGGCGGAGGTGAATCCCGGCAGCCCGTATGTCGATCTCGACAGCTACGCGCTGCACCTGAACGACGCCGCCGACGCGAGCGAGCACGTGAGCTTCCGCCGAACCAACTCGCGCCGACGCGAGCTCGACCCGACCTCACCGCCGCTCCTGTACGCCGCGTTCTTTTGGCTGCCCGAGGACTTCGGCCAGGCGCGCCGGATCTTCATCGCGCTGCAGCTGCTGGGCATGCTCGGCGGCGTGCTGCTGATCGGTCGCTCGGTCGGGCTGCCGCCACCGGGCAGCTGGGTGCTCGCCGGCGCGGCGCTGCTCAGCTTCGGGCCGTTCCTCAGCGACCTGCAGGTCGGCAACGTGAACGCGATGCAGCTCTTCGGCGTCGCGCTCGCCCTCCGCCTCGCCCTCTCCGAGGGGCCCGCCGGCCGCGCCACCGTGGCGCTCGCGCTGCTGCTGGTCCTGTTCAAGCCGAACCAGGCTCCGGCGGCCGTGCTGCTCGCGGTCGCACGCTGCGTGCGCGTGGGCCGCGCGTCGGCGCTGGTCGAGCTGGGTGTCGGCGTCGCGGTCGCCGCGGCGGCGGTCGTCCTGTCCGGGCTTTGGTTTGAGTCCCTCGGAGTCTGGGGCGATTGGTACGACTACCTGTTCGGCGACAACCGATCGAAGCTGACCTCGTACCCGACCGAGCGCGGCATGGTCTCGTCGCCGGTGCGGCTGGGGCTCTGGACCGGGCTCAACGCCTACGCGTGCGCCGCCTTGCTGCTCGCGGTGGTCGCCGGAGGCTTCGTGGGCGCCTGCCTGGTAGCGCGCACCCGCGGCCGGTCCTGGCGCGAGCTGCTCGGCCAGCCGGCGTTGATGGCGTCGGTGGGGGTGGTGGCGATCTACGCGGCGGGACCGCTCGCCTGGTACCACTACTACATTCTCGCCCTGCTCCCCGCGCTCTACGTGTTCCTGGCGGGCGAGCGCTTTGACCTGGCGGCGGCGCTTGGCGCGCTGGCGCTGGTGGTGTACTGGGGGCCGCTGGCCGAGGTCTTCGGGGCGTCCGAGACCTACTCGAACCTCATGAGCTTCGCCTGGGTGCCGCTGCTCGCAGCGATCGTTCTGCGCGTGCTCGCAACCGAGACCCCGCCCGCGGAGGCTTCGTAGACCGCGTTTCGGGGCCCCCCAAAGGCTACAATCCCGGCGCACCATGCGGACCATCGCGCTACTGAACCAGAAGGGCGGGGTCGGGAAGACGACGACCGCCGTGAACCTGGCCGCAGCGCTCGCGCTGGAGGGCAAGCGGGTGGTCGTCGTCGACCTCGACCCGCAGGCCAACCTGACCGTGCACCTCGGGCTCGAGGTGGGCGCCGAGGACCCCTCTAGCTACCGCGTGCTGATCGGCGACGTGCCGTTCGCCGACGCGCTGCGCGACACCGCGACACCGGGCCTGAGGGCCCTGCCGACCGACCTCGACCTGTCCGGGGCCGAGCTCGAGCTGGCGAACCGCTTCGGACGCGAGACGCTGCTGCGCGACGCGATCACGACCTGGCGCGAGGGCCACCGCGCAAAGGCGGGCGAGGAGCCGGCCGACTTCGTGCTGCTGGATTGCCCGCCGAGCCTGGGCCTGCTGTCGGTGAACGCGCTCGCCGCCAGCGACGAGGTCTTCATCTGCGTCCAAACCGAGTTCTTCGCACTGCGCGGCCTCTCCAAGCTGATGGAGATCGTCGAGCTGGTGCAGCGCCGGCTGCACCCGCAGCTGCAGGTCAGCGGCATCATCCCCTGCCTCTACGACAGCCGTCTGAGGCTGGCGCGCGAGGTGCTGGCCGAGCTCAAGGGCTATTTCGGCGCGCAGGTCTTCGGACGCAACGTCGGCGTGAACGTCAAGCTCGCCGAGGCTCCGAGCTACGGGCAGACGATCTTCGAGTACGCGCCCGAATCCAGCGGCGCGCGCGACTACCAGTTCCTCGCCAAGGAGGTGCTGGGTGAGCGACCGTCGGCCCAGGCCGCGGAGCCCGAGGAGCGAGCGAAGACGCCGCAGGACCCCGAAGGCGAAGTCGACCGGGGCGAAGTCGACCGGGAAGAGGACAGCGCGCCGGCCGACGACCGCGCGGACGCCGGCGGGGAAGAGCCGGCCGGCGCGAGCTCCGCGGAGCCGCCGCGCGAGACGGTCGACGGACCGGTGCTCCAACCCCACCCGTCCGCGGAGGCCGAGGCCTCCCACCGCGCCGACAACCCGAGCTCGACCGCTTCGGGCCCCGGCTCGGGCCGCCCCGACTCCAACGACCGCAGCCGGCCGGTCAGCGCTCCCGTGACGGCGCAGGGCGGCGGTGCCGCCGCTGTGCGCACGCCCGCGCCGGGCTCGCCCGCGTCGCCGGCGCACCCCGCGTCGGAAGCCGCGTCTCCCGCCGCCGCGGGCGCACCGGAATCCACCGCGGCGCCCGGGCCGCCACCTGCGGGACCCGCTCCAACGGCGGTGAACGGCGACGCGCCCGATGCCGCCGTGGCGGGAACGCCTCCGGCCCCGGCGGCCCCGACGGCCGCTCCGGGAGGCGCCGACTCAACGTGGCCGCAGACGGAACCCGCGGCGGCGAGCTGGGCGCGCGAGGCGTCCTCCCCGCCGGCGCCTGGAACCGCCGCGGGGGCCGAGGCCGCCGCGCAGGGGAACTCGCTGTGGGGAGCCGCACCCGCGGCTCCCGCACCCGTTCCGCCCACGCCGGCGCCAGCTCGCCTCCCCGAACCGCCGCCCCACCGAGCCGGCTGGGGCCACGTCGCTGCCGTGCCGGCGCCGGACTACAGCGCGCCGCTCGCGGCGCGTGACTGGAGCGCGCCCGAGCACGCTGCGCTGCCCGGCCACACGCCCGAGATGCCCGGATCTTCGCGGGTTGAGGCCGGTGCGGGTGAAGCGGCTCCCGGCGTCGCGCAGCCCGCGGCCGAGGTCGGATCGATCGATCCGGATCGGCTTGAGGCGCCGCGGAGCGTGGACGGCGTGGCCGAGACCGCGGCTGCGGCCGAGGGGCTGCGCCAGGCGGACGCCGAGCCGGACGCCGATGGCGGTGACGCGGACGGGACAGGCGATGCCGCCTCGTCCGACGCGACCTCGTCGCCCTCGATCCTCATTCCGCACAAGCCGGCCGAGCCGAAGCTCGAGCCCTGATCTCTCCTCCACTGCCTCCCCGAGCCGCCGCGATGGCCAGTCCGCTCCGCATCGGCATTCTGTGCCATCCCACCTACGGCGGCTCCGGTGTGGTCGCGAGCGAGCTGGCCCTCAGCCTGGCCGAGGTCGGGCACTCGGTGCACCTGTTCTCGCACGCGGTTCCGCCGCGCTTGGCGAAGTCGCCGGGCAAGGTGCACATGCACCTGTCGCGCGGGTTGCCGTATCCGTTGTTTGCGTCGACGCCGCACGACTTGGCGGTGACGTCTTCGGTGCTGAACGTGCACCGCAGTCAGGGGCTCGACATCCTGCACGCGCACTATGCGTTGCCGCACGCGGTGTCGGCGTTCCTGGCGCATTCGGCGGCGCAGAGCGACCGTACGCGCCCGGCGCCGCGGGTGGTCACGACGTTGCACGGGACCGACATCACGATCGTGGGAAGCGATGCCTCGTACGCGCCGTTGACGCAGTTTGTGATCGCGGCGAGCGACATAGCGACCGCGGTCTCCGAGTCGCTTGCGCGGCAGACGCGGGATCTGTTTTGCGACGAGACCGGCCTGGTGTGCGAGATCGAGGTGATTCCGAACTTCGTCGACACCGACCTGTTTCGGCCGGAGGCCAGGCCGCGGGATGAGCCTCCGACGGCGATCCACATCAGCAACTTCCGCCCGGTCAAGCGTGTGCCGTGGCTGGTGGAGGCCTTTGCGACGGCGAGCCGCGGGACCGACGCGCGGCTGTTGCTCGTGGGCGATGGGCCCGATGAGCCGGCGGCGCGTGAGCGCGCTTTGGAGCTGGGAGTTGCGGAGCGGGTCGAGTTCCTCGGCGTGCGCGACGACCTGCCCGGCCTGCTGGCGCGGGCCGACGTGTTCTGCCTGACGAGCAGCACCGAGTCGTTCGGGTTGTCGGCGCTCGAGGCTCTCGCCACGGCGACGCCGGTGGTCGCGACGCGCGTCGGCGGGGTGCCCGAGGTGATCGACGACGGGGAGACCGGCCTGTTGGTCGAGGCCGCCGACCAGGACGGCTTCGCCGAGCGGCTGCGTGGGCTGCTGGTGGACCGGGGGCGTGCGCGTGAATTGGGCGAGGCGGGACGCCGGGTCGCGGTGGGCCGCTTCCATCGGCGCGAGATCGTCGGCCGGTATGAAGAGCTCTACCGACGCATGCTCGCCCAGGCACGTCGGCGCGACGCGACGGCCGCGGGCACGCGCGCGGACGGATGACGATCTACCTCGACCACAACGCCACGACGCCGCTGCGGCCCGAGGTGCGGGAGCTGTTAGGGGAGCTGGCGGAGGAGCAGCTGGGGAATCCCTCGTCGCTGCACGCGTCGGGCCGTCGGGCGCGGCATCGCATCGACGAAGCCCGGGCGCGCACGGCGCACGCGCTGGGCGTGGGTGAGGACGAGATTCTGTTCACCTCGGGCGGGACCGAATCCAACAACCTGGCGCTCGCGGGCGTCCTCGGCGCAGCGGGAGCTCCGGCGGGGCTGGTGACGACCGCCGTGGAGCACTCGGCGGTGCTCGCTCCCGCCCGCGCGCTGGAGGCCCGTGGGCACCGCCTGCGGGTCGTGCCGGTGGACGCGGCCGGGCGCGTCGACGCGGCGGAGGTGGCGCGTGCGGCCGAGGACGTCGAGGCCGCGCTGGTGTCGGTCCAGGCCGCGAACAACGAAATCGGCGTGCTGCAGCCGCTGCCGGAGATCGCCGCCGCCCTGGGGAAGACCCGAGTGCGCCCGCTGTTGCACGCGGACGCGGTCCAGGCGTTGGGACGCACGCCGCTCGAGCTGCGTGCAAGCGGTGTGGACCTCGCGTCGTTCTCCGCGCACAAGGTCGGCGGCCCGCTCGGCGTCGGTGTGCTGTACCGACGCGGGGGTGTCGCGCTGACTCCGCTTTTGTTCGGGGGCGAGCACGAGGCCGGCGTGCGTCCGGGCACCGAGAACGCGGCGGGCATCGCGGCGGCGGCGCTTGCGATCGAGCTCGCTGTCCGCGAGTGCGACAACTACATAGCAACGGTTGGAACGCGCACGCGTTCCCTCTGGCAGGAACTTGCGAGTCGCTTGCCCGCGCTGCGCTTGCTCGGCCCGCCGATCGACGCTAGCGACCGTCTGTCGAACACGTTAGCGATCGCCGCAGCAACGTCGCAGCAACATGACGGCAAGGTGCTCGTTACCCGCCTAGACCTCGAAGGACTGCAGGTAAGCGCGGGTTCCGCGTGTGCGAGCGGATCGGTCGAACCGTCGCACGTGTTGCTCGCACTTGGGCTCGACGACAACGAAGCGCGTGCGGGAATCCGCTTGTCACTCGGACGGACGACGAGCAACGACGAGTGCAAGCGCGCGGTGGACATCCTGGTGAAAGTTCTTTCGGCGTCGCGCGCAACGTGACGGTGGAGCAAGGCCTTGTGAACAACGCCGGCGAGTTTGTCTGCTACGCCGTTGACCGATCGCGCGAGCGACCGTGTAATGCGTCGATGTCGGGGGCGACCTCGACACGGACGCCGCCGTCGCGCACTCCAACACCACTCGAAGCAAACACTCGGAACCCACACTCGACGACTCGTCGGACCGACGCGCAGGAACATCCGCGACCTGCCGACCGAACGACGAGCCACCAAACGAAACAGAGTCGAGAGGTTCGCGAGGTCGGCGCCCCAGGGAAGCAACGTGGTCTCGGCACTCCGCCGCGACCTAAGCATCAGTAGGATTTAGCGCCTGAGGTCTGTCTCGGGCGCCCGTCGAGGAGGGGGGGGCTTCTCGTATGTCGTCGACGAACGCTACGGGTTCCCACGCCGTCGATCCGAGGGATTCCGATGATCCGCGCGCGGTGCCTGCTTCGACGGACTCCGAAGTCGACGTCGAGGCGCAGCGACTGCAGGAGCTTTGGAACCAAGTGCAGCAGGCGCTGCAGGCTTCCATCAAGCCACAACAGTTCGAGACCTGGTTCCGGCGCGCCGCGATCGCGCGTGCGGACGACGAGGAGGTCAGCCTTGCGGTCCACAATGGGTTCACCCGCGACTGGCTAGAGAAGTACTACCGCGGCGAGATCGAACAGGCGATCGGCGCAGCGCTCGGCCCACGCCGGGTCATCATCGAGGTCGATCCCGAGATCACGATCGCTCCCACCGCGCCTAGCGCTGCGGTCGATGGAGCCGCGTCGGCCGAGCCCCAGGGCGACACGCGCCCCTCGCCGCCGATGCCCGCGCGGCCCGACGCGGCCGAGGTCAACCTCGGCGCCGGCGGCCTGCTGCACTCGAGCGACATCGTCCTCAACGCCAGCTACCGCTTCGACAACTTCGTCGTCGGGCCGTGCAACCGCTTCGCGCACGCCGCCTGCGTCGGTGTCGCCGAGTCGCCCGGGCAGATCTACAACCCGCTGTTCATCCACGGAAGCGTGGGGCTCGGGAAGACGCACCTGCTGCAGAGCCTGTGCCACGCGATCCTCGATCGCGATCGCAGCTCGCGCATCCTGTATCTGTCCTGCGAGACCTTCGTCAACCACTTCATCAGCGCGCTCGAGAACGGCGACCTGTCGCGCTTCCGCGGCAAGTACCGCAACGTCGACCTGCTGGTCGTCGACGACATCCATCTCCTGGCGAACAAAGAGCGAACCCAGGAGGAGTTCTTCCACACCTTCAACGCGCTCTACAACGCCGGCAAGCAGATCGTGCTGTCGTCGGACAGCCCGCCGGTCGAGATCCCGACGCTCCAGGAGCGCCTGGTGTCGCGCTTCAAGTGGGGCCTGGTCACCGAGAGCGAGTCGCCCTGCTACGAGACGCGCATGGCGATCCTCTTGCGCAAGAGCCGCGAGCGCGGGCGGCAGCTGCCCGAAGATGTCGCGCGGCTGCTGGCCGAGCGCATCGACTCGAACATCCGCGAGCTCGAGGGAGCCGTGACGAAGCTGATCGGCTTCGCGAGCCTCTCCGGGCGTCCGATCGACGTCGAGCTCGTGCGGCACTGTCTCCGCGACTTGTTCGCGAGCCAGCGGCGCGAGCCGACGATGGAGGACATCATCCGCGTCGTTACCGAACGGTTCGGCGTGAAGCTGTCCGAGCTCCAGTCCAAGCGCCGCAGCAACGCGATCGCCTTCCCGCGCCAGATCGGCATGGTGCTCGCGCGGCGCATGACGCGCATGTCGCTGGAGGAGGTGGGCAGCTATTTCGGCGGCCGCGACCACTCCACCGTGCTCCACGCCGTGCGCAAGATCGAGCGGCTGGTGGAGGAGGACCCGCGCACCCGCGAGCTGGTCGCCGACCTGACCCTCGACCTCCAGGGCCCGGGGCCCGCCTGAGCGGGCGGGCGCGCCAAAGGACCGACGGGCGTCCCCACGCCTCCGCTGGGTCCACCGCGGGCCCGGCGGGCCTTCCTGCGGTGCCTATGGAGGGTCCTGCGGGAGACCTCGTCGCCACCCGAGGTGTCGTGTTCCGGTCGGGTAGACAGCACCTCCACCGGCACGCCGAGAAGCGCGGTGGCGCAGGTTGCGCGGGCCTCGCCGGAGCGCGTTCCAAGCCCTCGCGAGCGAGGCTCAGAGACGCCTGGTCCGACCGCGCCGAGGCCGTACCCGAGACGGCAACAGAAGCGGCCCAGGACGCGCCTGTGCGACCCCTGCCGCGGTGTACTTCCGACCCCCATTCCGCTAATCTTGGGCGGATTTGGAGGCCTTCTGAGGCTCCTTCGCTTCCAACGCGCCGCGCGTGCGGAGCGGTCGATCGCTGGGGAAGACCTGGGCACAAGCCTGGGACAACCCGGGGATCACGGCTTCGAACCGAGGCACTTTTCCCCACCTGTGTTTCCCCACCCGCGGATGCTCTGGATCGCTGTGCAAGACTCGCCCGCCAATACCGGTTGTCCCACAGCTGCGAGCCGCTCGCTCACAGAGCTTCTGTTGCGCCAACTGCCTGCGGGAACGCGGGATGCGAAGGAAGGGCCTCGGGTTGTCCACGACGACGAGGCCCCCTTAAGAAGACGATGAATCTTTTCTTTGTCTGGAAGGACTCCCACCGTCCACAACCGCCAACCCGACGACCCCTCCCCAAACAAGCATGAAGGTCCTGTGTGAACGCGAGCGGCTGCGCGAGGCCCTGCAGGTCGTCTCCAGCGTCATCCCCGTCAAGAGCACGCGCCCCGCGATCGAGAACGTGTACCTCGTCGCGACCGACGAGGCGCTCGAGCTCGTCGGCACCGACCTCGAGGTGGCGGTGCGCTACCGCATCGAAGAGGTGAAGGTCGAGGATCCGGGGACGGCGCTCATCCCCGCCCGCGTCGCGACCGACTTCGTACGCGACCTGGGAGGCGAGACGCTCACGCTCGAGACGCGTGGCGAGACGTTCCACATCGAGAACGGCGCGGACCACTGCGAGCTCACGACCATGGATCCGGACGAGTTTCCGGTCGTGGCACGCTTCCCCGAGGGCGAGGGCCTGCGGATCCTCGGCGAGACGTTCACGCGCCTCGTCGGCCGCACCAGCTTCGCCGCAGCGCGCGAGCAGGGCCGCTACGCCATGCACGGCATCCTGACCCAGGTCGAGGACGGGTCGGTCCAGATGGTGGCCACCGACGGCCGTAGGCTGGCCGTGGCGAGCTCTCCGGTCGAGGCGGCCAGCGGGGCGACCAGTCGCGCGATCGTGCCCACGAAGGGCATGCAGCTCTTCTGCCGCGTCATCCACGACCCCACCGAGATGGTCTCGCTGCACTTCGGCGAGAACCAGATCGGCCTCAAGACCGAGAAGGCCGAGATCTTCGCGCGCCTGATCGACGGCGAGTTCCCGCGCTACGCGGCGGTGATCCCGAGCTCGTCCGAGAACCTGATCGAAGCCGACGCCGACATGCTCAGCCAGAAGCTGCGCCTGGTGTCGAACGTGACCAGCGCCGACATGCGCGCGGTCAAGCTGTCGGTCGAGAAGGGCAAGATGACGGTCTTCGGCCGCTCGGCCGCGGCCGGCGAGGCGACGGCCCACATCGAGGTCGACTTCAAGGGCAAGCCCTGCGAGATCGCCTTCAACCCCGACTACATCATCGACGGGCTCAAGAACTGCGAGCTGGAGACCGTCCGGCTCGAGTTCAACGAGCGCACCAGCCCCGGCAAGTTCACGCTGGGCGAGAACTACATCTACATCGTGATGCCGATCACGATCGACACCTAAGACCCACCGGATTTGGAGAAGAGGCACTCCAAGGGGCCCGTCCCCCTCGCCGACGCGATCCAGGGCTTTCTGCGGGAGGCGGGGCTCGGCTCCCGAACCCGCAACCAGGAGGTCTTCGAGGCCTGGAAACAGGCCTTCGGTGAGCGGCCGCGCGTGCGCCCCGTCTCCTTCCGCAGCGGGGACCTGACCATCGAGGTCGGCTCGGCCGCCCTCCGCCAGGAGCTCAAGAGCTTCACCGCCGACAACTTCCGCCGGAAGGCGAACCAGATCCTGGGCGACACCCGCATCCGTCGGGTGATCGTCAAGCCGATGAGCTGAGATGAGCGAAGAACCCACCACCCCGGTCTACAGCGCCGATTCGATCACCGTCCTCGAGGGTCTGGAGGCGGTCCGGGTCCGGCCCGCCATGTACATCGGCGACACCGACGTACGCGGCCTGCACCACCTGATCTGGGAGGTCGTCGACAACTCGGTCGACGAGGCCCTGGCCGGCCACGCGACCACCGTGCAGGTCATGATCTGCGTCGACGGCGCGATCCGCGTCGAGGACGACGGCCGCGGCATCCCGGTCGGGATGCATCCCACCGAGGGCATCCCGGCGGTCGAGGTCGTGCTGACCAAGCTGCACGCCGGCGGCAAGTTCGAGAAGGACTCGTACAAGGTGTCCGGCGGTCTGCACGGCGTCGGCGTGTCGTGCGTCAACGCGCTCTCGGAGTGGCTCGAGGTCGAGGTCCACAAAGAGGGCAAGGTGCACCAGATGCGCTTCGAGCGCGGCACCAAGTCCTCGGACCTGACCGTCACCGGCGACACCGACAAGACCGGCACGATCATCCACTACAAGGCCGACGATCAGATCTTCTCGACGACCGAGATCGAGTTCGACATCGTCCACAAGCGGCTGCGCGAGACCGCCTACCTGATGGGTACCAGCGGGCTCGCGATCGAGCTCACCGACGAGCGCACCGGCCAGTCCGAACGCTTCCAGTTCCCCGAAGGCCTGCAGACCTTCGTTCGGCACATCAACAAGAACAAGGAGCCGCTCCACCCCGAGGTCGTGCACTTCGTGCGCGACGTGCCGGTGCCGGACGCGCCGGATGTCGAGTACCGCGTCGAGCTGGCGCTGCAGTACACCGACGCCTACCAGGAAGCGGTCTTCACCTTCTGCAACAACATCAACACGCACGGCGGCGGCACGCACCTGGCCGGCCTGAAGTCGGGCCTGACGCGCACGCTGAACAACTACATCAAGCAGCAGAAGCTGGTCAAAGACAGCCAGCCGACGCCTTCGGGCGATGACTTCCGCGAAGGGTTGTCGGCGGTGCTGTCGGTGTTCGTGCCCGAGCCGCAGTTCGAGGGGCAGACCAAGGACAAGCTCGGCAACCGTGAAGTGCAGGGCATCGTCGAGTCGGTCGTGGCCGAGCTCTTCGCGACCTACCTCGAGGAGAACCCCGCCCCGGCGAAGACGATCGTCAACAAGGCCATCCGCGCGCACGAGGCGCGCGAGGCGGCACGCAAGGCGCGCGAGCTGGTGCGGCGCAAGACCGCGCTCTCGAGCGGCGCGATGCCGAGCAAGCTCGCCGACTGCCAGAGCAAGGACTTCGAGGAGTCCGAGATCTTCCTGGTTGAGGGCGATTCGGCCGGTGGAACCGCCAAGGAGGGTCGCGACCGACGCTTCCAAGCGATCCTGCCGCTGAAGGGCAAGATCCTGAACGTCGAGAAGGCGCGCCTCGACAAGATGCTCGGGCACTCGGAGATCATGACGATCATCTCCGCGCTCGGCTGCGGCATCGCCGACGAGTTCGACCTCGAGAACCTGCGCTACGGCAAGACGATCATCATGACGGACGCGGACGTGGACGGCTCCCACATCCGCACGCTGCTCCTGACGTTCTTCTTCCGGCACATGCGTCCGCTGATCGAGGAGGGCCGGCTGTTCATCGCGCAGCCGCCGCTCTACAAGCTGAAGACCAAGGCCTGGGAGCGCTACGTTCTGAGCGACGCCGAGCTGCGGCAGATCCTGGTCGAGCACGGGCTCGACGAGCTCGAGGTGGTCGATACCGGCGAGGGCGGCGACCGCAGCTGGAAGGGCATCGAGCTCAAGACGCTCGCCGACGAGCTGCGGCGTTTGGAGGACGTGATCGAGGACGTGTTCCCGCTCTGGACGCGGGTCGATCCCGAGGGGCTCGTCGACTCCTGGGACGGCGGCGCGATCCCCGAGCACTGGGCGCGCGTGCGCGAGACGGACCACTTCTTCGACAACGGCCAGGAGCTGCGCGACTTCCTCGAGCTCCAGAAGGTCGACCTCGGCGACGAGGAGCTGCAGATCTTCACCGGCCCCGAGTGCGACGTGCCGCGCGACCAGGCGCACGTGCTCTCCTGCCACCTCGCCCGCCGCCAGGAGCTGCAGGAAGCCCTCACCGCGCTCGCCGACCGCGGCCTGCGCTTCCGCGGGGGCGGCACGTGGGAGATCCGCACCGCCAAGGACACCAAGATCGTCCACACCCTGCGCGAGCTGGCCGAGGCGCTGCGGACCGCCGCCCAGGGTGAGATCGACGTCCAGCGCTACAAGGGCCTCGGCGAGATGAACGCGAACCAGCTCTGGGAGTCGACCATGGACCCGGAGACGCGCCACCTCTACCAGGTGCAGCTGGAGGACGAGTTCCGGGCGGACGAGATCTTCAGCATCCTGATGAGCAACGCGGTCGATTCGCGCCGGGAGTACATCGAGCGCCACGCCCTCGAGGCCACCAACCTCGACGTCTAGGGTCTCGGCCGCCCGTCGGCCGCCGTCGGGGGCACCGCCCTCAAGGCGGCTCGGCGGGCCGTAAAGGTCTACTACAAAGCCTTTTACGGCATGCAGGCGCCGCGCGGCCGCCTCGCCGGGTGGGCCGCTAACCGGCCCCGGTCCGCTTTCCGGGCTGGATTCTGTGGAGCGAGCGCGCCGGACGAGCCGATAGACGTGCCTCGGAGCGGACGTCTCCTTCCCCAAGAGATCCGTTGAAGAATCCCATCCGCCTGGAAAACGAGCGTCTTGCCGACGCCCTGATCGATCGCGAGCTCGTACAGCGCGAAGCGATCGCGCTCGTTCTGCAGCAGGTGGCCGCTACCGGCGCCGTATTCACCGAGATCTTGGTCCAGGAGAACCTGGTCTCGGACTGGGAGGTCTCGCGCGTCTCGGCCGACGTCTTCAGCCTGCCGTTCGCGCCGGTGGAGGTCTCTCCGCCGAACAAGGACCTGCTGGACGACCTCGACCCCGAGTACCTGCGCCTGCACAACCTGGTGCCGATCGAGCGCTTCGGAGACGTGCTCACGATCGCGATGCCCGGCATTGTGCCGACCTCGGTGCTGACCGCCGTGTCGAACTCGGAGTCGGTCATCGTCCTCCCGGTCGTCGGTTCGGTCGTCACCAACCGCAACTGGATCACCGAGCACCTGCCCGCGCCCGACGACCTCGAGTCGATGCTCCCCGCCGGGGACTCCGGCTGGGCGGACATCTTCGACGCGGGCGAGGAAGCCGTGCAGCTCAACATGCCGGGCGACGAGGAGGAAAGCGGCGGCATGGGCGGCGCTTCCGATTCGGGGCTCGGAACCGGGGACGACGGTCAGCTCCGGATCACGCTCGACGAGACCGACCTGGAGCTCTGAGCTAGAGCTCCGGCCTGCGGCCTAGGGTTCCGATTCGGGCGACGGGGGCTTGGTCGCCTGCCCATCGTCCCGCTCCACCGGCTCGTCGGAAGCCTCGTCCTCTTCGGCCGGGGGCTCGGTCCGATCCTCGACCGGCAGCGCCGCCGCGGGACGCGGCTCGGACTCGCGCGACACCTCGCGCCCGAGGTCGCGGAAGGTCGACTTGACGTCGTAGATCTCGCGATCGATGCCGCTCTCACGGCGCAGGTCGTCCAGCTGTCGCCGCAGGCGGGCGACGTTGCGCATCGCCTGGCCGGCCACCTCGGGTAGGCGGCGCCCGAAGACGAGCACCGCGATGAGCGCGATCAGGGCGATCTCGCCCATGCTCAGGTTCCAGAACAGCGCCAGCACGCTTCGATGGTAGCTCGAGCCCGAGTCAGAACCCGAGGGTTCCGACCTCGGGCCGCTTCCAGGTGAAGAGCGGGCGCAGGCTGATGCCGAACGAGGCCCCCTCGCCGCGGCGGAAGGAGCTCTCGATCTCGAACACCAGGTCGTGGCCGTAGCGCCGCAGGATGACGCGGAAGCCCAGGCTGTCGTCGTCGAGCAGCGAGAGCGTCTGGCGCCCTTCGAACTCCCACTTCTCCGTCCAGGTGTAGAGCGCGGCGATCGAGGCAGCTTCGTAGAGCACCTGGCGGTCCAGGTCCAGGCCGCGGTGGTGCGCCGCCTGGAAGCCCAGCACGTCGGTCGGCCGGAAGCCGGCCGCCACCCGCGAGTAGAGCGTGTCGCCCTCCTTCAGGTCGTAGCGACCGTCCTGGAAGACCTGGATCGGCACGCCCATCGGCTCGAAGCTCAGCCGCGAGAACACGCCGATCTCGTTCCAGCCGTCGCTCTGACCGGGCGCGACGTCGCTCGAGTGCGTCGCCCGCAGATCGACGTCGAGCGTCGCCTTGTTCCTCTGCGCGCCGAGGCGCGTCCGCACGCCGACGTCGACGAACTTGCCCTCGACCGGCGCCTCCACCGCGTCGAACGTCACCGGCACGCCGCCCGACTCGTTCAGGAGCACATCGCCGCGCGCCTCGACGTACGGGACGATCTGATGCACGCCGCCGCCTTCGGCCCGCTTCCAGATCGTCGTGGCGAGGCGCGCGCCGAGCTGGCCGAGCGTTCGGAGCGGGTTCTCCTCGTCGTCGATGTCGCGGTCCCACGCCGTCAGGCGCAGCAGGGCGAACGGCGTCGCCCGCAGCCCGAGCGCGCCGAGGTCGAACGGCGTCTCGAGTCGGTGAGTCGTGTCGAAGCGCAGCACCTCGCGGTCGCCGAGGCCGTCCGCGAAGACCTCCGGTAGCCCGAAGGGGCTGGCGA
>JBCCGI010000018.1:0-118986 GCA_039029355.1 Planctomycetota bacterium
CGGCCGGCGCCTGCTCCGCGGGGACCTCGCGGCGCGCGTCGGGCGCCGCGGCCGCGAGCGCCGGCGAAGCGGGCTCGCCGGCGCGCTCGACGTCGGCGGCGGGCGGCGCCTCCGGCCGCGCAAGCGCTTCGTTCCGGGCCGCGTCGAGCGCCTCCGGCGCGGGTGAGTCGGCGCGCGTGAGCCAGGTGACGGCTCCGACGCCGAGCAGTCCGGCGAGGCAGAGGGCTGCGGTCAGCTTGGTGCTGGTCTTCACGAGGAGGCTCCCTGAAAGGAGGTTGGGCGCGTTCGTGCCCGCGGCCAGGAGCAGCGCCAGCGCCGTCCCGTGGATCGAGTCGCCGTCCAGCTCGCGCCGCTCGCGCTCGAAGTCGCGGCGCAGCCGCTCCAGCCCGCGCGCCAGCTGCGAGCGGACGGTCGCGTCGCTCGCGCCGGTCTGGCGCGCGATCTCCGCCGTCGAGCGCCCTTCGTAGAAGCGGCGCAGCACCAGTCCGCGGTAGGGCTCGGGGAGCGCGCGCACGCGCCGCACCAGCCGCTCCTGCAGCTCGAGGCGCTCCAGCAGCCGCTCGTCCTCGACGTCGTCCGCGCGCTGCATGGCGCTGGCGCGCTCGTGGTCGGAGCGGCGCAGCTCCGAGCGCTCGGCGCGCCGCGCCAGCCGCGCGGCGACACGCGCGAGCCACGGACGCAGCGAGGCCCGCACCGCCGGGCGGCGCTCGAGCGCGAGGGCCAGCACCTCCTGGGTCACGTCGTCCGCCGCCGCCTGGTCGCGCGCGAGCCGCAGGGCGAGGGCGCGCACCCACGACGCCTCCGCGAGCAGCGCGTCGGTCAGGTCGGAGGGGGGATGCGGTGTGCCGTCCACGCTTCGTTTCTCCCTCCCGTGCGTCGGGCGTGGCGACAAATCGGCGAAAAAGGGCGCGAGCGGGCGAATGCGCGTCTCGCCCGAGGGGCACAACCCCCTCCTTAATCCACCGTCTGGCCGCTGACTCCATCGGGAAAAAATGCGCCCCCGGTCGGGCGTTCCGGGCGCCGCGCGCCAGCCGGGCTTTGCCCTATGCTGGCGGAATGGAGAGCGACCGCTCCGCCGCCCACGAGCTGATGCCGCTGGTCTACGACGAGCTGCACCGGCTGGCGGGCCACCTGCTGCAACGCGGCGGCCCGGCGCCGACGCTCCAGGCGACGGCGCTGGTGCACGAGGCCTACATGCGGCTAGCGGGGCGGAGCGCGCACTTCGAGAACCGGCTGCACTTCCTGCGCG
Source organism: Planctomycetota bacterium (assembly GCA_039029355.1). GTDB lineage: Bacteria > Planctomycetota > UBA1135 > UBA1135 > JBCCGI01. The sequence goes on from JBCCGI010000018.1 coordinate 1,250, forward strand.
TCGCCGCGCGCGCGATGCGGGGGGTGCTGGTGAACCACGTGCGCGACCGCGGCCGCCTCAAGCGCGGCGGGGCGCTGGCGCGCGTCACGCTGGGGGCGGGCGACGCGTTGGTCGACGCGGCACCGACCGACGTGCTCGACCTGGACGCGGCGCTGACCGAGCTGGCGCGCCACGACGACGAGCTCGTGCAGATTGTCGAGCTGCGCTTCTTCTCGGGGCTCACGATCGAGGAGACCGCCGAGCTGGTCGGCGTGTCGTCGCCGACGGTCGAGCGCCGCTGGCGCGTCGCCCGGGCCTTCCTCCGTCGCCACATGCGCGACGACGGGGAGGGCGACGCATGACCCTCGCCTGGGACCGGGTGCGCGAGATCGTCGAGGCCGCGCTCGCGCTCTCGGCCGACGAGCGCAAGGCATTCGTGGCGCGCCGCTGCGACGGCGACGAGGCGCTGCGCGATGAGGTGCTGTCGCTGCTGGCGCACGACGCCGAGGAGGACGCGTACCTCGACGCGCGCCCGGGCGCGGGCGGAGTGCGCGAGGCCCTGGCCGGCCTCGACGCCGAGCTGCCGGCGGGCGCCCGGCTCGGGCCGTGGATCGTGCGCTCGGCGATCGCCTCGGGCGGGATGGGCACGGTCTACCGCGCCGAGCGAGCGGACCAGAGCTTCCGCAAGACCGTCGCCGTCAAGCTGATCCGCGGCGGGCTCGACTCCGACGAGCTGCTGGCGCGCTTCGAGAACGAGCGCCGCGTGCTGGCCGAGCTCGACCACCCGGGGATCGCGCGGCTGCTGGACGCCGGCACCGCCGAGGGCGGCCGGCCGTACTTCGTGATGGAGTACGTGCGCGGGCGCGCGATCGACGTGCACGCGCGCGAGGAGCGGCTGGGGCGCCGCGCGCGGATCGAGCTCTTCCTCGCCGTCTGCGACGCCGTCCACGCGGCACACCAGGCACTCGTGGTGCACCGCGATCTCAAGCCCGACAACGTCATCGTGACTCCCGAGGGCGTGCCGAAGCTGATCGACTTCGGGATCGCCAAGGTCCTCGACCGCGGCGAGCGCCTCGCCGGCGACGCGCGCACGCTCGGCCCGTCGCGGGTGATGACGCCCGCGTACGCCAGCCCCGAGCAGATCCGCGGCGAGCGCGTCTCGACCGCCAGCGACGTCTACTCGCTCGGTGTGCTGCTCTACGAGCTCCTGACCGGCCGGCGTCCGATCGACTTCGACGACGTGCGGGTGGGGGAGCTGGAGCGCGCGGCGCACGAGCGCACTCCCGAGCCCTCGGGGCTGCCGCGCGACCTCGACACGATCGTCGGCAAGGCGCTGCACAAGGCGCCCGAGCGGCGCTACGCCTCGGCGGCGCAGCTGGCCGAGGATCTGCGCCGACACCTGGGCGGCCAGCCGGTGCTCGCGCGTCCGGACACCTGGAGCTACCGGATGACGAGCTTCGTGCGCCGCAACCGGACGCTGGTCGGCGCGCTCGGCGCGGTGCTGGTCTCGCTCGCGGCCGGGCTCGGAGCGAGCCTCGCCCAGCGCGACCGAGCCATCGCCGCCACCGCGTTGTCGGAGCGGCGGCTGGGCGACGCGCGCGAGCTCGCGTCGGAGCTCCTGTTCGGGCTCGACCCGCTGCTGGCGAAGGTCGACGGGAGCATCCCCGCGCGCGAGTTCGCCGTCAGCACCGGCCTGCGCTATCTCGACTCGCTCGCCGCGCAGGCGTCGGACGACCCCGAGCTGCGGCGCGAGATCGTGCTGGGCTACCTCAAGATGGGCGACGTGCAGGGCGGGCCGCTCGAGCCCAACCTCGGGCGTGGGGAGGAAGCCGGGGAGAGCTACCGGCGCGCGTTCGCCCTGGCGGAGCGCGCGCCGGCGCCCGAGCCGGGGTTGCTCGCGGCCGCGCTGCAGCGCCTCGGGACGCTGGCCCTGGCGGCGGGGCGGCAGGAGGAGGCGCTGGAGCACTACCGGCGGGCGCTCGAGCTCGACCCGGGTGACTCGGACGACTTTGGCGCACAGGGGCTGATCCGCGCGCTGGCCGAGGTGCAGAACGGGCTGGTTACGCACGACCTCGCGGCCGGCGACGCGGCGGGGGCGTTGGCCCACGCCGAGCAGCTGGCCGACCTGCTCGACGAGCTGGCCGCCGACGCGCCCGAGCCGCAGGCGGGGCGCTGGCGGGCGCTGGCGCTGACGCGCCTGGGCGAGACGCTGGGCATCCTCGGGCGCGCGTCCGAGGCCGAGCCCAAGCTGCGCGAGGCGGTGCAGCTGACGCGCGAAGGCGCGCGGGCCGAGCCCGGGAACCCGTACGCGTCGCGCGCCCTCGTCCACTCGGTCGACGGCCTGGCGAGGTTCCTGTTCGCGCGCGGCGAGCTCGAGGAGTGCGACGAGCTGATCGACGAGAGCCTCCCGCTCGCCCGCCGGATGCACGCCGCCGACCCGAACGACGTCCGGGCGGCGCACGACCTGGTGGCGGTGCTGAACCTCACCTCGATGCTGAACGCGCGGCTGGACCGCTACGCGGAGAACCTCGACGTGGGCGCCGAGTATCGCGAGATCGCGCTCGCGCTCGTCGCGCTCGACCCGCGCAACGCGACCTACCGCGGCGATCTGGTCGGCGCGCGGCTGGCCCTGGTGCGCGCCTACTCGCAGTCCCGCCAGCACGAGCGCGCGGCCGCGGAGGGCCGCGTCGCCCGCGGCGAGCTCGAGCAGCTCGTGGCCGAGCGTAGCGGCGACCCCGGCCTGCGCCGCAACCTGGCGGCGCTGGGTACCGAGCTCGGCATCGCGCACCGCGCCTGGGCGCGCGACCTCGCGGGGGAGGCGGACGAGCGCCTGCAGTACGAGCTGGCCCGCGAGGCCTTCCAGCGCGCGCTGGACCTGATGCTGGCGCTGCAGCGCGAGGGCCGGCTCGCGCCGGCCGAGCGGCGCTACATCGACGGCGTGCGGGACGACGTGGAGGCCTGCGCGGCGGCGCTCGACGGGCTCTCCGCGTCCGGCGGGGCGGGCGAGCGTCCCTAGCGCGCATCACCGCCGCTTCTCCGGCGCTATGCTGAGGGTCATGAAGCGCCCGCAGCCTGCCCCTTGCGTTCCCCGCCGAGCCCGCCTGCTCTTCCCGCTCCTGCTCCCGCTCTTCGCCGACGCCGCTGCGTCGCAGTGGCGCGAGGTCGAGCCGCCGACCGTGACGCGCGTGACCGCGCTCTCGACGCCGGCCGGCGGCGCGCCCTTCTTCGCCTCGCTCGACACCGCCGCCAAGGTGTCGGTGGCGGGCGCGGGCAGCGCGAAGAGCGGCGACGAGGGGACGAGCTGGAGGCGCGGTCACGCGTCGCGGCATCCGCTGCTCATCGACGTCGAGCAGCACCCGAGCGACCCCCAGACGCTGTGGGGAGCCAACGGCGGCGTGTGGCGCACGACCGACGGCGGGCGCAGCTGGAGCGCGGTGTATTGGGGGATGAACGCGGTCGAGCGCGTCGCGGTCGACCCCGGCGATCCCAACCGGGTCTACGGCGTTGGGTTCGTCGTCGTGCCGGGCGACTCCTTCCATCACTCGCTCGACGGCGGGGTGACCTGGAGCGGGAGTGAGCCGGTGTTCTTCGTCGAGCACCAGGACGTGCTGGTCGTGCCCGCGATGCCGCTCGGCGTCGTGATTCTGGCCTCGAAGAACGGGGTTCACCGCTCGACCGATGGCGGCGTGAGCTTCCAGTCGGTGCTCGCCGGCGTCGACGGCCTGCGCCTGGCGCGCGCCGCCCAGAGCCCGAGCGTGGTCTGGCTGGTCGCCGAGGGCGTGCCGGGTGCTACGGGTGCGACGGAGCTCTGGCGCAGCCTCGACGGGGGCGCGAGTTGGTCGCCCGCCGGCGCGCCCGCGGGCACGATCGCCGACATCGCGCCGCACCCGAGCGACCCGAGCCGCGCGACGGTGGTGGCCGAAGAGGGCGCCTTCTTCACCGTCGACGGCGGCCTGAGCTGGACGCCGGCCGCGGGCCTCTCGCCGATCGCGAACCTCACCTCGATCGCGCCCTCGGCGCAGACCGCCACCACGCTGCTGGCGGGCGGCATCGGGGGGCACGGCGGCATCTGGCGCAGCCTGGACGCCGGCGCGAGCTGGGCGCCGGCGAACGACGGCCTGTGGACGGCCATCCCCGACCTGCGCTTCGACGGCGCCGGGCGCGCCTACGCCCTGGGGCTCGGCGTGCCGGTGCGGCGCGCCGCGGCGTCGAGCTGGGCCGCGCTCGACTACGCGGACGGCCTCGACTCGACGGTCGCGGACCTCGCGTCCGACCCCGGAGACCCGGCGCGCATCGCGTGGGTACACCGCACGCCGCAGTGGTGGCTCCACGATCGGCTGATCGTCAGCGACGACGACGGCGCCACGTGGACCGACGTCACGCCTCCCGGCGCCGACACCTCGACCTACGAGGTGCGCACGGTCGCCTTCGCGCCCGACGGGACGCTCTACGCCGGCGGTCAGTTCGGGAGCCTCTTTCGTTCGCCCGACCTCGGGCAGACCTGGCTGCGGACCGACGCGCCCTGGGGCTACGTGCGGCAGCTCACGGTCGATCCGAACGATCCCGAGCGCCTGCACGCGACCGACACCGGCTCCTACTACACGAGCCCGGACCTCGGGCGGCACTGGGCCGCGCACCGCGGCCCTTCGATCAACTGGTACCCCGACGACTTCACCGCCGTCGCCGCCACGCCGGGCCTGCTGTACGCGCTGAGCGGGAACCCCGAGAAGGCGCTCTACCGCAGCACCAGCGGCGGCGCCTCCTGGACAGCCAGCGGCGCGGGGCTGCCGGCGTCCGGCCTCAAGCGCCTGGCCGTCGACCCGAACGACTCCGCGCGGCTGCTCGTCGGCACCGAGGGCTTGGGCGTCCACCTCAGCCTCGACGGGGGAGCGACCTTCGCCCCCTCGGGAGCCGGCGCCGAGGGAGTCGTCGCGACCGCGCTCGCCTTCGACCCCTCCTCGCCGGGCCGCGCGCTGCTGTCGGCGGCGGACGGGCGGTTGTTCGAGCGCGACTATTAGGGGGAGAGGAGCCCGCGGGCAAAGCGGCGGGTCTCGGAGGTCTCCACCAGGCTGTAGACCGCGAACGGACGCGCCACCGTCGAGCTGGCCTTGGCCAGGCCGTGGTCGCGGAGATAGGTCAGCGCCGGGTTCATCCGGCGTGGGCTCCAGCGGAGCGCGGCGGCGGTTGTGTCGGAGCGGAGCTGGTGCTCGCGCCGGCTGCCGCGCGCGAGCATCTTCGCCAGATGCAGCGCGTCCGCCGCTGGGTCCCAACCGACGAACAGGCGGTCGTAGGTCCAGAAGAGAAGCGCCGTAGGCCAGAGCGCGCGGAGGGGGATACCTCCGGATCGTTGGGTGTGCAGAAGCTGAGCGCCCTCGAGCTCATCGACAACCCCGAGTGCGACCGTCTCCTCGATCCCGAGGACCGCCGCTAGGTCCGGCAGGCTTCGCTTCGGGTCGCGGTTTCCGTTCAAGGAGGTCGTGGCGAAGTGCTCGACGGCCCGCCTCGCCTCGTCGCTCAACCCGCCGAAGAGCGCCGCGTCGACGACGAGGGCGATCTCGCGCTGCAGCTCTCTCGCGACCTGACCCTCGACCTCGGACCGCTCCGACGCCGGCGCGTCGGGAGCCAGCGCGAAGCGCACCTTGACGAGCTGGCTACGCAGATCGGACGGCAGGTCGCGCTCCGTTCCGAAGTGCGTGTTCAGCACGGGCACGATCCGCGCGGCTCCGATCCTGGCGTAGGCGTAGCCGTACTCGATCAGGACGTTGGCGTTGGGCGTGTGCCGGTCCGGCCCGGTCGAGCCGACGAGGGTGAGGTCGGGCACGAAGACCGCGCAGGCGTCGATCTTCGCGTGGACCGTCGACTGGAGGTCGGGGGAGCCCGGGGAGTCCCGCGCGGCCTCGTCGAGCTGGTAGGCGGAGCCGAGCTCGCGCGAGGCCCGCTCGAGGGCCGCTGCGATCAAGCGTCGCGTGCATCCGCCGTCGAGGTCGCTCTGCCACGCGTAGAAGACGCGGTGCTGCATGGGGCGAAGTGTACGGGCGCAAGGTCCGGGGAGCCGCGATCGGTGCGCAGAGGGAATCCCAGGGGATCGCGGCGCATCGCCGGCTAGGCTGCAGCCCGCGGAGCGAGACGATGCAGACAACCGGCGAGACAGGCGACGGCGACGCGACCCCCGCGGCGTACCTCCACTCGATCTGGACTGCCGACGCCGCCGGCGAGCCGCTCAGCCAGCGCGGCGCGGTGCGCGCGCTCGTCGGTGCGGGGCTCGAGGGCGATCGCTACGCACGCGGCGCAGGCACCTTTCGCCCCGGGCGCGGCGTCGGCTCGCGTGAGGTCTCGCTCGTCGCGCTCGCGACCGTCGAGGAGGTGGCGCGCGAGCTCGGCCGCGCGCTGGAGCCCGGCGCGCTGCGGCGCAATCTCGTGGTCGCCGGGCTCGAGCTGATGGAGCTCGTCGGCGCCGAGCTTTCGATCGGCGGCGTGCGGCTCCGCTGCACGGCCACGTGCCCGCCGTGCGGACGCCTCGAGCGTCTGGTCGGCGCCCCGGTGCGCGACCTGCTGCGCGGGCGCGGGGGGCTGCGGGCGGAGGTGGTCGAGGGCGGCGAGCTCGTGGCGGGCACCGCGATCGAGGTGGTGTCGCCGCCTCGCGGGCTGCCCTAGCGCGAGCCGCCGAGGAGCGCCGCCGTCTCGCCGCCGCCGGCGGCGCGCGCCAGGTCGAGCGGGCTGCGGCCAAGCCGGTCGCGCCGCGCCGGGTCGGCGCCGGACGCGAGCAGGAGCCGCACCAGCTCGGGGCTCGCGCCCCAAAACGGGTAGGCCGCCAGGTGGAGTGGCGTCGCTCGGCCGGAGTCCTCGGCGTGCACGTCGGCGCCGCGTTCCAGGAGCCCCCGCGCCACGTCGACCTGGCCCTCGCGCGCGGCGACGTGCAGGGCCGTCTGGGCGTGGCTGAGCTCGGCGTGGGGCGGTGCTCCGGCGAGGTCCCACACCTCGTGCGCGACCGGCTCGGTGCGCGCGTCGACGTCGTCGCCGGGGGCGAGCAGGCGGTCGAGCTGCTCGGTCCAGCCGTGCGCTGCGGCCAGGTGCACCGCGAGCGCGCCGAGCGTGCTGGCGCGCGTCGCGTCCGCACCCGCGGCACGGAGCGCGTCGATCATCTCGGGGCCGGTCTCGTGGTAGCCGTGGAGCGCGGCCAGGTGCAGCGGCGTCCAGCGGCCGGCCCCGCGCCGCTGGGCCGCGACCTCCCAGGCGTAGAAGGCCGCGCGCGGCACCGCGCGGTTCGGGTCGTCGCCGAGCGCCAGCAGGCAGTGCACCGCCTCGGCCTGCCCCTGCACGATCGCGACGGCCAGCGGCGTGAGCCCCTCGGCGAGCGCGGTCAGCTCGGCCGCGTCGGCCGCGACCAGGGCGCGCACGTCGTCGGTCCGGCCGAGGGCGCAGGCGCTGTGCAGGTCGCAGGCGACGCCACGCCGGAGCAGGAGCGGCGCGGCCTCGGGCGCGTAGAGCGCCGCGAGCTGCAGCGTCGACAGGTCGGAGTGTGCGCCGAGGCCCGTGTCCCGGCGCAGCGGCTGGGCGCGCTCGAGCAGCAGGGCGCGCACCCGCTCGGGATCGTCCGCGTCGATCGCTTCGTGCAGAGCTTCGTGCATGTCTCCCTGGCACGAACTTCGTACGTCGCGCGGTCGGATTCGCCTTCCGCCGGCGCTTTTTGCGCGCCCGGGTTGCGGCTTCCTAATTGGGGGAGTCGACGCCGCTAGTCGCCGCCCGCCGGCGGCGCCTGGGCCTTCGCGAGCGTCTCGCGGGCCAGGGCCAGCTCGTAGTGGTAGTCCGCGCTGGCGCCCTCGACCGCGGCCAGGGCGGCGAGGATCGCGACGGCGTCCTCCAGGCGCGCGACGGCCTCCGCGAGGCGATCGTCGCGCAGCAGCGCTCGGCCCTCCAGGTGGTAGGCCACGGCGAGGCCGCGCCGCCACTCGGCGTTTTCGGGGTCGTGCTCGACGATCGGCTCCCAGGCGGCGACCGCTTCCTCGGCCCGGGCGCGGCTCTCGTCCCAGCGCTCCAGGTCGCGCAGCAGCCGGCTGCCCTCGCTCAGCGCGATCGCCATGCCGCGTGCCCATGGCTGATTTTGTGGATTGGCGGCGTGGGCCTCCCGGCGCAGGTCGAGCTCTTCGGCGTTGGCCGCGAGGGCGCGCTCGAGCGCGTTCGCGTCCCCCTGGGCGGCCAGCGCGCTCGCGCGCCACGACAGCACGTCGGCGAGCTCGACCGCCAGCTCGGCCTCGCCCGGCGCTTCGGCGCGGAAGCCGCGCCAGAGCTCGATCGACGCGTCGAAGGAGGTCAGGGCGTCGGGCAGCGCGCCGGCCCGCAGCTGCACCGCGCCCAGGTTGGTGTGGGCGTAGGCGACCTCGTGGAGCCTCGTGATCGTCGGGTGGAGCTCGGCGTTGAGCTCGCAGACCTCTTGGTACTCGCCGAACAAGTCCCGCGCGCGGTCCAGCTCGTCCATCTCCAGGTGGTACTGGCCGACGTAGAAGAGGCTGTTTCCCAGCCGGTCGCGTTGTTCCGGACCGCCCACGCGCACCGCGCGGGCGAGCTCTAGGGAGCGTTGGTAGTAGTCCTTGGCGGTCGGGAGGTCGTTGCGCTCGCGCCAGATCTCGCCCAGCTGGTACAGGAGCTGCGAGTAGCGCGAGCGCTCCTCCTCGCTCCACTCGTCGACGGGGACCGCGCGGAAGTACGCCAGCGCCCGCTCCCCGGCGTCGAGCAGCAGCTCCAGCTTGCCGGCCTCGATCAGCTTGGCGCGGAAGTCGTCGAGCAGGAAGCCGATCAGCTCCTCCGCCTGGCCGCGGCGGAGGACGGCGAGGTTCTGGGCCTCGACCGCGAGCCGGCGCTCGTGGCCCAGGTCGTACGTGTACTTGGCGGCGCCTCCGACGACGGCGAGCAGCCCGGCGGCGACCGAGGTACGGACCGCGATGCGGCGCGGACGCGCGCGCAGCCAGCGCAGGCGCTCGGCGACCTCGAGCGCGGTGGGCCGGCGGCTCGCGGCCGGAGCCTTCATGCGCTCCAGCAGCCGCGTGAGCTCGCGGCCGGCGCCCTCGGCCGGCAGCGAGCGGCCCTCGTGGGCGCGCTGCCACAGCTCGTAGATCGAGAGGCCCTTGGGGTGGATCGGGGCGTGCGTGAGGAGCTCCTGCAGCAGCAGCCCGAGCGAGTAGACGTCGCTCGCGGTGGTGACGCGCTCGCCGCGCGCCTGCTCGGGGCTCATGTAGCCGGGCGTGCCCAGCACGCTGCCCTGCTCGGTGCGGTAGTCGTCGAAGGCGTTTGTCGGCACCGTCGCGTGGCCCTCCGCCGAGGGCTCGTCGGGCGAGCGCGCGATGCCGAAGTCCAGCACCTTCACGTCGCCCTCGGGCGTGAGCATCACGTTGCTCGGCTTGAGGTCGCGGTGTACCACACCCTCGGCGTGGGCGCGGACCAGCACCTCGGCCAGGCGCTCGGCGATCGCGAGCCGCGCTGGGCCTTCAAGCTCGTCGTCCCCGAGCTCGCCGAGGGTGCGGCCCTCGATCAGCTCGAGCACCAGGTAGTCCCCGCCGTCGATCGTCAGGTAGTCGTGGATCGTGCAGATGTCGGGGTGGTCGAGCTGCGAGAGGATGCGCGCCTCGCGCAGGAAGCGCGCGCGGGTGGCCTCGTCCAGCCGGTGCTCGGGGCGCACCGACTTGAGCGCCACGCGCCGGCCCAGGCTCTCGTCCTGGGCGGCGTAGACCTGGCCCATGCCGCCCTCGCCGAGCCGGCGCAGCACGCGGAACTTGCCGATGCGCTCGGGGTCCTGCGGGTGCACGCGGTCCGCCGGCGCGTCGCCGAAGGCCGCGCGCAGGGCGGCGTCGAGCGCCTCCTCGGGCGCCGTCGGGTCGGGGGCGGGGGGCATGGGCTCCTCCAGCTTAGCCGCGCCCGCCCCGCGGAGGGGCGGGCTCTGGGCCTCCCCTTCAGTGCCCTGCCGTGCCCTTGTTGATGACCTTCGGGTCGATCGAGATCGTGTGCCCGGTCTGCTTGTTGGTGAGGGTGAGCGAGTAGCTGTACGTCTCCTCGTCGATCGAATTGTCGCGCAGGACGAACGTGACGTTGCTGCACCACCAGTTGCGGAACGGTCCGGCCTGGGGGCCGCCCACGTCGCCGGCGCTCAGCTGCAGGACCGTCGTGGTGCCCTGCGAGATGGTGAGCGAGTCGATGTCGTAGTCGTCGCGCGCGTTGTTGATGAACTGGATCACGTTGCCGGCGCCGCCGCCGACCGCGAAGGAGCCCTTGTCGTCGCCCACCTGCGGCACGTTGAGGACCGTCGGGGTGAGCTCGATCCGGGGGCCGCTCGGCCCGGCCTCGACCGCGATGCCCACCTTGTAGACCGGCATCACCTGGGCGATCTGAGTCCAGCCCGCGATCGGTTGGCTGGAGGCCTGGTACGAGTACACGTGTCCGTCGGCGTGCTCGTAGAGGCCCTGCAGATCCTCGTTCTCGTTCGAGACGCCGTTCGCGTCGACGTAGCCGACCGTCTCAGCGAGCACCCACGGGCTCGGAAGGCTCGCGTCGGTCGACAGGCGGTAGGTGTCGCCGGTCGCGCCGAAGCGGTAGCGGTAGAGCGCGGTGGTCGCGTCGCCGGTCGGGGCCTGCCACACGGTCCAGTGCAGCGCCGCGGGCAGCGCCGCGGGGATGGGCTGGCCGGGATGCCAAAGCGTGTAGGCCTCGACGAGGGCGCTGTGCTCCGCGGTGAAGATGGTCCTGCCGTTCGAGGCCATGGCCCACACCGGGACCTTGGTGCCGCTGCTGGAGGTCGCGGCGGCCCGGGTGGTCTTGGCGGCGGGGGCGGTCGGCGCGCGGAAGAGGGTGGTGGGCTGGGCTTTCATTCGGGTGGCTCCTTTTGGGCTCGGGTCGTGGAGAGGCCGCGCTCGTTGCCCGGCCGCCCAGCCATCCAGCGGCGGCCGGCTTTCGCGGGCGCCAGTTCGAAAAAAGGAGCGCGCGCGGTCGCGGCGTTCGCCGCAGACCGCGCGCCGGGGCCGCGTGGAGGCCTCCCTCCGGCGCCGTAGAGCCTGAGCAGGGGGCCGGGGGCGCCCCGGTTTCGCGGGCGCGAGATCGAAAGGACGCTCACAATTCGTCCCGCTTGCCCGCGGCCGCTCCGCCTGGAAGGCTGTCGGGATGCGAATCCTCCTCGTCGGAGCCACGGGAACCATCGGCCGCGCCGTCGCCGCCGAGCTCTCCACACGCCACGAAGTCGTCACCGCCGGGCGCAGCTCGGGCGACGTGACGCTCGACCTCAACGAGCCGGCCTCGATCCGCCGCGCGTACGCGGAGCTGGGCGAGCTCGACGCCGTCGTCTGTGCGGCGGGCAAGGTCACCTTCAAGCCCCTCGCCGAGATGACCCAGGCCGACTTCGAGGTCGGCCTGCGCGACAAGCTGATGGGGCAGGTCAACCTGGTGCTGCTCGGCCGCGAGCACGTCGCGGATGGCGGCTCGTTCACGCTGACCGGCGGCGTGCTCGACCACGACCCGATCGTGCAGGGCAGCTCGGCCTCGCTGGTGAACGGCGCGCTCAATTCCTTCGCCCTGGCGGCGGCGATCGAGCTGGACCGGGGCCAGCGCATCAACGTCGTCAGCCCGGGCGTGATCACCGAGGCGATGGAGGCCTACGGGCCCTTCTTCCGCGGCTTCGAGCCGGTCCCCGCGGCCCGCGCCGCGCTCGCCTACGCGAAGAGCGTCGAGGGCAAGCGCACCGGGCACGTGTTCCGCGTGCTCTAGGCGGTGTAGAGCGGCGTGCTCAGGTACTTCATGCCTGAGTCGCAGGCGATCGTGACCACGGTCGCGTCCGGACCCAGCTCGCGCGCCAGCTCGAGCGCGGCCACCAGGTTCGCGCCGGTCGAGGTGCCGGCGAAGAGGCCCTCGACCCGCGCCAGCCGACGCGCGCTGGCCATCGCCTCCTCGGTCGACACCGGCCGGATCGCGTCCGCGATCCCGTCCTTCCAAAGCGGCACCACGAAGCCCGCGCCGGTGCCCTCGATCTTGTGCGAGCCGCTGGGCCCGCCCGAGAGCACCGCTGACTCGGCCGGCTCGACGGCGACGACGCGCACGCCTGAGCGTTCCTCGCGCAGCCGCGCCGCGATGCCGCGCAGCGAGCCCGCCGTGCCGACCGAGTGCACGAACGCGTCGACCTCGCCGCCGGTCGCGGCCAGGATCTCGTCGGCCATGGCGCCGTACGTCGCGAGCGGCGCGTGGTTGTTGAGCTGGTCGGTCCAGTAGCTGCCCGGCGCCGCGGCCAGCCGGCGGGCGGTCTCGATCATCTCGAGCGTCAGCGCCTTGGTCGTTCCGCCGCCAGGGCTCTCGACCAGCGTAAGCTCGGCCCCGAGCGCGCGCATGTGGTCGCGCTTCTCGCGGCTGAACGCCTCCGAGGTGACGATCTTCAGCGGGATGCCCTTCACCGCACAGACGAAGGCCAGCGAGACGCCGGTGCTGCCGCCGGTGTACTCGACCACCGAGCCACCCGGCCCGAGCCGCCCGTCGGCCTCGCCCGCGGCGACCATGGCGAGCGCCATGCGGTCTTTCATGCTGCCGGTGGGGTTCTCGTACTCCAGCTTGAGCAGCACGCGCGCGCTGCCCGCGGGCACCAGGCGCTCGAGCGGAACGAGGCGGGTGTTTCCGATGAGGTCGAGGATCGGCATGCCGCCGAGCCTAGTGTCCCGAGTCAGAAGTTCGACCCAGCCCTGGCGGCGTTGCTCCTCCTCGGCGTTGCGCCCTGCGAGGGCCGACAGGGAACGGAGGGGGACGTCGAGCCCACGCTCACTCCTCCGCCAGCGTCCACACCGCCAGCTCGTTGCCCGACGGATCCAGGAAGTGGAAGCGCCGCCCGCCGGGGAAGCCGAAGGGCTCCTGGGCGATGCGGCCGCCGGCGTCCTGCACGGCGCGCAGGCTGGCCTCGAGGTCCTCGGAGTAGAGCACGACGAGCGGCCCGCCGCGCCGCACCTCGGCGTCCTCGCGCAGGCCGCCCGACTCGCCGCCGCCGGGGCGGCGGATGCCGGCGTAGGCCGGGCCGTAGTCCTCGAAGGTCCAGCCGAAGGCGGCCGCGTAGAAGCGCTTGGCCGCGGCCAGGTCGAGGACGGTGATCTCGATGTAGTCGATGGTGTGGTGCTGCTGGGGCATGGGAGGGTGGAGGCGGGGACGGCGGTTCGTCGAGAGCAGGACGCTCGCGGCGAAGGCGAAGTCGGGGTGCGACAAGGGAGTCTCCTTGTGGTTGCGCTGGTTGTACGGCGGCCCTGCTGACAGCGTCCTGTCAGCAGGGCGCCCAAAACCCCGCTAGCGTTCCAGCTCGCGCAGCACCCGCGCGCCGCGCGGCGAGAGCTCGTAGCCGGTCTCGAGGCTGACGGTCAGCCCCAGCTCCTTCAGCTTGCGCACGTCGCGCTTGAAGGCGAGCGTCTCGCGGCCCACCTCGGGCGCGAGGTCGGCGGCGCGCACGCCAGGGTGGTCGCGCAGGAGCGCGAGCACGCGCGCGGTCCACGGACCGCCGCGTGCGCGCGCGTCCATCCGCGCCAGGCGGGCGAGGAGCTCGTCGCGCTCCGCGCGCGGCAGCGTGGCGCGGCCGCGCAGCTCGACGCGCGGGTCCGCGCCGACGTGGCGCAGCTCGATGCGGTAGACGTCGCCGGTTCGCTTGCGCAGCTCGGCCAGGAGCGCGGCGCGCGAGTCGTGCCCCGCGAGGCGCGCGTCGCGCTCGGTGATGTCGCGCTGCAGCACCCGCTCGACCGCGTCGATCGCCAGCACGCCGAGCGCGGTCTTGAGCGTGCCGCCGGCCCGCACCGTCGGCCGCTTCCAGCGGCGGAACGCGAGCCGGATCGTGCCGGCGCGGATCCCGTCGAGGTCCTTCCTGCGCAGCAGCATGGGGCGTCAGGCGGGGAGCGCGGCTCCCGCGATCACGAGGTTGCCGTCGGCGTCGCGCACGCGCAGGTCGCGCATGCCCCAGGGCTGGTCCGTGGGCGGCTCGATCACGGCGAAGCCGCCCGCGCCCAGGCGCTGCGCGGCCTCGTCGACGTCGGCGGGCGCCGCCAGCATGAGGTGCACGGTTGCGGGAGCGCGCTCGTCGTCCGCCTCCAGAAAGACGCTCACCGGCGCCTCTCCGCCGGCGTCGAGGCGCGCGAAGTTGGCCTCCTCGAGGCGCCCCTCCTCGACCAGCTCCGCGCCCGCGAAGGCGAACGCGAGCTCGAAGCCCAGGGCCTTCCACAGCGGAAGCGCCGCGTCGAGCGAGCGGACGCGGAGGGCCGGGACGATCGAGACGTGCCGCATGGGTTCATCCTAGCGGCCTAGCCGCCCGCGCCCTCGAGGCGCGGATCGAGCCGGATGGGCTCGGGCGCGCCGATCCGCACGCGCGCGAAGTCGGGATGGACCGGGTTGAGCAGGAAGAGCCGCTCCTCGGGGACGATCGCGCTGGGCACGGCGAGCGCCACCGAGCGCCGGCCGGCGACCCACTCCTCGCCGAGCTCCTGCAGCTCCGGCGGCGCGGGGCTGTCGCGCCAGTGGGCGGGGAGGCGCGCGGGTTCGAGCGCCGTGCAGCTCGCCGCGGGGATCTCCACGCGGAAGCGCACGTAGCTCGCGAGCATCGACGCCTGGTGCAAATGCACGAGGACCTCGAGCAGCGCGAGCGAGCGGCTCTCCGCCAGGTAGACCAGCGGTGTGCCCGCGGCGTTCCAGCGGCCGCCGTAGAGCCGCGCGCCCTCGCCGTCGAAGGCGCGCTCCGCGTAGGCGGCCTTGACGATCCGCCAGCCGACCTCGGCCTGCCCGTCCATCTCCTGCTCCTCGCGCGCCGGGCTAGGACGCGACGCCGTGCTCGATCCGTCCGATCAGTCGTTCCACCTCGCGGCTGCCGATCTCGGTCCGCGCGTAGCTCAGGGGCGTCCGCCCGCCGAGGGCGGGGTTCGGCGTGCCGAGCCAGCGCCGCGCGGCCTCGAGGTCGCCCTCGAAGAGCTCCGAGGCGCGCCCCAGGATGCGCGCCGCCCGCAGCACGCGGTCGGACTCGTCCGGGTGCAGCCGTCCCTCTCCGCGCCGCCGCGCCATGGTGCGGGGGGGGATCTGGACCAGCTCCGCGAGCTCGCCCAGGGTCAGGTCGATCTCGTCCTGCAGCCGCAGCACCGTCTCGTAGGCGAAGCCCTCCAGGACGCGCTCCTCGAGCGAGGCGGCGTCGAACGTGGAGAGCCCGAGGAACACCGCGTACCAGTGGGGGGCGCGCGGGCGGGTACGCTTCTTTGCGGGGTCTGCCATACGGCAATATCTTGGGCGCCAGGTGGCATTTTTTCAATCGGCCGGCGGGCACCCCGCCCTTGAGCCGCGCTGCGCGGTGTCCCTGGGGGGGGCCAGCTTGCCCCCGCGGGCCCCGGATTCGGTCGCGGCGCCGGGCTCCTTAGACTGGGCCGGATGGGAACGCTGCTCTTGCTCCTGTGGCTGGTGCTCGCGCCGGCCGGGCCGCCCGACGACGACCCGGTGCTCGCTAACGGCGGTTTCGAGGACGGCCTCGAGGGCTGGATCGCCTTCGACGCCACCGGCCAGGGCCGGATCGAGGCCGAGCGCGAGGCGAAGCGCGGCAAGCGCGCCCTCGTGCTCGAGCGGGCGGGCGGCCAGGGGCTGCTGATGGTGCGCCAGAACCTGCCCCCCGCGGCGGTCGGGGAGGAGGTCGAGTTGCGCTTCGACTACCGCTCGCCGACCGGAGGGCGGGCCCAGGTCTCGCTCTTCGGCTACGACGGCGAGGCCGACCAGCCCGTGCTCGACCGCGAGCTGCTCGCCGTCACGGGCAAGGTCAAGCGCTGGAAGGAGGCCGAGGCCCGCATCCGCGTGCCCGAGCGCGTCGTGAGCCTGGCCCTCGCCATCCGCGTCTTCGAGGACGGCGAGTACTGGTTCGACGGCGTCGAGCTGGTCGTCCACGGTGCCGAGGCCGCGGGTCCGGTGCGCAACGGCGACTTCGAGCGTGGCCTCCTCGCCTGGGAGGCCTTCACGCCGTCGGGGCGCGCCTCGGCCGAGGTCCTCTCGAAGGCGCGCAAGTCCGGCAAGAACGGGCTGCGCGTCGAACGCGAGGCGCGTTGCCCGGTGCCGTGGGACGAGGTGGTGACCGAGCTCGCGCTCCCCAAGAAGCCCTTCACGGTCGAGGCCCAGGCGCGCGCGTCCGGCGCGACCGCGGTGCTCGAGGCGCGCTGGTACGACGAGCGGCGCATGCTGATCGAGACCGAGGAGATCGGCCGGGCGAAGAAGAGCTGGAGCCGGCTCCGTGCGCGGCTCAAGCCGCCGAAGGGCACCCGCTTCGCCGAGCTGGCCTTCCGCGTGTCCGGCACCGGGCACGCCGACCTCGACGCCGTGGAGGTGAAGTGAACGCGCTGCTCCTCGCCCTCGCCGCGCTGGCCCCCCAGGACGGACGCGCGCTCGCCAGCGACTACGTACGGGCCGCGCCCGGCGCCGCCCGCGAAGCGCTGCGCGCCGAGCTCGCCGAGCAGGTCGCCCCCGACGCCGTTCGCGCGCTGGCCGCGGCGCTCGCGAAGAAGGGCCTCGTCTACACCGCCGGCTCGGAGAGCGAGGCCCTGCGCGAGGGCGAGACCGAGGACCGATTGGCCCTGACCGACGGCTTCTCGTTCGAGGCCCAGGGCCGGCGCTGGACCTACGCCGTGGGGCTGCCGTCCGGCTACGGCCCGCGCGAGCGCTACCCGCTGGTCGTCGACCCCGGGCACGGCCTGATGCGCACGCGCGAGGAGCGCCTGGAGGCCGGGCAGACCGGCGTCTTCCTCGGCGCGCTCGCCGGCGAGGACGCGATCTTTCTGCGGACCAACGTGCTGGTCGAGTGCGGCTCCGACGACGACCGCGCCGCGCTCCAGCGCGAGCACGGCGCGGCCTGGTTCGCTGCGGTCTACGACGCCGCGATCGCCGACGCGCTCGGCCGCTTCGCGATCGACCCCGACCGCGTGCACGCGATCGGGCTGTCCCAGTCCGGCTACTACACCTGGCAGCTCGCGGCGCACTCGGCCTGGCGCTTCGCCGCGGTCCAGCCCCAGGTGGCGGTGCTGCGCGACGCGCGCGGCTGGCTGACCAACTGCGTCGGGCTGCCGGTCTACGTCCTGACCGGCGAGAAGGACACCACCACGCCGCCGGAGGAGGCCCGCTGGGCAGCCTCGACGCTCAAGCGCCTGGCGTCGCCGGTCCACTACGAGGAGATCGAGGGCGCCGGCCACGGCGCCTGGCTCACCGGCTGCCGCGACGGCGTCGAGTGGATGCTGGAGCAGCGCCGCGGCCCGCTCCCGCGCCGGGCGGCGCTGGTGCTCCGCGCCGCGGGGCCCCGGCTCGGGCCCTTCTTCCGCATCGACGAGCTCGCCGGCGACCCCGCGCCCGACGCGGCGGCGGCGTTGATCGACGTCGAGGTCGACGGCCAGACCGTCCGCATCGCGTCGGACGACGTGCGGCGCCTGACGCTGCAGCTCTCCGACGCGCTGCTCGACCTGGATGAGCCGGTGCGGGTCGAGTGGAACGGCAAGACCGTCCACGAGGGCGTCGTGGAGCCCTCGCTCGATGCGCTGCTCGGGTCGCTGGCGGAGCGCGTCGACGCGGCACGGGTCTTTCCGGCCGAGCTGGCGCTGTCGCTGTAGCTAGCCGCGGCGATCCGCCAACGGAGGCGGCGCACCGCGCGTACGGTGGGGCGGCCGTCTACGCAGAGGAAACCGAGGGCCCTATCGCCATGAGTCGAAGCTCCGATGTCGCCTTCCGCGCGGCCGTCATTTGCCTGTCGTTGGTCGTCGTGTTCGGGGTCGTGGCGGGCCTCCTGCTTCGGTTCGGCGGGCGCGACGAGGCTCCGGTAGAAGGAGCCGCTCGACCGGCGGCGGGCTCCGCGGGCCCCGCGGCCGAGCTGGCCGCGGTGGCGCGACCCGACGAGCCGCGGCCCGCGCCGGCGCGGAGCGCTGCCGAAGAGCGCGAGGCTCCCACGGCCCGGCCGAGTCGGACGCCCGTGCGCTCGCCGGAGGCGGCGGCTCCGGAGAAGGCAGACCTGACGGAGACGCGGCCGTTCCACCTCCGCGTCGTGAGCCAGGACGGCGTCGGCGTCGCGGACGCCGAGGTACGGATCCACGGCCTGCGCAGCCGGTCCAAGCCCGGAACGTGGTTCGGGTACCGCGGCGGGGTCGAGCCGACGGCGCGGACCAACCGCGATGGGGAGGCGACGCTGGAGCACTGGGCGTGGGCGGATCAGGACGGGCGGGTCAGCGGAGTCGACCTGCTCGTGGAGCATCCCGCCTTCGTGCCGTTCCGGGACTCCTCGCTCGATCTCGGCGAGCGGCAGAAGCGCTACGTGGTCAGGCTCAAGCACGGTTCGACGGTCGTCGTCAGCGCCTGGCTGGGCTCGTCGGACAACCGCATCGGCGACATCAAGGTCCGCGTGGATCGGGAGTCGCGCCTCGGCTCGTCGGACTGGGAAGTGCTGGCCGACGGGTCGCGGCAGACCAGCCAGCTGACCCCCGGGCCGCACTCCCTGCGGGTCTCCCACGAGAGCGAGGTGCACGGCCTGCTCTTCAGCGAGGTGCACGCGTTCGAGCTCGCGGCGGGCGACTGGCAGGCCTTCCACCTGGAGCTCCACCCCGCCGAGGTGCTGGCGGGGAGCCTGCACGACGACGTGCCCCGTCCCGTGCGCGACGGGCACGTGCAGCTGTGCCTCCGCCACGGCGGGCTCCGGCACGACGAGCCGACCCTGCGCACGAAGCACGAGGCGCCGATCGCGCCCGATGGGAGCTTCGTGCTCACGGGCCTGCCGCGCGGCTCGGGGCAGCTCTTCGCCCTCTGCGAGGGCTGGGTGTCGCGCCGGACGCTGGCCGAGCGTCCCGAGGAGGCGGGCATCTCGGTGTCCGGCGAGCGCACTCCCCAGCAGATCGCGGAGCTCCTGAAGGGGGCCGGCGACCGCGCCCTGACGCACCAGAAGGTCGCGCTCCCCGCCGCGGCGCCCCCGGTGATCCTGATGGAGGCGACCGCCACCCTCAGGATCCGCATCGTGGCGGACGACGGGCAGCCGCTGCCCGGCGCGACGGGAGGCGCCTCGCCCAACGTGCACTATCCGGGCGTGGGCTCGACCCTCGTGCCGTGGCGCACCTGGACGGCCCCCGCGGACGCGGCCGGCGTCGCGGTCCTGCGGGATCTACCGCCGGAGCCGGAGGTGTGGGTGCACGCCGGGCACCCGGACTACGAGATGGCGCGCACCGACCGCAAGCACCGCGTCGGTGCCCCCCTGCGCTCGGGCGAGGTGACCGAGGTCACCGTCAACCTCGTCCCCAAGGGCGACTAGGAGCGGGAGCCGGCTCTTTCCCGCGAACGGGACCCGCGGCGGAAACAGCGATCGAGGAATCCGATCGGCGGCTGGCCGCGAAGGCGCGAGGGGAAGGTGGGGTGACGGTGGCTACGCGCCTCGCCTCTCCTGCCAGCAATCCCGACGGCCTAGGCCCGAGCGCGGCGACAGAGACGCCTCGGCCAGGGCCGCGAGGCGGGCCTAATCCTCCTACCCATCCGAGGCCCGTCCTCCGAGGCGCAGCTCTGCGCCGCCGGCCGCGACTCCCACCGCGGCCGGCCTTCTCGGGGGGCTCAGTCGTAGATCGCCAGGGCGAGCGGGCGCGACACGAAGTCCGACGGCTCCAGGAGCGCGAAGGCGAAGTGCAGCAGGCTGCCCGCGAGCTCGGACGCCAGCGGCGGGGCGTTGAGCTGGGCGGTTGCCGAGCCCGAGGCGTCGAGCTGCCCGAAGAAGCCGCTGAAGGTCGGCGTGCCCAGCTGCGCGAGCACCAGGTCGGACAGCGGGTCGAGGTTGAGCGGGAGCGTCGCCCCGTCCAGCGGGGTGCCCGGCGTGGTGCCGCTGGTGCCGGCCAGCAGCACGTAGGTCCGCCCCGCGTTGGCGGCGCCGGCGCGCAGCTCGAACGACACCGTCGCAGTGCCGGAGGTCGAGAGCGTCGCCGCGTCGGCGAAGAGCAGGCCCTGCTCCAGCTCGGCCAGCGGGTAGCCGTCGGCGGCCGAGCCGCCGGGGACGGCGTACGGCTGGTCGCCCAACCCGTCGCCGTCCGCATCGACGCCGACGTAGTCGCTCCACCAGTTGCCGCCGGCGGGGAAGCCGTCGTCCCACAGGTTGCCGCTGGACGTGTCCTCGGCGTTGAGCGCGTTGTCGAACGCGTTGCGGGCGAAGCGGTTGCCCGAGCTGTCGAAGCCGCGCAGCAGGGCTCCCTGGGCTCCGCCGGCGACCTGGTTGCCGCGCAGCGTGTTGTTGCGCGCCCCCTCTTCGAGCAGCAGTCCGAGCGCGTTGCCGGACAGGACGTTGTCGAAGAGCTCGTTGAGCTGCACGTCGGCGCCCTGCATCCACACGGCCTCGGCGGTGCATCCGCCGATCTGGTTGTCGCGCAGCTCGCCGCCCGCGGCCTCGAGCATCCGCACGCCTCCGCTGTTGCCGAGGAGCGCGTTGCCGCGCAGCGTGACGTCGTCCGCGAAGAGCAGCTCGATCCCGAAGTCGCCGGCCAGGAGGCCGCTCGCGACGACGAGGTTGTCCTCCACGACGCCGCCGTGGAAGCCCTGGAGGCCGATGCCGTAGCGCGCGGCGCCCAGCACGACGTTGCCCGCCACCAGGCCGCCGGCACCCGACACCGTCAGGCCGAAGAAGCACGCCTCGCTGCGGTTGCCGGTCACCGTGCAGCCCACGCCGCCCACGACCGCGCTGTGGCAGTCGACGAAGCGGTTGTCCATCACCTGTGCACCGTCGCACTCAACCGCCTGCACTCCGGGCGACGTCATGTCGCTGAAGTCGCAGTTGCGCACGACCAGGTCGGGGCTGTAGCCCGCCTGCACGCCGGCGTTCACGCCGGCGAAGGCAAGGCCGTCGACGGTGAAGCCGTCGCACCCGCCCAGGACCACCTGACCGGTATCCGCGGGCACCTGGAACGGCCCGCTGACGCTCGCGTAGTACCGCAGCGGCAGGCCGTTGACGGTGTTGTCCTCCATCACCTGATCGGTCCAGACCGCCGAGCCGAAGCCGAGCAGCACGACGCCGCAGCCCACCAGTGTGTTGTCGACCACCGTGTTGCCCGGCGCGGAGATCTCGATGCCCGGGCTCGCGTGCTCGATGTGGTTGCCGACGATCTCGGCTCCTCCGGACCCGGACTCGACCGTGATCGCGTCGGAGGCGGCTCCGACGATGCGGTTGTCGGCGACCACGCAGTCCGGCGACGCGACCAGCCGCACGCCCCAAGCGGGCATGCCGCCGATCTCGTTGGAGCGGATCACGCAGCCGGGCGAGGCCTCCACCTCGATCCCGTCCGGCTTCCCTTCGAGCAGGCGGTTCGCGGTCACGAGGGTCCCCGGCGAGCTGTCGACGTCGATGCGGCGCGTGTCGTTGCCAGCGACGACGCTCCCGTCGGCGTTGTCGAGCAGGATGAGCGCCGTCGCGTTGTCCACCAGGCGGTTGCCGGCCGCGGGCGAGGCGCCGAACCCGACGTAGAGGGAGTCGAAGCCGACGGTGCCCTCGATGCGGTTCTCCGACGCGCCGGCGAGGACGGCCAACAGGGAGAACACCGGCGACTCGACGGCGTTGTTCAGCAGCGTCGTGTGGCTGGCGAAGAGCTCGGCGTTGATCCCGGTCTGGGGCGCGGCGTCGCGGAAGGTCAGCCCCTGGACCGACGCGCGGTCGGCGGTTACCCGCAGCGCGGTTGCTGGGCCGGAGTCGACGAAGACCGCGCCGGGGGCGGCCCCGATCACCGACACCGCCTTGTCGAGCGTGAGCGACTCGGGGTAGGAGCCGGCGAGCACGACGATGCGGTCGCCCGGCGCGGCGGCGTCAAGCGCGTCGCCGATGAGGTCGAAACGGGTGTTCTGCCAGCCGGGCGTCGAGGGGCCGAAGTCGTCGTCGACGATCAGTTGCGAGCCGGTGCCGAGCACATCCGGCGGGCCGGAGGCGGCGGACAGCTGGGCCGCGGCGGGCAGGGATAGGGAAAAGAGCGAGAGAGCGGTCGAAAGCGGTCGCATGCGGTTCGATGGTCCGGGCGGCGACCGGGGGGAGCCCGATTGTACCCCGCGGAGCGTCCGCCGTGGGGGAGCGGGGCTCGCTGCGCTGGAAACCCGCCGTGCGCATCAAGCGGCGCGGCGCCGGCCGCCGACAGGCCTCCTATGGAGCTCCGCCTCACCCCGCCCGACGACGACCTGTCCGGTAGCCGCGTCCGCACGAGCTCGATCCCGGACCTGGTCATGGCGCTCGCGGCCCTGGGCGTGCTGGGCGCCGCCGGGTACTTGGCGCGCAGCGCGTTCCTCGATCCGTCGCTGCTCGAGGCGATCATCAAGCTGCCCTTCGCGCTCCTCTTCGGGCTGATCTTCTTCGCGATCGCCGTCAGCGCGTTCGGCTCGTTCCGGAACAGCCTCAAGCCGACGAACTGGCGCGCCCACGTCGCCCGGGACGCGGTGTTCCTGAACCTGCGCAGCTACCGCAACGCCCACTTCGGGGGCGAGGATCCGACCGTCGTGCGGGTCGAGCTGAAGGAGGTCGCCTTCGTCCGCAAGGTGACCGAGCAGTGGATCGACCCGTGCAGCACCAAGCGCCGGCTGCGGCGCCAGTCCTTCGTCGAGATCCACCTGGTGCACACCGACACGGCCGCGCTTGCGGACGCCGTGCACCGCGAGCGCACGCGCGAGGCTCCGACGATCAAGCGCTTCGGCATCGAGTCGAGCACCAAGCACCACGACACCCCGGTGTTCGTGCACGCTCCCGACATCGTGCGCGCCACCTGGCACCGCGGGCTCTTCCGCGAGCTCGGGAAGCGGGTGAAGACCGAGGAGTCGCACTTCGTCGACCTCAACAAGGAGATCGACGAGTCCTCGCCCGAGGAGCGTGCGTTCGCGCTCGCGCTGCGCGGCCAGCGCATGGCCGCGCTCCGCATCGGCGAGAAGGAGCTCGGCTTCAGCGGCGAGGAGGCCCGCGCGTGGCTCGAAGAGCTACGCCGCGACGCGGCCTGACGCGCTGAGCCTCGGTCAGCGCGCCTCGAGCGCGGCCGCGAGGCTGCCGCAGACCTCCTCGATCACCGCCACCCGGGCGTAGGGCTTGTCGTTGGCCGGCACCACGAGCCACGGCGCGTCGGGCGTGTGCGTCCGCGCGACCATGTCCTCGACCGCGCGGGCGTAGTCGTCCCAGCGCTCGCGGTTGCGGTAGTCCTCGGCGGTGATCTTGTACTTCTTGTAGGGCGTGTTCTCGCGTGCCTCGAAGCGCCGCAGCTGCTCGTCCGGGTCGATGTGCAGCCAGAACTTGCGCACCAGGACGCCGTGCTCGACCAGGTGACGCTCGAAGTCGGCGATCTCGTCGTAGCCGCGGCGCCACTGGGCCTCGGTTGCGAAGCCCTCGACGCGCTCGACCAGCACGCGGCCGTACCACGAGCGATCGAAGAAGCCGATGCGTCCGGCCCGCGGGAGCCGCCGCCAGAAGCGCCACAGGTAGTGGTGCGCGCGCTCCTCTTCGGTCGGAGCCGCGAAGGAGTGCACGCGGTAGTCGCGCGCGGCCATCGCGCGCGTCAGGCGCCGGATCGCGCCCCCCTTGCCGGCGGCGTCCCAGCCCTCGAAGACCAGCACGGTCGCCAGCTCGGCTTCCGACGCGGCGATCGAGAGCTCGGCCAGGCGATCCTGCGCGGCGTCGAGGCGCGCCTTGTACTCGTCGCGCTCCAGCCGCGCGCCCAGGTCCACGCGCGGCAGCACGGGCTCGCGCGCGACCTCTGCCGCCGGCGGCACGGCCGGCTCGGGGGCGGCCCCTTGCCGCAGGCGGCCGGTGAGCGCGTCGCGCACCGCCTCGGCCAGCGTCAGGTCGCGGTGCTCGCGGTCGGTGCTCTCGACGACGAGCCAGGGCGCATGCGGCGCGTCGGTGCGGGCGATGTAGCGCGTCGCCGCTTCGACCAGCTCGTCGTAGCGCTCGACCACGCCCCGCTCGCGCTCGGCGACGCGCCACTGCCGGCGCTTCTCGACCCGCTTCAGCCGTCGCTTCAGCTCCTTCTTGGGCGCGTGCATCCAGACCTTGAGCAGCAGCGTGCCGTCCGCCGCGAGGGCCTGCTCGAAGGCGCGCGCGTGCTCGGTCGCGCGGTCGAGCGCGTCCCCGTCGCCGCCGTCGAGCAGGCGCTCCGCGAGCGCGTCGAAGACCCAGGCTCCGGAGAAGAGCCCGATCCGCCCGTGCGCGGGCAGCGCGCTCCAGTAGCGCCAGTGGGCCGGGAAGGCGCGCTCCTCGGGCGTGCGCTCGAGGAACGACTCGGTGTCGATGAGGCGCGCGTCCATCCACTCGTGGAGGAAGTCGAGTGCGTCCTGGCAGCCGGCGAGGTCGTCGCCGGCGATCAGCAGCACCACGGAGAAGTCGGCCTCGCGCAGGTCGAACTGGGCGTTCAGGAGGTCGACCCGCAGCTCGGGCTCGCGGTCGCGGAGCTCCTCCTTCGAGAGGCGTGCTCCGCGCTCGGCGGACTCGAAGCGTGTCCGGACGTCGCGTTCGTCGGTCATCCGCCCAGGGTAGCGTCCCGGCGGGCTCCGGCTCTACCAGTCGGGCGGCGGGAAGAACGGCCCGGTGCCGGCGCTGTAGGTGAGGAAGACCTGCAGCGCGTCGAGATCGACGTCGGGCAACCCGCGGTCGAAGTCGAGGTCGGCGTGGACCGAGCGCAGGCCGAGGCCGAGCAGCGAGCCGTCGCCCAGGCGCAGCTCAACTCCCGCGCGCGCGTAGCCGCCCAGGCCGAACGACGAGTCGTCGCCGTCGACCTCCTCGTCGTCGGTGTCGAACTGTGCATAGCCGAACTGCGCCGACGCGCCGGCGCCGGCGTAGAGGCGGATGTTGCGCTCCATCGACGTGCTGATGTAGGGGCCGATCGAGAGCTCGGTCAGCCAAAGCGCGGTGTCGACGTCGACCTCGACGGTGCCGCCGCCGGGGAGGAAGACGTCGGCCTCCTCGACCCACCAGCTGAAGATCAGCGAGCCCTCCAACCCGAGGTGGGGCGCGCCCTCGGTGATCGGCTGCATGCCGGAGACGCCGATCGAGGGGAGCACGGAGTAGTCGGCCTCGGCGAGCGCCGTCGGCTCGTCGGTGCTGACGTCCTCGAAGAGGAGGTCGCCGTCCTCCAGCAGCGAGACGCCGATCAGCGTCTGTACGACGGGGCGCGCCTCGGGCGGCGGGGGCAGGAACTCGTTGCGGCGCCAGTCGCGCGGTGCGCAGGACGCGAGCGAAGCGAGCGCCGCCGCCGCCGCCGTCGCGAGCGCGGCTGCGGCGCGGGCCCGGGCGCTCGTCAAGGCGTGCTCTCCACGCCGTCGGTGCTCGTCGTGCTGTCCGCTTGCTCCGTCTCTTCGCGCGCCGACCAGCCGCCGCCGAGCGCCTTGTACAGCAGCACCAGGCGCTGCACCACCAGCCCCTGGCTCTCCGCCAGCTCGTCCTGCCGGCCGAACAGCTGCCGCTGCGTGTCCAGCACGTTCTGGAAGTTGGTGATGCCGGTCTTGTACTGCGTCTCGACCAGCTCGACCGAGCGCTGCGCCGCCGCGACGGCGCGGGCCAGCGCCGCCGCGCGCTCGCGCTCGCGGGCGAAGGCGACCGTGGCGTTCTCGACCTCCTCGAGGGCGAGTCGCACGGTCTGCTCGTAGGCGGCGAGCGCCTGCTCGGTGCGCGCCTCCTCGGCGTCGATCTGGGCGCGCACGCGCCCGGCGTTGAAGATCGGCCAGCGGAAGCTGGGCCCGAACGAGTACGCGCGGTTGCGGCTGTCGAAGAAGTCGCCGTTCTCGAAGGCCTCGAGGCCCAGGGTGCCGACGAGCGTGAACTGCGGGTAGAGGCTCGCCGTCGCGACGCCGACGAGCGCGGTCTGCGCGGCGAGCTGGCGCTCGGCCTGGCGCACGTCGGGACGCCGGCGCAGGAGGTCGGCGGGAAGGCCGACGGCGGCGGAGTCGGGCGGCGACGGGATCGCGGCGACGGCGGACAGCTCCTCGCGCAGCTCGCCGGGGAAGCCGCCGACCAGCACGTCGAGCCGATGCATGGCCTGGACGAGCTGGCTCTCCAGAAGCGGGATCAGCGACTCGGTGGTCGCCAGGTTGAGCTCGGCCTGGCGCACGTCGAGCTCGGCGCTCAACCCCGAGTTGAAGCGGTTGTCGGTCAGCCCCTTCGTGCGCTCCTGCAGCTCGACGTTGCCGCGCGCGTACCCGAGCCGGGCCTGGAGCGTGCGCACGTCGAGGTAGCTGAGCGCCGCCTCGGCCTGCAGCAGCACCAGCACGTCGCGGTAGGCCTCGACGCTCGCCTCGAGCGAAGCGTCGGCCGCGTCGACCTGGCGCGAGATGCGGCCCCACACGTCGAGCTCCCAGAAGGCGTCGAAGACGGCCGAGTAGAAGTCGATCACGCGCTCCTGCGGCGGCGGCAGGAAGCCGGCCACGCCCTCGGAGGAGCGCGAGCGGTTGGCCGCGCCGACGCCGTCGACCGTCGGCTTCCGCTCGGACGCGGCGACCCCGCGCAGGGCCTGGGCTTCGCGCACCCGCGCCAGCGTGGCGCGCAGGTCGAGGTTGCCCTCGCCGACGCGCTCGATCACCCGCGCGAGCACCGGGTCGTCGAGCGTGGTCCACCAGACCGCGAGCTCGGCGGGGCCCTCGCTGAGGCCGCCGGCGAGCTCCCGGTGCCAGGCGTCGGGGAGCGCGAGCTCCGGAGGCGTGTAATCGGGGCCGACGCGGCACGCGCCGACGAGCGGGAGCAGCGCCGCCGCGAGCGCTCCAAGCCGTGTTTCGCTTCGCATCTTCAAGGGGTCTCCTCTTCCGGGTGAGTGTGCCCGATCGCTCCTCCGCCGCGCCAGTGCGTGGGCGACGAAGTTGCGGCGGCGGGAACGGCGCGCCGCGCGCCTGCTACCCTTGCGCCCATGGGAATCCAAACGCCGACCTTTGACGCCCACCGCGAGCGGCTTATCCAGCTCTTTGCGCTCCACGTCCGCAGCGTGAAGCCCGAGACCCTGCTCGACGTCGGGTGCGGCCTGGGGCGCCTGCTCCAGCACCTGCCCGGGAACATCCGTGCCCAGGGGGTCGACGGGAGCGAGCGCCGGGTCGCCGAGGCCGCCGACTCGGGCCTCGCGGTGCAGCGCGCCGACGCCGTGGCGCTGCCCTTCGACGACGGAGCCTTCGACTGGGTCGTGATCCGGCACGTGCTGCACCACCTCGACGACCCGGGCGCGGCCGTGCGCGAGGCCTGGCGCGTCGCGCGCTCCGGGGTGATCCTGGCCGAGCCCACGACCGATCCCTCGATCCCGTCGCAGCGCGAGATGGCGCGCTTCGACGCCTTCACGGCGGCCCTGATGGGGCGCAACGGGCACGTTCACCATCCGTACCTCGGCGCGGGCGAGCTGCTGGCCCTCGTGCCGGGCGAGCCGCAGTGCGTCGAGACGCGCTCCTACGGCGAGCTGACCGCCGTGCCGGCGGACGAGGCCCGCGCGCTGGGCGAGCAGGCCGCCCACGGCGGCGAGCTCACCGACGGAGAGCGGTCGGAGCTGGAGGCCTTCGTCGGCGCCGCCGGCGAGCGGCGGCTCACCTACAACGGCTCGGTGGCGGTCTTCTGCCACCGGCGCCCCCTGGAGCAGCTCGCCGAATCGGCGGCGCCGGCGGGCGACGTCGCGCTGCGCGAGGTCGACGACGACAACATCGTCGACGTGATCCGCACCGGCGTCGCGCCGATGCAGCGCCGCTTCGTGGCGGACAACGTCGTCTCGCTGGCCCAGGCGGCGCTCAGCCGCCACGCCTGGTTCCGCGCGGTCTACGCCGGCGACGAGGTGGCGGGCTTCGTGATGCTCGAGCTCAACCCCGACGAGGACTACTGCCCCTTCCTGTGGCGCTTCATGATCGGCGCGCGCTTCCAGGGCCGCGACGTCGGCCGCCGGGCGCTCGCGCTGGTGTTCGAGCACCTGCGCGCCGAGCGCGGCTTCGCCAAGCTGTGGACCAGCGCGGTCGTCGCCCCGGGCGGGCCGCTGGGCTTCTACGAGCGCATCGGCTTCACCCGCACGGGGAAGGTCGAGGACGGCGAGCACGTGCTGGTGCGCGAGCTCTGACGCGGGGCGCTAGCCGAGCGTGAAGAGGAACGGCTCGCGCGCGAGGTACGCCCGGAAGTGGTTGTCCGCGAAGAGCGGGATCGCACGCTCGAGATAGTCGCGCTCGTCCGGGTTCGGCGCGTGGTAGCCGATGCACTCCAGCGTCGAGAGCATCAGGTAAGCCTCGATGCGCTCGACGTGATCCGGCGCGAGCGGCCGTCGCTCGGAGTAGGCGTCCAGGAAGTGGCTCCGGACGCCGGAGTGGAGGTGCGCGATGCACTCCGCCACGTCGTACAGCCACGGCCCGAAGCCGCAGCGGCTGAAGTCGATCGGGCGCACCGAATCGCCCAGCACGACGTAGTTGGTCTCGTGGAGGTCCGCGTGGATCAGGCCGACCTCGCCGTCCGCCGCGACGGGCAGCTCCGCTTCGAGCCGCGCGGCCGCATCGCGCAGGATCGCGAAGTGCTCGGCCGACGCCACGCCCGCGGCCTCCAGCCCGGCGAGCCGCCCGAGGGCGATGTGCAGCCAGTGCCGGTCGTAGGTCGGGCGCGAGAAGCCCGGCGGCGGCGTCCAGCCCGCGGCATGCACGTGCAGCGTGGCGAGGACCTTGCCGAGCGCCGCGGCTTGGGCCTCGGTGCGGCGCTCGGTGAGGATCTCGCCGTCCAACCAGGTGACCAGCGTGCAGGGCACCGCGTCGCCGTTCGCGTCCTCGAGCTCGATCACCGGCCCGGCGCCGGCGCGAGCTATAGGGCGCTGCACCACGAGGTCGGTCTCGGCGTCGAGGGCCTCGAGCCAGGCGCACTCGGACAAGAGGCCGGCGCACGTGAAGGGCTCGGGGTCGGGCGGAGGCGTGAGCGGCGAGTGCACCCGCAGCAGGTAGTGCGCGCCTTGGTGCTGGGCGCGGAAGGCGAGGCTCTGGCTGTGGCCGAGCAGCGTCAGCTCGGGCGTCGCGCCGAGCAGCTCCCCGGCGGCGCGCTCGGCCAGGCCAGCGAGGGCGCCCGGGATGTCGTGCGACTCCACCGAAGCTAGGCGCGCGGATGCGCCTTCTCGTAGATGCCGCGGAGACGCTCGATCGACACGTGCGTGTAGATCTGCGTGGTCGACAGGTGCTGGTGCCCGAGCAGCTCCTGCACCGAGCGCAGGTCGGCGCCGCGCTCCAGCAGGTGCGTCGCGAAGGAGTGCCGCAGCGTGTGCGGCGTCGGCCGCCGCCGCAGCCCGGCGCGCAGCGCGTGCTCGTCGACGATGCGGCCGAGCGAGCGTGTCGTCAGCCGCCCGCCGCGTAGGTTGAGGAAGACCGCGTTCGCGTCCTGCGGGCGCGGTGTGGGGCGGTCGGGGTCGGCGAGGTAGGTCTTCACGGCGTCGACGGCGTAGGCGCCGAGCGGCGCCAGCCGCTCCCTCCGGCCCTTGCCGCGCACGCGCGCGATGCCGCGCCGCAGGTCGACGTCGGAGCGGTCGAGCCCGACGGTCTCCGACGCGCGCGTGCCGGCCGAGTACAGCAGCTCGAACAACGCCCGGTCGCGGCGCCCGGCGGGCGTCGTGGTGTCGGGG
Source organism: Planctomycetota bacterium (assembly GCA_039029355.1). Classification (GTDB taxonomy): domain Bacteria; phylum Planctomycetota; class UBA1135; order UBA1135; genus JBCCGI01. Next base: position 30,790 of record JBCCGI010000018.1, read on the forward strand.
GCGGCGAGCAGCGCCTCGACCTCCTCGGCGGTGAGGCAGGTCGGCAGCGGCCGCGCCTGGCGCGCCTGGCGCAGGCCGGTGGCGGGGTGCACGCGGATCAGGCCGCGCTCCAGCAGGTGACGGAAGAAGGTCCGCGTCGACGACAGCGTGCGCTGGATCGACGGCCGCGCGAGGCCGCGGTCGTCGAGGTGCGCCAGGAACGCGCGCAGCGTGCGCGGCGTGACGTCGGCGGGGTCCTCGATGGCGCGCTCCGCGAGGAACTCCAGGAGCTCGTTCAGGTCGCGCGAGTAGGCCCGCATCGTGTGCGGCGAAGCGCCGCGCGCCGCGCGCAGGTGCTCGAGGAAGCGGTCCGCCTCGGTCCGCATCAGGGGCGCTTCCAGTACGCGGTCCGCTCGTGCGAGCGGAGCTCGTACCGGGCGTCCGTGCCCTCGGCCTTGACCAGCACGTTCAGCCCGGGCGTCTTGTTCACGGTGGAGAACCAGAGCTCCAGCGGATCCTCGTCGCCGGCCTGCACGATGAGTCGATGGGTGTCGAAGGGGCCCATCGGGACCCGGACCTCCTCGGCCCCGCCGTAGGTCACGCGGTAGACGCGCGGCTCCAGCGGGCGGCTGCGGGTGCTCTTCTGGCTCGGCACGAGCGAGAGCTCGACCGGGTCGAGCGGTTTCTGGAACGGATAGTCGCGCAGCACCAGCGTCATCGCGTCGAGGAAATGCGGCAGCGCGTCGCCGGACGACAGCGTGCCTTCGCGGACGCCGGCGTCGGGGAAGTAGACCGACTCGAAAAAGCGCATGCCCGTGCCGGGCTCGATCCAGACCTGCTTGAAGCTCGCGCCGCAGTCCTCCTGGGTGGCGGCGGTGAGCTTGAACGCGCTCAGGTCGCTGACGCGCGTGAAGGTGCAGGTCGAGAAGTCGTAGTCGTAGGCCTCGGTGGGGGCGCGCTCGGACCAGTGGTGCTTGAAGACCTCGATCCGCTCGCCGGCGGTCCCCGACGCCTTGGTCGACGTCGCGGGGTCCATCGACTGCTTGTTGGTGTAGACGGTCGCGTCGTAGGAGCGCTCGCGCCCGTAGATGATGCGCGTCGCCGCGTAGACGGCCTTCTCGGCCTTGCCGTCGTACCACACCGGGTCGGTGCGCCAGGTCTCCTCGACCACCGGCCACGGGACGCCGGCGCCCGATGCAACCACCGCGCGTCCGCCGCAGGCCGACAGCGCGGGGGCGAGAGCCAGGAGGGCGAGCTGGAGCGTCTTCATGGCCTGCAGCTTACCCGCGAGCGGGCCGCGCCACACTAGCGCCCGCCGCCGCCCGCGCTGTCCGCCTTCTTGCCGCCCGGCAGGCCCTTCTGCGCGTCGTTCACGTACGCGCGCAGCCCGGCGAGCAGGATCTCGCGCGAGCGGAAGTTGATGCCGGCGGTGAAGCCGGCCTGCTCGGCCTCGTCGAACGTGCGGAGCAGCGCGGTCCCGCGCGTCTTCTCGCCGGCGAGGTAGCGCAGGATCTCCTCGTTCTTGGCGGTCTTTGCCGCCAGGTCGCGCTTGAGCGATGCGACCTCGTCCTCGAGGGCCTGGACGCGCTCGGCCAGCGGGTCCTCTTGGGGCGGGTCGTCCTGGGTAAGGCCCGGGCCGAGGGCGAGGCCCAGGGCGGCGAGGGAGAGCAGAAGAACCTTCATGGGCCCCAGTATCGGCAGAAAGCCGTTTTTGGGTTAGCGCCTAGGCTTCGGCCGGCTCGGGAACCGGCGGGAGGCCCAGGGCGGCGAAGAGGGGCAGCAGCAGGAAGGCGGCGCCGGCGTAGTAGGGGGCGGCGCTCCCGAGGCTCCAGTACAAGAGGCCCCCCAGGATCGGCCCGATGGCCCGCGAGAGCGAGCCCAGCGAGCGGAACGTGCCCAGCACGAGCCCCTGGCGCTCGGCCGGCGCGTAGCGCGAGACCAGCGACGAGAGGCACGGCATGGCGAGCGCGCTCCCCACCGCCATACACGTCAGCCCGGCGTAGAAGAGCCCACTGCCGCCGGCGGCCGCGATGGCGAGGAAGCCCGGCAACAGGATCACGAGCCCCGCCAGGATCACCTTGCGCTCGCCGAAGCGCGGCGCCACGCGCCGCACGACGCCGCCGTTCACGAAGGCGATCATCAGCCCGACGAACACGAACATCCAGGCGTTGTCGGTGGGCGAGTAGGCGAAGCGCTCGGCCGCCAGGAAGGTCAGCGTGAACTCCATCGCCGCGAACGCGGTGATGTAGAGGAAGTAGATCAGGTTGGTGCGCGTGACCCCCGGCTGCGCGATCTCCGACAGCCGGCCGAAGGGGTTGAGCGTATGCCCGCCCTCGCCGTGCCCGCGGCGCTCGGCCGGCAGGCTCTCCTCGAAGCGCGTCAGCATCCACACCAGGTTGAGCAGCGACAGCGCGAGCGCCGCCAGGGCCGAGGCCGAGAAGGGGTTGAGCGCGAACCCGCGCGACCACTCGCCGTCGCCCAGCGTGACGCCCGCGGTCAGCCCGCCGATCGCCGGCCCCAGGATGAAGCCGAGCCCGATCGCCATGCCGACGATGCCCATGCCCTTGGCGCGCTCCTTGCCGCTGGTCGTGTCGGCGACCACGGCGGAGGCGGCCGAGATGTTGCCGGCCATCATCCCGCCCAAAAGACGCGCCGCGATCAGCAGCCAGAACGACCCGGCGAACATCCACAGGACGTACGAGACCGCCGTGCCCGCCAGCGTCAGGCGCAGCACCGGCTTGCGTCCTAGGCGGTCGGACAGCCCGCCCCAGACCGGCGCCAGGAGGAACTGCAGGATCGAGTACAGCGAGCCCAGCACACCCCCGAACAGCGTGACCACCGCGTGCGAGCCCTCGTCGCCCGCCAGCTCGCCCAGCCACGTCACCAGCTGCCCGCACCACCCGTCCGGCCCCTCGAGCTGGACGTAGTGCTCCAGCATCCGCGGGAAGAGTGGGAAGATGATCGAGAAGCCGACGATGTCGAGGAATACGATCCCGAAGATCAGGCCGAGGGAGGAGCGCTTGGTCGTGTTCACGCGCACCTTGTACGCCGCCCCGGCCCGCGACGGAAACCTTCCTTGAGAGACCGCCTTCGCTTTTGCCCGCGGGTGACCCGCGTGCCCGGGGACCCCGAGCTCGACGCCGTGCTCGGCCACTTCGGCCCGGAGCGCCGCCCGGTGCTGCTCGACGGGGCCGCCGGGCGGCCGCTGCGCTTCGCGCTCCTGGGCATTGACCCCGTGGCGACGGCCCGGATCGGCTCGCTGGCGGAGCTGCGCCCGCTGGTCGCCCGCCTGGAGCCCGCGGGCGGCGACCCCGACCTGCCCGGCGCCTTCCACGGCGGCTTCCTGGGCGCCCTCGCCTACGACCTCGGCGTGGCGGGGGAGGGGCTCACGCTGCCGCCCGAGCCCTGGGGCTTCCCGAAGGTCGTGGGTGGGCTCTACACCGACTTCCTGGTGCGCGACCACGCGGACCGAACCTGGCTCGTGCTGGGCGAGGAGCCCGGCGACGGCCGGCCGGCGGTCGGCGAGCGCCGCGAGCGGCTGCTCGCCCAGCTGGAGCGGCCGCCGGTCCTGCGCCCCGCGTCCGCGGCGGGGCCGCTCGAGCGCTCGACCTCGGCCGCCGAGCACCGCGCGCGCATCGCGCGCGCCCAGGAGGCGATCGCCGCCGGCGAGATGTACCAGGCCAACGTAGCGCATCGCATGACGCGTGCGGTGGACGGCGACCCGGCCGACCTCTACCGCCGGTTGCGGCTCGCCAATCCCGCGCCGTACATGGGCTTCCTGTCGTTCGAGGGCGGCGCGGTGCTCTCCAGCTCGCCCGAGCTGCTGCTGGAGTTCCGCCCCGGCGAGCTGGCGCGCACGCGCCCGATCAAGGGCACCGTCGAGCGCGGCGCTACGCCGGAAGCCGACGAGGCCAACGCGCGCCGGTTGCTCGCCAGCGAAAAGGACCGCGCCGAGCTGGCGATGATCGTCGACCTCGAGCGCAACGACCTCGGCCGCATCGCCGAGGTCGGCTCGGTGCGCGTCGGCGAGTTCCCGCGCCTCGAGACGTACGCCGCCGTCCACCACTTGGTGGCCGACGTCGAGTGCCGGCCGAGGCCCGAGGTCGACGCCGTCGCGGCGCTGGAAGCGCTCTTCCCGGGAGGCTCGATCACCGGCGCGCCGAAGCTGCGGAGCATGGAGATCATCGCCGACCTGGAGCGCGAGGGGCGCGGCTTCTTCACCGGCTCGCTCGGCCTGCTCGACCTGCGCGGGCGAGCGCTCTTCAACATCCTGATCCGCACGCTGCTGTGGCGGCCGCGCGACGCCGGCGGCGGCGAGGTCAGCTTCCGCGTCGGCGGAGGGATCACGTGGGCCTCGGACCCCGCCCTGGAGGACGCCGAGACCCTGGCCAAGGGCCGGGCGCTGGCGGAGGCCCTGGAGGGCCCTTGAAAATCGAGGGAGGCGTTTTTTTGGCGCCCCCCGGCGTTCAAGCGCCGAAAAAAGCCGCGGGCTCCGGCAAGCGCGGCGATACCCTCGCCGGCCCATCTGTTAAGTAGGACGCCCCCTCCCGAGCATCCAACGAGGCCCTTCCTATGGTCATTCAGCACGCCCTCACTCTCGCGCTCCTCCTCCCGACCGCGGCCCCCGCGCCGCTGGCTGCGGCCCCCGCGGCGGTCCAGGACGATCAGGTCCCCGACAAGCGCGAGGAGGTCAAGGCGATGATCGACGAGCTCAAGGGCCACGCGAAGAAGCGCGCCAAGGAGGACGAACAGGCCGTCGGCGTGATCGATCGGCTCATCGTCGAGTTCCCCAAGTCGGGCCCGAAGGACCGCGAGGACATCGTCGACAGCCTGGAGTGGTGCTTCGGGCAGAAGCGTCCCAAGGAGCTGGCCGAGGGCGTGCCGGACACGCGCCTGTACGTCGCGGCCGCGGTCGGGCTGGGCGAGATGGGGCCCGAGAGCGTCAAGCCGCTGATCAAGCTGATCGATGCCAAGACCATCAAGAAGGCTCCCGACGCCCGCGGCGCGGTGATCAAATCTCTCGGGAAGACGCGCGACCTGGACGGCGTCAAACCCCTCGTCGACCTCCTGAAGGACAAGGACGCGGGGATCGTCGCGTCGGCGGCCCAGGCCCTCGGCTACTTCGACGGAGCTCCCCTGAAGGTGCGCAAGCAGGCCTTCGAGGAGCTGCTGAAGATGCTGATGAGCGCCAAGGGTCAGACCGACTCCGACCCCAACGATCCGATCTCGCGCGAGCGCTACTACGCGATCTCCGCCTCGATCATCACCTCCCTAGGCGTCCTGTCCGGGCACGAGGCGCGGCAACCCGAGGAGTGGCAGCGCTGGTGGAACAAGAACAAGAAGAAGGACTGGGACGAGGAAGAGGACTAACGGCGGGCCGCGCGGCCGCCGGGCCGGTGGTGCTGCTGCCGCCGCTGCTCCTCCTGATCCTCGGCATCGTCTGGTTCCGGAAGCACCCGCCGGGGGGCTCCCAACGCACGCTCGGCGAGCTCGCGGAGGTCGTCGACGCGGGCGCGCCCGACGCCCTGGGCGGGCTGGAAGGCCTGCTCGATCTGGCCGGCGGCACGCGGCTCTTCGCGCGGCTTACGCCGCTGCAGGCGGCGGGTTCGTGGCAGTCCTTCGACGCGGCCGCGCTCGCGGCGCGGCTGGAGCTCGAAGGCGGAACGCCGTGGCGCCTCGAGCTGCTCTTCGAGCGCAGCGAGCCCCTTGTGGAGGCCGTTGTGGAGCCCGTTGAGCCGGTCGCGCTGGTGCCCGCTCGGGTCGAGGACGACGCCGGGCGCGCGCTGCGCTCGATCGAGACCTCCGAACCGCCCTCGGGCGGCGTCGCGGATCCGCTGCGCACGCTGCTCGCACAGCCCGCCGCCGAGCTGCCGCTCGGCACCGAGGTGCAGCTCCTGCTCTGGGGCCGCGCACCGGGCGACGCGGCACGGCTGGTGCTCGGCGCCGGCGAGCGCGAGCGGACGCTGGAGTTGGAGCACGCCGAGGTCCCGCTGCGCGACCTGCGGCGCTCGCTCGCGCGCCTGGAAGCCGAAGACCAAGACGCGGAGGCACGCTGATGACGCGATGGATCACCCTGGCGCTCGCTGCGGCGGCCGTGGCCCTGGCGGCCGCGCCGGAAGCGACGAGCCACACGCAGGACGACGAGGCCGAGATCGCGCGCCTGCGCGCCGCGCTCGAGCGCGCCGAGCAGGCCTGCGGCGAGCAGCTGGCCGACCTCCAGGCCCAGCTCGACGCGGTGAACGAGCGGCGCTCGGAGCGCGAGTTCGCCTGGTACCAATACAACCGCGCGCGGGCGCTGCTCGACCTCGACGAGCGCGTGCCGCCGTTCGAGGTCGACCCCGAGTTCGAGCCGGCCACGGTGGACCCCGGCGACGGGTGGGAGGACCCGAAGGACACGCTCGCCAGCTCGCTCGCCGAGCGCGCGCGGGAGATCAAGATCAGCCTGCGCCACTTCCTGCTGGTCGAGGAGATCCGCGGCATCGACCTCCTAGAGGTCGGCTCGCTCGACCGCGGCGCCGTCGGGCCGGTGGTGTTCCGGCTGCTGGACGACCGCGGCCGGCTGGCCGGGGGCCTGACCGCCGAGCGTCTGCGCCTGGAGGCCAGCCGCGCGGGCCACACCGTGACGCTCGTGCTCGAGAACGGCTTCGAGAGCCGCGGCGGCGAGCGCGTTCCGTTCGCCTCGGGCGTGCGGCGCATCGTGCTGCCCTACGTCGACCCCGAGCCCTGGATCGGCTCGTTCCCCGAGCTCTTTCCGCCCGCGAAGCTCGCGCCGCCGGTCGACGACACGCTGTGGAACCGGAGCGACGTGCAGGCCGAGCTCAACCGCCTGCTGCGCGAGAGCGGGACGGGCGGCTTCTATCGGCTGCGGCGCATGGACGGGATCCTCGCGGGCGCGCTGAACGGCGTGCAGATCGAGGCCTTCGGCGCCGGCGGCGGCCTCGAGCGACGGCTCTTCGCGGACCGCCTGACGATCGCGGCCGAGGGCACGAGCATCCGGCTGACGCTGACCGACGGCGTGGTGATCCGGGGCGGCGAGCGGCGGCCCTTCGTGGACGGCAGCTACCGCATCTACCTGCCCGGGGCCGACGTCGACGCCTGGCGCGCGGCGGGCCTCCCCGGGCTCTCCGACCCGCCCGGCGCAGCGCGCGATTGACCCATCCGCCCGCCGGGGGGATAACGGAGGGATGCAGCGCCGCTCTTCGCGCCGCTCGGCCGCGCGCCCGGACGCCACGCCGAGCCTGTTCGACCTCCCGGCCGAGCCGTCGGCCCCCGGGGGCGGTGGAGGCGGCGTGTCGGACCTGCGCCGGCGTGACTCGCGCCTCGCGCGCGCCGGGGCGCCGGCCGAGACACCCGGCGCCGCCGCCGATGCGCCGGAGGAGCCCACCCGCCGCGCGGAGGACAACGCGCCGAAGGAGAAGCCGGCCGAGGCCCCGCCGCTGACCGTCACCGAGCTGACGCGCGAGATCTCCGCCCGCATGCAGGGGCTGGGCCGCGTCCGCGTCGAAGGCGAGGTCTCCGACCTGCGGACGCCGAACTCGGGGCACCTCTACTTCCAGCTCAAGGACGACGCCGCGCGCGTCTCCTGCGTGGTCTGGCGCAGCCAGACCGGCCGCCTGAAGTTCCGCCCGCGCGAGGGCGACCAGGTCATCGCCCACGGCCGGCTCGACGTCTACGCACCGCGCGGCTCCTACAGCCTGGTGGTCGAGCGTTTGGAGCCGCTCGGCATCGGTGCGCTCCTGGCCCGTCTAGAGCAGCTGAAGGCCGAGCTGCGCGAGCTGGGGTGGTTCGACCGCCGGCGCCCGCTGCCGCGCGAGCCCCGCCTGGTGGGGGTGGTGACGAGCCGCGACGGCGCCGCGCTCCGCGACCTCCTGCGGACCCGCAGCCTGCGCTGGCCCGGCTACCCCGTGCGCCTGGCGCACACGCCCGTGCAGGGGCCGGGCTCGGCCGCCGAGATCGCGCGCGCGATCGACCGGCTGGGGAGCTCGCCCGGCGTCGACGTCGTCATCGTCTGCCGCGGCGGGGGCTCGCTCGAGGACCTCTGGGCCTTCAACGAGCGCGCGGTCGCCGAGGCGATCCGGCGCTGCCCGGTGCCGGTCGTCAGCGGCGTCGGGCACGAGACCGACACGACGCTCTCCGACCTCGTGGCCGACGCCCGCGCACACACGCCCACCGACGCGGCGCAGCTGGTGATCCCCGACCGCGCCGCGCTGCGCGACCGGCTCACGAGCGCGGGCGCGCGCCTGTCGGGCGCGGTGGCGCGGCTGCTGCGCGCGCGCGGCGAGCGCCTGGCCGAGCTGGGGGAGCGCCGCGTGCTGCGCGAGCCCACCTGGATCGTCGCCGACCGCGAGCGCGCGCTGGCGGCGTTCCTCAGCCGCGCCCGCCGCGCGGTGCACGCACGCGCCCGCGCCGCCGACGGGCGGCTGTCCGCCGCGCACGTCCGCCTGGAGCGCCGCAGCCCGCGCGCCGCCATCGAGGGCTGGGAGAGCCGCCTGGGTGCCGCCGGCGCGCGCCTCGAGCGCGCTGCCGAGCGACGGGTCGAGGCGGCCGGAGCGCGCCTGGCGGTCCTCGCCCGCGGCCTCGAGGCGACCAGCCCGCTGGCCGTGTTAGGACGCGGCTATTCGCTAACGCTCCGCGCCGATTCGTCCGATCCTCTGACCGACGCGGGTCACGTCGTTCCCGGCGACGAGCTCGTTACGCGCCTTGCTCGCGGCGTTCTGCGGTCACGGGTCGAGGCGGTGGAGACCGGAAAACCCACCGAACGCGAAGGGGAGAAGCTGGAGTGAGCGCAGCGACTTGGGCTGTGATCGTCAACTGGAACGGTGGCGAAGCCAACCTGGACTGCATCCGTTCGATCCTGGTTCAGGGCTTGCCCGAGAGCCAGATCATCTTCGTCGACAACGCCTCGACCGACGGCTCGATGGAGGCGGTCGCCGCGGCCCGACCCGGCGTCCAAATCCTCAGGAACAAGCGCAACGTGGGCTTCGGCTACGGCGCTAACCGCGGGATCGAGCACGCGCTCGAGCGCGGCGCCGAGCGGGTGCTCCTCGTGAACAACGACGCCGTTCTTTACGAAGGCATGCTCGAGCTGCTGCACGACGAGCTCGACCATGAGTCCGACGTCGGCATCGTCGGGCCGCGCATCTGCCTGCGGGCCGAGCCGGACATCGTGTGGGCCGCCGGCGGCGCGATCACGTTCCGCCAGAACATCTCGACCCTGATCGGCTTCCGTGAGCCGGACGGCCCCGAGTTCCACAATACCTACGACGTCGACTTCGTGACCGGCTGCGTGATGCTGGTGCGCCGCGAGGTGTTCGAAGAGGCCGGACTGCTCGAGGGCGCCTACTTCGCCTACCACGAGGACGTCGAGTTCGGAATCGCCGCGAGCGAGGCCGGCTTCCGCTCGCGCATCGTCGGCAAGGCCCTGGCGCTGCACGACGCGCACTCGTCGACCGGCGGCGGCTACAACCCGCGCCGCAAGTACATGATGGGAGTCAACACCGTGTGGTTCCTGCGCCGCCACGGGAGCCCCGCGCGCTGGCTGTCGTTCGCGGTGTACGACGTGGCGACGCTCCCGTTCGCGTGGCTGACCCACGCGCTGCGCGGGGAGGGTCAGGCGGTGCGGGCGAAGGCGCGTGGGATTTGGGACGGGCTGCGAGGGCTGCGCGTCAGCGAGGAGTCGCTGCGGGCTTGGTCGTTGCGGTAGGGAGGCCGGCGGCACAAGTCGGTGGGCGTGGGGCCGTCGCCGGTTCAACTCGGCCACCGACGAGTTGATTCGCCTCCCGCTCCGGCCGAGTCGGGCTCGGATCAAGGGGCGGTTTAGGCACGTAGGGAGACACGGGCTCCCGGCTGCCGATTTGCCCCTCGGTGTGGAGCGGAGGAGAGTCTAGCTCGGGCTGCGTGCTCGATGATCGGGACGAAATGCGTCTCCGTACTTCGCGACACACTGGTGTTTCCATTGAGTTCGGGAAGGAACGGGGGGCGCGGGGCTTGGTAGTGTGGAGTTCCAGTTCGGGCTTTCCTTCACCGTTGGAGTCCTTGCGCCGGAGCCCGGCTTTTCAGTGTTGCCCTTCGCACCTAAGCTCCTTGCCAAGCGCGCCTCGACCAGGGGGGGGCGTTCGCGCCGGCTCGGGAAACCGAGTTGTGCGCCGCATCTGACTAGCCCTTTGGGCCCATAGGGAAGGAACACCCGCTCGCTATGACGTCGACGCGTGATGTCCTGACTTCGCGACCGACAACGGCGCTTCTCGCTGTCTTCCCAGAGCACGAGGAGTGAAGAGAGAGAGCCGTGAATCCAGCGCCGGCTCTTGCCCCGGCAACGACAGTCTGCTGAAGGTCGCCGCGGATCCGATGTCGGCGCCCGAGGTCCTTGGCCATCTAGAGTCATGCGAGGCGTGCCGAACTAGGATCGAGGATCTGCTCTCCAGGGACCCGTTGGTCGCGGATCTCCGCCTGGCCTACGGTTCGCGGGGCGCGGCGCCAATCGCGCCGCCGGGCTACCGGGTCCTACGTGAGGTCTCTCGGGGCGGTCAGGGTGTGGTGTACGAAGCGGTACACGACTCGACGGCCCGGCGAGTGGCCCTGAAAGTGCTGATAGGCGGCCGCTGGTCTACCGAGGCGCAGCAACGACGATTCAAGCGTGAGGCTCGTTTGGCCGCTCGGCTCAGGCACCCGAACTTGGTGCGGGTGTTTGACGCGGGAGAGTTCGAAGACGGAACCGGCTACTTGGTGATGGAGTGGGTTGACGGGGTGCCCTTGGATCGCTGGGTCGCGGAGGTGCATCGGCGTGGAGGCCGTGAAGCCAGAGAGGCGCTGTTCCTCCTCTTTGACCGCGTAGCGGAAGCGGTCGATGAGGCTCATCGCGCGGGTGTGCTTCACCGCGACCTCAAGCCTTCGAACGTACTTGTGGACGAAAACGGGGAACCTCGCCTGATCGACTTCGGCCTGGCCAAGGACATTCAGAGGTCAGGGGTCACGATCTCCGTCACGAACCCCGACGGCTTCGCCGGGAGTCTCCTCTGGGCCGCACCAGAACAGATCAAGCCCGGGAAGGATGTCGACACTCGCACCGATGTGCACGGGCTGGGGCTGCTGCTGCACTTTCTCTTTACCGGCGAGGCCGCGTTCGGTGCGTCGAGCTCGATGCCCGACCTGATGCGGAACATCGCGAACGCCTCTCCTGAGCCTGTCAGCCAGGCATCCAAGGTGCCTGGACTTGGGACAGAGCTGGATCGGGTCGTCGCAAGGGCGCTAGCGAAGCGGCCCGAGAAGCGCTACGCGAGCGCAGAGTTGCTCCGAGTCGCGACGGCACATGCTCGACGCAGACCGTCGTCGTTGATCGGCCTGTTCCGACGGTATCAACGCGTCGTGATCGTGGCCGCTGCGCTCATCCTGATCGTCGCCTGGTCGCCCTGGGAGAAGGTTGTCGCGGCCCGGGAGCTAAGCGATGCGCTCAGCCTGCTGGAGGCCGGTGACTATCTTGCGGCCGAGGAAGCTCTATGGGACTTGGCCTACGACAGCGGCTTGGATTTCGATGCCGAAGCGTTGGAGGCCCGCCTTTGGAGGGCCGGTGGGAACCAGCTCGACTGGGCGCTGGTTGAGCTCTATGCGCGCACGGGCTGGACAGGTGCTGGTCGAGTCGGAGTGCGTGGCCGGATGGTTGTTCAATCGCTGGCCTTGGTCAACGCAGGTCTGGCTATTGGCTTCTCCTCGCCGGAGGGGTCGACGGTCGAGATTTGGGACTGTCCTCCTCGCTCGCGGCTCCGCACTCTCGACGGGCCCGCACTGCAGAACATGATACTCTTCTCCGATGTCTCCGGACGTTGGCTTGCCGGCCAGAGCACCCGCCTTGACAAGCCTCGGCGCCTGGTTGTTTGGGACCTAAGCTCGGGTCAAAATGACCCGCATTGGGTCGGAGATGTTGTCGCTAGAGGGGGAGGGTTTCTCCCCGGCAACCGGCTATTGATCGGGGTCTCTGACCAACGTCTGGGAATCGTTGATCTAGCAACACGTTCTGTCGAGCTCATTCCTAGGACTGACGGCTGCGCAGAAATCGAGCTGACGGATGCTCGCCCGGTCTCGAGCGACCGCTACTTGTCCATCTCGCCGACCGGAAGGCTCGCTTGTGATGTTTGGCGCGGGTGCGACCAGACCTTTTTGTCGCTAACGGAACCTGGGGGAGCCGGCGGGGCCACGTATTCGATCTCGGGATTTCCGGGGCCTTTCTTTTTTCTCAATGACGAGTTGGCGTGGTTTCAGTCTCGGTTGGTTCGGATCCCGAATTTCGGCGACACCCTAGCGATACTGCCGCGCCTTTCTCGCTTCGCGGGGCCCGCTCGGCTGACGCTTGCAGAGGGTGCTGCATGCTTCATGAGAGTGAACCCCGGTGCGTCGGCGAGTGGGCTGGCGCTTGTTGACACGGGGGCGACGGGCGTGATTGACAGTACTCTGAGCCATCGTGGCTCGATATATGACACTTGCTATCTTCCAGGTGAACGCAAGGTCGTAGCAAGCGACTCGGGCGGATTCGTAAGGGGGTGGATACCCCAAGCTGCCGGGTGGCTGCGAACGCATCAGGTCAGCGATAGCTCTTCACCCGACGGAGTTCACGGTGTGCATTACGTCGGCTCATCTTTGTTGAGCGCAAATGGCTCGGCAGGCACCGTGTCGACTTGGAGCCCTGACGGAGCCCGGTCGGTGACCCTCGGCCAGCCGGGAAATCCCATGGAGAGGGTTACTGGGGTGGATATGAGCGAGGGCGCCGATCCTCAGATTGCTGCCTCAAGCGGGCGCGGCGTTTTTCTCGATGTGAATTTCAACTCCCCGCAACAGTCGAGGCCCAACTACACATTTCCCGGCGGCGCACTCGCGACCCGTGTTCGCTATCGCCCCGGCTCGGACGAGGTTGCAGTGGTCAGCGACAGAGCACATCTTGCGGTGCTCTCAGCGGACGCTGAGGTCTTGTTTCGCTGTCGGTTTGCGGGAGAGAGGCGCACGGGAGTTGTCGCGTGGTCTGTCGATGGTGAGGAGATTCTGGTTGGATCCAACAGTGGCAAGATCTACTCGGTGCGTCCATTCGAGAAGGTGGCGAGCACGCTTGACGTTGGGGGCACTCCGCACAGTACCAATATCGGCGCCCTAGAGATCTCTCTACAGGGGCTTTGGGCCAGCGGCGACTACAACGGGAAGGTCGCGATCTGGGGGCATGATCACGAGCTCATCAGCGTGCTGTCGGCGGGCGGGAGGCAGGCATATGCCCTCGGTTTCCACGGTGACCTGCTCGTCGTTGGTACCTTCGACGGTCAGCTAGGCATCTGGGATCCAAGGACGGGCCGGAGGCTCTTCCGTCTTGACTTGGAACCCTCTGGGTTCTTCGACCTCGACGTTCGTTCGGACGGGGGAGAGATCGCCATAGCCGGCGCCTACGGGCAGATATGGCGTATCGATGTTGATGCATTGGTTGCTGCTGTGGCGGATCACGCGCCAGCGTTCCTGCGTCGGTGATCGGGTCCAGGCTCACGCTCTAAAGGGGACCTGCGATCCCGAGTTGACCCATGCGCACCCCGGTGGAGATGTTGGACCCATCGAGCCCCGATTGCGAGGCAGGTTGAGGCCCGCGTCTGTTCTGGGCAGCACGCAGCTGTTGCTGTTGCGTTCGAGAATGAGCGAGGCGCGGAGGTCGTGCTAGTGTGAGGCCCCGACAGGGTCGTCGCTGTCGCTCTCCTTGCTCTCGCGCCTGGCTGTTTCCGTTTTGCCCTTCGTACCCAAGCTCGCTCGCCATGACTTCGCCGCACGACATCGCGCGTTCACGAACCACGACGGCGCTTCTTGAGGGGCTTATTGCCGCAGAGGGAGCCGACCTCTACAGAGCAGCCTGGCTTCAGTTCGACCAACGGTATCGCCCCCTGCTTGCGCGTCTCTTCCGGGGCCTCGGCTTCGACGGGGCAGATGCGGCGGACTTGTCCCAAGACACCCTGCTGTGCTTTGTTCGCGATTACCGACGCGGGGCGTACGATCGCAGGCGCGGAAGGCTGCGCGCCTGGCTTCTGGCCATCGCGCGCGCGCGCGCAGCGAACCATAGGAGGCGACACACTCCCGCCACAATGCGTGACAGCGTGCTTGACCTAGAGCCGGGCAAGGATGAGCTTGAGGCAGCGTGGGAGGTCGCTTGGCGTCAACATACGTTGGCCGAGGCGCTCGAACGGCTCCATCGTGCTGGAGGCCTGGAGCCTGCGACCATTCGGGCCTTTGAAGCGACCGCCATCGAAGGGCAAGCTGCGGCCGAAGTCGCGACCGAGTTGGGAGTCGCCGTGGGGGCGATCTACGTCGCCCGTCACCGGGCCATGACCCGGCTGCGAGAGCTCGTCGCTCAGGCAGAGGAGCTCTTCGACGCCGATGCTGTCTTTCCTGAGCGCGAGGAGTGAAGAGAAGGGGCCGCGCATCCAGTGCCGGCTCGTGCCCAACGACAGTCTGCTGAAGGGTCGCCGGGGACCCGATGTCGGCGCCTGGCGTTCTCCGCCATCCCGAGTCGATCGCCTTGGTGAGGTGTGGGCAGATGCGGCGTGTCGACATAGATGCGTTGATCGCGACCGTGGCGGCTCACGAGGCAGCTTTCTTGCCCCAGTGACGGGGCTCAAGTCCATGCTGTGAAACAGCTTGTGTTCTTGAGTGCAAGGATCTGTCCGTGGCCTGAAAGGTCCGACGGTACCCGCGTGGTGAGTCGAGTGGAGAGGAAACGGCCCTCCTCTCCATCTCTCCGAAATCCGCGACGAGGTACGCAGATGCACGCTCATAGTTTCTCTTCTTGTGCGGCACTCACCGTTGTGCTCGCTTCGGTGGCGCCAGCTCAGATTCCGATCACGATCCACGAGTCGACGAACCCTCCGACGAAGGCAATCGTGAACGGAGTGACCTACTTGGACCAGGTCGAACTTCCCAACGCGCACGCCTCTTGGTTCGCGAGCCCATGGGAGGCGAGTTGGGTCGGGGCGGTCGGTCTTGATCCAGCTGCAGATGAGGATGCCACCCTCACGTCTCACTACCGGGTTGAAGTGGATGTCCCCACGGAGGGAGAGTGGATCATCTCCCTGAACTCAAACTTCTGGGGCACGCTGATCAACCTTGGCCCGCAGGCCGATACCAGCTTTGGGCAGATCGACGCAACTCTGGTCTCCCCGCACACACTCGTTGGAGGATCCCTGGACGTGCCGATCTCGGCGTCGCTCGCAAGCGCTGGTGATCTTCCGGTGAGCGGATCGTCGAACGCCGTCATCCGCGGAGAAGACCCAAGTGTCGTGGTCGTCGAGTATACGTTCAACGCCTCGGCGAGCACCGAATCTGCGCTCTTCTTGCCACCCTCCGAGTGCGTTGCTCGCTTTGGCCAGCACCCTGTGGGCTTCTCCTTGTATGACTCCACTAGCTACGCCTCCGACGACATGCAGGCGGAGTGTCACAATGTGAAAGCATCTTACGAGTTGGCGGTTGTACAGCAGCCGCAGGGCGCGGCGATCTGTCAGGGTGAGAGCCATGCGATCTCGGTCGAGGCCGCTGGGCATGGGCCCTTCACCTATATGTGGCTTGGCGGGGCCGAAGGCGAGCCGTTTCACATCATTCTGAGCACCGAGACGACTTCGTCGACGACCAGTACGTACGTCGCTACTGAACCCGGGTGGTATCACTGCGCGGTTGGCAATGCGACCGGAGTCGTGCCTAGCGAGTTCGTCCAAGTGACCGTGGGGGGGGGCTTCCCGTTGGCGCAGCCGGAGGACCAATCCTACTGTGCCGGTGGGTCGCTGACGCTGTCGACGCCGCAAGTGGCCGGCGTGAGCCACTCGTGGTCCAACGGCAGCGAGACCTACTACGGCGACGAAGTGACCATCTCCAGCGCTCAGCCGGCGGTTCAGACCTGGAGGCTCACCGGTGTCGATGCTTGTGCGAGCAAGACGTCAGATCCCTTCACGGTCACGGTCACCGGTGTGCCAAAGGTCTCTATTACGGGGTCGGCGCTCTTCGGTTGCATCGGAGGAGTTCCCGCTTCGCTCGACGCGAAAGTCGACGGTGGAGCGCCGGAGTACGACTACAAGTGGTTCATCAACGGAGATGAGCAGGCGGGCAGTACGGACAGCACGCTCGACCTTGGCCTGCTGGAGCCGGCAGACTCCGGGATGTATCGAGTCGTTGTCACCGACAACAACGGCTGTACGGGTGAAGCGGAGACTACCGTCTTCTATCAGGATTTCGGTTTGCCCTTTGATGCCTACTGGCACGATGTCCCAAGTGGTGCGACTCAGATAGATGAGTTCTTTCTGACGGCCCCTTCCGAAGCTCTGTCGAGCAACTGGTTTTCCTCCTCCATCGGCTTTGCGACGGTTAGCTGCCCGCCGACCGGCACGGCGTTTGTCGCCGATACGGCGGCGGACACGAAGCCCGACGTGGAGTTTCGATCCGGCGAGATGTGGACACTCGAAGGGATCGAGGTCAGCGGTGGTGGGGGCGTCGCTCAGGCGGTGGTGCTTGCGGAAGGAGCGGAGCTTACGGCGACTAGCGAGGCAAAGGCTAAGGCCGGCGGCGTCCTGCGCCTCCTCGAGGGGACGCTCGCTGGCGATGTGACCGCAGAGGAAGGTGGACTCGTCGAGGGAGTGGGGCGTATCAACGGTGACGTGAAGATCGAAGCCGGCGGCTCTCTGGTAACTCCGGACACCGGGCTGTTGCTCAGCGGCGCAACTCAGGACTTGGTCGTTGCGGGGAACCTCGACGTCCTGGGCGACGTTGTCTTGCAAGGCAGCCAGACCGCGCAACTCGACGTCGTCCCGCCCGCGGTCGGGCTCTCGGCCGAACTCAGCAACAGTGGCCTGCTTGACCTTGGAGCGGATTCCGTGCTGAGGGCCAGTAGTATTCAGAACTATGGCGGCCAGCTCGGGTCAGGCACGGTCCTCCTGGAGAAGGGGATAGAGCTGGCGTGCGCGACGATCGAAGTGTTGGGAGAGGGGGACCTTGTGAACCATATGGGGGCGAGGATCCACGGCTCAGGAACGATTGATGCGCCGATCTACAACGACGGAGTGATCCGCGCGCTCGGAAGCGGGATCGAGGTCACGGGCGCGATCCACAACGACGGCTACATCGTGATCGACACGGAGATGTCGAACGGTGGGCTTACCGGTGGCGGCTTTGTGTGGGGGGCGTTTTGCGACGCGAGCCCGACCTGCACGGGTGTCGGCTGCTGTTCGATGGGCTTCGCCTGCACCCCCTCAGGCCAGCCTGTGACCGATCCTCTCCTGAACGTCTTTGGCGACGTGCTTCTCGATCCACAGGCTGAGCTACGCTTCGATTCGGGCGTCATCGAAGTCGAGGGCGACTTCCGATCGGCGATTGTCGACCCCTTCGGGCTCGATCTCATTGACGCTACGCTCCGTATGGACGGCTTCTTTTTCGACGGAGGGCAAGAGCTCGAGGTCGCCGCGACTGACCTGGGACCTCCTGGGGCCTTCGACGCTGCGGCCTTCTTCCCGATCGGGATGCTCGAGATCGGCCCGACGCCCGCCGAAGTCACGCTGGTACAGCCCAGCGGTACGAGCCCCCATGCGCTGTATGTTGAGCGCCTCGTCGTCGACAATCTCGCGGTGCTACGTCTCGGGGACGTGAAGGTCTACGTCGGCGAGCTCGAGATTCAGGCTGGTGGGCATCTGGCGTTGGACCAAGGCACCGTCTTCTACGAGACGTTGATCCCGGCCGATGCCTGTGCGCAGGGGCTCGTGGGTGGGGACTGTTCTCAGCTCGTCCCTATGCCGGCTCCGGACTGCAACGGAAACGGGCTGGACGACGCGCTGGACATCGCTGCTGGAACGTCAACGGACTGCAACGGCAACGGTGTTCCTGACTCCTGCGACATTCAGCTCGGAGCCTCGTTCGATCAGGACCTCGACGGCATCCCCGATGACTGCCAGAGCTTCTTTGTCGACATCCCGGCAATCTCGGCCACCGCAGGCGGCGTGCAGGTACTGACTCTTCAGGCGGGGGCAGAGCAAGGTAGCGGAATCTACTTTGTCAGCGGGTCGATGACCGGCACCGCGCCCGGGTTGCCCCTGGGAGGCGTGATCGTGCCGCTCGTTTTCGATGGCTACTCGCTTGCGACGATAAGCGGGGCGAATAGCGTCCCCTTTGTGAACACGAACGCGGAGCTCGACGATGCCGGAGCAGGCCGGGCACAGATCGAGCTGCCGCCGGGCTTCGTCTCGGTAAGCGGAGCTGGGCTCACGCTCTACCATGCCTTCGTCGTTGTGAGCCCGAGCGGAGGCATCGCCTTCGCAAGCAACGCGACCTCGCTGACGGTCGAGCCGTAGGCCTGGGAAGGCGCTCGCCGGATTCTTGGGGAGGGGCAGCTTGCTTGCCTAGGAGGCTGTCCGAGTAATCGCCATCCTTGCCGACATAACATGCAGAGAAGGCAAGGATGGCGAAGCGATTCCGAGCTTGGGATGTGGGACAGGCGTGGCTGCTGCCGTCTACTCGTCTCGCCGGATCGCGAGCAGCTGCCAGCACCGTGTGGACTTCATGGCGGTAGCGGCTCGGCAAACGCCGGACTTTCGGACGATCAGCGACTTCCGCAAGCGGCACCTGGCAGCGCTGGGGACCTATTCGTGCAGGTGCTACGGGTTTGCCGCCGAGCCGGACTGGTGAAGCTGAGCCACGTTTCGCTGGACGGGACGAAGGTGCAGGCGAACGCCTCGAAGCACAAGGCGATGAGCTACGAGCGGATGTGCTCGGAGGAGAAGCGTGCGGGAGCTGAGTGGAGCCTCTTTGTGCATCGCTCACAATCTCAGGAAGCTGATCGCGGCCCGGGGCTAGAGCCGATCCCCGCGGCTCCCGCCTACACTCGGCTCACCGCGCCGACAGCCGACCCGCTACCCGTCAAAAACGGCAGGGTCCGCTCGACGCGACCCCTGCCGTGATTACTCGGACGGGCTCTTGGAGCTCCCGCTCAACGAGCTCGCGGATTCTTGGCCCCCCGGCGCCTTTGGCCTCCGGTCAGTCCATCGCCATCAGAGGGAAGTCGACGTCAAGGCCCCAGTACGCCTGTGCGACGGAGGCGTACCTACCCTCGGCGCCGAAGGCGTGGTGCGAGATCACCTCGGCGTCTCTCCATGCGCGTTCGATCGGATTGCCCTTGTAGATCGACGAGGCTCCGACGGCCTTTCCAAGGAGCCGTACGGCGTCCGCGCATTCCTGCTGCGTGTGCGCGTAGGCGAGGAACAGGTCGGCCTTCCCCTGGACATCGAAGCTCTCGCCTCTGGACGCGTCTTCGAAGGCAAGTCGGACGGTCGCGTGCAGGTAGGCGCGTGCGGCGCGGTACCGGGCCAGCGCGCGACCGAACTGGAGCTGCGCCAGGGGCCGGTGCTTGAGCGTCGCGTTCGATGCAAAGGGCGTCTTGCGCTCCGCGACTTCGCTCGCCGCGTCGAGTGCAGATCGCAGCGCCCCGAGGCTCGTCGCGGCGACGGCCACCGGGATCAGGCCCTCGGGCATTCGGTAGAGCGCACCTTCAAAGTGTGGCCCCCGCTCTACGGGAGCCATGAGGTCGATCACGCGGTGACTCGGGACGAAGACGTCCTCGGCGACGATCGTGTTGCTCGCGGTTCCGCGCAGGCCGAGCGAGTCCCAGTCCTCCTCGATCCTGAGCTCTGTTCTCGGGTGGTAGGCCAGGAGGAAGCGCCCATCCGCAACCGCGGTGCACCCGATCCAGTCCGCGAGCTTGCTGCCGCTTGCAAACGGCGTCGCGCCGCTGACGATGAGGCCTCCGTCGGCAGCGACGGCGGTCATCGGCTTGTTGAACGTCTCCCCGAGAACGGGGACCGGCCCGGTCGCGAGGATCTCGTCGATGAGCTCCGGTTGAGCCATGCGGAAGTCGAACCAACAGGCTGACACTCCGTGCATCAGCCAGGCGGCTGCGGTGTCGGCGCGCGCTACTTCCTCCGCTGCAAGGGCATAGGCGACGGGATCGCATTCATGCCCGCCCAGGCCCTTTGGGCGCCACAGGCTGAGCATCCCCGATTCGGCCAACGCGTCAACGGACGCCGGGGCGAGCTGGCCCTCCTTTTCGCCGTGCGTCGCGTTTCGCTCGAGCTCCGAGGAGATGGCGCGCGCGGCCTCGAGCGCATCGAAAGTGCTGGATTGACTCATGGTGCGGACTGCTTCTCGCTCTGACTGACGTGAGCCCGGTCAGGGCCTCTGGTCGAGCGGATGGTCCTGCATGCGGGGCGATGCGTCTACTACGGAATTTGTAGTTGCGCCGCCGTGCCGCCCGGCCGACGATCGACGCGTGGCGAGCCGGTACGGACAGTATTGCCCGGTTGCACTAGCGACCGAGATCCTCGGCGAGCGCTGGACCATTCTCGTTCTGCTGGCGCTCTTGGACGGTGTCGGCCGCTTCAACGACCTTCAGCGCGCCTTGCCGCGGATCTCCGCCACGATGCTGTCGCAGCGCCTGCGCTCCCTCGAGCGGGCGGGCCTACTCCGGAAGAAGGGCGCTTCCACGGGACACGGACACGAGTACTCGCTTACGGAGGCGGGGCAAGAGCTGGAAGGCGTCGTGATGGGGCTGGGCCGCTGGGGACAACGGTGGGCCAGGGATATGAACCTCGACGACATGGATCCTCGTCACCTCGCGTGGAGCATGCACCTGCGCATGAATATCGAGGCCATGCCGGCTGGCCGGACGGTTCTTCGGTTCGAGTTCACGGGTGTCCCCGACGACTGCAGGCGCTTCTGGATCGTCAACAGGAACGGCACGATCGACATGTGCATCGAGGACCCGGGGTTCGATGTCGACCTCACGATCAAGTCCGACTTGCGCCGCTTCGTGGAGGCGTGGCGGGGCATCCGATCTCTGCGGGCGGAACTGGCGGCGGGGAGGATCTCCCTCGACGGCCCCCGAGAGCTCCAAAGATCGTTCCCGGACTGGTTGCTCTTGAGCGCCCTCGCTCACGTCGGGCGTGAGAGGCCCGGACAAGAGCGAACCACCCACAAGCGCTACAACAGGGAGTAGTCAGGACTCGCTCCCTGTCGGCGGGCATGTGTGTCGGGCACGCCCGCCACCTTGGTGTCGCTTGGGCGACCAGCCGCCAAGGCGCGGCGACGGCGTCGGTCCCTGTCCGAGAGGGAGGAAAAGCGGTCTGGCGAGCGGGCCCCGCGGAGAACGCGCTTCCTCCGCGGTCGCTACTCCAGCTCCCCGATCTGCGTGAACAACTCCGCCGCCGTATCCTCGGTCAGCTCCGGCGTGTTCGCGCGCAGCATGTCCTCGAAGCCGTCGATCTCGGTCATGCAGTCCTCGGCCCGCAGCTCCGACGCAACGCAGCGCGGGTGCACGTTGATCGGCGTGCCGCGCACCTGCTGGCCGAAGGTGACCTCGCGCAGCAGCACCACGCGGAAGGCGTCCTGGTCGATGCCCTCGCCGCAGCTCTTGCACTTCGAGCGGCCCGAGGGGGCGCGTTCGGCATAGGGGGCATCGCGGCGGTTCTTCTTGGCCTCCTCGGCCTTCTCCTTCAGCTTGCGCAACTCCTCGATCGGCGGGAGCTCGAGGTCGGGGTCGAAGGCCTTCGAGCGGTAGGCCTCTTCGACGTCGTCCGCGCGGCGCTTGGCGGCGCAGGTCAGGTGGTGCCAGAGGTAGCCCGTGCCGTAGGGGCCTTCGAGCAGCACTCCGAGGCGCAGCTTGCCCTTGTCGATCTTGCGCCGGCAGGTGCGGCAGCGGGAGCGGGAGGAGCGAGCCTCCTCGATCTTGTGCGGAGCGAGCTCCGGTTCGGCGTCGGCACTGGGGTCGGCGGCGTCGGCGCCCTCCGGAGCGGGGTCGTTCTCGGTCATCGCGCGGCAGGCTGGTCGGCGTTCGTTAGGGCGTCCAGGGGGGCGAGGGGATAGCCGGGCTCCTCGCCGTCCTGGTCGGTGCGGGTGCGCACCTCTTCCTTGAGCGCGTCGATCAGCTCGACGCGCCGATCCATCAGTCGGTATCCCCCCAGCGGGCGCAGATAGCCGCGCGCCGCGGGGTGCTTGTCGAACAGGGCCTCCGCGCCCATGCGCTCCTCCCAGCGGGCGAAGCGGGCGCGCTTCTCGAGCAGCGCCTTGGCGAGGAAGGGCATCACCATCGTGTAGTCGCCGGGAACGCTGACGCAGGTCGAGCGGTACTGGCTCGCGTCGACCTTGCCCCAGGTGACCGCCTCGGCCGGCGGGCAGGACGAGAGCGAGCCGTCGGTCACCGGCGCGGTGGTGATCTGGATGTCGTAGAGGTAGCCGGGGACGTCCTCGAAGCCGAGGATCTGCCCCAGGGTCGGCTCGGGCTGCAGGTTGAAGTTCTTCGGCACGCCGCCGCCCAGGATCAGCGTGCCGATCGCGCGCGCGTCCGAGTGCTCGGTCGCCCAGCGGTGGTAGGCGCAGCTCTCGAAGACCTCGGCGTGGATGTCGAGCTCGAAGGCGTATGGACGCCCGGTGGTCTCGCGCAGCGCCCAGCGCTGCACCGAGTTGAGGAACACCGACCCGTCGCCGGGCGCGCCGACGAAGATCGGGATCGCCTTGCGCCAGCAGAGCGCGAGCAGGCCTTCCGGCACGCCGTTCTGCAGCTCCTGCGCGGCGTACCGCTTGCCGAGCAGGTGGCGGAACTCGGTGCCCGACATGCGGCGCTGGAACTCGGGCTGCGCGAGCACGGCGCGCAGGAAGCGGTCCTGCTCGAGCAACGTCTCCTCGGGGAAGCCGACGTCGGTGACGCGGATGACGCGGTCGTCGCGCAGCGCGCCATCGTCCTCTCCCAGGCCGACGTGGTAGATGCGGTTCTCGTTCGCGCCGTCGAGCGCGCGGTGTCCGTCGTGGTAGCACACCGCGTCGGTGGTCGACAGGTAGGCGAACCAACCGGTCTCGAGCAGCGGGTTGAGCCACGTCTGCGCCTGGCCCGACAGCGTGACCGGTCCGGCGACCGAGAGCGTCATCGGAACGCCGCGGCCGATGGCCTCGTCGAGCAGCAGCCAGGCCTTGCGGAGCCACGCGCCGCCGAAGGCCGGGATCGACTCCTCGAACAGCGTGCCGAGATCCTCCGCGTCTTCGATCGAGCGCGTGCGCAGCTCCTCGAACGACTCAAGGCCGGGGCAGGCCGAGCGCTGGTCCTTTCGCGTGGGGGCCATGGGGCGGGGGGAGTGTACGATCTCGCCATGCGAACTCGAAACCTGGGCGAGAGCGGGCTCCAGATCCCCGTGGTGACGTTCGGCGCCTGGGCCATCGGGGGCTTTGGGTGGGGCGGCCGGAGCGAGGAGACCGACCGAGCCGCCGTCGAGGCGATGTCCCGCGCCCTCGACCGGGGCATGGGCGCCATCGACACGGCTCCGATCTACGGGTTCGGGCACTCCGAGGGCCTCGTGGCCCGCGCCATAGCCGGCCGCCGCGACGAGGTGCTGGTTTTCACCAAGGCCGGCCTGCGCTGGGACGACGACCGCGGCAAGGAGGCGTTTGCCGGCAAGGACGACCGCGGGAACGACCGCCGGGTGTTCTTCAACTCGCGGCCCGACTCGGTGCGCCACGAGGTCGAGGCCAGCCTCCAACGCCTGGACATCGACGTGATCGACCTGCTCCAGATCCACTGGCCCGACCCGACGACGCCGATCGCCGACACGATGGGCGCCCTGGTCGAGCTGCGCGCGGAGGGCAAGATCCGCGCGATCGGCGTGTCGAACTACTCGCCCGAGCAGATGGACGAGGCGCGCGCCGCGCTCGGCCACGTGCCGCTCGCCAGCGACCAGCCGAAGTACAGCCTGGTGTGCCGCGATGCGGAGGCCGACGTGTTGCCGTACGTCAAGGAAGCCGGCATGGGCACGGTGGTGTATTCGCCGCTCGAGCAGGGGCTCCTGACCGGCAAGGTGCCCGCCGACCGCGAGTTTCCCGAGAACGACGGCCGCCACAAGCGCCCGACCTTCCAGCCCGAGAACCGCGCGCGCGTCAACGAGGTGCTCGAACGGGTCGTGCGCCCGATCGCCGCAGCGCACGACGCGACGCTGGCGCAAACCGTGCTCGCGTGGACGATCGACCAGGCCGGCGTCACGTCGGTGATCGCGGGCGCCCGCAAGCCTGAGCAGGTCGACGACAACGCCGCGGCGGGCGACCTCGTTCTGACCTCGGACGAGTGGACGGCGATCGACGCTGCCTTCGGCGAGCTCAAGCTCGAGCTCTAGGTTCGCTAGACCGGCGTGCCGACCGTCGGCAGGTGGTCCGGCGAGCCGTCGCGCAGCTCGGCCAGCGTCGCCCAGCCGTCGTCCTTGGGCGACAGGAAGGGCTTCAGCTCCTCGCCGTCGGCGCCGCGCGTCGGCCACGCGATGTCGACGTCGGGGTCGGCCCAGTGCAGCCCGCGCTCGGAGTCCGGCGACCAGCCCGAGTGCGTGACGAGGTAGCAGAAGAGCGCGCTCTCCGACGTCACCAAGAAGCCGTGCGCGAAGCCCGGCGGCACCCACAGCTGGCGGCAGTTCTCCTCCGACAGGTACACGCCGCCCCAGCGACCGAAGGTGGGGGAGTCGGTGCGGATGTCGACCGCGACGTCGAAGACCTCGCCGTGCGGCACCCAGACGAGCTTGCCCTGGCCCTGGGGGTACTGCCAGTGCAGCCCCCGCAGCACGCCGCGCACCGAGTACGAGCTATTGATCTGCTTCGGGGCCTCGGGAACGCCGTAGTCGCGCGCGTAGGCCTCGCCGTTCCACGGGATCTGGAACCAGCCGCGCGGCGGGTCGAACGGGTCGTGCATGAGGCGCGTCTGAACGACCCGCAGGCCGAGCTCCTCGGCCTGGGCCACGTCGGCCTCGTCGTCGCGCCTGTACCGCTCGGGGTACTCGGCTCCCGGCTGCTGACGTCCTCTCACCATGCTTGTTTTTGGGGGGGGCTGGGGGTCGTGGGGGCCCGAGATCGTAGCCGGTGCCGCGCGGCGCAAAATAGAAAAGGCGCCCCCTCCGGACGAGCCGAAGGGGGCGCCGTTTCCCGGGCCGGCCTAAAGAACCCTACTTCCCCTTGCCCGGGAAGGGCACCAGAGCGCCCACGCGCCGCCGGTACTCGCGGTAACCCTCGCCGTGGCGCGCCACCAGGGTGCGCTCCTCGATCGTCACGCCGAGGACCATGTAGGAGCTCAGCGCGACGGCCAGCACCAGGTGGTCCAGCGTCATGGCGGGGGTGATCCAGAGGCCGAGCAGGAAGCCGGTCATGATCGGGTGGCGGTCGAAGCGGTACATGAAGCGCACCATCAGCGGCGCCGCCTTCGGCTCCTGGCCGCGGAAGTTGCGCCACACCTGCTTGAGGCCGAAGAGCTCGAAGTGGTCGATCGCGAAGGAGGCGGCGAAGAGGTAGGCCCAGCCCATCACGGCGAGCCCGGTCAGGCCCCAGGCGAGCACGGGGGTCTCGATCGTCCAGACCGCGTCCGGCAGCGGCTGCCAGAAGAACATCATCGAGGAGACCAGGATGCCGGTGATCAGGACGAAGGTGGGGCGCTCCATCGGCTCGGGGATGACCTGGGTCCAGCGCTGCTTGAAGGCCGGCCGCGCCATCACGACGTGCTGCAGGCCGAAGAGGGCGATGAAGACCAGGTTGAAGGCGATCGCGCCGCCGGTCGACTCGATCGCGACCGGCCCGCCGGTGAAGGGCACGACGCCGAGCGAGGCGGCGATCAGCCAGCAGAGTCCGGCGACGCCGACCGCGTAGCTGGCGACGCCGTAAAGGAGAATCCCGACGCGGGAGAGGGCGGAGGAGGCGGCCGGCGTGGCGGCGGCGGAGAGGGTGGTGGCTTCGGTGCGCATGGGTCTGGTGGGCCTTTTCGGGGTCTTGGGTTCACCAGGCCGTGGCGCGGCGGGCGGGGGGCGGCTGCCACCGAAGTCGGATTTTTGGACCCGGGGCGTCCCGGGCGCTCGGGGCGCCGTAAAACGACCCGCGCCCCGCCCGCCGAGCCGATGAGGGCCCGGAGGAGCGGGGCGCGGGGAGCGCAGGGGGCTGTAGCCCCGGGCTACATGCCGGAGACGGGGGCCAGCATCGAGAAGGCCACCTCGGACTCCGTCAGGACCTCTTCGACCGCGGCGACGGAGAACGTCTCCGGGTCGGCAACGAGGATCTCGATCTCTTCTTCGAAGTACACGTCAAGCGCGCCGGCGCGCTCGATCAAGGCCGCACGGACCTTGCCAGCGGTAACCGCTCACGTGATGCCGGAATCGACGGTGTACTTGCCCTTCGCGAGCGGGCGCTCGACGCGCTCGAAGGACTCCAGCTTCATGCCGTTGTCCTCGAAGGCCTTGGCGACCTCCATCTCGCTGAGGTCAGCGCCGGGAGAGAGCTGGAACACCGCGCGTGCCCCGCTCATGTGAAGGTCGGCGATTCCGTCCAGGGAAGTCATGGCCGCACGGGCCTTGGTGGCTGCGCTTCAGGCGCCGCCGGAGGCCTCGACCACGTACACCATCTCCTTGGTCGTCCCCAGCCCCAGCGTGGAGCAGGAAGCCAGGAGAACCCCGAGGAGGGGCAGGAGTAGCTTCAGTTTTGACATCGGATTTCTGGTTTTAGACAGGTTCGTCGGGCGGCTGGGCCCCCGGAAGGGGACGTACTCGACCGCCCGATGTTAGCGGGGGCTTCGCGCCGGTGTGCCCTCAGGATTCGACGATTGCGATCATCTGCTCCAGGGAGGCCCGGGCGTCCCGGATCAGCGCCTCGCGCTCGGCCTCGGAGAGCCGATCGCGGCGCATGGTGGTCTCCTCGACCACGTCGCCCGCCAACACCCGGTTGATGCCGGGGGCCTCGCCCTTCCTGAGCAGGTCGAGCATGCCGGCCAGGTGGGGGGGATCGTTGCGGCTCATGGTGGCGCAGCCGCAGCCGGCCTGCTCGAAGCTGGGGACGTCGGCCAGGTGGCGCACTTCGACGCCGCGGAGGGCGCCCTGCTGGCGCGCGTTGCGGACGAAGTGCCCCTCGGTGCCGATGGCGAGCTTGTCGCCGGCCTGCGCCTTCTCGACCTCCGCCCACAGGTAGTTCGTGCTGCCGCTGCCGTCGGCGGCGAGGACCGCTTCCAGCGGCGACTCGGGGTGGATCAGGACGCGGTAGCCCTGCTCCTTCCAGTAGGTCGCCATGTCGGCGGTGAAGATGGTGTGCACGCCGCACTCCGAACCCCACAGCAGCACGCGCGCGCGGTCGAGCGCGTCGAGCCCGACGTCCTCGATCCGGATCGCGCCCCGGCGCGGGTCGGGCAGCTGCAGCAGGTCGTCGCCTCCGAGCCCCAGCCGGTGCGCGGTGTTGCGCCCCAGGTGGTGGTCGGGCACGAACAGCACGCGCTTCCCCTGCTCGAGCGCCCAGGTGAGTACGGCCGGCGCGTTCGAGCTGGTGCACACCGCGCCGCCGGTCGAGCCGGCCAACGCCTTCACGCGGCCCGACGTGTTCATGTATGCGACCGCCAAGAGGTCGTCGCCGTAGCGCTCGCGCAGCTGGTCGGCGACCGGCAGCACCATGTGCTCCTTCGCGAGGAGCTCCATCGTGCAGCCCGCCTTGGGGTTGGTGATCCAGACGCTCTGGTCGTCGTGCGCCAGGATCGCGATCGACTCGGCCATGAAGTGCACGGCGGACTCGACGATGACCTTTTTGTCGGGGTTGTTGCGCGCCTGCAGCGCCAGCTGGTAGCTGTCCGCGACCGAGCCGCCGAAGTGCTCGATCAGCTTCACGATCTCGCCGCCCATGTAATAGTGCGCAAGCAGCAGGAGCTGGTCTCCGAAGTGGTCCTGCGCGGGGCGCACGTAGCGCTCCAGGTAGGCCACCACCGTCTCGGGGAGGCGATCCGGCAGCGCCATGAACTCCTCGGCGTACGGCTTGAACTCGGCCTGGTACCAGTCCAGCGGGAGGTCGGTCTGGCAGACGGGGACGTCGGGATGGAGGACGATCCCGGTGGAGGGCGGTGCGGTGGGGCTCATGTGCTTCGATAGGCCTTGGGCGTGCGGCCACGGAGTCCCACAGGCTAACAAACTCGCCACCCCGCCCGAGATCGCCTATCCTTCGCGCCCCCCGCCAAGGAGGAGCACATGGCGATCCGAATCCTCAGCGACTTCGACGGCGTCTGGACCGACCAGGCGACCGAAGCCGAGCACGTCAAGGCCTACCAGCATCGCGAGGCCGCGCGCCTCGCCGGCGTCGACGCGGACGAGGCGCGGCGCGACTTCGCGGAGTACCGCGGGCGCGTGCTCGAGGAGCCGCACCGCTTCGGCTGGACGCCGGACGGGCGCATCACGGCCTACGCCGACGAAGACCCCTTCTGCGAGCCGAACTCGATCGCCGGCTGGATCGAGTCGGTGGCGGACTCCGACGAGCGCGCGGGCCGCTACCGCGACGCGATCCTCGCGGAGGGCTTCGCGAACCTGACGGCCTTCGCCGACCACTGCTTCCTCACGGCGACGGGCACGTTCCGCGAGGAGCATCCGCCCGCCCTGGTCGACGGCGCCGGGGAGGTCTTCCAGGCGCTGCACGATGCGGGGGCAGAGGTGGTGGTGTGCTCGAACTCGGGCTCCGAGAAGGTCGTCGGCTGGCTGCGCCACGCGGGCGTCGATGCCGGCGAGGACGAGGGCCACCTGGTCCGCGTGCACGGCAACGCCGGCAAGTGGGCCCTCGGCGCCAGCGACCGCGCGATCGCCGTGGGCGGTCGCACGATCTTCGTCGACCGGCCGAAGTACCACACCGTGTTCGAAGAGGAGCGCCCGGACGTCGTGATCGGCGACGTCTTCTCGCTCGACCTGGCGCTGCCGCACGTGCTGCGCGGCGAGGGCGCGCCCTTCGCTCCGCGCCTGCTCGCCCTGCGCCGGCACCCGCACACGCCCGGGTGGATCGCCGCGACCCGGGCCGACGGCGCGATCGACCTCTTGGTCGACCGGGTCGCCGAGCTCGTGCCCACCGTCCGAGAGCTCGCGGTCCAGGCATGAAGCCGAAGACCCTCGCCTTCGCCGCCGCGGCGCTCGCCTACGGCGTCCTGATCTTCGGCTTCTACAGCCGCCTGCCCGTAGGCGTGCAGGAGTTCCTGCCGATCCTCGGCCTGCTCCTGACGATCGCCTTCGTCGTCCAGCGGCTCCCGCGGATCGACGTCGGCCACACCGACGGGTTCCGGCGGCGTCGGCTGACGAACTGGTTGCCGCTTGGGCTGACCTACGCGTTCCTCTACATGGGGCGCTACAACCTGAAGGTCAGCAAGTTCGCCTTCGAGTCGATGTCGGACGGCTCGGGCGGAGCGCTGATGGGCAACGACGACTTCGGCGTCATCTTCATGGTGGGCACGATCACCTACGGGTGCTCGTTCCTCATCAACGGCCCCCTGACCGACCGCTACGGCGGGCGCTTCTCGATCCTGGTCGGCGCCGCCGGCGCGTCCGTCGCAAACGTGCTGATGGGGCTGGCGTCGTGGACGCTGCTCGAGCGCGGGCCGATGCACGAAGAGATCGCTGGCAGCTTCACGCCGATCTTTTCGGTGCTCTACGCGGCCAACATGTACTTCCAGAGCTTCGGCGCCGTGGCGATCGTCAAGGTCAACGCGCCGTGGTTCCACGTGCGCGAGCGCGGCGTGTTCGGCGCGATCTTCGGCATCCTGATCTCGCTCGGGATCTACTTCGCCTACGACTGGGGCGGGCTGATCCTCGAGCACGTCGGGCTGGCCTGGGTCTTCTTCGTGCCCGCCGTGCTGCTCGCGGTGTTCTGGGTGTTCGACTTCGCGGTGGTGCGCAACTCGCCGGCCGAGGCCGGCCAGAAGGACTTCGACACGGCGGACGCCTCCTCCGGCGACGACGGGCCGCAGCTATCGGCGCTCCAGGTCTTCAAGCGCATGCTGGCGAACCCGATCATCGTCACGATCGCGGGCATCGAGTTCTGCAGCGGCTTCCTGCGCCAGGCGATCATGCAGTGGTACCGCACGTTCGCGAAGCAGACCGACGCCGTGCTGGGCTTCAAGGACGACTTCGTCTACGAGCGCTGGGGCATGCTGCTCTGCTGCGCCGGCATCCTGGGCGGCGTCTTTGCGGGTGTGCTCTCGGACCACCTGTTCCAGTCGCGCCGCGGGCCGGTGGCGGGCGTGCTCTACACGATCATGTTCGTCGGGTCGCTGGTGCTGTGCGCTGCCTTCAAGACCCCGGTTGCCGGGCCGCTGGTCATCCTGATGTCGATGGCGGTCATCGGCGTCCACGGCATGCTCTCGGGCACCGCCTCGATGGACTTCGGCGGCCGCAAGAACGTGGGCGTCGCGGTCGGGATCATCGACGGCTTCGTCTACCTCGGGACCGGCGTGATGTCGTTGACCTACGCGATCCTGCTGCCGAAGGAGGAGCTCGACGCCTCCGGCCAGCTGGTCGGACCGGTGACCGACCCGGCGAACTGGTGGGCCTGGCCGGCGGCCATGGTGCCGCTCTCCCTGCTCGGCCTGGTGCTGACCCGCAAGGTCTGGCACGCCAAGCCCAAGGCCGCCAAGTAGTCGGCGTGGTGCGGAACGTACACGCCTGGAAGACCCGCACGCCCGAGGGCGAGCGGCGCGAGGTGAAGGCGCACTTCTTCGCCAAGAAGTGGACGCTGAAGGCCAAGGTCCGCGGCGAGGAGTCGTGGACCGAGTACGACGAGCCGCTGCTCGACGACCTGATCGACCTGCGCCTGATCCTCTTCAACAAGTACCAGCGCCACCGGACGGCCTGGGAGCACGTCGAGAGCGTCGAGAAGCTGATCCGCGAGCGCGGCGGCTCCTGGGAGGACTAGGCCGCCCGGCGCGCCGGGTCTGCGTCCTCCTCCTCCTCCGCGGACGCCGCGGCGTCGGCGGAGGGAGCGCCCGCACGCGCCGCGTCCAGCGCCGCGTTGATCAGCGCGCAGAGCTCGTGCAGCTGATCCTCTTTCCGGATCCGGCAGGGTCCCGGATCGCGTCCCGCCGCGACCTCGAACAGGTGCATCTTGAAGCGGTGGATCGGGCCCGCGACGCGGAAGGTCGTCAGCACGCCGATGGCGAAGATCGGCGGCAGCAGCAGCACGAACGAGGTCAGCAGCACGCTGATCAGGAGGCCGGGCACCTCCTGCTGCAGGTACTCGCCGCCGGTGGGCATACCCGAGGCGACGCGCGTCAGGGACTGCGCGAGCAGCACCGTCTGCGCGGTGAGCGCGAGCGTGCAGAAGCCGAGGAACAGGAATACGAGCTTCAGCTGGAAGCCCGGGACGATCTTGCGGCGGCGCTTGTAGGTGTGGGTCATGGCGGGGGATGGGGGACTTAGCCTCGCTGGGCAAGGAGCGCGGTGAGCTCGGGGCCCGGCCGCATTCCGGTGATGACCTGGATCGCGCGGGCGGCGGCCTCGCGCACCTTCGGGGCGCGGTCCTCGAGGCAGGCGTGCAGCTCGGGCAGCACGGTCCACGACTTGAGGTAGCCGAGCGTTGAGCAGGCGAGGTAGACGAGATCGGGCTCGGGCCGCTTGAGTGCGTCGCACACCGAGCGCGCCACCTCGTGCCGGTACAGCCGGTGCCGGGCGACGCGCATGAGAAGGTCGGTCGCCTCCGCCGGCGGGCCGTGCACGATCCGCGAGAGCTGCTGGGAGGCCTCCTTGGCCCACCACTCCTGCTCAGCCTCGAACCACGCGTTCCAGCGCGACGGGTTGAGCCCGATGCGCTCGCCGGTCAGAGCCTGCAGCGTCTCGACCGCCTTCTTGGGCACCGCGGGCATCGGGTCGTCGAGCAGCCTCAGCAGCTCCGGCACCGAGCCGGCGTCGTCCAGCTGGCCCACGGTGTGAGTGGCGATCAGGATCAGCTCGTAGTCGCGTCCGTTCAGGTAGCCGCGCACGCGCCGGAGCACCTCGTCGTGGAACGGTGGCGCGAGCGTCGCGCCGACGCGTCCCACGTGGACCAGCAGCAGCGGATCCAGGGCGGGATGCTGCCCGAGCCGCCCCGCGAGGACGCCCAGCCCGTCGCCGCCGCCGTGCTCCGCGACGGCGCTCACCAGGGCGTGGAGCAGCGCGTCGTGGGCCGCGTCGAAGGCGAGCTCGGCATGCGCGACGCCGCCCGGATCGCGCCCCAGGATGCGGTCGAGGGAGGTCCCGAACTGCGCGCGGTCGACGACGCTCGGGCCCGCTTCGGAGCCGCCGGCGACGCGCGCC
The DNA here is from genome assembly GCA_039029355.1 of Planctomycetota bacterium. GTDB lineage: Bacteria > Planctomycetota > UBA1135 > UBA1135 > JBCCGI01. The sequence goes on from JBCCGI010000018.1 coordinate 62,883, forward strand.
AGCAGCGGCAAGTCCGGGCCCAGGCCGACCTCGCCGAGGATCGCGAGCGCGGCGCGCCGGCGCTCCGGGGCGGTCTCGCCGGCGGTCAGCTCCGCGAGGTGGCCGACGACCCCCTCGTGGGGCAGCCGGCCCAGCGCCGCGAGCAGGCGACGCTCTTCGTCGCTCCGGAGCCCGACCTCGGTGCGCTCGTCCCCCGGGCTGGGGAAGCTGCGCGTCTCCACGATCTCGACGACCGCCGGCACGACGACCGACCCGAGCGCGGCGACGTCGTCGGGCGTCCGGTCGGGCGGGCGTTCGCCGGCGCGCGCGGCGAGCAGCAGCTCGGCGACGCGCTCGGCCTGGCTCGTCCCGGCGGCCCGTGTCGGAGTCGGCGCCGCCCCGAGGGCGGCGACCAGCAGGAAGGGGAGGTGGAGTTGGAGGCTTGTCATGATCCGGTGACTTCCCAGGTGTAGACCTCGCGCGCGAGCAGACCCTCGAAGTCGCCCAACGGCCCGCTGTACTCGCGCACGTCCCCGAGCAGCGCGCGCCACCGCACGGTCAGGGTCCACTCGTCGGCTGCGGCGTCGGCGCTGGGGGCTCCGTCGGCATCGGCGTCGGGAGCCCGCACGCCCCAGACCGTGTAGCTGTCGGCGCCGACCGGGTGCCAGTCCTCCGCCGGCCCCTCGTAGCGCTCGGCGCGCCAGCCGTACCAGTGGTCGGCGATCAACGTCCACGAGCGCATCTCGCGCGCGCTCCCCAGCGGAGCCAGGTCGTCGACGTTCAGCTCGAGCAGGGCCAGGGGGCCCAGTGCCCGGCTGCGGACGCGCCGCGGCACTTCGTCGATCTGCCAGCTGATGAACCGCGGCAGCGGCACGGCGCCGGAGTTGCCCATCACGCCGCTGTCGAAGTGCAGGCGCGAGTAGGGCGCCAGCTGGAGGTTGCGCGCGGCGAGCGTGCCGAAGATCTCGAAACCCGCCCCGACCGAGACCTCGGCCTGGGGGCCGTAGACCATGCCGTAGAAGCGCGAGCTGGCGTTGAGCTCGATCGGGCCGGCGTCGCCGGCGATCTGTAGCGAGAGGTCCTGCGGCGCGCGTCCCGCGACGTCGACCACCGAGCCTTCTTCGAGCCGGGCCGAGCCCGTCACGTAGACGTTCACCGGGCCGTCGACGTTCTCGATGCTGAGGCGCGCGTCGGCGGTTAGCGAGAGGTCCGAGACCACCAGCGTGCCCGGCCCCTGCACCACGACCTCCGCCCCCGGGGCGACCGTGATGAAGTCGTACCCGACGTCCGCGGCCGGCAGCACGCGCGGGATGAGCGAGCCGTGGTTGAAGCCCGGCAGCATGCCCACGCTCGGGACGGTCACGGGCGACAGCGCGAGCTCTGCTGGGCGCGGGCCCACCGTGCCGCTCACCGACGTGCCCGTGCCGAGGTCGGTGGTCGAGGAGGGACCGGCGACGATGTCGCCGTAGATCTCGACCGCTCCGACCGGACTGTCGATGGTGATGTCGCCGTTCGAGCCCAGGCTTCCGCCGGCCGTGGTGTGGTAGTCGTAGCTGCTCTCGGCGCTCCCGCTGCTCTCCTCGACGCCTCCCTCGGCGTACTGCACGGTGACGCCGCTCGAGGTCGTCCCGACGATCGTGATCAGGAACATCGCGAGGTCGAAGTCGTAGACCAGGAGCTGCGCGACGGTCAGGTCGTCGTCGGTCGTGGTCAGCGGCACCCCCGGGAGCTCGAGGTCGTCCACGTCGATGCTCCGCGCCAGGCGGTACTTCCAGAAGACCTCGACCTCTCCCGACTCCGGCCGCTCGACCATCGACTCGACGCGGTACCACCAGCCGTCGAAGCTGAGCATCGAGAACTGCGGGTACCACGGGTGGCCGTGCGGGAGCCGCAGGCTGGGAAAGCCGACCTGATCGAAGTAGTCCGAGGCCTCCGAGTCGTAGCCGTCGATCAGAAACGGGCTCTCGAGCACGAGCGGCTCGACCGAGAAGATCCCGAAGGGGCGCGTCGTGCGGCGCACGGCCATCTCGAGCGTCGAACGCCCGCGCCCGTAGAGCCCGGTGCTCTCGAGGCGCAGCAGGTCTTCGTCGTCGTCCGGCAGGGGCGGCGCCAGATCCACCCACACCAGTCCGCCGCCGTAGGTGGTCGGCGCGGCGATCGAGCCGATCGCTCCGGTCCCGCCGGTGCCGAGGCTGACGTACGACTCGCTCAACCCGGCCTCGGCCAGGTAGAAGGCCTGGCGGTCGTCGGTGGCGGCCTCCTGGCGCCGCGTGGTCGCGCCGGTCAGCTGCAGGATCGCGAGCGACAGCACCGCGACGCTCGTCACGACGAGGAGTGCCAGGATCAGCGCCGAGCCCGACCGCCCGGTCGCCCTACGGCGCCACATCCGGTTCCTCGTCCTCGTGGCGGCAGGTCACCGTGGTCTGCACCGTCGTGACGATCGGCTCGCCGTCGTCGGTCTGGCGCGCCAGCGAAAGGCGGATGGTCACGGCGCGGCGGTCCACGACGAACGAGAGCCCCTTCTCGTCGATGATCCCGTTGCCGTTGTCGTCCATGCCGTTCGGGATCTCGCCTTCGAGGTAGGGGCGCACCAGGTTGGTCCACACCACGCGCTGCGAGTCGGCCTCGTCGGGGTTGCTGGCCCAGAAGAGCTTGGACTCGTTGACGTCCTCTAGTCCGATCATCTCCGGGTCGCTCCAGACGACCTCGCCGTCCTCGATCCCGAGGTGCACCTGGTAGCGCAGGTCCTCGGTGGTGAAGGGCGCGTCCGCCGCCGGCTGCAGGCTCTCGCGGCTGGAGCCCAGGATGGCCTTGGCGATGCGCTCGAGGACGACCTCGGCCTGGTCCTCGAGCATCACTTCGGCGGTGTCCTCGGTCGAGGCCTCGGTCGCGGAGCTCAGGACGGTCACCCCCTGGTAGGCGATGACCGCCAGGAGTGTGATGGCGAGGATGACCTCGACCAGGGTGGCGCCGCTTCGGGAGTGGAGGAGTCGTGGCATGGCTTAGTCCTGGCGAAACTCGGTCAACACGGTCTGCATCACGAGCGTGCGCGGGCCAAGCGCGCCTTGCCAACTCACCTCGACGCGCACCGGCAGCACGCGGTAGTCGAGGGAGTGATCCTGGTCATCGACGATACTGTCGAGGTTGAGGTCGCGTGGTAGCCCCAGGTCGGGGAGCACGGCGTCCTCGCGGACTTGCCAGATCGGGGTCGGACCGCCGCCCGACACGTCGATCGCGGGCAGGAAGATCTCGGCCACCCGCGCGTCCGCGGCGTCGAGACGCGGCGCGATGCCCTCGATCGCGAAGCGGTTGCCGGGCGCCGTCCCGGGACCGCTCGGGTCGTCGAAGGGCTCCGCGTTGTAGAGCGGGAAGATGCTCGCGAGGTCCTCGTTCCGCATCTGCTCGAGCACGGAGCGCACCGCCAGCGTGACGCGGCGGTTCTCGCGGTGGATGTTCTTCTGCCGCGCGGCCGCGGCGATGGTGCTGAACAGCATCGACGCCGCGATCGCGATGATCGGCAGCGCGATGAGGACTTCGAGCAGCGAGAAGCCCGTCGTCGGGCGTGTGCTCGTGCGCGGATAGGGGTGAGGGGTGATCAAGACGCTCTCGCGAGACGGGGCTAGCGCTCACGAAAGACTCGGGTTCCGGCGCGCGCGATCTTGAGGCCCGAGGCTCCGCGCGGAAGATCCACAACATCGCGCGCGCCGCGACGCTCCGATCACGCCGTGCGCGCGGCACCCCCGGCATCGGCGTCGCACGCGAGCGCGACTAGCTTCGGAACGTCGAGCGCTGGTTTCTCGACGAAGAACCCACCGAGGGGCTATTCAATGCTCAAGCTGCGGCGGGGCTCAGCTGCGAGGGGGCTTTGGGGGCCGTGCGCGTCGCTCGGCCCCCATTGCCGGGTCGCCTAGCTCTCCGACAGGAACGGGTAGCGCCAGTCCTTCGGCGGATCGAAGGTCTCTTTGATCGTCCGCGGGCTGACCCAGCGGACGAGGTTCAGGATCGAGCCCGCCTTGTCGTTGGTGCCCGAGGCGCGCGAACCGCCGAAGGGCTGCTGGCCGACCACGGCGCCGGTCGGCTTGTCGTTGACGTAGAAGTTGCCCGCGGCGAAGCGCAGGCGGTCGGTGGCCTGGTCGACGGCGCTGCGCTCGTCGGCGAAGATCGCGCCGGTCAGCGCGTACTCCGAGGTCGTGGCGCACAGGTCGAGGGCCTCGTCCCAGGCGTCGTCGTCGTACACGTGCACCGACAGGACCGGACCGAACAGCTCGGTCTTCATCGTGTCGTAGCGCGGGTCGTGGCAGCGCAGCACGGTCGGCTGCACGAAGTAGCCCTCGGAGTCGTCGCACTCGCCGCCGATCAGCACCTCGGCCGCGCCGCCGGACGCCTTGGCGCCCTCGATGGCCGACTTCTGCGTGGCGAAGGAGGAGGCGTCGATGACCGCGCCCATGAAGTTGGTGAAGTCGCGGACGTCGCCCATCTTGAGCCCCGCGATCTCGGCCGTCAGGCGCTCCTGCACGTCGCCCCACAGGCTCGCCGGGATGTAGGCGCGGCTCGCCGCCGAGCACTTCTGACCCTGGAACTCGAAGGCGCCGCGGACCAGACCGATGGTCAGCGCCTGCGGGTCCGCGCTCTTGTGCGCGAACACGAAGTCCTTGCCGCCGGTCTCGCCGACCAAGCGCGGGTACTGGCCGTAGTTCTGGATGTTGTTGCCGACCGTACGCCACATGCCCTGGAACACCGGCGTCGAGCCGGTGAAGTGCACGCCGCCGAGCCGCCCGTCGGCCAGCACGGGATCGCCGACCGTCGCGCCGCTGCCGGGCACGAAGTTGATGACGCCGGGCGGCAGGCCCGCGGCCTCGAACATCTTCATCAGGTAGTAGTTCGAGAGCAGCGAGGTCGACGCCGGCTTCCAGATGCAGGTGTTGCCCATCAGCGCCGGGGCGGTGGGCAGGTTGCCGGCGATCGACGTGAAGTTGAACGGCGTGACCGCGAAGACGAAGCCGTCGAGCGGGCGGTGCTCGAGGCGGTTCCACATGCCCGGGGACGACTCGGGCTGCTCGCCGTAGAGCCGCTCGGCGTAGGCCACGTTGAAGCGGAAGAAGTCGATCAGCTCGCAGGCCGCGTCGATCTCGGCCTGGTGGGCGGTCTTGGACTGGCCCAGCATGGTCGACGCGTTGAGCGTGTCGCGCCACGGGCCCGCCAGGAGGTCGGCCGCGCGCAGGAAGATCGCCGCGCGCTCGGACCACGGCATCGACTCCCACTCGCGCCGGGCGTCGTCGGCGCACTGGATGGCGCGCTTCACCTCGGCCTCGCCGGCCTGGTGGAAGGAGCCGAGCACGTGCCCGTGCGCGTGCGGCATCACGATGTCGCGGGTGTTGCCCGTGCGGACCTCCTCACCGCCGAGGATGAGCGGGACCTCGACCGTCTCGGCGGCCATGCGCTCCAGGGCACCCTTCAGCGACGCGCGCTCGGGGGAGCCGGGCGCGTAGCCCTTGACCGGTTCGTTGATGGGGGAGGGGGTGCGGAAGGTGCCGTGCGTCATGGTTCCGTTCGAAGAGCAGGGGGGACGTGACCAGCGCGAGAGAGTAGCCCAGGCCGGCCCGGGTTGTCGACGGGCGGCCCTTGGCGAGCGGGCGGCCTGGGGCCATCATGGGGCCGCCCCCCGGGGCCCACCCCAGAATCCAGGAGACTCCCCCGACATGAAGCGTCCGCTGCGCCCGTCGACCCGGCGATCCACCGTTTCCGCGTTCCTGGCGCTCGTCTGCGCGGGAGCCTCGTCCTCATGTGTCCTGGCCGTCCACGACGAGGGCTCGTCGGACTTCGGCTCGGGCCGGTCCAAGAGCTCGCTGGTCAGCGCCAACGTCAAGGACTCGGGCGGCCCCAGCGGCTCCTCCGAGATGGATCTCGAGCTGGCGGAGCTCGGCCTCGAGGTCGCGCGCCACGAGGCTGCGGGCAGCCGCTTCCAGGCCGAGGCCGCGCTCGAGCTGGCCGCGCTCGAGCTCGACCAGGCACGCCAGGCGCTGAGCCAGGCCGAGGCCGACGGCAGCCTCAAGCTCGACGAGGCCCAGCTCGACCTGCAGCGCGCGACCAACCGCCTGATCGAGCAGAAGGCCGAGCTGGCCGAGCTCGAGTCGATGTACGCCGAGGAGGAGTTCGCGCAGAAGACCAAGGAGCTGGTGCTCACCCGCGGCAAGAGTCAGGTCGCGATGGCCGAGGCGGGGCTCATGCTCGCCAAGCAGCGGATGAAGCTGCTCGAGAGCATGCAGCTGCCCGCCGAGCAGGCGAAGAAGTCGCTCGCCGTCCAGAAGGCCGAGCTCGGGCTGCAGAAGGCCGAGGCCGGGCTCAAGCAGGCCGAGCTCAAGGGCCGCGTGCAGGTGCTGCAGGCGGAGAAGAAGCTCGCCGAGACGCGCGACAAGAGCGCCGACGACGGGGAGAAGAAGGAATGACTTCCGGCCGCGGTCGACGGGCCTTCCTGGCCGCGCTGGCGGCGCTCGCGTGCGCGGCGGCCTCGCCCGCCGCCGCGCAGGACGAGGTCCCCAAGTCGATGACGGCCGAGGAGGCGCGCCCCGCCATGGAGCACGCGCTCGACTGGCTGCTCGCGAACCAGCGCGAGGACGGGGCCTGGGGGACGGGCGTGAACGACGTCCTGTGGGAGTCGGGCTTTTCGGTCGAGACCTACTACACCTGGCAGGTCGCGGCCCACGGGCTGGTCTGCCTGGCGCTGCTGGAAGTGCCCGAGACGCCCGAGCGGCGGGCGGCGCTCGAGCGCGGCCTGGAGTGGCTCTGCACGGCGCGCGAGCCCAAGCGCGGCAGCGACTGGGACTCGGACTTCGTGTGGAGCGGGCTCTACGGTTCGGTGGCCTGCGTGGCCGCGGCGACCGACCCGCGCTTCCAGGAGGGCGAGTGGCCCGGGCTGCTCGAGAAGGCCGGGCGTACCTACCTCGGCATCCTCGAGCGCAACCAGGTGCCGACCGGCGGCTGGGCCTACTACGACGACCCGATCTACTCGCGTCGCCCCAAGTGGGCCACCAGCTTCTGCACCGCGCTGGTGCTCCCGACGCTGCAGGAGGCCCTTGGGCTCGGCTGGCTCTCCGATCCAGCGATCCTGGCGCGCGCCACCCGCTACGTCGAGCGCTGCGCGGTCCCCGACGGGGCCTACGAGTACGACCTGAACCCCGTCCCGCGTATCAACGGCGGCGAGCACATCAACCGCATCCAGGGCAGCCTGGGTCGCACCCAGGTCTGCAACTGGGGGCTCCGCGAGGTGGGCGTCGACAAGATCACCGAAGACCGCGTTCGCGAGGGGGTCGAGGTTTTCTTCGACGAGCACCGCTTCCTCGACGTGGCGCGCCTGCGACCGATCCCGCACGAGGCTTACTACGCCAACGCGGGCTACTTCTACTTCTTCGGCCACTACTACGCGGCGCGTGCGATCAACCTGCTGCCGGCGGAGGAGCGCGAGGCCTTCCACGCCAAGCTCCGCCCGCACCTCGTCAAGGTGCAGCGCCGCGACGGCTCGTCCACCGACTTCCACGATTCGCTGACCATGAAGGTCGCGGGCACCGCCTACCTGGCGCTGTCGCTCTCCCTCGGCATGCCGCAGGAGAAGGCTCCTTAGCGGCTTCGCAGCCCCCCCCAGACCCGTGCCTCCCACCTCCCCCTCGTCGTCGACCGCGTCGCGTCCCGTCCTCGCGGAGCTCCTCTCCGGCCGCCTCCAACCCGCCGCCCACGAGTGGCTGCGCAAGGCCGAAGACGAGGTCTCCGCCGGCGCCGAGAGCGCGCGCTTCGCGGCGCTGCTCTCGCTCGCGTCGCGCTACGCGAAGCGCGACGCGCTGGCCCCGACCGTCGCCGGGCGCGAGCGGGCCGCGACCGCGCTGCCCGGCTGGAACCCCGAGCGCTGGACCGTCCAGGAGGCCGCCCGCGTCGCGCTGGTGCTGGCGCGCCCCGACCTGGCGGAGGAGTCCGGCGCCGCCGCGGTCGAGGAGGCCTTCCGCTACGCCGACGAGGGCGAGCTGTGCGCCCTCTACCGCTCGCTGCCGCACCTGCCCGCGCCCGAGCGCTTCCTGTGGCGCGCGGCCGAGGGCTGCCGCACCAACATGGTCTCGGTGTTCGAGGCCGACGTGCTCGACACGCCCTACCCGGCGCGCTTCTTCGACGACGTGGCCTGGAACCAGGCCGTCATCAAGACGGTGTTCCTCGACGCGCCGCTCTGGCGGCTGTTCGGGCTCGACGGGCGGCTCTCGGACGAGCTTGCCCGCATGGCGCTCGACCTGGTCGACGAGCGCCGCAGCGCGCACCGCGACGTGCAGCACGAGCTCTGGCTGGCGCTCGGCGCCGGCGGCGTCTCGCACGCCGGCGAGCGTGGCCGCGCCGCGCTCGAGCGCGAGATCGACGCATCCAACCCCAACGCGCTCGGGCGCCGGGCCGCGGCCTACGCCCTCGCACGCTGCGGGGAGACGGCCACCCTGTCCTCTTACCTCGACGCCGAACAGGACGCGCTCGTCGCCACCGCGATGCGCGACGCCCTCGACGGCAACCTATCCCAAGAGGCCTTCCGGGCCCTGGATCCCCGCTGAGCCGAAAGCCGATGCGTTTCATCGATCCCCACATCCACGTCACCAGCCGCACCACCGACGACCTGCAGGCCATGGCCTCGGCCGGTATCCGCGCCGTCATCGAGCCCGCCTTCTGGCTGGGGCAGCCACGCACGCGTGTGGGCTCGTTCATCGACTACTTCTCGTCGCTCCTCGGCTGGGAGCGCTTCCGCGCCGCGCAGTTCGGCGTGGCGCACTACTGCGCGATCGGGCTGAACTCGAAGGAGGCGAACGACGAGGGGCTCGCGCGCGAAGTGCTGGAGCTGCTGCCGCGCTACGCGCTCAAGGAGGGCGTCGTCGCGGTCGGCGAGATCGGCTACGACGAGATCACCCCCGCTGAGGAGCACGCCTACGAGCACCAGCTCCAGTTCGCGAAGGACCACGACATGGTCGTGATGGTCCACTCGCCGCACCGCGACAAGAAGCGCGGCATCGTGCGCTCGATCGACGTCGCCAAGAACGTCGGCGTGCCGATGGAGAAGTTCGTCGTCGACCACAACAACGAGGAGACGGTCGACGACACGCTGAACGCGGGCGCCTGGGCGGCGTTCACGATCTACCCGCACACGAAGATGGGCTCGGAGCGCATGTGCGATATCGTGCAGAAGTACGGCTCCGACCGGATCATCGTCGACAGCTCGGCGGACTGGGGCGTCTCGGACCCGCTCTCGGTGCCGAAGACCGCCAAGCTGATGCTCGAGCGCGGCATCGACGCCGCCGACGTCGAGAAGACGACCTGGCAGAACGCGCTCGACGTCTACGGCCAGAGCGGGCAGATCGACATGGACGCGCTGCTGCGCGCTCCCGAGATCGACCAGACGCAGCTCTTCGCCGACAACTCGGTGCTGCGCGGGCAGGAGCCGCGGGTCGACGTCTCGGTGCCCAACTAGCGGCGCTCGCCGGGGCGCGGGGGCCGAGCGCCTTCCGCCCGGGCCTCGATGGAGCAGGCTTCCACATCCGACCGGCTGAGCCAGCGCGACGTCGCGCTGACGCTCTTGCTCGGGCTGGCCGCCTTCGCGCTGTACCGCGTGACGACGCAGGAGCGGCTCGCGAACGACGGGCCGCAGCTGGCGTCGGTGTTCGTGCTGGTTCCGGACTCGGTCCACTGGCAGGTGCTCTACCTGCCGCTCGCTCGGCTCCTGGGCCGCCTCGCCGACTTCGGCGATCCGTTCGGGCCGCTGCGTCTGCTCGGCGCCCTCGGCGGGGGCGTCGGCGTGGGCGCGAGCTACCTCCTCGCGCGCGGCTTCGGCGTCGAGCGCCGCTTCGCGGCCGCGGCGGCGGCTCTGGTCGCCGTGACCCGGCACGCCTGGTTCTTCGGCACCTCGATCGAGGTCCACTCGCTGCACTTCGGCCTCGTCGGGGTCGCCGCCTGCACCACGCTCTACGCGCCGTGGCGACGGCCCGCGCTGGCGCTCCTCGTCGCGGCGCTCGGCTTCGCGGCGACGTGGACGACGCACGGCACGGCGGTGCTGCTCGGGCCGGGCTGGGTGGCGCTCGCGGGCTACGCCCGCGCGCGGGTCGCCGAGCCGTTCCGGGTGCGTACGCTGCTCTTCGTGGTCGGCCCGGTGCTGCTCGCCGCGCTGCTCGCGGTGATGCTGCCGATCAAGCACTGGTGGGTGACGACGACCGGCGGGCAGAGCGACCTGGAGTGGAACATCATCGTCGCGTACGCCGCCAATACCGACAGCGCGACGTTCCTGTGGGAGGGGCTGCTGCGGCCGCTGGGACTCCTGGTTCCACTGATCGGGCTCGGCCTGGCGCTCTGGCGGCGGCAGCCGGCCGGCTGGACCCTGGCGGCCCTGATCGCGCCGGGGACGGCGTTCCTCGTCTGGTGGGGCGTGCCGGAGGACGGCGGCTACTTCCTGGGCCACGCCCCGTTCCACGCGGTGTTGGCCGGCGTCGGGCTGGCCGCGCTCTCGCGGAGGAGCCTGATCCTGGTGCCCGGCGTGCTGTTCCTGCAGGCCGCCTCCTCCTGGGCCGGGCTGCGCCACTTCGACGCGCGCTTCGACCCCGCCGAGCGGGTCAAGCTGACGCGTGAGACCGTGGGCGAGCGCGCCTTCCTCGGGAAGATCGCCTACCTCGCGCCCGACATCTCGATCTGGCTGCCCGAGGTCGAGGAGGTCGACCTCACCGGCCGCCTGCACCAGGGCTACCACGAGGGCATCCCCGCGCGCGAGCTCGCCGAGCGCGTCACCGGCACGATCGAGGCGGCCCTGGCCCAGGCGCCGGTGGCGCTCGACACCAGCTACGTGGGGGAGAGCTGGGACCTCGCCGGCGAGGGCGTGAACGACTACGTCGACGAGTTCGTCACCGCGATCTTGGAGCGCTTCGAGGTGACCTACGCGTCGCGCGAGTCCTGGACCTTCGCGGTCCTCGCGCCGCGCTAGTCGAGCCCCAGCAGCCCGCGCGCGTTGCCGCCGAAGATCCGGACGCGGTCCTCCTCCGGAGCACCGATCGCGCCGAGCGCCTCGCGCTGGGCCATGTAGAGGTCGTGGCGCCAGCCGCGCGGGAAGGTCGAGGAGTCCGTGCCGAACAGCACGCGCTCGGGCCCGAGCACGCCCAGGGCGCGCTCGAACACGTCGACCAGCGAGGTCTTCGCGGCCTGCGTCGCCACCCAGCCGTTGGACGAGCTCGTGTCGACGTACACGTTCTCGCACATCGAGGCCAGCATCAGCGTCTCGCGCAGGAAGCCGGCGCCGAAGTGCGGGATCACGAACCGGACCTGCCCGAAGTCGTTCGCGGCCGGGATCAGCGCCAGCGGGTTCGCGGTGCTGAGGTCGTAGGGCCGCGGCAGCCCGAAGAGGTCGCGCAGCTTGACCTGCAGCATCCCGCAGTGCACCACGACGATCGCGCCCTGCTCGGCGGCCTGCTCGTACACGGCGCGCGCCTCCGGCCCCGACGGGTCGAAGCGGTGCATGGCCGGGAAGAGGAGCACGCCGCGGAAGCCCTGTGCGAAGAGCTCGGCGGCGCCGGCCGGGGCCTCGGGCGCGAGCGGGTTGACCAGCGCGAAGGGCGTGATGCGGCCGTTCGAGGCCTTCGCGGCCTCGCCGACGACGCCGGCCTCCTGGGGCAGGCTGGCGAAGCTGACCAGGTGGGCCACGCCGTAGGTGTCGAGCTCGGCCAGCCAGCGCTCCAGGTGCTCGCCGTGGTCGCGCGACGGCAGCTCCAGGTCGAGGCTCTTGCCCACGCGCTCGACCCGCCGGTCGACGGTGCCCTCGTGCGGAGACTGCTCCGCCAGGGCCTCAAAGAAGGCGCGGGAGAAGAAGTGTGAGTGGAAGTCGATGAGCTGGTTCACGGGTCAGCCCTCCTTCAGGCTGCGCCACATCGAGCGGAGGCGACCGGCGGTCCCGCCGACGTGGAAGGGAAGTCCGCGCGTTCCGTAGAGGTCGATGCCGCCCTTGACCGGGTCGCGGGCGAGGGCCTGGCGCAGGATGCGCTCCGGACGCATCGGATAGGGAGCGGCGGTGGCCTTGCCGAGCACGAAGCCCTCGGCGGTCAGGAGCGCGAGCAGGTCCTCGGGCGACGCGCCGCGTAGGGCGTACGGCCAGAACTCGATCAACAGGGCGAGCTCGGGGCTCTGCTTCAGCAGCTTCTTGGCGCCCTGCAGCGCGAGCCACTCGGAACCCTGGGTGTCGACCTTCAGCAACCGGATCGGACCCTGCACGTGGTCGTCCACGCGCTCGACCCGGATCTCGGTCAGCTCGGCCCCCGACAGGTCGTCCGGCGCTTCGCCGCCGTCGACCACGCGGTTGTCGCCGTGGTTGGCGGGGGCCAGCGCGATCTGGGCCGTCCCGGTCTCGGCACCTGCGGCCGCGGCGTGGAGCACGCCCTTGCCCGGGCCCAGCTCCTCGGCGCGGCGCATGTTGCGCTCGGCGACGGCCGCGATGGCGGGCACCGGCTCGAAGGCGTGCACCTCGCACCCGGCCAGGATGGCGAGCACCGCGTACCAGCCCACGTTGGCCCCGAGGTCGACGACGCGGTCCCCCGGACGCAGGTGGGCGCGGAAGAGCGCCGTCTCGTGCTCCTCCCAGGCGCCGCTCTCGATCGCGGGACCGATAACGGTGTCGCCCTCGAGCACGTCGAAGTCGAGGTCCTTGCCGTGCGCGAGGCCGGGCACGGAGATCGTCCTGGGCCGCAGGTCCATGAAGCGGAGTCTAGCGCGGGGGTGGTCCGGGCGCGCGGCCCGAATCGGCGCTCTTGCGCCGAGCGCGGCTCCCCGGCGATCGAAAGCGAAGACGCCCCGGCCGACCGATCGGTCCGCCGGGGCGCCGCGTGCTCGGGCGAGCCGGTTGGTGCGCTAGTCGCGGAAGCTCGCTCCGCCGCCGGTGACGTAGGCGAACTCCGAGCCCCAGTCCCGGTTCTGGCATTGGAAGAAGCCCTGGTTCTTGTCGGCGAATTCGTCCGACTCGAAGTTGCGAACGCCAAGCACGTAGAAGTCGGTGTTGCCGTTGCAGCCGTACGAACCGGCGTTGTAGACGTAGTAACGGTAGTGGAACGTCTCGTCGTTGATCGGATCCACTGCCTGATCGTCGAGATAACCCTCGTCGCGCAGAACCTGGACGAAGTCGCCGTCTTGCGATACGTCCCAGCCGCCGTAGGACGCGTTCTGGTTGGCGGCAGGGTACGCGCCCTTGTCCATGTAGTACTGCTCAACCGCATTGCGCACGGTCTTGACGTCCGCGAGCCGGCGGGCGTCACGGGCCGACGCCATGTGGTTGCTCACTCTGGGCACGAGAACACCGGCCAGGATCGCCAGGATGGCGACGACGACGATGAGCTCGATGAGCGTGAAGCCCTGGTTGGGTTGACTCTTCATTAGAAGGTGCTGTGACTCTGAGGGGGGCGCCGGCGGGGGGCCCGCGGCGGGGTACGCTCCCTGGCTATCGGTCTGTGGACCGGCCGCCTTGAACCCGGCTTCGGTTTTCGGGGGCTCGCCTCCCAACTTGCGACCTCAAGCCGCGCGCCGTACCGACCGAAGACTTCCGGCGTGGATCCCCCGGGCCCCTGCCCGCCACCCGTACCCCAATGTTCCGACGACAGCTCTCCACGGCGGGCAGCGCCGTCCTCTGCCTCTCCCGGGAGGTCGCGGAGTGGTTCGACGACTCCGGCAAGGTCGCGCGCTACGGCCGTGCCACCGTGGAGGGAGAGGGGGGCGCCGCGCTCGCCGCGGCCGCCGATCGCGCTCGGCAGGAGTCGGGAGGTCCGCGTTGCCCCTGCGTGGTCACGCTCGGCGGTGGCCTCATTTGGCACGAGCGCATCGAGGCGCCGCCGATCGGCCGCAAGGAGCTCACCAAGGTCTTCACGCGCAAGTCCGCGGCCCTGCTGGGAGTTGCCCGAGAAGACACGCTCTTCACGGCCCTGGCCCCGACCTCGACGGATCCGGCCGCGCCCGGGCGGAGCGGCGCCACCTGGACCGTGCTCGCGATGCGGCGGGCGGAGGCCACCGCGCTGCGCCTGCGCCTGCGCGAGCGTGGCTTTTCGGTGCGACGCGTCGTGTCTTCCCGCATGGCTGCGGTGCAGGCGGCTCAACGTCTCCTCTCGCGGCCGGCCTCGGCCGCCATGTTGGTCAGCATCGAGCCATCGACCGTCACGCTCACGCTCTTCCGGGGCGAGACGATCCTCAACCAGGATCGCATCGAGGGCGACTTCCTCGTGAATCCGTCGATCGCGACCAGCCTGATCCACGAGGTGAAGAGCTTCCTCGGGTACTGGAAGAAGGAGAGTCGCGGCGAGGTCGTCGAGGAGCTCGTGCTGCTCGGCCTGCCGTCGGATCGCGGCACGCTCCTGCGGCACGCCTTCGAGTCGGCGCTGTCGGGCGTGACCGTGATCGTCCGCCCGGACGAGAGCGAAGAGGAAACGGAGCTCGCGGGGCGCTTCGAGCACTTCCGCGCGGCCCGAGCCGTCGGTCCGCTGAACCCGGCGCTCACCACTCCGCTGGCCCCGCGGCGCGCGACGGTCGCGGCCCTGGCGCTCTGCTGTACCGTGGCGGCTTGCGCGGTGGGGTGGAGGATCCACGGCCGGTTGGTGGCTCAGGAACAGGAGCTGCGCGTGCGGGCGGGCCTCATGGGCGCCGAAGCCGCCGATCTCACGACGGTCTACGACGAGAACCGGGATGCCGCCGAGCGCATTGAGCGCCTGCGCGCCAGCGTCGAGCGCGTCGCGCTGATCCGCGCGTCCGGGGTCGCCGCGGAGGAAGTCGTGGCCGCGACGCTCGATGCCTTTCAGGGGAGGGCGTCCCTGCTCGACCTCGACGTGCGCGCGGGCATCGCGCCGGGAGAGCTGAAGGTCGCCATCACCGGGCTGGTCGGCGCCGACCCGGCCGAGATCCTCGTCGCGCTCGGCGGGGTCACGCGTTCGCTCGAGGGCTCCGGGCGCTTCCGCGACGTGGTGCTGACCCTGCCCGACGTGATGCCCGACGCGAGATCCGGGCGGAACGTCGAGTTTCAGATCAACGCCCTTCTGGAGAGCTGACGTGCGCGAGATTTCCAACCTTGGCCGAAGCGCGCTGGGCCGGGCCGCCGTTCTGCTGGTCCCGGCGATCTGCTCGTTCGTGGCGCTCGCCGGCGTCACGGCGAGGCCCGCGATCGGGCTGACGGCGGCGCGCGCCGAGCTCGAGCAGGCCACGATCCGCGCACGCCGGTACCGCGTGGAGTGGGCCAAGCACGTCGCCTACCGCGACGTCGACGCCGGCGCCCGCCTTGCGGAAGCGCAGGCGCGGATCGACCGCATGTTGCCCTCCAACGTGGGCAAGCTGGACCTGCACACCGCGCTTCGGCTCGCCGCCGAGCTGTCGAGCCTGACGGTGAGCTCCCTCCACCTCGGCGACGCCGAGGATGTGGGGCTACCGCGGCTCGGCGACCTGGCTGTGCTGCAGCGCGTCGAGCTCAACGCCGAGGGCGAGCTGCCGGACGTCTTCACAATGCTCTCGACGCTCGAGCGGCTCGGCCTCCCGGTGGTCGTGCACGAGCTCTCCCTCGACCGCACCCAACCCTCGACTCAGACCTTCGGCGTCTACCTATCCCTCGGGATCTACCAGGTCGTACCCCTCCCCGAAGACGACACGGCCGAAGCGCGTAGCGAGGAGCAATCCCCGTGAATCAAAAGACCAAGACCCTAGTTGCCGGCGCGCTCGCGGCGGCCGGCGGCGCCGTTTGGGTGCCGCAGCTCCTCAGCGCGGGCTCGCCCCCGGCGCACCACGTGATCGAGGAGTTTCCCGCGGATGAGGGCGCCGGCGCACCGCGCGTGACGATTCCGAGCGCTCCCAAGGTCGGCGCGCCCCAGCAGGCGCCGGAGAGCCCGTCGCCCGCGGGCGAGCTCGACGCCTCGCCGCAGGAGGCGGGTTCCGGCCCGGCGGGTGCGCTCGCGGACCTCGAGCGCACGCTCTCCCAGGCCGAGCAGCTCAGCGGAGACACGGGAGCCCTAGACCTTGCGAGCCTCCTCGGCGCGCTGGATCCCGACCGCGACGCGGCCGCGGCTGCGGACGAAGAGCCGGCCCCGCTGCCCGCGGGTCCGCCGGCTGGCGAGGTGCTGCTCGCCTTCGCGGCCGAGCACGCGCTCACCGGCACGATCGCCGGCGAGCAAGAGGCGGTCGCGATGCTGGGCCACCGGGTGGTACGCCGCGGCGATCGGCTGGGCCAGGCTGGAATCGAGGTGGCCGACATCGGCCCGGGCTGGGTCGATCTGTCCCGCGATGGCGAGCGCCTGAGGGTCGAGCTGCAGCCCTTCGAGGCGCGCGGTGGGGTTGCGCGCACCCCCCAGGGCGACGGCGACGATCCCGACACCGCTTCGGGTGGCGAGGTCGACTCGGCTCCCGAGCCCGCGGGTCAACAGCTCGAAGGAGGCGGCCAGTGAAGTACGGTCGAATGCGCTTGTTCGCCGCGCTCGCCGCTGCCGGCCTCGGCCTCGTCGGCTGCGCCGGGTTCTCCTCAGCGGGCGAGGAGCTAGAGGAAGCCCTGGGCGAGCCCAGCCTGCCCGGCCTGCGCGAGCAGCGCGAGCCGGTCCCGTTCCAAGCCCCGACGATCGAGCTGCCCGCCGGAGGGGACGAGGCCGGCGCCGAGCCGCCCGCCGGCGACCCGGCCGCGGCGTCACCGATCGGGGACGACACGCGCTACCCGATCGACCTACGCGGCATGCCGATCGCCGAGGCGGTCCATCTGATCGCGAGCATGGCGGGGGTGAACATCGTGCTCGACTCGGGGCTGACCGAGCCGGTGGACGCGAACTTCCCCTCGATCACGCTCGACGAGGCGCTCACGGTGCTGCTCGAGCGCCGCGGCCTGACGCTGGTCGAGGAGCCGCCGGGCATCTACTGGGTCGAACGCACCGACGGCACCCAGGTCGAGACACAGCTCTTCCAGCTGAACTCGATCGCCGCCAGCGACGTTACGGCGAACCTCGATGCGCTGGTCAGCGGCTCGGTCGAGATCGTCGTGGACGTGAACCAGAACTTCATCGTCGCGCGTGGGACGCGCGCCGACCTGGACTTCATCGAGTCGTACCTGGCGCAGGCCGACCGGCTCAAGGCGCAGGTGTTGATCGAAGTCGAGATCCTCGAGGTCACGCTGAACGACAGCTTCGAGCTCGGCATTCAGGCGGCCCTCACCGACACCGACCTGTTCGGCGACGTGCTGGCCGATCTGGACTTCAACCTGTCGACCGACGCGTCCGACTTCACGGTGCTCTTCGAGGACGCCGGGCAGCCGATCTCGGTCGTGGTCAACGCGCTCTCGACCTTTGGGGCCGTCAACGTGGTCAGCTCGCCGCGGGTGCTCGCCGTGACCAACTCCGAGGCGTTGGTGCAGGTCATCACCGAGGTGCCGTACATCGAGGTCAACACCCAGATCACGAGCGGCGGGGACCTCGGCACGACCTCCCAGCAGCAGGTGTCGTTCAAGGAGGTCGGCATCAAGATGACCGTCACGCCTGTGGTGCAGGAGGGGGGCGTCATCGGCCTGCAGATCGATCAGGAGTTCTCCGAGGTCGTCGACTTCTTCCTCGGCATCCCCGTGATCGACGCGCGGCGCGTGACCACGAGCTTCCTGGTGAACGAGGCTCAGACCGCGATGATCGGCGGGCTCATCCAGGACCGCCAGACCGAGTCCGACCGCGGCGTGCCTGTGCTGATGCACCTGCCGCTCGTCGGCCGTCTATTCCGCAGCGACGAGGACGCGGTGGATCGGCGTGAGCTGGTCGTGCTGTTGCGTCCGCGGGTGGCGGATCCGGCCGAGTCGTCGCTCTTCGCCAACGAGTACCACGAGAGCTACGTGCGGCGCGTGCGCGCCGCCGGGCTCCTCGACGAGCGCGAGCTGGGAGCGCAGCATTGAGCGTCGTCGTCCGCGGTCGTCTGGGCGATCGGCTGATCGAGAAGGGCCTGCTCGATCCGTCGCAGCTCGACGTCGCGCTCAACGAACAAAAGCGCCACCACCGGCCGCTCGGCGAGATCTTGATCTCGCTTGGCTTCACGACCGAGGAGGACATCGTCCGCCTTGTCGCCGAGGACCTCGGGCTCGACTTTCTAAGGGCCGACGACATCACGCCCGACCCGATCGTGCTCGCCGCCCTCGACCCCGGGTTCGTGCGCGAGACGATGGCGTTTCCCTACCTGCTCGAGCGGGGCACGCTGCAGGTGCTGGTGGTCGACCCTGACAACCCGCAGCGGCTGTCGGCGATCCGCAAGCGCTTCCCGTACCCCTTTGCGCTCGCGGTCACGACCGAGGCCGAGCTCGCGCGTCTGATCGCGCTGCACCTGCAGGCCTCGGTGCACCGCGTCGAGGAGCTCCTGGCCGAGTACAAGGACGTCGGCTCCGAGGGCGCCGAGACGTTCCCGGTCGAGCAGGTCGTGAACGCGCTCCTCACCGACGGCATCCACCGCGGCGCCACCGACATCCACGTCGAGCCCGAGGGGCACGTGACCCGCATCCGCTACCGCTGCGACGGCATCCTGCAGGGGGCCGAGAACCTGCCCAGCTGGGCCACCGCGGCGGTCACCTCGCGCATCAAGATCCTGTCGCACCTCGACATCTCCGAGCGCCGGCGTCCCCAGGATGGCCGGCTGCACTTCGAGATCGACGACGACCGGTCGGTCGACATGCGCGTGTCGGTCATGCCGTCGCAGTTCGGCGAGAACATCGTGCTGCGGATCCTCGACACGCAGGGCGGCGTGCTGCGCCTGGATCAGCTCGGCGTTCCGCCCGAGCTACAGCGCGTGCTCGCGACCGTCTCCGCGCGGCCGCACGGCCTCTTCCTGGTGACCGGGCCGACCGGCTCGGGCAAGACGACCACGCTCTACGCGATGCTCGCGGGGATGGACGCGATGCACCGCAAGATCGCGACGATCGAGGACCCGATCGAGTACAGCCTCCCGCTGCTGCGCCAGAGCCAGGTCGACCCGTCGATCGAGTTCGACTTCAGCGCGGGTCTGCGGGCGCTCCTGCGCCAGGATCCCGACGTCGTGCTGATCGGCGAGATCCGCGACCGCGAGACGGCCGACATGGCGATCAAGGCGTCGATGACCGGGCACCTGGTGCTGTCGACGCTGCACACCAACTCGGCGATCGGCGCGGTCCCGCGCCTGATCGACATCGGGATCGAGCCCTACCTCGTCGAGGATGCACTGATCGGGGCGATGGCGCAGCGCCTGGTGCGCCGCGTGTGCTCGTCCTGCGCGGAGGACGTCGAGGCCTCGCCCGACGAGCTCCGCTGGCTGGGCGTCGAGCGAGCCACGCTGCGCCGCGGCACCGGCTGTCCGCGCTGCGACGGCTCGGGCTTCGCCGGTCGCGTCGCGATCGTCGAGGTGTTCCTGCCGGACGCCACGATGGCCGACGCCATGCGCGCCGGCGCAGGCGCGGCCGAGCTCGAGCGCCTCGCCTGCCGCGCCGGCTTCCGCGCCATGGCCGAGAACGGCCGCCAGCTGGTGCTCGCGGGGACCACCACGATGGAGGAGGTCCTCCGCGTCAGCCGCAGCCACCGCCTTTCGGAGCAGGAGCGTGCAGGCCTTTGAGTACCGCGCCGCGACGGCGGCTGGCAAGCTCGTCGAGGGCACGGCCTGGGCGTCGTCCGAGGAGCAGCTGGACGGACAGCTCGACGCGAAGGGCCTGCTGCTCACCGACGCCAAGGCGCTGGGCGACCGGCGCCCGGCCCGGCGCGTGCGGCTGCCGCACGCGGACCTCGTCAACCTGACCAACCAGCTGGCCACCGTCACCGGCGCCGGCGTGCCGATCGTGGAGGGCCTGCGCGGCATCGGCGAGCGCCTGGAGTCGTCCGACGCCCGGCTGCTGGTGCGCGAGATGGTGACGGCGCTGGAGGCGGGCGAGAGCCTCTCGGCCGTGCTCGGCAACTACCCCAGGACGTTCCCGGGCGTCTACCGCTCCTCGGTCTCCGCCGGCGAGGAGTCCGGGGCACTAGAGCTCGTGCTGCAGCGCGTCGCGAAGCACCTCGAGTGGGTGCGGGGCATGCGCGCCACGACGGTCCAGGCGCTGATCTACCCGCTGATCCTCCTCGCCGCCGTCGTGGGGCTGATCCTGATCCTGATGTACTTCGTGCTGCCGCGCATCCTGGGCATGTTCCCGGGCGGCCCCGAGGACCTGCCGGCGCAGACGCGCTTCGTGCTGGCGATCTCGAACTTCCTGCGCGAACAGTGGCTGCTGGTCGCGGGCGGCTCGGCGGCGACTGCGATCACCTTTGGTGTGGCCACGCGGCGCGAGCGCGGGCGGTTGATCCTGCACCGTACGCTGCTCGGCATCCCGCGCTTCGGGAAGATCGCCAGCCAGATTGCGACCACAAAGTTCGCCTGCACGGCCGGCATCCTGCACGCGGCGGGCTGCGACGTGTTCACCGTGCTCGAGCTCGCGTCGTCGACCTGCGGCAACACGGCGATGTCCGATGCCTACCACCGCGCGACCGAGCGCGTGCGCCGCGGCACGCCGATCAGCGAGGCCTTCGAGCAGGAGCCGCTGATCGACCCGCTCCTGATCCAGATGGTCGGCGTAGGGGAGAAGAGCGGACGATTGGACGACTGCCTCGAAAGATTGGTCGAGCACTATGACGAAGAGGTCCCCCGGAGCGTCAAGCGGTTCCTGAGCCTGCTAGAGCCCACGATGCTCGTCGGCGCGGGCGTGGTGGTCGCCTTCATCCTCCTGGCCGCGCTGCTCCCGGTCTTCGAACTGTACGAGAGCATCGGATGAAGCCCAGAAGCGCACACCAAGAGGCAGGACGCCAAGCGTTCACGCTGCTCGAGATCATCATCGCGGTCTCGATCCTGGCGGTCCTCGCCGGCGTGGCGGTGCCGCTGGTGGGCAAGGCCTTCGAGTCCAAGGCCAAGTCGGTCACGAGCAACGAGCTGGACGAGCTGTCCGAGTCGGTGGGAATGTATTTCTTCGACGTCGGCGCCTTCCCGGCGGAGATCGACGACCTGTGGATCGAGCCGAACGGGGCCACGGGCTGGACCGGGCCGTACATCTCCTCGAGCTCGACCGACCCGCTCTCCGGCAAGTCGGACTGGACCGTCGACGCCTGGTCGCGCGACTACGTGCTGTACGCCGACGGCGACGTGCTGACGATCACCAGCACCGGCGGCGACGCCTCGGTGGGCACCGCGGACGACCTGTCGGTCGAGGTCGACGTCACCCACATCCGGCGCGACAAGACCTACGCCGCGCTCGCGATCATCAACCAGGCGGTCCAGCTCTACAACGCCGCCAACCTGCCGACCTCACCGCTGCCGACGAGCTACACGATGCTGGTCGAGGAGCTGGTCGACGACGGGTTGCTCCCCGCCACCGACGGCTTCGAGGTCGACGGCTGGGGCGACGCCTACACGCCGGTGCCCGCTGGGCAGAGCCCGGTGGTGCTGATCGGCAGCACCAACCTGGGCGACGCGTAGCCCGCGGCTACGCGAAGTAGCCCTTGCCCAAGGCCCAGCCCACGACCAGCGCCTCGGCCGCGGTCAGGAGCGAGAGCTTGACCAGGTAGCTCGGCTTCGAGGACTTGTGCCGGAAGCACAGGACCGCCGCCCAGGCCCCCAGCGCTGCGAGCGGCGCCGAGACGACCAGCAGCCGGAACTCGGGCACGCGCCGCCACGCGCGGCTGGCCGCGAGCTTGTCCCAGCCGTAGAGGCCGAAGGCGAGCAGGTTCACCGCGAGCAGAAACCACCAGATCATGGCGCCCGCGTCAGTCCTGGACCGCGGCGGTCAGGCTCTCGCGCGTGATCGCGCCGTGGGAGGCGTTCCACACCACCTCGCCGCCCTTGAGCAGCAGCGCCTGGGGCGACTCGTGCTGCACGCCGGTGCGCGCCTCAACCAGCTGCGACAGCGGCCGCTGCCCGCGCACGTCGAGCCACGCCGTGGGCACCTCGGCCTCGCCGGAGAGGAAGTGGCGGTACTCGTTGAACGCCTGCGCGCTGGTAGGGCAGATGAGCGAGTGCTTGAAGAGCAGGAAGACCGGCGCGCCGAGGGCCGTCTCGAGCGCCTCGTCGCCTGAGATCTGGGTCAGGTCCATGGCGGGGATTCTAGTCCGGAAGCGGGGACCGGTCTGCCTCAAGACCTCGGGATCTCCGCCGCCCCGGCGACCCTTACCCGCGGTCGCGGTCGGGAAGCAGCAGATCCGGGTCCAGGAGGCCCCGGCCCTCCGGAGCCTCGACCCGGTTGAGCTGGAGTGCGACCTCCGGCGTGTAGAGGCGGCTTACCCGGAAGACCCCCCGCGTCTCCTCGCTGCGCGCGTCGATCGTCAGCTCCTGGATCAGCGCGTGGCCGCGGAAGTTCCATAGGCCCTCGACCTCCTCGACCAGGAGCACCCGCACCGGGTCGAGGTGGTAGAGCCGGCGCTCCTGGATCCGAAACGGGTACTCCGCGCCCAGGCTAAGGCGCTCGGGGAAGCCCGCTTCTCGCTGGAGCTTCAGGGTGTCGTTGATCTCGATGCGGCTTCCCAAGGGGTTAGCTCCGTCCGAAGAAGAACTCGCGGTTGATGCCGTAGTCGAGGACGGCCACGAGCAGGAAGGCCACGCACAGTACCCCGCCCGCGGCGGCCGGGTTGCTGCGGGAGAGCACGAGGATCGGAACGCACGCCGCGAGGGTCACCGCGTTCAGCCACTTCCACACGCGCACGACCCGCTCCAGCTCCGCATGCCTCTCCAGGTGTCCGTTCGGCTCGGCGCCGTCGCGCTCGCGGCGCCAGCGGAAGATGCGCTTGGTCTTCCACTCCAGGAGCGGAGCACCCGCGGTCCAGAGGACGTCGACCAGGCTGATCAGAGCCATGGACAACGCGAGCGAGACCACCTGATCGGAGTACGCCGCCGCCAGATAGAACAGGCCGTACTGCAGGACGTGGACGTAGAAGCATGAGAGCTGCGGGAACACGGACTGCTGCGACGGCCGCTCCGCATGCCCGAAGGCCTTGATGTACCAGATTACGTTCCCGTGATAGAAGCGGATCGTCGTGACCGTGACGAGGAGGCAGGCGCCGATCGGCCAGCACAGCTCGGCCACGCGCCACTCGGTCCAGCTCGACGCACGCAACACGGGCGCGCTGGCGTCCAGGAACTCGCTGACGGCTCGAACGATCGCTTCGGCGGCGAGAACGCTCACCAGGATCAGCGCGAATTCGGCCCCGAAGCGGGGGCGCGGCGCGCCGGCGCCGTCGGCCGAGCGGAGCGCGCCTCGGCCCGCGGTCGGCGGCACCGCGGGGAGCTGTTCGATCGGGAGAGGAGAGGCGTCCAGTTGCTGTTCCATGTGCGGTCGAGGGGGGCTGGGTCCCCCTTTCGCCCCTTTGAACGGCGTTTCCGCGCCACCGCGTCGCGAAAGGTCGGGATTCTCGCGCTCGCGTGAGCGGAGCGTTCCGCGCGCTGCGTTCGGACCCGCGGTGCTCCCTGTCCTCCCGGCCGCCGATTTGCTCTGATTCGCCCGTGGCGACGACGACGCGAGCGAACCGCGTGCTGGCGGTCGTGGGCTTTGTGGCCCTGCTGGCGCTGCACTTCGACCTGTGGCGCCCGCTGCCCGCCGGTCCGTACTTCGGGTGGATGCCCGAAGAGCTCCTGTTCCGGCTGCTCTGGATGGGGCTCGCCTGGCTCTACCTGCTGTGGTTCACCGCCACGGTCTGGCGCGAGGAGTAGCCCGTGGACCCCCGGCTGGTGCAGCTTCTGATCGCGACGGCGGTGTACTTCGCCGTGGTGCTGCTGCTCGGAGCTCTGGCGACGCGGCGCGCTTCGCGCTCGGCCGAGGAGTACTTCCTCGCCGGCCGCGGCCTCGGCACGGTCGTGCTGTTCATGGCGCTCTTCGGCACGAACTGCACGTCGTTCGTGCTGGTGGGCATCCCCGGGAGCGCCTTTCAGCACGGCATCGGCGTGTTCGGGCTTAACGCGGCGGTGGTGGCGCTCGGGATCCCGCTGACCTTCTGGGCGATCGGAGCGCCGGCGCGGAGGATGGCGAAGCGGCTGGGCGCGCTGACGCCGGCGGAGCTCTACACGCGCCGCTTCGGCTCGCGCGCGGTGGGTGTGGTGCTGTTCGCGTTCTTCACGCTTTACACGCTGCCGTACATGGTCCAGGCCGTGATCGGCGCGGGGATCACCGTGGCGCAGGCGACCGGCGACGCGGTCGGCGTCGAGGTGGCCGGGCTGGTCGTCGTGCTGATCGCGCTCGTCTACACCAGCCTGGGCGGCATGCGCGCCACCGCCTGGACGAACGTGTTCCAGGGGCTCCTGTTCCTGCTGTTCATGGTCGCGGCGTTCTTCCTGATGTCGCGCTCGCTCGGCGGGCTGGGCGAGGCGATGGCGCGCGTCGAGGAGCGCGACCCCGGGCTGCTCGTGCGGGGCGAGGGCTGGCTCTTCGAGCCGCGCAAGTGGGCCTCGTGGGGCATGGTGATCTCGCTCACGGTGATCGGCTTTCCGCACATGTTTGCGCGCCTCTTGGCGGCGGACGACGACGGTTCGCTGCGGCGCGTGTGCCGCCTGTATCCGCTCGCGCTGGCGCTCCTGTGGGTGCCGGCGGTGCTGATCGGCGTGTGGGGGGCGGGCGCCTTCCCCGACCTCGGCGCGGCGGACGCCGACCGCGTGTTCCAGCGCATGGCGTCCGAGCACATGCCGGCCTGGATCGGCCCCTTCGGCTTCCTGGCGGTGCTGGCGGCGGTGATGTCGACCCTCGACGCGCAGCTCCTCACGCTGTCGTCGATGCTGGTGCGCGACGCGCTCCCGGCGGGGCTGCGCGGGCGCGAGGTGCTCGCGGGCAGGCTCTTCGCGGTCGGGCTGGCGCTGGTGGTGTACGTGCTCGCGCTCGTCTGGGAGCGCGCGAGCGTCTTCGCGATCTCGCGCATGGCCTTCGAGGGCTACACCACGCTGGTGCCGACGCTGCTGCTCGGCGTGCGCTGGCGGCGCTTCACCGCGGCGGGGGCGATCGCGTCGCCGTGCGCGGGCTTCGCGGTGCTCGCGCTGGCGTGGGGCGGCGTGGCGCTGCCGACCGGCGGCTTCCTGCCGGTCTTCTGGGCCGTGGTGGCGGCGTTCGCGGCCGGCTTGCTGGTCTCGCTCGCGACGCCGGCCCAGGACGAGGCGGGGGCCGACGCCGCCTTCGGCGCTAGCCGTCCAGGAAGTAGTTGAAGTCCTCGGACTCCTCGCCGTGCAGCAGCTCGGCGGCGTGGGCCGGGTTGCTGGCGTTGAAGAGGCGGTCCTGAAAGGCCGCGTCGCCGCCGATCGTCCGCGCCAGCGCGGCCAGCACCTGCAGGTGCCGGTTGCGCTCCTCGGGTGACGTGCCGAGCATCACCGTGCAGTGCACCCGGCGCCCGTCGGGCGTGGGGAAGTCGAGGCCCTCCTTCGACAGCGCCATCACGCCGACCATCGAGTGCCCCTCGGGCAGGATGCAGTGGGGGACGAAGAGCCCGCCGCCGAGGCACGTCGAGGCCTGGGCCTCGCGGTCGAGCACGCTCTGCAGCAGCACGTCGCGGTCGATCGTCTTCAGGTTGTGGCTGTGGATCAGCACGTCGACCAGCTGCTCGATGGCCTCGCCCTTCTCGCCCGCATCGAGGTCGGTGACGATGTTCTCCTCCTGCAGGAAGTCCATCAGCCGCAGCCGGTCCTTGTCGTAGTCGCCCGACTTGCGCAGCGCCCAGCGCGTGGCGATCGGGCCGACGATCTCGTTCAGGGTCACGACCGTCAGCACGACCGCGACGAAGAGGTCGAGGAGGCCCTCCTGCTTCTGGAAGATCGGGTCGCCCTGCAGGAGGATCACCAGGCCGATCGCGATACCGGCCTGGGGCAGCAGCGCCGGCCCCAGGTACAGCCGCACCTTCTCGGTCGCGTTCGCGAGCCGCATCGCCCAGCGCGCCGACAGCACCTTGCCGGCCGCGCGCAGGCCGAAGAAGGCCAGCGCGGCGACGCCGGCGCTGCCGGCCTGGTCGAACGACAGGTGCAGCCCGGCGAGCGTGAAGAACACCGCCAGGATGCCGGGCTCGAGGCTCTCGAAGACCGAGTCCGCCGGCTTCTCGCGCGGCTGCAGCGTGTTCGTCTGGATCATGCCCAGGAACATGCACGAGAGCAGCGGCGACACGCCGACGTAGTCCGACATGCCCGCCGTCAGCAGGATCGCCGCCGCGCCGGCGGTGGCGATCATCTCCTTGCGCACCGCGATGCGCGACACGACGCGCAGGAACACCGTCGCCGCGCCGCCGAGCAGCGCGGCCGCGATCAGCTGCAGCACGGGCGAGACCAGCGCGCCGGTCAGGCCGTGCCCGCCGCTGGCGTCCAGCTCGTGCCGCGCGACGGCGCGCGCGCCCTCGAAGAGCAGGATGCACGAGACGTTGTTCAGCGCCACCGCCGCGACGAGGGTCTTGACGAACATCCCCTTCGAGCGCGTCTCCTTGACGAGCGCCACGATCGTCACCGGGGCGGTCGAGATGGCGAGCGTCGCCAGCAGCAGCGCCGACGGCCGCTCGATGCCCGGGACGAACGTCATGCCGCCGAAGACCAGGAGCGGCGTCACGAGCGACTCCGCCACCAGCAGCGTGGTCAGCCGCCGCTCCGCCCCGCGCAGCCGGCGGAAGCTCAGGTGCGACCCGATCGTGACCGCCATCAGGCCCAGCGCGAAGTGCGTGAAGGGCTGGAGCGCGTCGATGGCGTCGTGGTCGAAGACGTGCAGCCCCGACGAGCCCATTGCGACCCCGACTACGATCTGCCCGGTGATCCCCGGCAGCCGGCAGCGGCGCGCGGCGATGCCCGAGGCCACGCCGGCGAGCACGATCAGGGCCAGCGTCAGGAGCGGATCGGAGTCCGGAATCAGGGGCATCGGGGCGGTGGGGGGCTCCCTCGCGGGCGCGGCGGGCAGGCCGGGCGCGCCGGGAGGGGGGGCGCCGAGCGTAGCTCGGCCCGCCGCGCGCGCCCACGACTACCCCCGGGGAATCCGCTCTGGCACAATGCGCGACTCCCATGACCCTCACGCGCTTTCAATCGAAAGGGACCGAGGGGGCGGACGAGGCGCGCGCGGGCTCCTCGACCGCGCCGGCGGTCCACCTGGTCACCTTCGGGTGCCAGATGAACAAGTACGACTCCCTGCTCGTCGAAGGCCGCTTCACGCGGCGCGGCTACCGCGTCGCGGGCAGCCTCGACGAGGCCGACGTCGTGCTCTTCAACACCTGCTCGGTGCGCGACCACGCCGAGGAGCGCGTCTACTCCTGGGTGGGCGAGCTCAAGCGAGCCAAGGAGGCCAACCCCGAGCTGGTCATCGGCATCATGGGCTGCATGGCCCAGCGCGCGGGCGACGACATCGTCCGCCGCGCGGGCCACGTCGATCTCGTGTGCGGCACGCGCCAGCTGCAGCACCTGCCCGACATGGTCGAGGAGCTCTTCGAGCGCCGCGCCGAGGCCGCGGGCACCGCGCGCGTCGCCTCGCTCGACATGGACACCGAGGTGGCGGTCGAGCGCGCCGGCGAGCCCTATACCGGCGGCCTCTCGGGCTACCTCGCCGCCATGCGCGGCTGCGACCTCAACTGCACTTTCTGCATCGTCCCGCGCACCCGCGGCCGCGTGCAGAGCCGGCCGATCGAGGCGCTGGTCGACGAGGCGCGCTGGATGGTGTCGGGCGGTGCGCGCGTGGTCACGCTGCTCGGCCAGACGGTGAACAGCTACGGCGAAGACCTGCCCAAGCCGGGCCCCGGCGCGCCGAAGATGCGCGGGCGCCAGGGCCGGCCCAGCCTGGCCGACCTGCTGTACGCGCTGCAGGAGGTCGACGGGCTGGCGCGCATCCGGCTGATCACGCTGCACCCTTCGTACGTCACCCCGGCGCTCGCCGAGGCGATCCGCGACTGCCCGAAGGTCGAGCGCTTCCTGCCGCTCCCCGTGCAGTCGGGCTCGGACGACGTGCTGCGGCGCATGAAGCGCGGCTACACCACCGACCTCTACCGCCGCCGTGTCGACATCCTGCGCGAGGCCGTGCCGGACCTGGAGCTCGGCACCGACTGGATCGTCGGCTTCCCCGGCGAGACCGACGCCGACTTCGAGCGCACGCTCGACTTCGCGGCCGAGATCGGCTTCTCGCAGGGCTACGTCTTCAAGTACGACCCGCGCCCCGAGACCGCGGCCCACGCCTTCGACGACGACGTCGCGCGCGACGTGAAGAAGGCCCGCAACCAGGCGCTGCTGCGACGCGTCGAAGAGGTCGGGCTGGGCCGCATGGAGCGCTGGCTCGGGCGCGAGGTCGAGGTCTTCGTCGACGAGGTCTCGCCGCGGCGCGAGGGCTTCGTCACCGGGCGTACGGCCCATAGCCTGCCGATCCAGCTCCCCGGCGACGCGTCGCTGGTGGGGAGCACGGTGCGCGCGACCGTGGATCACGCGACCGGGTTCGGGCTCTCGGGCCGAGCCGCGGAGTAGCGCGGCCTACTCCCCGGCGGGCTTCTTGTCCCAGGGCTGGGGCGGGAGCGCGTCGTACCGCGGGAGCCCGTCGACGCTGGGGAACGCGGCCGCGGCTTCGGTGAGCAGGCGTAGCGCGTCGGCGGCCTTGCCCTCGGCGGCCTCGATCAGGTTGGCCTCCTCGGTCGGGTCCGACGGCAGGTGGTGGAGGCGCTCGGGCTTGCCCTCGGCGTCGATCCACAGCTTGTAGTCGGCCGTGCGCAGCACGCGCGGCGCGTAGGGGAGCTCGGGCTGCACGCGCCCGTCGCGCAAATGCGCGGTGCGGCCGCCCATCGCCATCATCCACTTGCGCTGCCCCTTGTTCCCGAAGCCGATCAGCGGGTCGACGAACGACACG
The DNA here is from genome assembly GCA_039029355.1 of Planctomycetota bacterium. GTDB lineage: Bacteria > Planctomycetota > UBA1135 > UBA1135 > JBCCGI01. The sequence goes on from JBCCGI010000018.1 coordinate 91,672, forward strand.
CCGTCGACGTGGTGCCCCTCGGGCGCGGCGGCGCCGGCCAGCTCGAGCATCGTCGGGAACACGTCGGTGAAGTCGACCAGGGCCGGGATCCTCTGGCCCGGGGTGACCTGGCCGACCCAGCGCGCGAAGAACGGCGCGCGGCAGCCGGCCTCGACGAGGAGGCCCTTGCCGCCCTGCACGGTGCGGCCTTCGAGCGTGCCCTCGACCCCCCGCGCCGTGCCGTTGTCGGTGGTGAAGATCACCAGCGTGCGCTGCGCGAGCCCCAGCTCGTCGATCGCGTCGAGCAGCCGGCCCACCAGGTGGTCGGTGTAGCGGACCATCGCGCGGTGGCGCTCGTCCTTGGTCTCGGCCTCCGGGTCGAGCGGCGTCGCGACGAAAGGCGTGTGCGTGAGCGCCATCGGGAAGTACAGCAGCATCGGCTCGGCCGCATTGCGCCGCATGAAGTCGATCAGGAAGTCGGTGTAGAGGTCGGGCCCGAACTTCCCCTCGCGCAGCGAGCTGCCCTCGCGCGTGTGCACGTAGGGGGTGTGGTAGCGCTCGTTGCTCTTCGGGTTGTCGCCCTCTCCTCCGGTCCACATGCACCAGTCGTCGAAGCCGTGGCTCGCGAGGATGTCCGGCTGCACGCGGAAGTCGTTCAGCTGCCATTTGCCGGCGATGGCCGTGCGGTAGCCCGCGTCCTTCAGGGCGCGCGTCCACGACGGGTTGTGCGCCGGGTCGAAGTGGCAGCCCGCGCCCCAGCGCGGCACGTCCCAGTGGTTCACCCAGCCGTGGCGGAAGGGGTACTGCCCGGTGAGCAGCGTCGCGCGCGTCGGCGTGCACTTGGGCATCGAGTACGCGTTGACGAAGCGTGCACCTTCGGTGGCGATGCGGTCGATGTTCGGCGTCGGGAAGTCACCGCCACAGGCCGAGATCCACTCCGGGCCGAGGTCGTCGACCATCACGAAGAGCACGTTGGGCTGCGGCGGCGCCTGGTCCGCGAAGTACTTCTCCTTGATCCACTCGGGCTGGTGGCTGTCGGGCTTGCGCTTGCGGCCGGTCATATCGACCTCGGCGCGGAGCGGCCGCTCGACCTCGAGCGGGTGCGGGTCGGCGACGCGGGCATGGTGCCCCTCCATCAGCGTCCGCAGCGCCGCGCGCCGCTCCTGGTGCTCGGCGCCGTCCACCAGGTCGACGAGCTCGTCGGGGTCGGACGCCAGGTCGAACAGCTGCTCGCGGTCGATGCGCGGGTAGCGGATGAGCTTCCAGCGGCCGTCGGTGACGGCGCGCATCTTGTTCTCGTAGGTGAGGTAGAGCGAGTCGCGGACGGCGTCCGCGCGGCCCTCCCAGATCGGGCGCAGGCTCTGGCCCTCGACGTCCGCCGGAGCGGCGACCTCGACCCGGTCCAGCAGCGTCGGCATCAGGTCGTAGAGGTAGGCCAGCGCCGCGGACTGGCCGTGCGGGATGCCGGGACCCGCGACGACCAGCGGCGTGCCCATCGCGTGCTCGTAGACGCTCTGTTTGCCGAGCAGTCCGTGGCTCCCGACCGCGAGCCCGTGGTCGGCGGTGAAGACGACGATCGTGTTCTCGGCGCGCCCGGTGCGCTCGAGCGCGTTCAGGATGCGGCCGATCTGGTCGTCCATGTGGGTGATCAGGCCGTAGTACTCGGCCAGCTGATCCCCGATCGCCTCGCGCGTGCGCGGCCAGGCGGCGAGGCTCTCGTCGCGCCCGGCCATCCAGCCGTTGTGGAACGGGTGCTGGGGCAGGAAGTTCTTCGGGAGGGGGGGGCGCTCCTCGTAGTAGATCTCGCGGTAGGGCTCCGGCGGCTGGCGCGGGTCGTGCGGGGCGGTGAACGAGACGTAGGCGAAGAAGGGCTCGCCCGCGTTCGGGTCGAGGCTCTCGAGGAACTCGATCGCCGAGTCGGCGAACATCTGGCTCGAGAAGCCGTCGCCGATCGTCCGCTCCGAGAGCGTGCCGTCCGCCTGCACGTGCCGGACGGGCACCTTGAGGTGGTCCGACATCCCGCCGAGCATGACGTTCGTGCCGCGCTCGAAGCTGCGCAGGAACGACGCCTCGCCGTTGTGCCACTTGCCGGTGCCGAAGGTCGCGTAGCCCGCCGCGCGCAGCGTCTCGCCGAGCGTCGGCGCGTCGCTCAGGTTCATCTCGACCCGGTAGAGCGTCCGCCCCGAGTGGATCATCGCGCGCGACGGTTGGCACACCGCGCCGTGCATCGAGCCCATGCAGTAGGCGCGCGAGAAGCGGAAGCCGCGTTCGACCAGCGAGTCGAGGTGCGGCGTCCGGATGTGCGGGTTGCCGAACGCGCCGACCGCGTCGGGGCGCTGGTCGTCGGCGAGCAGGAAGAGGATGTTCGGGCGCTCGTCCGCCTGCGGGCGGGCGACACCGCCGAGGCCCAGGGCGAACGCGACGAGGAGGATCGGACGCAGGAAGGACAGGCGCATGGCGCCCATCCTAGTGAAGTGGGCGGGAGCGCGCCTCTCGGCGGTCGCGGCCGGGGAGGGCCTCCGCTCGGCGCTTTTTCCGTGTCGGCGCGGGCGCCCCGTCTGCGCGAGTTGCTGTTGGAGGCGGCAGACCTCCCACGGACCGGCCCGGCGTTCCAATCGGCAGTTTTTTCGATCTCTCTATGCAAAGCGACGCTTCCACGCGCCTCGGGGTGCTCCTCGGGGCGGTGTTCCTGGCTACGGCGCACTCCTCCTGCAGCGACTCGGGCGGGAGCCCTTCGGACCCGGTCCTGTTGCTGACCGACGCGGAGGCCGCGCGCTTCCTCGCGCGCGCCAGCTTCGGCCCATCGCCGGCGGGCGTGCAGGAGCTGCGCGAGGCCGGCTACCAGGCCTGGCTCGACGGGCAGGTCGAGCTGCCGCCCTCGCTGATGAAGCCGGCGCTGCTCGATCTCGGGTGCTCGGCCCTGGAGCCCGGGCACCCGGAGTGCGAGTTCATCGATCCCCACATCGCCGAGCGCGACCGGCTCTGGTGGGAGCACGCGGTCTACGGCGAGGACCAGCTGCGCCAGCGCGTCGCCTTCGCGCTCAGCGAGATCTTCGTCATCTCGGTCTTCAACGCCGAGCTCGCCGAGTACCCGGTGCTGATCGCGGAGTACTACGACATGCTCGCGCAGCGCGCCTTCGGCAGCTATCGCGAGCTGATCGAGGAGGTCACGCTCCACCCGGCGATGGGCGTGTACCTGAGCATGCTCGGCAACCGCAAGGCGGATCCGGTGCTGGGCACGCGCCCGGACGAGAACTACGCGCGCGAGGTGATGCAGCTGTTCTCGATCGGGCTCGTGCAGCTCGACGCGGCGGGGCGGCCGGTGCTGGATGAGCTCGGGCAGACCATCCCGACCTACACCCAGGACGACATCGAGGAGCTGGCGCGCGTCTTCACCGGCTGGACCTGGTCCAGCGACGAGCCCAAGAGCGCTTCGCTCGAGGCCTACCAGGGACTGGAGCCGCGCTTTGGCCGCATGGAGGCCTGGCCCGCCTTCCACGATGCCGACGAGAAGGCGCTGCTCGGGAGCGTCGTGCTGCCCGCGGGGCTGGCCGCCGAAGTCGACCTCGCGCTGGCGCTCGACGCGCTCGCGAGCCACCCGAACGTCGGGCCGTTCCTCGCGCGCCAGCTGATCCAGCGCCTCGTGACCAGCAACCCCGCGCCCGAGTACGTCGAGCGCGTCGCCGCGACCTTCAACGACGACGGCAAGGGGCAGCGCGGGAACCTCGAGGCGGTCGTGCGCGCGATCCTGCTCGACCCCGCCGCGCTGGGGGAGCCACCCGCGGACGGCACCTTCGGCAAGGTGCGCGAGCCGGTGCTGCGGCTCAGCGCGCTGTGGCGCGCGTTCGAGACCGAGCCGCCGACCCCGGACGCCAAGCTCTTCGACGACTTCCTCAGCGCGGAGTACGGCGGGCAGCAGGCGCTGTACTCGCCGTCGGTCTTCAACTTCTTCAGCCCCTTCTACTCGAACGCCGAGCTCGCCGCGCAGGGCCTCGTGGCGCCCGAGCTGCAGGTCTCGACGCACGCGACGCTGGTCGAGATGGCGAACTTCACCGACTGGATGGTGCGCGAGTCGAACACCGCGACGGTCGCCGAGACGCTGATGTACGAGGAGTGGAGCTTCCCGGTGCTGGACCTGTCGCCGGTCGCCAGCGTCGCGGGCGACGTCGGCGCGCTCGTCGACGAACTCAGCCGGCGCTTCCTGGCGAGCGCGATGTCGAGCGAGATGCGCGCCGTGCTCGAAGCGGCGCTGCTCGAGGTGCCGCTTGACGACGGCGAGCTGCCGCCGGGGCTGGAGCGCGCGATGCTCGCCACCAGCCTGGTCCTCGTCAGCCCCGAGTTCATCGTCCAGCAGTGAAAGAGCCTGAACCATGCAGACGTTTCACAACCTCTCCCGCCGCCGCTTCCTGCGCCTCGGCGCCGGCACCGCCGCGATGGCGGGCCTCTCCAGCGTGGGCCTCGTCGGAGCGCGGCCGCTCGGGTCCGGCGGCTTCGGCGACTACAAGGCGCTGGTGTGCGTCTTCCTCTACGGCGGAGCCGACACCTTCAACCTCTTGGTGCCCACCGGCGCCGCGGGCTACGCGACCTACGCGGCCTCGCGCGGGGACCTCGCCGAGCCGCTGGCTTCGCTCCTCCCGATCGATCCGCTCGGACCGATCGTCGGCGGCGGGACCTATGGCCTGCACGGCCAGGTGCCCGAGCTGCGCGACCTGTTCCAGGCCGGCCGCCTCGCCTTCGTCGCGAACGTCGGCCCGCTGGTGCAGCCCTCGCCGAAGGCCGGGCTCTTGAACGGCACCGTCCCGGCGCCGCTCAGCCTCTTCTCGCACAACGATCAGCAGGCGCAGTGGCAGCGAGCCTGGGCCGACGTGGCGGGCTCGACCGGCTGGGCGGGGCGCATGCTCGACGCCCTGGGCGACGTGAACGGCGCCACGCCGCTGTCGCCGGGGATCAGCGTCGATCAGCAGAACCGCCTGATGGTCGGCGAGAAGGCGGCGCCGTATGTGATCGGCTCCGAAGGCACCGTGCCGCTCTTGGCGTCCGACGACGAGGAGCAGCGCGAGCTCTACACCGAGCTCTTCGCGACCGCCAAGCACAAGCTCGGCGCGCCGATCGGCAAGACGCAGATCGAGGCGATGGAGATCGAGCAGCTCCTGTCGTCGAAGCTGGCCGAGGGACCGACCTTCGAAGGGCTCTTCCCCCAAGGGCCGCTGGCCGAGCAGCTCCGTATGGTGGCGCGGCTCATCGCGATCCGCGCACAGCTCGGCGTGACGCGGCAGGTCTTCTTCGTGAGCATGGGCGGCTACGATACGCACGGCGACCAGCTGACCGAGCTGCCGCCGCTGTATCGCTCGCTGTCCGAGACGCTGGGCGCCTTCCAGCAGAGCCTCGACCAGATCGGCGCGGCGTCGAGCGTGACGACCTTCTCGCACACCGAGTTCGGACGCACGCTCTCCAGCAACGGACAGGGCTCGGACCACGGGTGGGGCGGCCACGCCTTCGTCCTGGGCGACGCGGTCCAGGGCAAGCGCATCTTCGGGGCGATGCCGGACCTGACCTTGGAGGGGACGGACGACCTCGGCGAGGGGCGCATCATCCCCACGGTCGCCGTCGATCAGTTCGCCGCCACGCTGGGGCAGTGGTTCGGCCTGTCGCCTTCCCAGGCCCTCGCGGTCTTCCCGAACCTCGCCAACTTTGCAGAGCTGAACCTCGGCTTCCTGGGGTGACGCGCCGCCCGACGCGGCGCGTCGGGTAGCCTGCGGGCCGGGATCCGCGCCGCCGGCGGGGATCCTCGCCCGCCCCCACGAGGACCCAGGTTCCCCATGAGTCAGCTCTCCCTCCTTCGCTTGGCGCTGCGGCGCCTCGTCGCCCCCTTCGCGCTGCTCGGCATCGCGTCGGGAGCCGCCCTCGCCCAGATGCCCAAGGAGGACGTGGTCGACGTCCCCGCCGCGGGCGAGGGGCTGTGGGTCAGCAACCTGTTCCAGACGAACATGGTGCTGCAGCGGGGCAAGCCGATCGCGGTGTCGGGGGGAGGCGCTCCGGGCGAGGAGGTCCGTCTCGCGTTCGGCGGCGCCGAGCAGACCGCCGTCGCCGGCAGCGACGGGCGCTGGCGCGCGACGCTGCCCGCGATGGAGGCGAGCGCCGAGCCGGCGCGGATGACGGTCCGCGGCACGGACGAGACGCTGGTGCTCGAGAACGTGCTCGTCGGCGACGTCTGGGTGCTCGGCGGGCAGAGCAACATGGAGTTCGAGCTCGCCAAGGTCGAGAACGGCGAGCTCGAGATCGCGACGGCCAACTACCCCGAGCTGCGCATCCTGACCGTGCCCTACGGCGAGGGGCCCGCGGTCAGCGACGGCTTCGCCCGCCTGCACGAGTGGAGCGGCTGGTTCGGCCGCCACTTCCGCAAGGGCGACTGGGACGTGTGCAGTCCCGAGGTCGTGCGCCTGCTGTCGGCGATCGGCTACGTCTTCGCGCGCCGCGTGCACATGGCGAGCGGCGTCCCCGTCGGCGTGATCGACGCGTCGCGCGGCGGGACGACGGTGGAGACCTGGACCCCCGAGGCGGTCCTGCGCGCATCCACGAGCGAGCCGGTCGTGGCGCTGCTCGCGGACTGGGACCGCCGCGTCGCCGAGTGGGATCCGCAGGCGGACCTAGAGCAGCGCGTCGAGCAGCACAAGCGCTGGCTCGCCGACATGGACAAGCAGGGGCGCGCCGTCCCCGACGACCGCAAGCCGCTGCCGACGGACCTGCGCCCCGGCCCGATCGCCGACCACAACTACCCGGGCAGCTGCTTCGCGGGCATGCTGGGCCCGCTGCGGGGCCTCGCGGTCAAGGGCGTGATCTTCCATCAGGGCTACAACAACGCGCTCAGCGGGATGCCCGGCGTGCGCCTGTACCGCGAGCTCTTTCCGGTGATGATCGACGCCTGGCGCGACGCCTTTGGCGACGCCGAGCTGCCCTTCGGCATCCTGTCGCTGTGCACCGACGGCTATCCGCAGACGCGCGACGACTACCTCTCCAAGATGCTCAACGCCGGCATCCACATCCGCGCCGCGCAGTACGAGGCCTTCCGCGACCTCTTCGCCGCGGGCGACGCGAACGTCGGCTTCGCGAGCACCTACGACCTGCGCCGCCGCTGGTACCACCCACAGCTCAAGCTGCCGGCGGGCGAGCGCATCGCGCGCTGGGCGCTGGCGACCCAGTACGGAGCCGAGCGGCTCGAGTGGAGGCCGCCGATGCTCGAGCGCATGGAGGCGCAGGCCGGCGCGCTCCTGCTCGCGCTCGACCGCGACGTCGGCGACCCGGCGGACGGCGCGATCGAGGGCTTCGCGATCGCCGGCGCCGACCGGCGCTTCCAGCCGGCCGACGTCGCGTACGTCGAGACCGGCAAGGACGACCGCGGCCGCCCGCGGCTGGACCGCAAGCAGCTGCTGCTGACCAGCCCGCTGGTCGCCGAGCCGATCCACTTCCGCTACGCCTGGGGTAGGAACCCGATGGGCAACCTGCAGGCCACCGGCAACAAGGACCTGCCCTTCGCGACCCAACGCAGCGACGACTGGGACATGGGGACCGTGCCGTTGGGCGTGCTCGACGAGGAGATCGAGGGCGGGCTGACCCGTCCGCAGCGCAACAAGGTGCTGGCGGAGCTGCGCCGCGAGGACCTGCGCCGGCGCTTGGCGGAAGCCCGGGCGCTGGTCGAGAAGCACGGCGAGGACGACTAGCGGGTCGGCACACGGGCGACGCGGTCGAGTAGACTCACAAGCCGCGCCCGGCCGCGCCGACGCGCTCTCTCACCCACCCCCCTCGAAACCACCCGGGCCGGCCCGCCCGCCGGTCGTTTGACATGACTCACTTCGACCTCGCCGGTCGCACCGCCGTCGTCACCGGCGGAGCGCGCGGCATCGGCCTCGCGATCGCGGCACGGCTCGCGGAGAGCGGCGCCGCCATCGGCATCGCGGACCTCGACGCGGACGCCTGCACCTCGGCCGCCGCCGAGCTGACCGAGCGCGGTTTCCGTGCCCTCGCGCTGCCCGTCGACGTCACCGACGAGCAGGCGGTCGAGGCGATGGTGAAGCGCGTCGTGTCCGAGCTGGGCGGGCTCCACGTACTCGTGTGCTCGGCCGGCATCGTCGGGCGGAACGCCTTCGCGTGGGAGACCTCGGCCGACGAGTGGCGCCAGGTCTTGGAAGTGAACCTCACCGGACTGTGGCTCTGCAACCGCGCCGCGCTCGGTCCGATGCGCGAGCAGGACTACGGGCGCATCGTGAACATCGCCTCGATCGCCGGGAAGGAGGGCAACCCGAAGCTCGGGCCCTACTCGGCCTCGAAGGCCGGCGTGATCGGGATGACCAAGTCGCTGGCGAAGGAGGTGGCGGGGACCGACATCCGCATCAACTCCGTCGCGCCGGCCGTCATCCACACGCCCATGCTCGACCAGGTCAATCAGGAGACCATCGACTACATGGTGTCGAAGATCCCGGTCGGCCGCACCGGAACGCCCGACGAGGTCGCGGCGCTCGTCCACTACCTCGCGAGCACCGAGTGCAGCTTCAGCACGGGTGCCTGCTACGATGTCTCCGGCGGCCGCGCCACTTACTAAAACCGATGAGCTTAGGAGCGAAGCGATGAGGCGGATCTCGATTGGATCTTGGGCCTACACGATCGGGCCGTACGCGGACAAGCCGGTCGACTTCGACACGGTTTGCACGCGGCTCCGCGAGCTGGGCTTCGACGGCGTCGAGCTGGGCGGCTTCGCTCCGCACCCGAACCCCGACGACGTCGCCGGCGCCGAGGCGCGCAAGGCCGTCGTCACCGCGATGCAGGAGCGCGGCCTCGCCTTCAGCGGGCTGGCCGCGAACCTCTGGGCCGAGCACCTCATCGACACCGACGACCCGTCGGCGTACCTGGCCGAGTTCACCAAGAACTGCGGCTTCTGCGTCGATCTGGGCATCCGTGGCATCCGCGTCGACACGGTGCAGCCGCCGACGGTCGTCGACGAGCTCGGCCACGCGGTCGTGCTCGAGCGCGTCACCAAGACCTTCGCGCGCTGTAACGAGATCGCCAAGGAGCACGGGCTCTACCTGACCTGGGAGTTCGAGCCCGGCTTCGCGCTGAACAAGCCGACCGACGTGCTGCGCGTGCTCGACGCGGTCGACGACCCGAACTTCGGCGTGCTCTACGACACCAGCCACGGGCACATGGTGGCGGTCGTCGGCGCGCGCCAGCCGGGCGAGAAGGAGGTGCTGGAGGGCGGCCAGGTCGAGTTCATCGAGAAGCTCAGCGGCCGCATCAACCACATCCACTTCATCGACTCGGACAACAGCTGCCACAAGGACTCAGAAGGCAACGACGAGACGTCGATGCACCTGCCCTTCGGGCGCGGGGTGGTCGACTTCGACGCCATCGCTCCCAAGCTCGCGGCCGAGGACACCGGCCACGACTGGTGGACGATCGACCTGTGCTTCTGGCCGGACGCCTGGGACGCGACGGCGGTGTGCAAGACCTTCATGGACAAGCTCAACGCCACGTACGGCGGCTGATCGGAGGCGCTCGATGTCGAAACCGCTGAACGTCGCGATGATCGGCTGCGGGTTCATGGGCAAGGCCCACTCGAACGCGTACCGCAAGGTGAACCGCTTCTTCTCGGACCTCTCGTACGAGCCCAAGCTCAAGTGCCTCTGCGCCCGCGACGAGGCCAAGGCGCGCGAGTTCGCCGAGGTCTGGGGCTACGAGACGGTCGAGACCGACTGGCGCAAGGTCGTCGCGCGCGACGACGTCGACCTGATCGACATCGGCACGCCGAACGTCACGCACGCCGAGATCGCGGTCGAGGCGGCGAAGAACGGGAAGTGGGTCGCGTGCGAGAAGCCGCTGGCGATGAACGAGGGCGAGGCCGAGGCCATGACGCTCGCCGTCGAGGAAGCCGGTGTGCCCAACATGGTCTGGTACAACTACCGCCGCGTGCCCGCCATCGCGCTGGCGAAGCAGGTCGTCGACGAGGGCCGCATCGGCCGCCCGTTCCACTACCGAGCGACCTACCTCCAGGACTGGACCATCGCCGAGGACGTGCCGCAGGGCGGCGCGGCGCTCTGGCGCCTGGACGTCGACGCGGCCGGCTCGGGCGTCACCGGCGACCTGTTGGCGCACTCGATCGACACGGCGATGTGGCTGAACGGCCCGATCCAGAGCGTCGTGGCCTCGACCGAGACCTTCGTCAAGGAGCGCATGCACCAGGAGACGGGTCAGGTGCAGCCGGTCGGCATCGACGACGCGTGCATGTTCCTCGCGCGCTTCGCGAACGGGTCGATGGGCACGTTCGAATCGACGCGCTACGCGCGCGGCCGCAAGAACTACAACACCTTCGAGCTCAACGGCGCCGACGGCTCGGTGCATTTCGACCTCGAGGACCCCCAGTATCTCGACTTCTACGAGTACACCGCGCAGGCGACCGGCAAGAAGGTCGACGATCACCTGGCCGGCTGGCGTCGGATCCACGTGACCAACTCCGAGCATCCCTTCATGGACCGCTGGTGGGTGCCGGGCTGCACGATCGGCTACGAGCACACGTTCGTGCACGCCCTGGCGGACTTCCTGCGCGGCGTCGAGAGCGGCAAGCCGGCGCAGCCGGACTTCCGCAGCGCGTGGGAGACGCAGAAGGTCTGCGACGCGGTGCTGGCCTCGGCGCGGACCGGCGAGTGGGTCGAGATCGCCTAGGAGGAGAACGTGCGCACCGGCATCAACCTGCTCCTGTGGACCACGTTCGTGGAGGAGCAGCACTATCGGCTGCTCTCCTCGCTGCGCGAGATGGGCTACGACGGCGTCGAGCTGCCGCTGGGCCGCGGCGACGCGTCGCACTACGCGGCGCTTGCGGCGGAGCTCGACCGCGTCGGCCTCGCGCGGACCGCGGTCGTCGCGCTGACGCCCGACGCCAACCCCGCCAGCCCGGACCCCGCGGTCCGCGCGGCGGCGGGGGCGAAGCTGGCCGAGGCGATCGAGCTGACCGCGACGCTCGGCGCCGACACGCTCTGCGGCCCGTTCCACTCGGCCTTCAAGCACTTCACCGGGCACCCGCCGACCGACGACGAGCTGCGCTGGAGCGCCGACGTGCTGCGCGGCGCCGCGGAGCGGGCCGAGGCAGCCGGCGTCGTGCTCGCGATCGAGGCGCTCAATCGCTTCGAGTGCTACCTGGTGAACACGATGAGCGCGGCGCGCCGGCTGGCGCGCCTGGTGGACCACCCCAGCCTCGGCGTCCACTACGACACGCACCACATGCACATCGAGGAACGCGACGTGACCGCCGCCGTCGAGCACGTCCGGGACGAGCTGCGGCACGTGCACATCAGCGAGAACGACCGCGGCGTCCCCGGAGCGGGGCAGGTCAACTGGGCCGACACCTTCGCCGCCCTGCGCAGCGTCGGCTACGACGGCTGGCTGACGATCGAGTCGTTCTCGCGCGCCGACGCGCAGTTCGCGGGCGACATCCACATCTGGCGCGACTTCGCGCGCGACGCGGATCAGGTAGCGACCGAGGGGCTCGCCTTCCTGCGCTCCTCCTGGGCCGGGTCCGCGGTGTGAGGGGCGCGGCTCGCCTCGTGCTCGGCGCCGTGCTGCTGGCCCGGTTGGTCTCGGCAGCGGGCGCGCAGGAGGCACCCGCGCTTCCGGGGCTGGGGGGGCAGCACCCGCTCGACGAGCGCGGCGTGGGGACGCTGCTCGCCGGCGAGCTGCGCTGCGCGAGCTGCCACCACGAGCTGGCCGAGCTCGCGCCGGCGCCGCCCGCGCCCGACCTGCGCGAGGTGGGCGCGCGCGTCGCGCCGGACTTCCTGCGCCGCTTCCTGGCCGACCCGCGCGGCGTGCAGCCGGGGACGAAGATGCCGGCGTCGATGCACGCGCTCGCCGCGGAGGAGCGCGCGGACGCCGCCGAGGCGATGGCGCACTTCCTCGCCTCGCGCGCGACGCGGCCGTGGGCGCCCGGCGCGGCCGCGCAGCCCGACGAGGCGGCGGCGTCGCGTGGCGAGGAGCTCTGTCACACCGTCGGCTGCGTCGCCTGCCACGCGCCGCGCCGGCCGCCGGAGCTGTTCGACGACGTGCCGCCGGCGAGCGCGGGGGCGGTGCCGCTCGGCCACGTGCCCGCCAAGTACAGCCGTGAATCGCTGGCGGAGTTTCTCTTCCAGCCGCGGCACGCGCGCCCCGCGGGCCGCATGCCCGATCTAGGGCTCTCGCGCGCCGAGGCGGGCGACCTCGCGAGCTACCTCCAGGACGATGGGCCCGGCGGCGGGTCGTTGACGGTCGACCCCGAGCGCGTCGCCGCGGGCGCGCGGCACTTCGAGGCGCAGGGCTGCGCCTCCTGCCACGCGCTCGAGGGATCGGCGCCGACGGCGTCGGTGCCGATCGAGGATCCCGCCGCGGGGTGCCTCGATTCCGCGTCGCCCGCCGGCGTGTCGTATGCGCTCGATGCCGCGCAGCGCGCAGCGCTGACGCGCGCCGTGGCGAGCGCGAAGAGCGGAGCGGTGGCCGCCTCCGAGACGCGGCTCGCCACGACGCTCACGGCCTTCAACTGCATCGGCTGCCACGTCCGCGAGGACTACGGCGGCGTGCACCCCGAGCTCGACGCGTACTTCACCACCGACGAGCACGACCTGGGCGACGACGCGCGCATCCCGCCGCCGCTGACGCTCGCGGGCGAGAAGCTCGACCCGCAGTGGATGCGCAAGGTGATCTACGACGGCGCGAGCGTGCGCGACTATATGTTCACGCGCATGCCGCGCTTCGGCGAGGAGACCGCCGGCCACGTGCCCGCGCTCTTCGAGGAGGCGGACGCGGGTCGCGTCGAGCCCTTCGGGATCCCGCTGCCCGAGGGCGAGGAGCTGCACGCCGCCAAGCAGGCCGGCCGCGAGCTGATGGGCATCCGCGGCCTCGGCTGCATCTCCTGTCACGACTTCAACGGCACGCCGTCGCACATCCACGAGGGCGTCGACCTGGTCAACACGACCACGCGGCTGCAGCCGGACTGGTTCGCGCGCTTTCTGATCGACCCAGAGACCTACCGCCCCGGGGTGGTGATGCCCGCGTCCTGGCCCGACGGCGACGCGACGCACAAGGGCATCCTGGACGGGGACACCGACGCGCAGGTCCGGGCCCTTTGGATCTACCTCGCGCAGGGCCGCACCGCCCGCGATCCCGAGGGAATGCGGCCCCAGCCCTCGCACCTCGCCGTCCGCGACGCGCCGCGCACCTACCGCGGCCGCAGCCGCGTCGCCGGCTTCCGCGGCATCGCGGTGGGCTATCCCGGCGGCGTCAACTACGCCTTCGACGCGCAGAACGGCGCGCTGGCGGCGCTCTGGCGCGGCGACTTCGTCAACGTGCGCTGGGACGGGCAGGGCGCGGGCGATTTCCGTCCGGTCGGGCGCGCGGTCGAGCTGGCGCGCGACGTCTCCTTCCTGCGCCTCGTCGAGGCCGAGGGAGCGTGGCCCCTGCGGCCCATCCCGACCGACGAAGAGCCCATCAACGCGGACCCCACGTATCCGCGCAACCACGGCTACCGGTTCCGCGGCTACCAGCTCGGAGCCGACTCGGTGCCGACGCTGCGCTACGCGAGCGGCGACGTCGAGATCGCCGAGCGCAGCGTGGCGGAGACGGACGAGGGGCGCGCGCTCCTGCGCCGCACGCTGACGCTGACCGCGCCCGCGGCCGAGACGCTGACGTTCCGCGTCCTCGCGGGCGACTTCGAGCGCGTATCCGAGCGCGCTTTCCGGCTCGGCCAACTCGAGCTGCGGCCGCCCGACGTGCCGCTGCTCGTGCGCGCGCCGACCGACGACGGCCCGGGCGATGTGCTGCTCCAGCTCAACCTCCCTTCGGGAACGACCCGCATCACGATCGACTATGAGCTCCTCGATTAGCGTGAAGTGCACGATGGCGCTGGCGCTCGCCGCGTCGGCGAACGCCCAGGAGCTCGGCGCGCGGTGGGGGACCGCCGAGCGCGAGCGCGCCTACTATCCGATCACCGCGCTGCCCACGCCCCCGGAGGCGGTGATCGAGGCCGGCGCGTTCGAGGTGCTGCCGGACGGCCGCCTCGCGGTCGGAACGCGGCGCGGCGACATCTACCTCCTGAGCGGCGTCGACGCCGAGAAACCCGACCCGACCTACGAGCTGTTCGCCACCGGGCTCGACGAGGTCTTCGGCCTAGCGCACAGGGACGGCGCGCTCTACGTCACGCAGAGCTGCGAGCTGACGCGCGTGGCCGACACCGACGGCGACGGCCGCGCCGACCGCTTCGACGCGGTGTCCGACGCCTGGGGCTACGAGAACTACCACGAGTACGCGTTTGGCTCGAAGTTCGACGCGGACGGCAACCTGCACGTCGCGCTCGGCCTGTCGCAGTCCTACAACTCGCGCGCGCTCTTCCGCGGCTGGGTCTTCCGCGTGACCGCCGAGGGGGAGAGCATCCCGATCGCGAGCGGCCTCCGCAGCCCCGCCGGCATCGGGCCGGACGAGCACGGTCAGCTCTTCGTGATCGAGAGCCAGGGGCCGTGGAACTCCTCGTGCAGCCTCAAGGCGGTGCGCGAAGGCAGCTTCCTCGGGCACCCGGTCAGCTACAACTGGTACGACTTCGCGCCGCACCTGGAGACGCCTGCGCAGCCCGAGCCCCGCACGCGCCTGATCGACGAGGCCGACCGCATCCCCGAGCTCGATCCCTACGCGGTGATCTTCCCCTACATCCGCATGGGCCGCTCGATCTCCGGCTTCCGCGTCGACCGCACCGGCGGCGCGTTCGGGCCGTTCGAGAACCAGCTGTTCCTGGGCGACTTCACGCTGTCGGTGATCCTGCGCGCCACGACCGAGGAGGTGAACGGCGTCTGGCAGGGCGCGTGCTATCCGTTCCGCGAGGGCCTCTCGACGGGTCTCCTCGACGTGCAGTTCACGCCCGCGGGCAACCTGCTCGCCGGGGGCACGAACCGCGGCTGGCCGGTGCGCGGCATCGAGCCCTTCGCGCTCGAGCGGCTCGACTGGAGCGGCGAGACGCCGTTTGAGATCGAGCGCATCTCGATCACGCGCGAGGGCTTCCGCGTGCGGTTCACCAAGCCGGTCGACGCACAGACCGGCGCGGACGCCGGCTCCTACGCGCTCAGCACGTTCACCCACATCTACCGCGGCGCCTACGGCGGCCCGGAGGTCGACGAGACGACGCCCGAAGTGCTCGACGTCGTGCTCTCGGACGACGGCCTCACCGCGACGCTGGTCGTCGACGGGCGCGAGCGCGGGCACGTGCACGAGTTCGACCTCGCCGCCCTGCGCTCGCGCGACGGTGAGGAGCTGCTGCACAAGGACGCGTACTACACCGTCAACGAGATCCCTGGCCAGGACGGCAGCGACGAGCGCGACTCGAGCGGCGCCGGCCACCCTGTGCCCGAGAGCCCCAAGTGGCTCACCTACGAGGGCGGCGAGGGTCCCGGCAAGGGCAAGCACGTCGTCCTGATCGCCGCCGACCAGGAGTACCGCAGCGAGCAATCGATGCCGATGCTCGCGCGCCTGCTCGCGACGCACCACGGCTTCGACACGACCGTGCTATTCGCGCTGAACGACGAGGGCCTCGTCGACCCGACGATGAAGATCCGGCACCAGGACGAGAGCATCGTGCACGACGTGCCCGGCCTCGAGCACCTCGCGCAGGCGGACGCGGTGGTCCTCCTCAGCCGCCTGATCACGCTGTCCGACGAGGGGTTCGCCCACCTCTACACCTACCTCGATTCGGGCAAGCCGCTGCTGGGTCTGCGCACCGCGAACCATGGCTTCATCGGCTTCGACTACAAGAAGGACGGCCAGCGGGTCCGCTTCGGCGACGACATTCTGGGCGGCCGCTTCCGCAACCACCACGGCCGCTGGCACCAGGACTCGACGCGCGGGATCCTGATCGAGGAGCACCGCTCACACCCCGTGCTCCGCGGCGTGACCGACATCTGGGGGCCGAGCGACGTCTACCGCACCTACCCCGTTGGCGAAGAACTGCCCGAGGCCTGCACCCCGCTGGTGATGGGGCAGCCGCTGACCGGACGCGATCACGACGATCCGCCCAACGAGGAGCTGATCGCGCTCCCGGTCGCCTGGGTGAAGACCTGGACCGGCAACGAGGGCAAGACGGCGCGCGTCTTTCACACGACGATGGGCAGCGCCCGCGACCTCCAAAGCGAGGGCCTGCGGCGGTTGACGATCAACGCGCTCTACTGGGGCCTCGGCATGGAGGACGAGATCCGCGCCGACTCGAACATGGACATCGTCGGCGAGTACGACCCGCTGCCGAGCGGCTTCAACTACGAGAAGCTGGGCGTGGTGCCGCGGCCGCCGAGCGACTTTCGCTAGCGGGGCGCGGCCTCGGCGACGAGCTCTTCGCAGCGGCGACGCATTTGATCGAGGAGCTCCGCGTGCTCCGGATCGCCGGCGAGGTTGACGAGCTGCAGGGGGTCGCGCTCGAGGTCGTGCAGGAACTCGCCGTCGGGCAGGTGGTCGACGTAGCGGGCGTAGACGTGGCGCTTGCTCCGCACGCCGGCCATGCGCGGGATGCGCGCGTCGTTCATCAGATGCTCGAACAGGAAGTCCTCGCGCCATGGTTCAGGCGGAGCCCCGCTCAGGAGCGGCACGAGGCTCAACCCCTGATAGCCGGCCGGCGCCCCAACGCCCGCGAACGCAAGCAGGGTCGGCGCGAGGTCCACGTTGAGCGCCAGCTCCGGCACGGTCCGCCCACCTGCGTCTGTGCTCATCCGCGGGTCGTGGATCACGAGCGGCACGCGCAGCGACTCCTCGTAGTGCGACCACTTGCCGGCAAAGCCGCGCGAGCCCATGTAGTAGCCGTTGTCGCTGGTGAAGACCACGACCGTGTTGTCCGCCAGCCCGCGCCGCTCCAGATCCTCCAGCACCGTCCCGACCACCCGGTCGATGCCGCTGACCATGCGGTAGTAGTCGCGCAGGAAGCGGTCGTACTTCTCGGGTGTGTCCCACCGCCAGAACCACCGCACGCGGTTGAGCGAGGTCGAGAAGAACTCCGGCAGCCCCTCCCAGAAGTCCATCGGCACGCGCGGGGCGGGCATCTCGCCTTCGGCGTAGAGCTCCGCCTCGGGCGGGGAGTGGGGATACGGGTTCTCCTTCGTCGCGTCCTCGGCATGCGGCGCGTTGAAGCTGATGGTGAGGCAGAAGGGGATGTCTTCGTCGCAGTCGGCCAGGAACTCGAGCGCGTCGTCTCCCGCGATGTCCGTGAGGTGCCGCGTCGAGCCGTCCTCACGCTGCTTCTGGAACGGCTGTCCGTACGAGCGAAAGAAGTCGAACATCGCGCCGGGCGAGCCCTGCGGCGCGCGCACGCCGAACTTGCCGGTGAAGCCCGTGCGGTAGCCGGCCTCACGCAGCAGCGCGGGGTAGCTCTCCGCGACCTCCTCGGCCGAGAGCGGCGGCGTCCCGAAGGTGTACCCGTGCCGCCGCTCCCACGTGCCGGTGAGGATCGACGCCCGACTGGCCGCGCAGATCGGCGTGGTGACGAACGCGTTGGTGAAGCGCGTGCCGCGCGCCGCGAGGCCGTCGATCACCGGCGTCCGCAGAACCGGGTGCCCGGCGCACCCGAGCGCGTCGTCGCGCTGGTCGTCGGTGACGATGAACAGCAGGTTGGGCCGCGCCGTCTGGCGCGCGGACGCCGGCACCCCACAGAGCGCGGCGGCGAGGAGGCCCAAAGCGGAGAAGAGCTTCATGCCTACAGCATCCCGCCGCGCCGGGCTCGCTGCAATCCGCGGGCGGCTTCACTCCTCGTCCTCGTCCTGATCCGACGACGCTCCGTTGGTCGAGTGCAGCGCGCCGAGGAGCTTCGCGGTCACGTCCTGGAAGGTCGCCTGATACCCCTCCAGGCTGGTGCTCCCGAGCTGCTCCGGAGTGAGGGACGCGACCGTGGCCCCGACCAGTGAGTCCGCGAACTGGACGCCATAGTCGTCGTCCAGCGCGTCGGCCAGTTGCGAGAGCTCCTTGGCGTACTCCGCCACAAGCTGGTCCGCGACGGCGACCATCTGGAGCACCTCGGGCGTGTCCTTCCGCGCGAGGACGCGCGGGTGGAGCATCGACAGGAGCACGCGCAGCATCGTGGCGCGGGAGTCGCTCGACGGGTCCTCGGCGTTCGCGGGGAGCGACAGGGCGACCTCCCACAGCTTGTCGCCGCGCGGGCTGCGCCCGTCGGAGTCGCGGCAGTCGATCATCAGCTTGTAGGCGAGCAGCACGCCGGGAAGGTGGCGCCGCACCGTGTCGGTGTCCGCCAGCAGGGTGAAGTTCTGGAGCATCGACGCCGGACGCATCTCGACGAGGTCCGGGTAGCCGATGACCTGCTCGGCGTAGTGCTCCAGCAGCGGGAGTGCGATGTCGCTGCTCGCGAGGCACTCGGTGCGGTAGAGCGAGAAGATCTCGTCGATGGCGCGGTCCTGGCTCGCGCGGATGAACGAGTCGAGGACCTGTCCCAGGGCGGAGCGGAACCCGGTGCGCGAGCGCAGGCGGTCGTCCTTGGCGACGATCCGCAGAGCGGCCAGCACCTCGTTGCGGTCGGTGGCGGTGAACTCCGTGTTGAGGTCGAGCGAGAGGGTCTGGTACCGGAAGCCCTGGTAGATCTGCTCGCGCTCGAGGGTGTCGTCGATCCTGTTCTCGAAGGCGGCCGAGACGGTCGACGTCACGTCGCTCGCGATGTCCGCGATCAGCGCGCCGCGGCTGTCGGCGATCGCCTGGTCCACGGTCCGCTTCAACCCCTCGCGCACGGCCCATCCAACCAGCGCGAGCACGGCCGCCGCGACCAGACCGGCGCCGGTGGCGATCATGCTCCAGCGGCGCGAGCGCTGCTCATCCCGCTTGCCCATCTCCTGTTCGACGCGCCACGTCGCGGCCGCGACGAGGCGTGAGAAGCTCGCGTCGTCCTCGGAGTCCCCGGCCTCGCGTTCCAATGCCCGGCGCAGCCCGTGGAGCTCGTTGACGTCGCTGCTCAGCTGGGTGAGCGTCGAGTTGAGCTCGTCGCGATCGCGGTCGAGGTCGCGGAGCCGCAGGTGGAAGCGATCGACGCGCGCGTGCAGCTGGGCGTCGGCGGCGATGCGCGGAGGGGCGCCCTTCTCGGGCGCAGGCCGCGGGGCGGTCTGGGGCGGCGAAGCGGCGGCTCGGGGAGCGGGTTGGATCTCGTCGGTCATGGGTCCCTCGTTGGTGCCCGCGTGGATCGCGCGGGGCTAGTGGCTGCGCGGTCTCGCGCAGCGCAGGAGGGAACGCAAAGGGACGCGGCCCGCCGCCGCCAAAGTGACGCTCGTCCGAGGTCGGCCGCCAGGAGCCGGGGACGGGCGAGCCTCGGCCTAGTAGTACGGGTTGTCCGGCGTCGGGGTATACCCGAGCCACGCCGCGCCGCCGGTCGCGGCCAGCACCACGATGAGCGCAGCGACCACCGCCAGCCAGGGACGCAGCCGCCCCGACAGGAGCAGCACCAGCCCCGCAAGGAGCGGCGAGGCCCCGCACAACAGCGCCGCAGACGCCGGCAGGTCCGCCGCATAGTGCCCGCCCAGCAGCAGGCAGGCGAAGAGCAGCGCGAAGGGCGCGAGCGCACGCTCCAACGTCACGTCACGCCGCAGCGCGCAAAGGACAAACGCCGGACCGAGCGCCGCCGCCAGCGCGCCCGCGGTCTGTCCGAGCGAACCCGACCCCGAGATCGCCAACGCGCCGGCGGTGCCCGACACCGCCGCGCACAGCGCCAGCGGCAGCCCCGGACCCGGGCGCCGCTTGGCGATCGCGTCGAGCGCGGTCCACACCGCGCAGGTCGCGAGCGTCAGCCCGGTCATCCACATCACCGCCTCGTTGCCCTCCCACTGATGCTCGCGCACGAAGCCGAGGATCCAGTAGAAGAGCCCGCCGGTGATCGCGAGGCGCGCCGCGACGCGCAGCAGCGTGCGCTTGGCGAGCAGCGCTTCGACCACACCCGCCGCCGCGCCGATGCCGCCGACCCAAAAGAGCCGCTGCAGCACCGACACCGGCCGCTGCACGCCCTCAAAGCCGCCGAGCACGAACAGCGAGCCCGCCGCCGCGCCGAGGCCGAGCGCCAGCGCGCCATAGAGCCCGGCCGCACGCGGCGTCCCGTCCCCGCGCCGCAAGAGCGGCGCCAGGCACAAAGAAGAGACGGCGATGGGGGGCACGATGCCTCCCAGCGCCGCCTTGAGAAACGCTGAGCTCAAGCGCTCGCTCCTGGAAAGGGGCTAGGGCTTCCGGCTCGCCTCGATGCTGACGATCATGCCGATGCCCGGGCCCAGGGTGTCCTTGTCCGTCATGTAGCGGATCTCGTAGTCCTTCGGCTCGATGTCGAACTTGAGCTCGAACCCGACCCGCTCGTTGCCCCACGGGTCCGGGCCGGTGCCCACGTGCTCCGCATCGACGGTGATCGTCTTGGAGACACCGTGCAGGCTGAGGTCGCCGGTGACGGCATACCCGTCGCCCTTCTTCTCGACCTTGCTGCTCTTGAAGGTGATCAGCGGGAACTCCTTCGAGGAGAGGAAGTCCGGACCGCGCAGGTGGTCGTCGCGCCCCTCGCTGTTGGAGTCGATGCTGTTCGCCTTGACCTCGATCTCGACCGAGGAGGCCGCGGGGTTACGTTCGTCGAACGTGACCGAGCCGCCCAGCTCGTTGAAGCGGCCGTAGGTATAGCCGACGCCGAAGTGCTTGACGCGGAAGATCACGGCCGAGTGGCCGGCGTCGATGGCGTAGGTGTGCGCCTCGGCGGGGGCCGTCGCCGCCGCCGGGGCGGGCTCGGCGGACCAGAAGGGGAGGAGCGACAGGGGCGCGAGCGCGGCGGGAATCGCCAGGAAGGTAGCTTTCATGTTTGGGGATCGCTGAAAGTCGACTGCGGGGGAAGCGGGCTAGCCGAGGAGGTCGGCCACGACCGACTTCTCATGCTCTAGCTCAGCCACGGTGGCCTTCAAACGGTCGGAGAGGAAATCCGTTAGCTCCAATCCCTGGACGATCTCCCAGCCGCCCTTCCCGTCCGAGCGGACCGGGAACGAGGAGATCAGCCCCGCGGGCACGCCGTAGGAGCCGTCGCTGGGCACGCAGACCGAGCGCCACTCGCCGGCGGGGGTCGCGGTGGACAGGTCGCGGACGTGGTCCACCAGACCGTTGGCAGCCGAGGCGGCGCTCGACAGGCCGCGGGCCTTGATGATGGCGGCGCCGCGCTTCTGGACCGTCTCGAAGAACTCGCCCTGCAGCCAGGCGGAGTCGGTAATGGCCTCGTCGCCGCGCTTGCCGCCGATCTCGACGTTGTGGAAGTCGGGGACCTGGGTCGAGGAGTGGTTGCCCCAGATCAGCGTGTTCCTGACCTCGGTGGTCGCCACGCCGGCCTTGGCCGCGAGCTGGGCCTGAGCGCGGTTCTGGTCGAGGCGCGTCATCGCGGTGAAGCGGTCGCGCGGCAGGTCCGGCGCCGAGTGCATCGCGATCAGGCAGTTCGTATTGCACGGGTTGCCGACCACCGCGACGCGCACGTCGGAGGCGGCGTGGTCGTTGATGGCGCGGCCCTGGCCGGTGAAGATCGGGCCGTTCTCCTTGATGAGATCGTTGCGCTCCATGCCCGGGCCGCGCGGCTTGGAGCCGACCAAGAGCGCCCAGTTCACGTCCTTGAAGCCCTCGGCGGGGTCGCTGGTCAGGACCATGTCCTGCAGGAGCGGGAAGGCGCAGTCGTCGAGCTCCATCGCGACGCCGGAGAGCGCCTGCATCGGCTTCTCGGCGGGGATCTCGATCATCTGCAGGACGACGGGCTGATCGGGCCCGAACATCTGCCCGCTGGCGATGCGGAAGAGGAGGGCGTAGCCGATCTGGCCGGCGGCGCCGGTGACGGCCACTCGGATCGGGGCCTGGCTCATGGCTTTTGGGGGCGTGGCGGTTGGGGTGCGGTGGGCGGCGGAGCGGGGCGCCCGGCGGGGCGGGGAGGCCCTCGGGGCCGTTCCAGGGCGCTCCGGACAGCCCGGGGCGCGCGACGGGCGCCCAGTTTGCCCCTGGTGACCGGCAGGGGAAGGATCTATGGGCTTTTCCCGAATCGAACGCTTTCTCCCGCCTGGATCCAGCCGATGCAGAGGGGTAGGAGCGGTACATTGGGAGTAGCCAGCAGCGACTCCGCCCTCAGCATGAGCCCGTCACGTACCCTCGACACTCTCGACGAAGCCGGTCTGCGCAGCCTGCTCTCGGAGCTAGGCCGCGAGGCGGCTGAGTTCCGCTTCCGCATCGCGCCCAATCCCTGCGTGGGCGCCGCGATCCTGTCCGGCACGCGCGAGGTCGCGCGCGGCTTCCACCAGGTGTGGGCCGGCGCCCACGCCGAGGTTCAGGCCATGGCCGCCGCGCGCTCGCGCGGCGTGGCCGCGGAACGCTGGGACACGATCGTCTGCACGCTCGAGCCGTGCTCGACCGACGGCAAGACCGGACCCTGCACAAGAGCGCTGATCGACGCGGGCCTGCGCCGCGTGGTGGTCGGCGCGCTCGACCCCGACCCGCGCCACCGCGGGAAGGGGCTGGAGCTCCTCCAGGAGGCCGGCCTCGAGACCGTGCTGCTCGCCTCGGGCTCGCCGCTCGAGGAGGTCTCGCCGCACTTCTTGGACTGGACCGCGAAGGAGCGCGTGCGCAGACCGCGCCCGTGGCTCATCGCCAAGTGGGCGCAGACGCGCACCGGACAGCTCACCCCGCCGAAGGACGTCGGCGACGGTCGCTGGATCTCCGGCCCTGAGTCGCTCGCCGAGGTGCACGAGCGGCGCGGCCGCGTCGACGCGATCCTGACCGGCGTCGGCACGGTGCTCAAAGACGACCCGCGGCTGACCGTGCGACCGCCCGGCAACCGCACCTCTCCGCCGCTGCGCGTGGTGCTCGACACCGAGCTGCGCACGCGGCCCGAATCGACGCTGCTCCGTCCGCCCACCTCCGAGGAGGAGGCCGGGGGCGACGTCTGGATCTTCTGCCGCGCCGGCGCCGCGCCCGCGCGCCACCGCGCGCTCGAGGCCGCCGGTGCGAAGGTCGCCAGCCTGCGCCCGGACTCCGACGGCCGCGTCAGCCTGCGCGCTGCGCTTGAGCACCTGTGGGACCTCGGCGCGCGCCGCGTGCTGGTCGAGGCGGGGCCGACGCTGCAGGAGGCGCTGCTCGACGCCGGCTTCGTCGATCAGGTCGCGGTCTACACCGGCAGCGTGAACGGCGGCCGCGGCCGCTCGCTCGCGTCGCGCCTCAGCCCCGAGCGGCTGCTGCACCCCGATCACCGTGAGGTGGGGGGCGACGCGGTGCTCGAGGCCTTCTACCGCAACCCGTAGCGCGCGAGCGCGTCACCGCGCTCACCTGCGGAAGCCCGTCGCGGTGCCCCGGAGAGGGGCGCGGCGACGCAGCTGACCGCGAGGATCGGTCCCCGCTGATCGCGCAGGCGTGGACCGTCTTCTAGCGGCCCGAGTCCCCCTCGACGAGCTTCGGGAAGCGCTGCCGCACCAGCTCCGCTGCCGGCGTGTCGGCGAACTTCTTGAGGATGCGCTTCGCGTGGCGCTCGGCGACGGTCTTCTTGCCCTGGGCGAGCGCCTCCTCGCACTTGGCCCAGATCTCGTCCGCGTCACGGCGGTGCTTCACCGCCGCGATGGCGTCCTTCCACTCCTTGCGGCGCTCGACCTTCTTGAGGGTGTCCTTCAGCGGCTTCTCGAGCGGCGTGCCGGCGTAGTCCACCTGGTACTGGAGCAGCCGTTCGTAGCCGAGCTCGACGCTGCCCGCCTCCATCTTCGCGAGCGCCTCGTCGACGTTGCGCTGCATGGCCACGGCTGCGCGGTCGCGGCCGGCGCGCGCGCGGTCGGCCCAGACGCTGCTCTCGGTGATCTCGAGCACGCGCGAGTAGGCCTTCCAGGCGGTCTCGAAGAAGCGCGTCTTCTCGGACGACTCACCGGTGTCGAGCTTGCCCTTGACCTCGAGCAGCTCGTCCTTGGTGAGGCTCGGGCCCGCCAGGGCGCGGGCCTTGCGGATGATGTCGATCGCCTCGCCGGTCTGGATCTCGTCCTGGCTGCGGCCGTGCTCCTCGCCGTTCGGCATCAGCACGATCAGCGCCGGGACCACCATGTCCTCGCCCTCGGAGTGCTCCTGAAACACGCGCTTCCAGCTGCGCTTGTGGTCCGAGCAGGTCGGCACCTCGAACACCGAGCAGACCTTGCGCTCGACCTTCTCGCCCTTGGCGTTCTTCTCGACCAGCGTCTTCTGCGCGTGGTCGCCGTTGTTGACCAGCAGGAACACCGTGTGGGCGGCGACGCGGTTGAAGTCGTCGCCCTTGAAGATCTCATCGCGCACGCGGTCGCTGGTCATCTCGCCCTCGAGGATCGCCAGCACGGCCAGGGGCGCGTTGCGCTCGCGCGCTGCGACCAGCGCGCCGTCGTAGTCGCCCAGCCAGGGCACGATCTTCGTCGGCTCGGCTCCCTTCTTCTTCTTGTCTTTGGACCCGCGCCCCTTCTGGGCGCCGGCGGTGAGGGAGAAGGCGAGGAGCGCGGCGCCGGCCAGCCACAGGGCGCCGAGTCGCTGAGGGAAGAGGCGCGTTTCCATAACGTCCTAGTTTGGCTCACCACCCGCTCGCCGCAAGGGCACCCCGGATTCCGCTCCACCCGCGCGGCGCCTTACCCGAAGATGGGAGCGGCTTCCCATGCAGCATTCCAGCGCCTCCCCGCGCCGGCCCGTGCGGCCGGCGGGTCTGATTCTGTTCCTTGTCCTCGCGGCCACCCTGGACGCTCTGGCGTGCCGCGCGGGCGGACCGGCGCGGGTGACGCCGGCCGCCGCGCCGGCCTCGATCGCCTTTGCCCAGGGGCAGGCGGCGCTCGTGACAGGCGACGAGGCGGCGGCGCTGGCGTCCTTCGAGCGCGCGCACGCGCTCGACCCCGCCTGGGTGGCCCCGCGGCGCGTGCTGGACGACCTCGCGCGCGCCGCCCTGCGCGGGCCCGACGTGCTGGCTCAGCGGCGCCGCGAGCTGCGCGAGCACCCGAGCTCGGCCGCGCTCCACTACCTCACCGGGCGGCTGGAGGGCCGCGCCGGCATCGCGCGCTTCGAGCGCGGCATCGACCTCGATCGCGAGCTGGCGTGGAACCACCACGGGCTGGCCTGGAACTCGTACCTCGGCGGCGGCACGCGCTCGGCGATGCGCCACGGGCGCCTGGCGCGCGAGCGCGCGAAGGACACCTGGGAGCACACCTACTTCACGATCGCGTCGGCGCGCTACGAGCTGTCGCTCGGGCGTGCGGAGCAGGCGGCGAAGCTCCTCGAGCACCGGCTGTCGGAGCCCGACCTTCTGGCGTCGGACCGCACCTCGCTGCACGCGTGGCTCGCACAGGCCGAGCTGACCAGCGCGCGCGCGGCGCTGGCCGAGCGCGGCTACCGGCGCGGGCTCGATCTGCTCGCGACCGCTGACCTGGCGCAGGACGACCTGGCCCGGCTCGTGCGTGCGCTGCTCGAAGCCCCGGTCGGGCTGCGCGAGGCCGGCGGGGCGCTCGAGGTGGCCGCGGCGCTCGCGGTTCGCGAAGGCGAGGGGCGGCGTCCGCTGCGCGCCGGCATCCTGTTGGAGGCGGGCGCGCCCGCGATCGCGCTCGCGCTCCTGCGCGACGATCCCGCCGGCGTGCGGGCGCGCGGCCGGCTGCGGGCGGTACGGTTCGCGCGCGGCGACGGCGCGGGAGCGGTCGAGGACTGGCTCGCCGACCTGCCGGCCTTCCTACGCGACGCCGAGGGGCTGCCGCCCGACCCGCGCCTGCGCGGCGTCGTGAGCGCGGCGCGCGGCGGCGACGAGAACGAGCTGGCGGGCGCGCTGCTCGCGGCCGGCTGGTTCGCCGAGGCGCGCGGGCTGGCGGAGGACCTCGCGCTGCGCGACCTCGACGCCGCGCTGGGCCTCGAGGCGCGCGCGTCGGCGGGCGTGGTGCTGCTGGCGGGCGTCGACCGCATCCTGCGCTTGGTCGACCGCGGTCAGGCCTACGGCGGGCCGTGGACCAGCGCGATCGCTCCGAGCGATGCCGAGACCAAGCAGCGCGAATCCGAGTCACTGCGTCCGATCGAGTCGCTCGACGGACTGCTCGCGGCGCTGTCGCCGCTCTTCCAGAGCTACCGCCTAGCGCTGGGCGAGGACGGCGGGCCGCTGGACCTCGCCGCCTCGCCGCGCACTCGCTACGGACCGGTCGCCGCCGTCGTGCACCCCGGCCCGACCTTCACGCGCGCCGACGAGGATGCCGGCCGAGGCGCCGAGGGCGAGGCGGTCGGCGGGCTCGCCGCCGAGCTCCTGGCGATCGGCCGCTTCGGCATCTTCGGCGAGGCGCTGGGCGGCGGCGGCCCCGACGGGACGCTGCTGCGGCGCCTGTGGGTCGAGGAGCGCTCGGGCACGCACCTCGGCGTGCCGTGGGCCGGCACCGTCGCCTGGTGCGAGGGCGCCGACGTCGAGAGCCGCCCCGGACGCCGCGGCGCGCGCATCTCCGGCGCCGCGCTGCACGAGGGCTATTGGGTCGACGTGGAGGCCGTGCGCGAGGAGCTGCTGCACTGGCGGCGGCTCGAGGAGCGCTTCCTGCCGGCGGACGTCGGCCCCGAGGAGGCCGAGCGGCTCGGCCTTGAGGTCGACGCCGCGCTCGCGGTGCGCGGCGTGCGTACCGAGCTCGGTACCCCGCCGGCGGCCCTCGTGCCGCTGCTGGGCCAGGGCGACCGCGTGCGCCTGGCCGTGCTGCGCGACCGCGCGGCCCGCCGCGTCGACGGCGAGCCGCTGGTCTCGCTCGACGAGCTCGTGCTGCTCACCGCGCTGCACGAGGAGGGGCACCTGTGCGACCGCACCCGCTTCCTGCCGCTCGGCAGCAACCTGCTTGGTGCGCTGCGCCTCTTCGCCGACGCGGGCTTCACGCCCGGCGGCCTGATGCGCGAGCTGGAGGAGCGCGCCCAGCTGATCTGCATGGCCGAGGCGGACGACGCGCGGCTGCCGCTCTCCGACGTGCTCGCGGCCGCGGAGCACGGCGGCTCGGTCACGCCGCACGCCGCGGCGTACCGCGGGCT
Organism: Planctomycetota bacterium; assembly: GCA_039029355.1. Lineage (GTDB taxonomy): Bacteria > Planctomycetota > UBA1135 > UBA1135 > JBCCGI01. The sequence goes on from JBCCGI010000018.1 coordinate 118,681, forward strand.
GCTCATCAGCTGGTTGCGGGTGCTCGCGGATCTCTGCGAGGACCCGGGCCGCTTCCCGGCGCTCGACCGCGGGCACGTGTTGGTCCACCAGCTCCACCTCCTGAGCGCGGAGGAGGTCACCGAGGTCTCGCGGGCCCTCGCGCGGCGCAAGGGGCTGGTCGCGGACTAGCTGTCGTTTCCAGGGACGTTGTTCATCCCGATCGCTCGATCCGGTTCATCGGGGGCGAGTAGCCGAGGCTACCGTGAGGGCGGACTCGGTTGTAGTAGCGCAGGTAGCTCTTGAGCGCCAGCCTTCGGCCACGCGAG